>NZ_JBHTJV010000026.1:0-265907 GCF_042676045.1 Pseudahrensia aquimaris | reverse complement strand
GCACCGCATCACGCTTGAAATCGTCACTGAAATTGGCTTTGCCCATAATGGCCTCCTTGCCTCAAAATTAGGGAAGAAGGTGTCTACAAATCTAGGGGCTATTCAGTGCCACCAAGTTCTCGCCCCATCCTGGCATTGCCGCCAAAACATTGGTAACTTACATTTGGCCTCTATTGGCGGAATTTTATATGCATATTAGTGAACTAGCTGAATTGGAACTCAAGGAACTCAATGAGCAACTTGAGCTAAATAGGGGTGAGAGAGTTTACGCTCGTGAAGTGCTGCATGAGGCGAAGCTATGGATTGACCATATTCGGTCTATGGATGAGATTTATCAGAATAGTCGTGAGATCGACCGCAGGATGTTTGTCTTTAATGACATTATCAACAATATCTGTACCTTGATAAATTGGTTGGCTTGCATCCAACTCCTGCGAAGCCAAGTTACAAACAGGGAAATCGCAGAACTCATCTGCAAATGGTTTGGATGGCCCGAGCACATTGGAGAAACATTTATCAATACTGTCAGAAACCCATCAGTTCATTTAGGTCGAGCGTATCCGTGGGGAGAGTATGAGGAGCGTGGGAACACTTGGGCTAAAAACATCGCCCATCATGGAAATAAGTTCACGTTCCTTGGCTCAGTAAATGGTAACACGAACAAAATCACTTTAGGTATCTTTCCTGAACGCCCAAATTATGAGGTGCGCAGGCGCGTGATATTAGATGTTGGGTTTGGAGAAAAGCGCCCCAGACATAAAGATGAACGAGAGGTGGAATTCTTTGTTCCCGGTCTGATGTCTCAGATAACAAAAGCTGTGACACAGGTTTACTGCGAGATGCGTAGATATTCCGAGGCTCAGATCGCTGAGTTTGAAGTGCTAAGAAACAAAATAGTTATAACACGTGTTCCCGCTCCGGAAAATATGGGCCTCTAAATGGGCCTACAGTAGCAGATGAGTGCATGCGCAGTTCATACAAGCAGCCATTGGTTTTAGCGGGCGCATCGTCGACTTTGTCCGCATAGCGGCCCATCCTTCACTCCCCTTTAGCCTCGACCCAATATTTCTCCATCTCGTCCAGGTCTGCCTCATCCAGCCGTTCGCCTAGCGCATTCTCAATATGAGCGAAACGCTTTCTGAATTTCGCGTTCGAGCGTCTTAGTGCCTGATCGGGGTCTATGTTGGCGTGTCTGGCCAGGTTGGCCACGGCGAAGAGGATGTCGCCGATTTCGTCGGTCAGCTTTTCCGCATCGCCTGCGTCCAGTTCTGCTTCCGCCTCGTCGATTTCCTCGCGGATTTTGGCGAGCACCGCGCGGGGATCGTTCCAATCAAAGCCGACTTTGGAGGCCTTTTGCTGGAGTTTCAGCGCGACCATCAGGCCGGGCATGACGTTGGGCACGTCGTCGAGGCGCGATGTGCCGGAACCCTTGGGTGGCAAGCCCATTGCCGCGCGGCGTTCGGCTTGTTCGGCCTTTTCGATAGCCTTGATGCGCTCCCACGCGCCCTTGGCCATGCCGGCGGAGCGTGCTTCTTCGGAGCCAAAAACATGGGGGTGGCGGCGGATCATCTTGGTGGTGATGCCCTCGACCACATCGCCAAAGTCAAACGCGCCTTCTTCGGTCGCCATTTGAGAGTGGTAGATCACTTGCAGCAGAAGATCGCCTAACTCTTCGCGTAGGTCGTCGCGGTCGTCGCGCTCGATGGCGTCGATGACTTCATAGACCTCTTCAATGGTATAGGGCGCGATCGATTTGAAGTCCTGCTCAATGTCCCAAGGGCAACCGGTATCCGGCTCGCGTAGGGCGGCCATGATTTCAATCAGGCGGGAGATTTCGCGCGAAGGCTTCACGGGTTGTAGCCCCAAATGCCTTTTTCTGCGTCGAATACGGTCACCGGGTCTTCCTTGCCGTTATAGGTAGGATCGTCTTCATAGCGCAAAAGCACGAAACGCGCACCGCGCAGCACCCAAGTGCCGGAGGATGAAACATCGCCAATGCCGCGCCCTTTGGGTGAACTGGTGAGCGTGCGCGTGGCGGGGTCGAAAGATGGGTTGGTGAGCTGCCTCGTGGATGAAAAGCCCACAATGCGGGTCGACAACAGTTTGGCGTCTTCACCGTCGCCGCTCATTTGCGTGTCGAGCACTGGTTGGGCGAATGTTATGCGCTCCACGTCGCCATATGAATCCAGCAGGAAATAGGCGTTGCCGAAATTGTAAGCAGCCCGCCAGCAGGGAACCTCTACAAGCGTGAATTTCGAAGCCTGATCGTTACCGGGCAGGGTTTCTTCAAATTCATATCGTCTGGGTTTGTCCGCGCCTTCCGCATACACATCACATTCGGCTTTGACTGCTTCCAATTCTCGATCAAGGGCTTCATTGGCAGATGCAGGCATGGCTGCCAGCATCAAGCCACCCAGCGCCAAGGCTGTCGTAAGCCGCATCATCTGGCGTATCGGTTCATCAATTGCACCATGCGCTTGTTGCGCACGCCGCCAGAATTCTCGCCCATAACCACGCCCACATAAGAGCGGCGCCCACGGGTGACCGATGTAGCAAGGTTAAACCCGGAAGCGCGGGTGTAGCCCGTTTTGATGCCATTAGCGCCCTTCAATTGGCCGAGAACGCGGTTGTGTCCGCGTATCGTGCGGTTGCCAAACTTGAACGAAGTCTTGCCGAAATAATGGTAGTGGTGGGGAAAGCGCCTTTTCAGCGCGATGCTAAGCTTTGCCATGTCGCGTGCCGTGCTGATCTGACCCCGATCAGGCAGGCCGGATGCGTTTTTGAAAGTCGTTGAGTTCATGCCTAGTGAACGGGCCTTTAGTGTCATCGTGCGGGCAAACTGCGCTTCTGAGCCGCCCAACCGTTCGGCCACTGCCGTGGCCACATCGTTGGCAGATTTGACCACCAGCGCCTGAATTGCCTGGTCAGTCGTGAGCGATTGCCCCGCTCGCAAGCCGAGCTTTGATGCAGGTTTGCGCGCCGCGTTGCGGGAAAAATAGATCGGCGTTGATTTGGTGAGTTGCCCACGATCCAGCGCTTCAAACAGCATGTATACGGTCATCATCTTGGTCAACGAAGCGGGGAAGCGGCGGGCATCTGCTTTTTCAGAATGCAGCACCCGGCCCGTGCGGGCATCCATGACTATCGCTGCATAGCGGGTGGGCTTGGGTGCGATTGGTTGTGGGTTCAATACGCCAGTGGTTGTGCAGCCAACCAGCAAGACGAGAGCCGCCGACATGGCTGCAAGCCGCATTAGCGCTCTCTTTGGTGCGTTGCGCATGGTCCGCCAACCCTGTTGCCCGATATTCAAGTGTCGAATCTTTCTTACACCGCCCGTTGCGCGTTTGGTTTAACCAGTCTGCCGCACAAGGCAACAATGCACGAAAAGCTGGCGGTGTGCATGTATGAAATGTCACACAGCAGGCATTGCGCGAGCAGCCTCTGCGCAGGCAATTTGGGCGGCAAGACGGCCATTGTTGACCACCAGTGCAATGTTGGTGTGCAGGCTGCGGCCTTCGGTCAATTCGAAGATGCGCCCCAATAGGAAGGGCGTCACTGCTTTCCCGCTCACGCCGTCAGAAGCGGCGTCAGCCAGCGCCTGCTCGATGTGGGCGTTCATCGTCTGCGCCGGTATTTCATCTGTTTTCGGAACCGGGTTGGCAATCAAGGTTCCGCCAGAAAGGCCAGATGCGCGGCGCATGGCGTTGTGCTGGGCAATTTCTGCGGCCGTATCCAGTCGAAGTGGCGAGGCGAGATTGCTCTCTCGCGACCAGAAGGCGGGAATGCGGTCTGCGCCATAAGTGATGACCGGTACACCTCTGGTTTCCAGCACTTCCAGTGTTTTTTCAAGATCGAGTATCGCCTTCGCGCCCGCACACACGACCGTGACAGGCGTTTTGGCGAGCTCTTCCAGATCGGCAGAAATATCGAACGTCGTTTCAGCGCCTCGGTGCACGCCACCAATGCCGCCGGTGGCGAACACGGCGATACCAGCAAGGTGCGCTGCAATCATGGTCGCTGCCACTGTGGTCGAACCGGTTTTACCCTGCGCCAGCGCATAAGCGAAATCGGCGCGCGACAGTTTCATCACATCTGTCGCTTTGCCGAGCTGTTCCAGTTCTTCATCTTCCAGCCCGATGTGCAGCACGCCCTCAAGAACGGCTATTGTTGCCGGTTCCGCCCCTTCATCGCGCACGGCTTGTTCGACAATGCGTGCTGTCTCGACATTTTGGGGCCAAGGCATGCCGTGCGTGATGATGGTGGATTCCAGCGCAACGAGCGGCGTGCCTGCCTCGCGGGCGGCTTCAACGGATTTGCTGTATCGGATGGAGAGCATGAATAAGTTCCGCAATTGCAGGTTGGGTTTGGCCTATAGAACGACAGGGGCAGCAAGACCAAGCGCTTGGCCGATATCGGCGCGATAGGGTCCGTCGATGGACAAGATCAACTGCGAGGCTTTAATGCCAGTTATAGCGGCATCACAGAGCGACTTGCCCGATGACAGTTCAAACAACGTCAATGCGGCCAACGCATCACCCGCGCCGGTGACATCTTTGATGGCGCTGAACTGTGAAACGGGCTGGCGCGTGATTTTGCCGTTTTCCAACATCCAAACTGGGTTTTGGCCCGCGCTGATAACCGCGGACTTCAACCCCTGTTTGGATAATTGCTGAAGAGCTTCTTCGACGGTAATGGCACCCTGCGCCAAGGCCAGTGCTTCGCCTTCGTTAGCGAAGAGCAAATCGATATTTGCAATCAGCTTTTGCAGCTTGCCGATCTTGGCAACAGAAACGCCCAAGGCACAAAGCTGCTCAGCGTTGGCTGCAATCGTTTCAAGAGCCTGTTCCGGTAGATTGGTGTCGATCACGGACCATCCGGAAGTGCTGGCTTCCGGCGCGCTGAAGCCGTCATAAATTGCCATGTCGGCTAGCGCGGCGACCAAATCGCCGTCATGATCTAAGATCGCGGTGTATTGCGCCGTTTGCTCGCCGGATTGAGCCAAAAGTGTCACTCTGCGCCGGGCGACCTCCTCGCAAACCATGTCTGCGGCGGCGTCTTCGCCCAAAATGGAGTGGAGCGTGATATGACACCCACAAGCGGCCAGCAGGCTGGCTGTATTAAGGGCTGCGCCTCCCACACGTTCCTGGAAACGCCCTGGCGTGGAGCGACCGGACAGAATTGGCTCACTTGCCCATCCCAATCGGTCAACATGAGAAGCGCCGAAGAAGACAAATGGGGAAAGGGTGGTTGTCATATGCCCGCGGTGCCACGAGCGGGCCGCTTGATCAAGGTTGTCGAATCGTGCGGGTGGGACATGTTCTGACGGCAAAAACTGTGACCTTCACATTCGGTCGAGAGTGGCAGTTTGATGTTTGACTGTGAACAAAATTAGAACAAATAGAGTTTTATTGCTTAATAACAATAACTTAAATTGGTATTTACAAATGAGAACAAAAACGGTACAAAAACACCAAATTGCAATGCACGCACAACACGTGAAATAAGGATGACCAAGATGGGCGCACCGAACCTAAAAGTGGTTGAGGACAAAAACGTGGATAAATCAAAGGCGCTCGAAGCAGCGCTCGGCCAGATCGAACGAGCGTTCGGCAAAGGCTCCATTATGCGCCTTGGCGCGAACGAGCAAGCGGTGGAGATCGAGACGATCCCAACTGGCTGTCTTGGTCTCGACATTGCGTTGGGCGTTGGCGGTTTGCCAAAAGGGCGGATCGTTGAAGTGTATGGCCCTGAATCGTCTGGTAAGACGACTCTGGCACTGCACGTGGTGGCTGAAGCTCAAAAGAAGGGCGGTATTTGTGCCTTTGTGGATGCCGAGCACGCGCTCGATCCGGTCTATGCCCGTAAACTTGGTGTTGATCTTGAAAACTTGTTGATCTCCCAGCCTGATACCGGCGAGCAAGCGTTGGAAATCACCGACACGCTTGTCCGTTCCGGCGCTTGTGATGTGCTGGTGATCGACTCGGTTGCCGCTCTTACCCCGCGTGCTGAAATCGAAGGCGAGATGGGCGCGTCACTTCCGGGCCTTCAAGCTCGGTTGATGAGCCAGGCGTTGCGCAAGCTCACAGCGTCGATTTCACGGTCGAACACGATGGTGATCTTCATTAACCAGATCCGCATGAAAATCGGTGTCATGTTCGGTTCGCCCGAAACAACCACCGGCGGTAATGCGCTCAAGTTTTACTCGTCCGTGCGCCTCGACATTCGCCGCATTGGCGCGATCAAGGATCGTGACGAGGTTGTTGGCAACCAGACACGTATCAAGGTCGTCAAAAACAAGCTTGCGCCTCCGTTCAAGCAGGTCGAATTCGACATTATGTATGGCGAAGGTGTCTCAAGAATGGGCGAACTGGTTGATTTGGGTGTTACAGCCGGGATCGTTGAGAAGTCCGGTGCATGGTTCTCGTACGATAGTCAGCGGCTGGGGCAGGGGCGTGAAAATGCCAAGACCTTCCTCAAGGAAAATCCCGAAGTTGCGCAAGAGATTGAAGGCAGAATTCGTCAAAACGCCGGTCTTATAGGAGAGAAGCTTCTTGATGAGCCGACAGGCAAGGATGAAGAAGGTTCCGAGGCGGATTTGGATCTGGGAGAAGCTGCAAGCTGATCGGCCTGCTTCTGGGCTATATACTCACAAAAGGCCGCTTCGATCCGAGGCGGCCTTTTTGTTGGGGGTGCTCATTGTGGCTTTGGGTTGAACTGATCGGCCCGGCTCGTTTCAAGTGTGCGCAATGCACAGTTGAAATTATCCTGCGAAACTGGTCAAAGCTGCGCAATCCTGTGTTGCACTCTTGTTCAACGTTGGGACATTTCAACGGCATCAAAACTTTGGGAACATACATCCAATGACCGGCGTAAACGATATTCGCTCTTCCTTTCTCTCGTATTTTGAGAAGAACGGACACACGGCGGTTGAATCCTCACCTTTGGTTCCGCGCAATGATCCCACTTTGATGTTCACCGCCGCTGGTATGGTGCAGTTCAAGAACGTCTTTACGGGGCTGGAAACACGTGACTACACGCGCGCCGCCACATCGCAAAAGTGCGTGCGGGCAGGGGGCAAGCATAATGATCTTGATAATGTTGGCTACACGGCCCGTCACCACACATTTTTCGAGATGTTGGGCAATTTTTCGTTCGGCGATTATTTCAAAGCGGACGCCATCGAATTGGCGTGGAACCTTCTAACGAAAGAATTCGGTCTGGACGCCGCCAAACTGCTCGTTACCGTCTATCACACGGACGACGAGGCTTTTGATCTTTGGAAAAAAATCGCTGGATTGAATGATGAGCGCATCATTCGCATCGCAACGTCGGATAATTTCTGGTCGGCTGGTGATACCGGTCCTTGCGGGCCGTGTTCAGAAATTTTCTTCGATCATGGCGATCATATCTGGGGCGGTCCTCCGGGGTCACCTGAAGAGGATGGCGACCGTTTTGTGGAGATATGGAATCTGGTTTTCATGCAATACGAACAGGTTACGCCCGATGAGCGCGTTGATCTGCCCAAGCCGTCCATAGATACCGGCATGGGTATTGAGCGTATCGCTGCCGTGCTTCAAGGCACGCACGACAACTATGAAATTGATCTTTTCAAAGCACTGATCCGCGCCAGTGAAGAAGCGACGGGAGTAGGGTCGGATGAAAAGACACGTGCCAGCCACCGTGTCATCGCGGATCATTTGCGCGCTGTTTGTTTTCTGATCGCTGATGGAGTTTTGCCTTCAAACGAAGGGCGTGGCTACGTTTTGCGCCGCATCATGCGCCGTGCAATGCGCCATGCCAGCCTGCTGGGAGCGCAAGACCCGCTCATGTGGCGGCTCGTGCCAGCCTTGATCGGGCAAATGGGCAGTGCCTATCCCGAACTTGGCCGCAACGAAGCATTGATGAGCGAGACGCTAAAACTGGAAGAAACGCGGTTCCGCAAAACGCTCAACCGCGGTCTTTCATTGCTTGATGAAGCCAGCGCTGAACTCAATGAAGGCGATAAGCTGGATGGTGAAACTGCATTCAAACTCTACGATACATATGGCTTTCCGCTCGATCTGACCCAAGACGCACTGCGTCGCCGCGGCATTGAGGTTGATACAGATACCTACAACGTCGCAATGGAACGTCAAAAACAAGAGGCGCGGGCCTCTTGGCAGGGTGCCGGCGGTGCTGCGGAGGAGAGTATTTGGTTTAAACTGCGTGAAGAACACGGGGCCACAGAATTTTTGGGTTATGGCACCGAAAAGGCTGAAGGCGTTGTTCAGGCCCTGGTTCGTGATGGCGAAACTGTTGGTGCGCTTAAGCAGGGTGAAACCGGTTGGTTGATCGTCAACCAAACGCCATTCTATGGCGAATCCGGCGGCCAGATGGGCGACACTGGTTTGGTATCTGGGCCTGATTGCTCATTGAATGTCAGTGATACCCGAAGGAAGGCGGACGGTTTGTTTATTCATGAGGTCACCGTCAACGACGGCTCGATCAAAGTGGGGGATGCACTTACTTTGGAAGTTGATCACGCCCGTCGCGCTCAACTGCGTGCAAATCATTCGGCCACTCATTTGGTGCATGAAGCGTTGCGTGAAGTTCTGGGCAATCATGTTTCTCAAAAAGGTTCGCTTGTTGCGCCGGAGCGACTGCGTTTTGATTTTGCTCATCCCAAGCCTGTTGAAGTCTCCGAAATGGCCCAAGTGGATGATTTGGCAAACGCCTACGTGATGCAGAACGATGCCGTTACAACCACTTTGATGGCTGTTGACGATGCCATCGAATTGGGCGCACAGGCGCAGTTTGGCGAGAAGTATGGCGATGAAGTTCGTGTGGTTTCTATGGGCAAGATCATGGAAGGCGAAAGGGCCGGCAAACCGTGGTCATTGGAATTGTGCGGCGGTACCCATGTGAACCAAACGGGAGATATTGGTTTGGTTGCCATCGTATCGGAAAGCGCAGTGTCGTCGGGTGTTCGCCGCATTGAAGCGCTCACGGGGAAGGCGGCGCGTGAATATCTCCAAGGGCAGGACGAACTGCTGCGCGAAGCAGCCGCAGCGCTAAAATCCGCGCCTGCAGATGTGCCATCCCGCGTTGCCACTTTGCTGGATGAGCGCAAAAAACTGGAGCGCGAACTGGCGGAAGCGAAGAAACGCCTGGCTATGGGGGGCGGATCGGCGGATCAGGCCGGACCAGAAACGATTGGCGACGTAATGTTTTCCGGTCGGGTGATCGAAGGCATTTCACCGAAAGAGCTTAAAGGGCTGGTTGACGAGGAGAAAAGTCGTCTTGGCTCTGGCATCGTGGCAATTGCCGCCAAAACCGAAGATGGCAAAGCCGCAGTGGTTGTGGGTGTGAGCGGTGATCTGATCGAGCGGTTCAGCGCGGTCGACATGGTGCGGGCAGCGTCTGAAGCCGTTGGCGGCAAGGGCGGCGGCGGTCGGCCAGACATGGCACAGGCCGGCGGACCGGATGGCGAAAAGTGTGATGCCGCGCTTGCGGCGGTGCGAACGCTTATAGCTTCCTAGTCAGCTTTTGTGAGCTTGGTGATTTCTCCTGAGCGAAGCGCTTGGCCTCTACCGTTTTGAGATTGATCTGCATCAACTAACGAAGCCGTCATGCGGTGTTCACTGACCCTCGATACTAATTCGAGGAGAATGTCATGAAACACTTCGTCATCATTCTTTCGGTCATCGGCTCCTTCATGCTCGGTCCGCAGCAGGCGTATGCAGCGTGGAACGCACGTGCGGTCGCAGATGTGAACATGCGAGCCGGTCCGGGAGTTCGCTACAGGATTCTTGATGTCATTCCAGCAGGACGCCGCGTAAGCGTAAGACGTTGCATTCGTTCTTGGTGCAGAGTTCGTTTTCGCGGTCTCAATGGATGGGTTTCGAGACGATTTCTCAGGCCATCAAGAGTTCGGCGTGGTTATCGGCGGTATCGCGACCCATATTATGAGGATCCGTATTGGGATGGGCCCAGCATATACATTCGTCCACGAATTCGCAGGCCACGCTATCGTCGACCGAGATATTCTAGCCCTCGATACCGCGGCCCACGGTATCGTCGGCCTGGTGTTATTAGACGCCCTAAAGCCGATAGGCCTCGGATACGGCGCCCAAGAAGGGCCGACCGCCCGCGTATTCGTCGGCCGAGAAGAGCGGATCGTCCACGTATTCGGCGGCAACGTCGGGCCAGACCGAGGGGGGTGAGACCTGGAGACGGTCCCGTAGGTCGGCCAAGAAATATCCGCCGACCATAGTGTTTTAGTTTCAATATGCGAAGATGCCTCCGGAGCAGTTTCGGAGGCGTGGTGTCTTGCTAAACTGATGGTTGCAACTAGCTCATGGCCTTTTGCAGGTTCTCGTCGACTTTATCCAAGAAGCCTGTGGTGGACAGCCACGGCTGATCGGGGCCGATGAGCAGGGCCAAGTCTTTTGTCATATGGCCGCTTTCGACGGTGTCGATACAAACCTGTTCGAGCGTGTCAGCAAACTTGCCCAAGGCCGCGTTGTCGTCCAGCTTCGCGCGATGAGCGATGCCACGGGTCCATGCAAAGATGGATGCGATGGAGTTTGTTGAGGTTTCTTCACCCTTTTGGTGCGCGCGGTAGTGGCGGGTGACTGTGCCGTGAGCAGCCTCGGATTCGACTGTTTTGCCGTCCGGCGTCATCAGAACGGATGTCATCAGACCGAGCGAACCGAAGCCTTGTGCCACGATATCGGACTGCACGTCGCCATCGTAGTTTTTACAGGCCCAGACATAGCCGCCGGACCATTTCAGCGCAGAGGCCACCATGTCATCGATAAGGCGGTGCTCGTACCAGATTTTCTTGGCTTCGTATTTGTCTTTGAACTCGGATTGATAAATCTCTTCAAACAGGTCTTTGAACTGGCCGTCATAGGCTTTCAAAATGGTGTTCTTGGTAGAAAGGTAGCACGGGACACCGCGGTTCAGCGCGTAGTTGAGCGAAGCGCGGGCGAAGTCTTTGATTGACTCATCAAGATTATACATGCCCATCGCAACACCGGAAGAAGGGGCGTCGAAGACATCGAAGTCCATTGTCTCGCCGTCTTCACCCACAAATTTCATGGTGAGCTTGCCGGGGCCAGGAAAGCGGAAGTCCGTGGCGCGGTATTGGTCGCCATAGGCGTGACGGCCAACGATGATCGGCTGCGTCCAGCCGGGCACAAGGCGGGGCACGTTTTTCATGATGATGGGTTCGCGGAAAATAACGCCGCCCAGAATGTTGCGAATCGTGCCGTTTGGCGAGCGCCACATTTTCTTTAGGCCGAATTCCTCAACGCGGGCTTCGTCCGGCGTAATCGTCGCGCATTTGACGCCTGCGCCGTACTTCTTGATCGCTTCGGCGGCGTCGATGGTGATCTGATCGTCCGTATCGTCACGCGCTTGGATGCCGAGGTCGTAGTATTTCAGGTCGATGTCGAGATAGGGGTGGATCAGCTTGTCTTTGATGAACTGCCAGATGATGCGGGTCATCTCATCGCCGTCCAATTCGACCAGCGGATTTTCGACCTTGATTTTTGCCATTTCGAGCACTTTCTAACGTGTTGGGCTCATTGTTGAGCCTTGCCTGTCGCTCTTATTTGAGCGTGTTTGCGGTGGAGCATGAGCTGGCAGTAAACCGTGCCGCCGCAGGCTCCCGAATGCGACAACGCGTCTATATCACCGCTGTCGGGCAAGGCAAATGCGTGAACAGGCTACTTTGGTGGCAAGCCACAGACAAACTCTTTTGCTGTGGCCAGCCATTTGGCTAAGTCTTGGTCGTCTGCAAACCCCGGCGGCATGACATAGATGTATCCCCGCATGGGGCGACCCGTGAAATTCATCTCCGTTGTGTGCGGCTTTGTACGGGCGTCCGCTTCACGTTCTGCGCCGACCCGCAGAAGCAAATTGCCCGTGTTGCTGGCCCCGCAGAGCATGTTGCCGTTCAGCATGAAGCAGACGCCGCCAAACATGTTGCGTTCGCTCAAATTTTGCTCATTCCTCAAGGCAACGCGGATGCGGGAGGCGAGGTCTTCCGTCTCGGGTTTCACGGCTTGATGCCCTTTCTCACTCGCGTTTCAGCAATTTCGGCAGTATAGCGCTGGCATTGCAACCGGGTAAGATGTGTCGATGGCTGGAACGAACCACAATAAACCGCTCATTGCTGATGGCCCCTCGATCATTCTGGTCAATCCGCAATTGGGCGAGAACATTGGCGCGAGCGCCCGCGCGATGGCGAATTTTGGCTTGGCTGATCTGCGCATTGTGGATCCGCGTGATGGCTGGCCAAACGATGTGGCGCGTGCCAATGCGGCAAAGGCGGATCACATCATCGACAATGTGCAGGTGTTTGTTCGTCTGGAGGATGCGCTTGCGGATCTGCAATTTGTCTATGCGACCACGGCTCGGCAGCGCGAAATGTTGAAGCCTGTGCGTGGGCCGGGTGAAGCGGCTGCAACGCTGCGCAAACGACATGTCAGCGGACAGAGCACTGGCATCATGTTTGGCCGCGAAAGGGCGGGGCTGGAGAGTGTCGAGGTTGCTTTGGCGGATGAAATCGTGACGTTCCCCGTCAATCCAGCATTTGCTTCGTTGAATATATCGCAGGCCGTGCTGCTGATGAGCTATGAATGGATGGTGAGTGGCGAAGCTGAACTACCCATCAGCACGCCGCCGAGCCTGCCGGCGGCCAAAGACGATCTTTTTGGTTTGTTTGAGCATCTTGAAGGTGCTCTCGACAAGATGAACTATTTCCGACCTCCGCACAAAAGGGCGACGATGGTGGAAAACCTGCGCAACATCTTTTCCAAAGCCGAGTTGAGTCAACAGGAAATCCATGCCTTGCGCGGTGTGGTGGCCACGCTGGAAGGGCGCAAAACGCGTCCACGTAAAGATCGATGATGTGATTGTCTGTCCGGGCCGTATTAACAAGTTTTTAACCGTGTAATACGGAATTCTTGTTCTTTTCGTAATTTGGAAATCCGCTGTTTCTAATCTTTTCTCAACACACGTCTGCGCTGAGGCGACATTGCGCAGGGCAGGGGCAGGGGAAAGACATGGTCAAATTGCTGTTTAGTTATCGGGGCACGATAAACCGTCTGCCCTATCTTGGTGGAATTGCGCTTTCAGCGTTTTTGCCCATCGTGGTTTTGATCCTGGCGTTTTCCTCGCTTGGTTCCGTTGGCTATCTGGCAGGTGGTGAAACCGGTTTGGTTCTAGCCTTTATTGTCGTTGTTACGTTGGTCTACGGGGCTTCTTTTTGGGTCAGCTTTGCACTGATCGTGAAACGAACGCGTGCAGCATTCGGTGGCCTGACTTGGTTTTGGGTCTATTTGGGGGCGTTGTTTTTGCTGATCGTCCCGATTTTGAACATTTTCGCTATTCTCTATATGATCGGCTTCGGGCTAGCGCTTCTGTTTAAGCAAACCAAGCAGGGCATTTCGACATTCGATCCGGGTATTTTTGGTGGTGAGCCCACCCGCTCGATTTCGTCACGGCCTGAAAGTTTCGACAGCGACGATGATCTGGGATTATCGGATTTGACCGATGCTGATCTTGTAGCCCGAGCTGCACAGCTTCGCGAAGCGGCGGCGCCTGCTGTGGCTGCACCCGCTGCCCGCGCTGCTGCTTCTACTGCCAAGGGGGGTGGTTTCGGCCAACGGGGCGCCCGCGTCGCTTTCGGTCAACGTTGAGCGCAGCTAAATTCTCTTGTTGTTGATTGTGGGCGCGGCCTGATAAGTCGTGCTCATGACAATTCTTGTTTTCGACAGCGGAATCGGTGGGCTAAGCGTTTTGCGCGAGGCACGAATTTTGATGCCCGGGCACCGCTTTGTTTACGTCGCAGACGATGCTGGCTTTCCCTATGGAGACTGGGAAGAGAAGGCTCTGCAAGCGCGCATGAGCGGGATATTTGATGACCTTGTGGCCCGCTACAAGCCGGCCATGATTATCGTCGCGTGCAACACGGCTTCCACCGTCATCTTGCCGTTGCTGCGCGAAAAGTTCTCGTTCCCCATCGTTGGCACTGTTCCTGCGATCAAGCCCGCCGCCGAACAGACGCGCTCGGGTCAGGTTTCGGTGTTGGCAACGCCGGGCACGGTGCAACGCGACTATACACGGGGATTGATTGCCCAGTTCGCGAGCAAAGTGAATGTCCGACTTGTCGGCGCCGAACGGCTGGCCGCCTTGGCTGAAGATTTCGTGCTGACAGGTAAGGTCGATGAGGCGGCGGTGGCGAAAGAGATCGCCGATTGCTTTATCGAGCGATTGGGTGCGCGGACCGATATCGTTGTGTTGGGATGCACCCATTATCCGTTCCTCACCAATGTCATGCGGCGGCTGGCACCTTGGCCTGTCGATTGGCTCAACCCGGCTGAAGCCATTGCCCGCCATGCGCGCACGCTGGTGGAGACGCCTCAGCAAGTTGAGGTCGTGCAGGATCTAGCAGAGTTTACGGGTGGGCGTCCGCAGCCAGATATGGAGAGGTTTTTGTCCGGTTTCGGGTTGCGTTTGGTTGCGGGCGAGACTTAATGCGTTGATGCAACGTCAGAAGAAAGCAGGACAATGCCGAAGAGAGAGCTGATCGAGGGCAGGGCTGCGCTTGTCGTGATCGATATTCAGAAAAGCACCTTCATTGACGACAGTGTGGAGCGGTCGATTGCCAACATGCCCGGCTACCGTGGGCGCATGGAAGCATGCCGCGCGTTGGTCGATGCGGCTCATGCTGCGAAAGTTCCAGTCATATTCATCCAAGAAATTCATCGCGCTGATCTCGTAGACTTTGGTCGCGAGTTGGATGGTGATGAAGATGTGCATTGCCTCGACAATGATCCGCGAACCGATGTGGCAAAAGAAGAGATGGGCTTTCAGCCGGGAGACTATCTTGTTCCCAAACGCCGCTATTCAGCATTCTTTGGCACGGATTTCGATATTTTGCTGCGTGGATTGAAGGTCGATACGTTGATTTTGTGCGGCGGGCTTACCGATGTTTGCGTCCACTACACGTTCGTTGATGGGCATCAATTCGACTATTTTTGCCGTGTCGTGGAAGATTGCGTTGCAGGGTCCAGCCTTGAAGCGCACGAGGCGTCTTTGCGGGCGATGGAATATCTGCAAACAGGCGCGCGACAGTCTGCCGATGCGGTGATTGAGGCAATGATGTCGGCTGCCGCACTGGAGTGAGTGTGGAATTTGACAGTCATGCATTCTTGCCCTAATCAATCGGCGGCGCGTCGGTTTCCGGCGCGTTTTACGTATCCCGTGGGCAACCTTCGCAAAGCGTGCGCGTGTTGCCCTGTCAGGCTGATGAAATGATCGGCCAAAGGAGGGTGCGTTTTCTCTTGTCCGTGCGGGATGGTCCTGCGCGGCGGACCTTTGAGGAAATGCCATGAGCAAGCGCCATAGCACCAAATATAAAATTGACCGCCGTATGGGCGAAAATATCTGGGGTCGTCCTAAGTCTCCAGTAAACCGTCGCGAATACGGCCCCGGCCAGCACGGCCAAGGCCGCAAGGGCAAACTATCCGACTTCGGCATCCAGCTTCGCGCAAAGCAGAAGCTCAAAGGCTATTACGGCAACATTTCGGAAAAACAATTCCGCAAGATTTACGGCCAAGCCTCTGCCATGAAGGGCGATACGTCCGAAAACCTGATTGGTCTGCTGGAATGCCGCCTCGATGCCATTGTGTATCGCGCGAAATTCGTTGCAACAGTGTTTGCCTCGCGCCAGTTCATCAATCACGGCCACGTGAAGGTGAACGGCGTGAAGGTCAACATCCCGTCATACCGCTGTAAGCCCGGTGACGTGATCGAAGTGCGCGAGAAGTCCAAGCAGTTGGCTATGGTTCTGGAAGCGGTTCAGCTGGCTGAACGCGATGTGCCGGAATACATCAACGCCGACCACAACAAGATGACGGCAACGTTCGTCTCCGTGCCTGCATTTGCCGATGTGCCATATCCGGTGATGATGGAACCGAACCTGACGGTCGAATTCTACTCGCGCTAAGCGCGGGACAAACAACCAGTTATTCTCCAAAAGGGCCGCTCGAAAGGGCGGCCCTTTTTGTGTTAGGCAAAGCTATGGAACAAGTATTGGAATCTGCCAGCGCGACCGGCGACTGCCACGCGCTGTTTCGCACCGCACCCAGCAGCGTTGAATTCAATAAACTGCGCAAGCGGCTCATCCGCCAGGTACGCGAGGCGATTGACGCCTATGGGATGGTGCATACAGGTGGGCACAGACCGAGGTGGCTTGTTGGGCTTTCTGGCGGGAAAGATTCTTACGGCCTGATAGCACTGCTGCTGGATTTGCAGTGGCGCGGCCTGCTTCCGGTGGACCTGTTGGCCTGCAATCTCGATCAGGGGCAGCCGAATTTCCCCAAGCATATTCTCCCTGAATGGCTGGACAGTCACGGCATCGCGCACCGCATCCAATATCGTGACACGTATTCTGTTGTGAAGGAAAAGGTGCCCGAAGGTGCCACTTATTGCGCGCTTTGCTCGCGGCTTCGGCGGGGTAATCTATACCGTATCGCGCGGGAAGAAGGGTGCGACGCGCTGGTGTTGGGCCATCACCGTGAAGACATTTTAGAAACGTTTTTCCTCAACTTGTTCCACGGCGGGAAGCTTGCCACCATGCCGCCGAAGCTGCTGAACGACGCGGGTGATCTGATGGTGCTGCGACCTCTGGCGTTTTGTGCCGAGGATGATTTAGCGAAATTCGCCACTCACATGCAATTTCCGATCATCCCGTGCGACTTGTGCGGTTCTCAGGACGGGCTACAGCGCAATGCGATGAAAGCGATGATTGCCGATATTGAAACGCGGATGCCAGGGCGCAAAGATGTCATGATTCGTGCCTTGGGCAACGTGAACCGCAGCCACATGCTTGATCGTGACTTGTTCGATTTTGCCGGGCTTAGCGCGTTATCTCGGGCTGATCGCGTTCTTTGAAGAGTACGCCGCGTTCGGCCCAAAAAACGACGACAAGCGATAGGATCGCGCAGATAACGAAACCCGCCAACATGGGGGTGGTTGTTCCATCGAAAGTCTGACCAATGGCCGCGCCGATCAAGGCGGAGAAGGCTGTTTGTATGAAGCCAAAGGCCGATGCTGCCGTGCCAGCGTGGTGTCCCAGCGGTTCCATTGCAATGGCGTTGAAGTTGGTGCCGATAAAGCCAAGTGCCATGAACATGATGCCCGTGCCAGCCACAAAAACGGGCAACGGGATCGGACCATCAGCGGTGGCGCTCAAGGTGACCATAATCACACCCCCAATGATGAACAGGCTCAGCGCAGTGTGAGAGATGCGCCGCATGCCTATTGCACGCACCATTTTGGAGTTGAGCAAATTGGCGACGGCGACCGCCATGCCTCCGGTTGAAAAGACGATGGGGAACAGCGCACCCATGTCGTAAATGCCCAAATAAATTTGGGGGGCAGAATTCACGAAACCAAACAAACAGCCGAAAAACAATGCTTGCGCCACCGAATAGCCCATAGAGCGGCGGGTGCTGAGCACAACGGCGAAAGACTGGACAGCAGCGGAGATCGATAGCGGCTTGCGGTCTTCTGGTGCCATCGTCTCCGGCAGACGCAAGCTTATCCAAACGAGGAGCAGGGCTGCAAAAGCGCCCATGAAGGCAAAGATCCAAGGCCACTCTGCAACCAGCAAAATCATTTGTCCGATGGCGGGGGCAAAGATGGGGATGGCCATAAAAATCATCATGACAAGCGACATCACCGACGCCATTTCGCGGCCCGAAAAGCAGTCTCTCACGGTCGCTATCACTGCCACTCGTGCTGCGGCTGCCCCAAGTCCTGCAAATGCGCGGAGAACCAGCAGTGTTGCGAAATCGGGCGCCAAGGGAGTTGCCAGCGCCGCAATTGCATAGAGCGCAACGCCGCCTTGCATAACCCGTTTGCGACCAAAACTTTCAGACAGGGTGCCGAACAGCAATTGACCTATGCCGAAGGGTAGAAGGTATGCGGTGATCAGCCATTGGCGGTCGTTGTCTTGGCTCACCCCGTAAACATCGCCGATCAGCAGCAGTGCGGGAATGACGATGTCGATGGCAAGTGCATTGATTGCCATCACAAGTGCGATGACTGCTACGAACTCCCGATAGGGCAGGCGCAGATTTTGGCTGGCGGTGGCTTGGCTCATGAACGAGCAAGCAAAGGGTTGATTGCAACGTGTTGCATCAGGCAGCGCCATCCTCTTCACGCAGAGGGTCCGTGGCGCGCCAGACGAAATTCATGAACGGCATGATAGTGTGGCCGAAAGCAACGACATCCTCAACAAGGTCTGGCGATGTAAGCCTTTTCTCATCAATGGGCAGTTGTGCGACAAAACTTTTGCGTTTCAGCCATCCCATCAGTTCTTCGTCTTCTATGTCGGCAAAACCCTTGGGTGGGCGCGTCAGCACGCCTTGGCCACCCGCTAGACCCAGTGGCGTGCCTGCTTCTTCAAGGTCGGCTGCCAACTTTTTGAAATCCTTCCAACGGGCGACGATCTGTCCGCGCATAGCTTTTAATTCCGGGCTGGGCGGAAACCACAGGCCGGAGGCTGGAAAGCTGCCTTCGGGGTCAAAATGCATGTAAATGCCGCCAACGTCCTTTTTGGTGCCGGTGCGGGTTAAAACACCGGTGACGTTGGTTTTGTAAGGATGCTTTTCCTTGGAGAAGCGCACATCACGGTTGATGCGAAAAAGCGAAGTTTTGCGTGAACCGCGAAAGGGTAGCCCCTCTTTCTCAAAGCGTTCAGACAGTGTCTCGACAAGCGCCACCATCGGCTCACGAGCCTCTTGCTCGTACAGTTTCTTGTTTTCCAGAAACCATTCTCGGTTTTGGTGAAAGGCCAGCGCCTTGAAAAAGGGCATGGCGTTTTTGCCGAAACCTTCAAAGGCCATATTTCTGCTCCTGAAAACGAAAAACGCGCGACCATCTTGTGACGATGATCGCGCGTTGGGAAGGGGTGTTGGTGGTTTTAGGCGGTTGCTTGGCCGTTCATCACCACGCCTTTTTCCTCCAAAAGCTGCTTCAGTTCGCCCGATTGGAACATTTCACGGGCAATATCGCATCCTCCGATAAACTCACCTTTGACATATACCTGCGGCACAGTCGGCCACTGAGAGAAATCCTTGATGCCTTGGCGCAGTTCGTCATCTTCTAGCACATTGATGCCTTTCCAATCGACACCAAGGTAATCCATGATCTGCGCGACCTGGCCAGAAAATCCGCATTGCGGAAATTGAGGCGTGCCTTTCATGAAAACAACAAGGTCGTTGGTTTTCACTTCGTTCTCGATGAATTCGTTCATGGACATGGCAAAACCTTTTTTTTGCGTCTTGGGCCTGTTGATTTCTATATAGAGTGGCTTGTTTGCAGTTTCTAGTCAGTGCGTTGCCAAACATCGCGGCGCAATTTCATTCTGTTTGCCATTGCTGCCAATCTTCAAAGGTGAAGTCATTTGGCATGTCGTCGCGCTCGGCTTCCATCGCGCGGATGTCTGGCAGGCCCATCAAAATGGCAGGGCACATGCCGCGCACCCTTGCGAATGATGGCGCGTCAGCCACTTCGTCTTCGTGCTGAAGCATCCAGACATATAAATTGGGGATGAAGAACACGCCTTGGCCTTCTGGAATGCCCTGCGCCTCCAATTGAGCACAGGAGCCGCCTGATACGATTGGCTCTTCGTCTTCTTGTTGAGCACGCGCTTGACGTCTTGAGAGGAGAAACCACAAAGCGATGGCGGCCGTGATGGCAAGTGCAAGATAGCTCATGGTGTGGGTTTCTGCGAAGAGCCCGATGCGTTTTTCGGCTGGCGCTTTTTTAGCTCTGGAAAGGGCGGTGTCATCGCGCTTTCGCCTTTGTAGACGACGTCATAGTCTTGCTCAGGCTGCCAACGATAAGTGCCGTCTTTAGCGTTCTTCTTCTGTCTGCGCTGTGCGACAAGCAATGCGATGGTCAAGACAATGATCAGGCCCAAAAGCCCCAAACCGAGCCATGCAATCATGGGGGAGGCGGCAGCATCTGCGATCTGCACATCTGAGGCCGTGTCCATGATTGTCTATTCCGGCGCACTCGTTTGCAGGGCCAATGCGTGCAAAACGCCGCCCATATTGCCTTGAAGTGCGGCATAGACCATCTGATGCTGCTGCACGCGACTTTTGCCTACAAACTGCGCCGAGACGACTTCAGCAGCGTAGTGGTCGCCGTCGCCCGCCAGATCTCGGATCGTCACTTGCGCGTCTGGCAGTGCTTCTTTGATCATACGTTCGATATCGCCTGCATCCATTGCCATGTTTGTTGTCCTCTTATTCCGCAGCTTGGGCGAGCGCGTTTGCGCCCATGAAATCGGGGAACCATGCTTCGTGGGCATCTTTCATGTCAGCCACGGGTATGTCCACCAGATCGTTGATGGTCAAACGGTCGCCCCTTACCGTGCCGATGCGACGGAATGAGACGCCAGAGCCTTCCGAATTGGCAGCGAACATGTCGGCCCATTGGTCGTCAACCGCAACGATATAGCGGGCCTGGTCTTCACCAAACAGCGCTGCATGGGGATAGTGGGGCATGTCGAGTTCAATATCGGCACCATAGCCGGAGGCGATGCACATTTCTGCCAGCGCAATTGCTATGCCGCCGTCGGAGACGTCATGACAAGCGGAGGCATATTCGGTGCGTATAGCGGAGAGGACGAATTCGCCACGGGCGCGTTCCATTTGGAGATCGACTTCGGGTGCTGGCCCTGTGTCTTCGCCCAAAATTTCACGCTGATAGATGGTTCGTGCCAAATGTGTGCCTTCTGTGCCGACGAGAAACAGAGCATCGCCTTCGTCTGCGGTGCCGATGCGGGCCATTTTGTCGGATTCTTCAATTAATCCGACGCCGCCAATCGTTGGTGTTGGCAGAATGGCGGCGCCGTGGGTTTCATTATAAAGTGACACATTGCCGGAGACGATGGGCATATCGAGTGCCAGACAGGCTTCGCCAATACCGCGAATGGCGGCAACGAATTGGCCCATGATTTCGGGCTTTTCAGGGTTGCCAAAATTCAGATTATCGGTAGCAGCGAGCGGTTTTGCACCCACTGCAATCAGATTGCGGAAACATTCCGCCACGGCCTGTTTACCACCCTCAAACGGGTCTGCTTCCACATAACGGGGCGTGACGTCCGAGGAAAAGGCAAGCGCCTTCGTTGGGTGGCCATCGACGCGCACCACGCCAGCGTCGCCGCCGGGAATTTGCAGTGAATTGCCTTGAATGAGTGTGTCGTATTGCTCCCAAACCCATCGGCGCGATGAGAGATCCGGGGAACCCAACATTTTCAGCATCGCCATATTGTAGTCGTGCGGTGGCGCGAATTCGTGCGGCTCCATCGGTGAGGAGGTGCCGGATTCTATCCACGGGCGGTCGTATTCAGGCGCTTCGTCGCCCAATTCCTTGATTGGCAGATTGGCAACTTCTTCGCTTTTGTGGAGAATGCGGAAGCGGAGATCGTCGGTCGTTTCGCCCACGATGGCGAAGTCCAATCCCCATTTGACGAAGATCGCCTTAGCTTCGTCTTCTTTTTCGGGGCGCAATACCATAAGCATCCGCTCCTGGCTTTCCGACAGCATCATCTCATAAGCAGCCATGTTCTCTTCGCGGGCAGGCACTTTGTCGAGATCGAGCAAGATGCCAAGATCGCCACGAGCGCCCATTTCAACAGCAGAACAGGTGAGGCCAGCCGCGCCCATGTCTTGAATGGCAATGACCGCGCCGGTTGCCATGAGTTCCAAACAGGCTTCCAGAAGGCATTTTTCGGTGAAAGGGTCGCCGACCTGCACCGTGGGGCGCTTTTCTTCGATTGTGTCGTCAAATTCCGCAGACGCCATGGTTGCGCCGCCCACGCCGTCTCGGCCGGTTTTCGCACCCAGATAGACGACGGGTAGGCCAACGCCTTCGGCTTTAGACACGTAAATGCCGTCTCTTTTCGCTATTCCAGCGGCAAAGGCATTAACAAGAATGTTGCCGTTATAGCGCTCGTGAAAATTCACTTCGCCACCCACACATGGAACGCCGAAAGAATTGCCGTAACCACCGATACCAGCGACCACGCCGGAGACAAGGTGGCGAGTTTTTGGGTGATCTGGCTCGCCAAACCGCAGTGCGTTCATGGTGGCAACCGGGCGTGCGCCCATTGTGAAAACGTCGCGGAGGATGCCGCCAACGCCGGTGGCAGCGCCCTGATAGGGCTCAATGAAAGACGGGTGGTTGTGGCTTTCCATTTTGAAGACCACAACGTCATCATCGCCGATATCGACGACGCCCGCGTTTTCGCCGGGCCCATAGACGACTTGTGGGCCTTCGGTGGGGAGGGTTTTGAGCCATTTTTTGGATGATTTATAGGAGCAGTGCTCGTTCCACATGGCAGACCAGATGCCGAGTTCGGTGAAAGTTGGTACACGTCCGGTGAGTTCTACGATTCGTGCGTATTCGTCAGCTGACAAGCCATGATCGGCCGCAATCTGCGCGGTTACCTGAATGTCTTTCATCGTTATCGCCCCTTACGCACTCTTCGTCTTACATATTGGCCTTAGGCACAAGCGGTTCTGCCCCGTCCCCAATTGTTCACCGCAGCAACAAGTCGTGGCCCGTCATTCGACTGAACGAGTGGCCCGAAACTGGTCAGTTGTGTCCGCCCACCTATGCGTTCCGCTTGCACAACCATTTTTGGCAGTCCGCCGGGATTGTTGCGCGGCACAATTAAGATGCGTGGTTTTCCAGAAAGAGAATTCAATTCCGGTGACATGCTGAAACCGCGTAATGCGGGATCTTTTTTTGTGAACCAACAGTTTCGCATGGCCTTGGCGACCCGCGTCATGGTGACTTGTGGATTGGCTGAACGGTCAGACGACACTGAGTCTGCCGGCGTTTTGGCGTTGCAGCCAGCAAGAAACACCAAGGCTGCAATCGTGCCAAGAGTTTCGGAGACGCGCATTACGCTGCGCCCGCCATGGCAAGGCCAAGGGCGCCTTCAAACAGGCGTCGGCCATCGTCGCCACCATGGGCAGGCTCAATCAGATTTTCCGGGTGGGGCATCATGCCGAGAACGTTGCCGCTTGCGTTGAAAATGCCGGCAATGTCGTTCAGCGAACCGTTTGGATTGGTTCCCTGCGCATAACGGAAGGCCACCTGACCTTCGCCTTCGATTCGCTTAAGCGTTTCACTATCCGCGAAATAATTACCGTCATGGTGGGCGACAGGGCAGCGGATCATCTCACCCTTGGCATAGTGCTGGGTGTAGGCGTTGGTGTTGTTCACGACTTCGAGAATGACCTCGCGGCAAACGAATGTGAGCCCCGCATTGCGCATTAGAGCGCCGGGCAAGAGGCCGGCTTCGGTGAGCGTTTGAAAGCCATTGCAGACGCCCAGGACCTTCGCCCCACTGTTGGCCGCTTTGCGAACAGCATCCATAATCGGGGCTCGTGCCGCGATAGCACCGGATCGCAGATAATCACCGTGTGAAAATCCACCGGGGATCACTACCAAATCAGATGGCGGCAAATCCGCATCCGTGTGCCAAGCCAATTGAGGGGCTTGGCCGGATATGAGTGTCAGCGCCGCAATCATATCGCGGTCGCGGTTGGAGCCGGGGAAACGTATGACGGTTGCGCGCATGGCCTTATCCGATTTCCACCGCGTAATCTTCGATCACGGTGTTGGCGAGCAGCTTTTCGCACATGGCTTCCAGCTCGCTTTGCGCGGTCTTCTTGCTGTCGGCCTGCAATTCAATGTCGAACACCTTGCCTTGGCGAACAGAGCCCACGCCGCCAAAGCCAAGCGAACCCAATGCACCCTCAATAGCTTTGCCTTGGGGGTCGAGAACACCGTTTTTGAGCCGCACGGTCACGCGGGCTGAGAAAGTCTTGTCGCTCATCAGTCAGATTTCACCAATACCGGGCCAGAACCGCGTGGCGGCTCGTTCTCATTCATAATACCAAGCCGCTTGGCGACCTCGCGGTAATTCTCCAGCAAACCGCCAAGGTCTTGGCGGAAGCGGTCCTTATCCATTTTTTCTTTGGTTTTCACGTCCCAAAGACGGCATGAATCAGGGGAGATTTCGTCAGCGATAATGATGCGCATCATATCGTTTTCATAGAGGCGCCCACACTCGATTTTGAAATCGACCAATTGGATGCCGATGCCGAGAAACAGGCCGGTGAGGAAGTCGTTCACACGGATGGCAAGGGCCATCATGTCGTCGATTTCCGGCGGCGAGGCCCAACCGAAGGCCGTAATGTGTTCCTCTGAAACGATGGGGTCGTTTAATTCGTCGTTTTTGTAGTAGAATTCGATGATCGAACGCGGCAGAACCGTGCCTTCTTCAACGCCCAGACGTTTGGAAATGGAACCGGCGGCGACATTTCGCACAACGATTTCCAGCGGCACGATCTCGACTTCTTTGATCAACTGCTCACGCATGTTCATACGCTTGATGAAATGGGTCGGGATGCCAATCGCGTTGAGATGGCTAAAAATATGTTCCGAGATTCGATTGTTGAGCACGCCTTTGCCGTCGATAACTTCGTGCTTTTTGGCGTTGAAGGCGGTGGCGTCATCTTTAAAGAACTGAATCAAGGTGCCGGGTTCAGGGCCCTCATAAAGAATCTTGGCTTTGCCTTCGTAGATTCGGCGACGTCTGCTCATGGCGATTATCCGACACTTTTTGGAAACGGGTGGTGGAACGGGAATCTGTGCCTACACATAGGCAACACCCCCGCATAACACAAACACAGGCCCGTGTGCGAACCGCTTTGCGCACGGCTTTTTTAGCCATTTCGTTTATGCCGTTGATTTGCCCGGTTGGCCCGCTTAAGTCTGCAGCAACACTTGGCCCACACACACCCAAACGGAGAGCGACATGGCATCTATGGAAGATCGCGGCGACAGCTTTGAGAAAAAGTTCGCCCATGATGCGGAATTGAAATTCAAGGCCGAAGCACGGCGCAACAAATTGCTTGGTCATTGGGCCGCTGATTTGATGGGCAAAGACCCCGACGCCTATGCAAAGGAAGTCATCGCCGCAGACTTCGAAGAGGCGGGTGACGAGGATGTGTTTCGCAAACTTCGCGGTGATCTAGACGCCCATGAGGTGGCTGTCAGCGACGAAGATCTGCGCACGAAGATGAACGAAATGCTTGCTGTAGCGGTTGAGCAAATCCAGTCTGAATAGACCGGACACGCACAAAGGGGAGGGGCGCCGTTATGAAGCGCATGACAGATCGATTCGCGGATGACGGTGCTATTGCTTCGGCTTGGACCAGCATTCAAGACACCATGTATTTGGATTTTCTTGCGCGGACTAATTTCGGCGCGATCACGCTGGATATGCAGCACGGTATGCAAACCGAAGACAGCGTGATTCGCGGTATTATGGCGCTTGGGCCTCACAAAAAGCCTGTCGTGGTGAGAATCCCCGTTGGACGTTTCGATTTTGCCTCAAAAGCGCTGGACGCTGGCGCTCATTCGATCATCGCGCCGATGATAAACACGGTTGAAGATGCAAAGGCGCTGGTTTCGTTCACAAAATACATTCCGGTCGGCGACCGTTCTTATGGTCCGACACAGGCCGTGAATGTTTTGGGTGTGGACCGCAGTGAATATGTAACAACTGCCAATGATGAGACCGTTATTTTCGCCATGATCGAGACCAAAGAGGCTGTTTCCAATATGGAAGCGATCCTCGACCTTGATGGGATTGACGGAGTGTTCTGCGGACCTGCTGATTTGTCGATTTCCGTGCGCGGCAACATCGTACCGGACCCTTACGGCGAAGATACGATCGGTATCGTTGAGAACATGGCCAAGCAGGCAAAGGTGCGGGGCAAGATTGCCGCTGCGTTCTGTGCAGATGCTGCAACAGCTAATATGGTCTACGATCTTGGCTTTCGTTTCCTGTCCATTGGCTTTGACAGCACGTATCTCGACCGCGGCGCCAATTCCGAAGTGGCGAAACTGAAATTCTAACTTTTAATCATAGTATTATTTAAGTTTCTTCATAAATTCAGCGAAAACCAGCAGCCCTTCTGGCCACGGCCCGTGGCCGCTTTCTGTGTTCAGATGGCCGTTCTCGCCAGCGTCTATGAACAAGCTGCCCCAGCTTGCCGCCATGTCTTGCGCAACAGGTTGTGCACACCATGGGTCGTTTTGGCTGGCGACGACGACCGATGGAAATGGCAATGGCTCGCGTGGATAGGGGCCAAAGGTCATCAGGTGTTTGGGGCGGATTGCGGCGTTCTCCACGTCTGGAGGGGCGGTTAGATAAGCGCCTTTGATGCGAGATGCTTGTTGCTCGCTCATCTGCGACACGGCTTGAACCAAAGTTTGCACCCCAAGGGAATGGCCGATGGCAATCACAGGACGTTCGGCGCGTTCAACGGCGGCGATAACGTTTGCGGTCCAGTCTTCCAGAACGGGCTTGTGCCAATCGGCTTGTTCCACACGCGAAGCCGTTTTGAACTGGCGTTCCCAACGGCTTAACCAGTGGTCGGGCGTGGAATTGGTGTAGCCGGGAATGGTGAGGATATCGGCGTCTGCAATCTTCATGGCTCGCACATGGAAGTGCGCGAGCCACCTGTCAAGAGCTTTGCTATGAGCGTTCTAATCCGTAGGAGCCGGCTGCGTTTGCGGGGTTGGGCTGACCGGCTGCGCCTCGTCCGTGGTCGCAGATGGCGCAGTTTGCGTTTCGGCACCGCTTGGAGTGCTGGCAGTTCGGTTTGATGTTCCCGAAAGCAGGGAAAGACCCAAAATTGCAACGCCAATCACAACAATAGCTGCGATGATACCGCCTACACCTTTGCGCTGGTTCGGCTGGCCGTAACGCTGCTCGTGCTCCAGATGAGGCCGGTTGATGTCTCTGTAATCAGTCATATCGACTTCCTTTCTTATGCCCAGCCAAGGCCAAGCGTGGAAAGGAAATGAGCCGTTTGCGAGGCTCGGCAGATCACATATCGTAAGCAGGTGAAATGTAGAGCGTCGCTTTAAGGGTGTGTCATGCTAGCTGCCAAAGACCCGCTTGAAGATCGTGTCGACGTGTTTGGTATGGTAGCCAAGATCGAATTTCTCGCGCAGTTCCTCTTCGGATAATGCAGCTGTCACGTCTTTGTCGGCCAGCAACTCCGTAAGAAAGTCTTTGTCGTCTTCCCAAACCTTCATTGCATTGCGCTGCACCAGACGATAGCTGTCTTCACGCGATACGCCTGCTTGAGTAAGCGCAAGCAGCACGCGCTGCGAATGGACGAGACCGCGGAATTTGTTGAGGTTTTTGTCCATGTTTTCGGGATAGACGAGCAGTTTATCGATCACGTTCGTAAGACGCACCAGTGCGAAATCCAAGGTCACGGTCGCGTCCGGCCCGATCATGCGCTCGACGGATGAATGCGAAATATCGCGCTCATGCCACAGCGCCACGTTTTCCATGGCGGGCATGGCGTAGGAACGAACCATCCGCGCCAGACCCGTGAGGTTTTCCGTCAGCACGGGGTTGCGCTTGTGCGGCATGGCGGACGAGCCTTTCTGGCCCGGTGCAAAATATTCCTCAGCTTCCAACACTTCCGTGCGCTGTAGGTGGCGAATTTCGGTGGCGAGACGCTCAATAGACGAAGCGATCACGCCCAGAGTGGCGAAATACATGGCGTGACGGTCGCGCGGCACGACTTGGGTGGAGACAGGTTCTGCGGCAAGTCCCAGTTTCTCGGCCACATGCTCTTCCACACGCGGGTCAATGTTTGCGAATGTGCCGATAGCGCCGGAAATGGCGCAGGTGGCGACTTCCTCGCGCGCCAATTCCATGCGCTTTTTGCAGCGTTCAAATTCTGCGTAAGCCTGTGCGAGCTTCACGCCGAATGTTGTGGGCTCTGCATGAATGCCGTGCGAGCGGCCAATGGTTACCGTGTCCTTGTGCTCGTGGGCACGCTTTTTGAGCGCTTCGAGCAGCTTGTCGAGGTCTTCAAGCAGCAGATCGGAGGCTTTGACCAGTTGTACGTTGAAACACGTGTCCAGCACGTCGGAAGATGTCATGCCTTGGTGGACGAAACGGGCGTCTGGTCCAACTATTTCGGCCAGATGGGTGAGGAAAGCGATCACGTCATGTTTTGTCTCACGCTCAATCTCATCGATGCGGTCGACGTCAAATTCTGCTGCATTGCCCTTTTCCCAGATCGTTGCCGCAGCCTCCTTTGGGATCACGCCAAGATCGGCCAAGGCATCGCAGGCATGGGCTTCAATTTCGAACCAGATCCTGAATTTTGATGCGGGAGACCAGATATTGGTCATTTCGGAGCGGGAATAGCGGGGGATCATGGCGGATAGGCCTTGGTGTTGGGAGTGTTGCCGCTGGCCTATCACCGCCACCGCGCCGCTTCAACGGCACGGGCGCAATACCCCCAAGTGACCTTGCTTTACTCCGGCATCACGGTGGTGACCGCCATCAGCGCGCGGTCTGGCCCTTCAAAGCCGGTCTTTGAGAAACGCAAGATAACCGCCATGCGCTGCGTGCTTCTGAAGAAGCTGTGGGTGAAGACATGGGCGATCCAGTAGTCTTGCGGGCAACCGCGTCTTGTCGGCACACGGGCGTCTTCGTTGAGCGTGGTTCTTGCGCTGGTTTCTTCGTTCACGAGGTCGAGCTTGAAACCAGTCATTTGTTCTAACAGGCCAAAGCACTGTTCGGGATCAGCGGGGAAGTTGATGTTGGCAAGCTCTAACTGCCAAATGTCCCGGCTGATGGGGAAAATATCGGTCTTCGTGAAACGGGCTTGTTTGGCGGCTGGGGCCGCGTCCCAAGCCGCCTGAGAAAAGCGCTCGGTGGTTGGGCTGCTGTTGCTCAGAATAGCGGCGACGTTTGGATTGGCCCTCAGGCTGTCGATGAGCGTGTTTAGGTCGCGATGGCTGCGCTCGGAGCTTTCCTCTGGCGTTCCGCCCTCGCGGGCGAGTGCCTGCTCCTCGTCTTCGCGCAGCCTGATCGGGAAGCCGTCGAGATAGCTGTCGGTTGCGACAGTGATGGCAAAGGCGTTGGCATAGTGTGTGCCGGAGCCGTCTTGTGTACCAGCTTCGATAAACAAAAATGTTTCGCCATTGTTGGCGAATGTTGCGAAGTGGAGGTGTGAGGTTTGCGCGGCATGGGCCAGCGTCGAAAAGCATACAAATGCGATAAACAGGAGCGTTTTCATCATCGTTTGAAAGCCTTGTGCCACGTTGGAAAGATGTCGCCCTCCCTTGATTGTGCATGGAAAATGCCCCGCGCGATAGCCCTTGCCATTGTGCTGGCGGCTGTCGCCGAGAATGTTATTTGATCGTCGATGCTGTCCAGCGGGCCTTTTGCACCTGTAGCGAGGGCGAACACCAGATCGCCGTCCATGGGCGTGTGGGCGGGCCACAGGGCGCGGGCGAAGCCGTCGTGGGCGGCAATAGCCATGCGCTTGGCCTCCCCTTTGGTAAGCGCTGCATCAGTGGCGATGATGGCAATGGTTGTGTTGCTGCCCTGTGCCTGTGTATCGCGAAACTTGATGCGCAAAGCTTGTGCTTCGTCAGCGTCTGCTTGCGAAGGCCCAAGTCCGCCGAACTCATCGCCCATCTCGAATGGTACTGCCCAGAAGTTAGCTCCTTCACCAACCGTTGGCGCGCCAAGAGCGTTCACGGCCACCAGTGCGCCGATTGTGACACCATTCGGCAGGATTGTAGAAGCTGAGCCAAGGCCACCTTTCAATCCAATTCCCGGCCCGCCTACCAGTGCGCCAGTGCCTGCACCTTGGGAGCCCAAATCGAATTCGTATGACGCGTTCTGTGCTGCCAACTGGCCGAGTTCGCGATAGGGTGAGTGATCGCCCCACGCTTTGTCTCCGCCATTGATGAGGTCAAAGAGGATCGCACCGGGCACGATGGGCACGATTTGGTCTGCAACCGCGAAGCCCTTGCCCTGTGTGCGTAAGAAAGACTGCACGCCGCCGCAAGCGTCCAAGCCAAAAGCCGAGCCGCCGGAAAGCACCAGCGCATCGACGGATTGGACCGAGTTTTCTGGCGCAAGAAGGTCTGTCTCGCGTGTTCCCGGTGCGCCGCCCATCACGTGGACCGAAGCCACATTTTCGACGTCTGATATGAGCGCGGTTACGCCGGATTTCAGCTTGTCATCGGAAGCGTTGCCGACACGCAGTCCTGCAACATCTGTGATAAGGTTTCGCGCACCCGGTTTCATCAGTTTTGGCTCATAGTGTTGGTGCTAATCTCTGACCACAGTCGCAGTTCATAGGGCAGAATTTCTGTCCGTCCTTCGTTTGATATTTTCAGAGAACCAAGGCTGGTTTGATAGGTCTGGCCTGTATTGAGCGGGTTGCCGCCAAGTGATTGAAGCGCGATTTCACCAGCAACAAATCCGCGGACAAACTGTGCGCGTTCTGCTGAGGAGAGCGCCGGTGCGATATTGGCTGGTGCATCGCGTTCTTTGATCACCACAGCGCCATCGGGCAAATCGCTTGGCCGCGCCATGAAAGGCAAAAGCGCGGCCTGATCGCTCACGGCGATGGCCCAATTTCGGTTGGTCGCCTTCAAATCGGAGGCAATGGTGATCACGTCCTCAGGCGCTCCCAGAATGATAAGCGCTTCGACGCCTGAGCGGGCGAGACGCTGAAGCATTGTCCGCTGGGTCGATTGTAACGGCCGAAATGTTGCAACGGTGGCGGGTTTTATGCCGCGTTCATCGCCCAACAGTCGCAATTGATCGGCGAGGAAGCGACCGTGGACCGAACCATCGTCTACAATGGCAAAGGGCTTGCCTGTGAAAGCCGGAATGGCCTTTTCCAGAATGGCTTCAGCTTCTGCGTTATCGTTCTTCCCCAAAACGAAAAGCGGCAGGTTTTCGCGCTCGCGCAACCGTTTTAGCAGTGGTGCATGTGAGCCAATAGCGAGAACAGGCACAGGTTCGGTCGTGCCTTCGGGGTTGAGAATGCGTGCTACCGCTTGCGCTGCACCGAAACAGGGAGGGCCGATGATGAAGCCAACGCCCAGCGGCAGAATCGGCTTGGGGCTTTCTTTGGTTGCCGCGCAGGCCACAGTAAATTCAACAATCTGGGTGTCGCTGTTGGCGGCCCTTAGAGCGGCTTGAACGCCTGAACGCAGCATTTGGGCTGCGGGTTCGAAACGTGATTCTGATGGCAAAGCCAACCCAATACGGTCTGCTGCATGGGCAACGTTGAACAGCAACACGCCCATCGCGCAAGCGACCAATTGGGAGAACCGAAAGCTCATATTAATTGCAGTGCCTTCATTGAAACGTGCCCATCGCGCCCGATGATAATGTGGTCGTGAACCGTGATGCCCATGGGGGCCGAAGCCTCAATGATGAGTTGGGTCATATCAATATCTGCACGCGATGGTGTTGGATCGCCGGAGGGATGGTTGTGGACTAGAAGAATAGCAGATGCATTCAGTTCCAGGGCTCGTTTGACCACCTCACGGGTATAAACGGGCGTGTGGTCCACAGTGCCTTTTTGCTGCACCTCGTCGACCTGCAGACGGTTCTTTTTGTCGAGGAAAAGAATACGCAATTGCTCAATGGGCTCGTGAGCCATCACGCGGGTGCAGTATTCAATTACAGATGACCATGAGCTTAGGATCGGCTGATCAATGACAGAAGCCTTCGCTGTGCGCCCGAGGGTCGCGTGGATGATCTTTAGATCGGTTGCAATGCCTTCCTTCACGCCTTTGACTTGGCAAAGTTCCTTTATATCGGCTGCAAAAACGGCGGGGAGAGAGCCAAAAGTGCTGAGCAGTGCCTTCGCGATTGGCTTTGTGTCACGGCGAGGAATTGTGCGGAAAAGGATCATTTCCAGCAATTCATAATCTGCGACAGCATCCGCGCCTTGGGTCAGCAGCCTACCGCGCAACCGATCGCGATGACCGATATAGTGTGGAGCGTTTGCTTCTTCGAAACCGGCGCTGGTGGGCGGGTTTTTGGTGGAAGCCATTGGGTGCGATCAGCCGACAGAATAGGGCGGCTTGGTGTGACCGGCGGGTGATTGTGTGAAAATCTCGCAACCGTCTTGGGTCACGCCAACTGAGTGTTCAAACTGCGCTGTTAGTGAACGGTCGCGGGTAACAGCTGTCCAACCGTCATTGAGAATTTTGACGTGGTGCTTGCCCAAATTAATCATGGGTTCAATGGTAAAAATCATGCCCGGCTTCAATTCTGGCCCTTCGTTGGGGCGGCCATAGTGCAGCACGTTGGGTGCATCATGAAACAAGCGACCAACGCCGTGGCCGCAAAAATCGCGCACGACCGAGCAGCGGTTGGCCTCGGCAAGATCTTGGATCGCCGCGCCAATCGCGCCGAGGCGGTTGCCGGGTTTGACCTGCGCAATGCCTGCCATCAGACAATCGTAGGTCAGATCCACCAGCCGTTCAGCAGCACGTTTAGGCTCGCCCGCTATGTACATGCGGCTGGAGTCACCGTGCCAGCCGTCCAGCAAGAAAGTGATGTCGACGTTGAGAATATCGCCGGATTTCAGTTTTTTGTCCGATGGCATGCCGTGGCAAACGACATGATTCAGCGATATGCAACTTGAATAGGGATAGCCGCGGTAGTTTAGCGTAGCTGGGAACGCGCCGTGGTCCAGGCCGAATTGCAGCACGAAATCGTCGATCTCCTTGGTCGTCACGCCGGGTTTCACCATGGCGGCGACTTCATCAAGGCAAGTGGCTGTCAGTTGGCAAGCGCGGCGCATGCCGACAAAATCTTCAGGCGTGTAGAGCTTGATCTGGCCGGTGTTTTTGAGCGGAGCTTCGGCGGCTGGCAGATAGGTGTTCACGGGACGTGCCTCTTGGTCGAGCGTCAAACCACAATCGGGATCGGAGTCGTGGCGAGAATGCTGGTGGTCGAGATTTGGCACCGAATGGCGTAGGCTTCAACCCCGCCGTCGCGGGCTTCTTCAAAGGCTTTGGCGTAATCGGGGTCCAAATCGCGGGCAAGCGAGAATGTATCACCGTCCTCGCGCTGGATTATGTAGAGCATCACAGCGCGGTTGCCGAGCCCGACTTGGGCTGCGAGTTCGCGAAGATGTTTGGCGCCTCGTGTCGTTTTGCAGTCTGGAAATTCGTGCAACCGGCCTTTGCGTACCAGATGGACGTTTTTAACCTCCACATAGCAGGGTGGCTTGCCTTCGTTTTGCAGCAGAATGTCGATGCGTGAATTTTCGCCGTATTTCACCTCCCGTCGCAGCGTCTCATAGCCTGCCAGTTGCGGCACCACACCAGACAGTATGGCTTCCTCCGCCAGCTTGTTAGGCGTGCCGGTGTTGATGCCAACCATAACGGGGCCGGAGGGGCCGACAGCTTCGATCAGTTCCAGCGTGTGCCGCAATTTGCGCTTCGGGTTGCCGCTGTCGGAAATCCAACAACGAAATCCGGGTGTGTTGAGCCCCATCATAGCGCCGGGATTGGGGCAGTGGACGGTGGTGATTGACCCGTCCTCCAGCCGAACATCGGCGAGGAAGCGTTTGTAGCGCTGCTCCAGCACGCCGGGGATCAAGGTGGTCGGAAAATCCATCGTCGAAGAATTAGATCGAAACTGGCCAGCCGACAACGTCCCGTGTCGGAAACAGACTGTCCTGAGACGTTTCGCCTCTCGCATTGGCGGTTTTGCTGCTGCAAAAATGCGGGGCCAACAATTCTCGCGCTCGAATTGCTGTTATCACTCATGTTTCTTTCTGTTTTCGATATGTTCAAGGTCGGCATCGGACCGTCTTCGTCTCACACAATGGGGCCGATGGTTGCTGCACGGCAGTTCCTGCATTTCTTGCGAGACGACGACTGGCCGCGCCCCGCTTCTAGCGAAATCTGGCGTGTGACGTGTTCGCTGCATGGTTCTCTGGCATTTACAGGCAAAGGGCATGGCACAGACCGCGCGGTCATCTTGGGAATGATGGGGTGCGAACCCTCGACTATAGACCCTGATGCCGTGGATGGGCTGTTGGCGCAGGCCTATACTGAAAGGAAGGTTTTGGCCGAAGGGTTTCCCGCATGGGAGTTCGATCCCGATGCGGATTTGATCTTCGACTACGACGAGAACCTCCCAGCCCATGCTAACGGTATGCGGTTTTCGGCCTACGATCGGGCCGGTCAGTTCTTGGTGTCCAAGATCATGTATTCCATCGGTGGTGGTTTCGTAGCCGACGATATGGATATGTTGCGCCTGAAGGATGATCTCGTGCCTGCGCAATATGAGGTGCCATATCCCTTTTCCAGCGCAAAGCAGATGCTGGAAATGGCGCGAACAAGCGGGCTTACCATTGCTGATATGAAGCGGGAGAACGAGAAAGCCATCGGCTTCACTGCGACGTTGGACAAAGACATTCGCGGTATTTGGGACGCAATGGATGCTTGCGTGAAGCGCGGGCTTTCGCAGGAAGGCGAATTGCCGGGCGGGCTGTTTGTTAAGCGCCGTGCCAAACAGGTTTTCCATAAGTTGGACGAGAAATGGTCCAAAAACGATTTGGGGCCATTAGCTGCCAACGACTGGCTCTCGGTGTTTGCGATGGCCGTAAACGAAGAAAACGCCGCAGGTGGCAAGGTGGTGACTGCACCGACCAATGGCGCGGCGGGCGTCATACCAGCTGTTCTTAGCTATCATTTGAAGTTCCATACGGGCGCGACACCTAAGGACATTGAAGACTTTTTGCTCACCGCTGCTGCTATCGGCGGGATCATCAAGCACAATGCTTCTATTTCCGGCGCAGAAGTGGGTTGTCAGGGCGAAGTGGGGTCTGCTGCTGCCATGGCTGCTGCTGGACTGGCGGCAATAATGGGTGGCACGCCGGAACAGGTTGAGAATGCGGCCGAGATCGCGCTGGAGCACCATCTGGGCATGACGTGCGATCCTGTGGGTGGCCTGGTGCAGGTGCCCTGTATCGAGCGCAACGCGCTGGGGGCGGTGAAAGCTGTTACTGCGGCATCGCTAGCCATGCACGGAGACGGAACCCATTTCGTGCCACTGGATGCCTGCATCGAGACCATGCGGCAGACGGGCTACGATATGTCTGAACGTTACAAAGAAACGAGCCAGGGTGGGCTCGCTGTCAACATGGTGGAATGTTGAACGCGCTTGTGGATTGCGCCACGCCTTCGCGCTATTGAGGGCGCATGATCAAATCTCTTCTCATTGCAAACCGTGGCGAAATTGCTTGCCGCATCATCCGCACCGCGCGTCGCATGGGCGTAAAGACGATTGCTGTCTATTCCGAGGCCGACGCAAATGCGCTGCACGTGCGCATGGCTGACGAGGCGTATTTGCTTGGACCTGCGCCTGCCAGCGATTCATATCTGCGGGCAGGGCGCATTTTGAAGATCGCTAAAGAGGCAGGTGCGGAGGCTATTCATCCGGGCTACGGCTTTTTGTCTGAAAACGCCGATTTTGCTGAATTGACCCAAGACGCGGGCATGATTTTCGTTGGTCCCCCACCAAGTGCTATCCGCGCAATGGGTTTGAAGGACAAGGCGAAGGAGTTGATGAGCGAGGCCGGAGTGCCCGTGGTGCCCGGTTATCATGGCAGCAATCAAAACGCCGAACTGCTCAAGCGCAAAGCCTATGAAATTGGCTATCCGGTGCTTATCAAAGCTGTTGCGGGCGGCGGCGGCAAAGGAATGAGGCTCGTTGAAAAGGCCTTGCAATTTGATGAAGCGTTGACTGCTGCAAAGCGTGAGGCGAAGGCCGCTTTTGGCAATGATGATGTGCTGATTGAAAAATTCATCGACAGCCCTCGCCATATTGAGATGCAGATATTTGGTGATGCCAAAGGCAATGTTGTCCATCTGTTCGAACGCGACTGCTCGCTGCAACGCCGGCATCAAAAGGTAATTGAGGAAGCCCCGGCCCCAGGCATGACCGCGGCTGTGCGCAAAGCCATGGGGAAAGCCGCATGCGATGCGGCCAAGGCTGTGGGGTATCAGGGTGCTGGTACGGTGGAGTTCATCGTGGATGGTTCGCAAGGCCTGCGCGAAGATGGCTTCTGGTTCATGGAAATGAACACCCGCTTGCAAGTGGAGCATCCGGTAACGGAAATGGTCACCGGGCGGGATTTGGTAGAGTGGCAATTGCGGGTGGCTTCGGGTGAGAAATTGCCTTTGATGCAGGACGCACTTTCGCTCTCCGGCCACGCAGTTGAAGCCCGTGTCTATGCGGAAGACCCTTCCAACGGTTTTCTGCCATCAACAGGCAGGTTGATTGCGCTGGGTTGGCCGGATGATGCTGCCGTGCGCATCGATTCGGGCGTCGAAGAAGGCGATGTGATCTCGCCCCATTACGATCCGATGATCGCAAAGGTGATTGTTCATGGAGAGACACGCCGCGAGGCCATGACAGCTTTGGAGCGTGCCTTGAAAGGATCAACACTCGCTGGCACCTCAAACAACATCGCGTTTCTTGCAAGCCTTGTGGCTGATCGTGAATTTTTAGCCGAGAATTTCGACACAGGCCTTATTGATCGAAATATCGAGGCGCTAACAGCCCGTCCTGTGCCGAGCGATAGCGTGATTGCGTCGGGTGTTGCTGCGCTGATGGCGTTGGATGAGCCCGCAGACGCAAAAGGCGGCCCGTGGGCTGCGAAGGATGCTTTTCAAGTTCACGGCACGCGCGAGATGGATATGGGGTTCTCACTGGACGGAGAAACCGTCAGCAGGCGTGTGCGATTTGACCGCAATGGCCTGAGCGTGATGGACGAGGACGATCAATGGCAGCGGCCTGACACCCGGTTACGCGTTCTCAAAGCCGGTCGGGTTGTTTATGTGTTTGACGAGGGTGTCAGCACTGTGTTTGCGCCGCTCGCCCACAGAGATGTTGAAGACGGTGGTGGCGATAGCAGCGCTGACGGTTCAATTCGAGTGCCCATGCATGGCCGAATAATTGCTGTCACCGTGAGCGAGGGTGATGTGGTTGAGAAGGGCGACATGCTGTTTTCTGTCGAAGCCATGAAGATGGAGCATGCGGTTATTGCGCCAAAGGACGGTGTCGTGCAAGGCTTGGCGATTGCCGTTGATCAGCAAGTAGGCGATGGCGACTCGGCCATGCGTATTGCCTCCAGCGACACCTAAAGAGGGCGCAGCAAGAGCAATTTGCGCTTGTGGATGAGGTCGCTCGCCTATGGTTCAGCCGCGCCCAAACCGTTAGACCACTCTCATGGCCCTACACATTTTGAAATTGTCGGTCGGCACAGAAAGTCTTGAAGACAAGATTGACTGGTCGAAGCACTACCTCAAACGCCTGAAGGCGGCAGGCCATCCGCCGCAGCTTTTTCACACCACTCGAATGGTTCCAAAGCGGATTGATGAGATTTTGGATGGTGGCTCGATTTATTGGGTGATCAAGGGGCAAGTGCAGTGTCGGCAGGCCATTGTGGATATTGAACCGTTCACCGACGGGCATGGCATCAAACGATGCCATCTTGTGCTGGATAACAAGATCATCGCGACGCAGTGGCAGCCCAAGCGTGCATTTCAAGGTTGGCGTTATCTCAAACCCGAAGATGCACCTGCCGATCTTGGGGCTGACGCGGCTGCAATCCCGACCGAGCTGAAGGCAGAACTTTCAGATTTGGGGCTGCTTTAGCGGACCACATACCCGTTGAGGTCATGTTTAGAGGGCGTATGGCTCAACGACCGCGTGTTTGCCGCCATCTGGAAGAAGTACCTTCAGAACACATGCAAGTCCTGGCAATGCTGCAAAAGCCACGAATCCAGCGCCGAGTAGGCCGAACATCAACAGGGAAAACATGGCGATAAGCGCACCGAAAACTCCGAAGACGACACGGAAAGCGCCTTGGTAGCGCGCCATAAAACCCACTGCCCATGGCACAAACAGAAAAATCGCAATTGCGGCATATGCAAAGGCGAGCGCCAAGACTGACTGGCCAGACATGTCATTGCCCAAGCTGTAAGGGGGTCAGACCGCTATAAAGCAGAAATGCTGCGTAAACAGTGGCGCTAGCGATGCCGAGTAAGTTTATAAATCCGAGTAAATAGAGCCTGTCATTGATGGTGTGTGATCTCTGCACATAAATCTCGCAACACGATTGGGTAGGGAAGTTTATTTATCACTAAGCGATGAGGATGCGTCGGCCGCTTTCGCGTTCACCATTAACAAAGTCTTTACACCCCGCGACTCCTGCTTGTGATTATAGTGCATTGGCGTAAAATTGCCGTTGCGGCAGTCTTGTTTTGAGTTCGTGAGGGACAACGCATATGGGGACGATGGGAGACATTCGCGCCAATGATGATTCGTATCAGTTAAAGTCTGGTGCGAAACAAAACGCTCATGTTATTGTTTGTGGTAATGAAAAAGGTGGTTCAGGCAAGACGACCACGTCTATGCATGTTGTTGTCGCCCTGCTGAAGCGGGGCTTCAAAGTCGCAACGATTGATCTCGATACCCGCCAGCAAAGTCTCACGCGATACGTTCACAACCGTCGCAATTGGGCAAAGCGTTTCGACCTGCCGCTGCAATTACCCAACCATTTTCGCTTTGATACGGCAGAATTCGACAGCCGCATTGAAAGTCAAAGCCTCGATTTTTCGCATCTGGTGCAGGCGATTTCAGAAGTTGAAGACACGCATGATTTTGTCGTCATCGATACGCCCGGTCATGATGGCTATCTGATGCGACTGTCGCATTCCATGGCTGATACGCTGATCACGCCCATGAACGACAGTTTCGTTGATTTCGATGTTCTCGGTAAGGTCGATCCGCAGTCTCTGGAGATTTCCGAGGTCAGTCACTACGCAACCATGGTTCGTGAAGCGCGGCGGCAGCGGCGGGTGGCGGATGATGGTCTGCTGGATTGGATTGTGGTGCGAAACCGCATGGCTTCGCTCAATTCTCGCAATCAGGAGCGCCTTCATGCCGCCTTGGTGGAGCTTTCCATGCGGTTGGGCTTTCGCATTTCCGAGGGTATTTCGGAGCGGCTCATATTCCGTGAATATTTCCCGATGGGTCTTACCGCGCTGGACGACTTTGAGATGATGGACAAGGGCGGAAAGCCGACCGTCTCGCACCTTTCCGCTCGCAATGAGATTCGCAAATTGATCCGCTCGCTGCGGCTGCCCATTGATGATGTTGGACGCAAGAGAGCCGATGCCCGACGTTCATGGTTAGAAAAATCCAGCAAACCAGTCGATATGCCGGACATATTTGCCGAATAGGCGCCTATTTAGCGCAGTCTCGGTTGGCTTTGCACCTTGCCTAAAGTGTCGCTGGCCCCAAATATAGCGCATGGCCCGCACCCCTGAAGATATCCCTTCCAGCAAGGAACACTCGCTCGCACCTGCCTCTGGCAAAAAGGGCGGCGGTTCTGTTTCGCTAAAAAGCGATATCAACCAGTTTCTTTCCGCAGCCTCAAAACTCAAAGGTAGGGCTGGAGAGCGGGGTGGTTTGATCTTTGCGCTTGATGCCACCATGAGCCGCGAGGCGACGTGGGATGAGGCCATGCGGGTGCAGGCGCAGATGTTCGATAGTGTCAAAAGCGTTGGTTCGCTGGATGTGCAACTCGTCTATTTTCGCGGATATGGCGAGTGTCGAGCATCGCGTTGGGTAGGCGATACAGATTCTTTGCGCGATTTGATGACCGGAATTTCCTGTCGAGGTGGGCAGACCCAGATCGGCAAGCTTCTTTCTCATGCCCGTAAGGAAATGCAACGCAAAGACGGAACCAGAGCGCGAGCAATGGTTTTTGTTGGTGATGCAATGGAGGAGGATGTAGACGCCCTGTGCGCCAAGGCTGGTGAGTTGGGTGTTTTGGGGCTGCCCGTTTTCATGTTTCAAGAAGGTCGCGATGGGCTGACTGAACGGGCATTCAAGGAGATTGCAAGGCTTTCTGGTGGTGCGCACATGCATTTTGGCCCCGGCGCGGCAGCGAAATTGTCGGAATTGTTGAAGGCCGTGGCGCGTTATGCGGCAGGCGGTCGTGCAGCGCTCGCCAATCCGGAAACGGCAACCGAACGGCTGCTGTTGGAGCAATTGAAATGACGAGCTTTTTGTTCACGCTCTTTCTGACGGTTTGCGCTTTTAGCGTGCTGTTTCTGATGGTGCCTGCGGCGACTTTGGCGCGATTCCTGCGGTATTTTCTTCCCGGCGTTCTGATCGCGTTCGGCTCGTTGTTCGTGTTGACCGGACGTTTCACGATTGGTGGTGCGGCGATATTCGCAGGCATAGCCCTTTGGCGTCGGCTCAGTGGCGTGGGCCGATTTGGCCCGGCCGGTGGTGGAGGGCGTAGCGGAGGCAAAGGGCCCGATATTTCCAGCGTTCGCTCTGCCGCACTGGAAATGGAACTCAATCATGACAGCGGCGAGATGAACGGCGTTGTGCTCGCAGGACGTTTTGAGGGGCGCGTGCTAGACGAACTCACCCGTGTGGAATTGATCGACCTGCTTGATGAGGTGCGTGAGGATAGCGAAAGTGTCGCTCTCCTAGACGCGTATCTTGACCGCCGTTTTCCCGCCTGGCGTGAAGACGCTCATTTTGATGGTGGTCCGGGGCAAACAAGCTCTGCGGGTTCTGGACCCATGAGCGAAGAGGAGGCCTATGAGGTGTTGGGGCTTTCGCCGGGGACTGGTCCTGACGAAATCCGGAAGGCCCACCGACGGCTGATGAAGCGGGCGCATCCCGACAGCGGCGGCTCCACCTTTCTGGCGGCCAAAATCAACGAAGCTAAGGATGTTCTTCTCAAAAGACATACCTGATTTTCCTTTACGCAAAACAAAAGCGGAAAACTGGTTATTGGACAGAGCGCTGTACGAGCGTTCCTATGGAGTGGGGAGTGGCTAACCGCTCCCGTTCTTTCGGTGTTTCATTCGCTCCTCACAATTTCAAAGCGATGCAGCGGAAGTCCTGTTTTTTCAGAACCTTGCATGCGGAGTTCGCGGCGCTTTGGCTTTCAAAGCCAGACATGCGCGCGCGGTAGAGTTTGTTGCCGTCGCGAACGACCTTTTCGGTATAGGCGGCCATCCCGCGCAGCATTTTGGGATTTTTAATTTGAGCCGTTTTAAGCACTTCTTCTGCACGCTCGCGTTTGTCGCTGGCGGCAAGCTGTATCTGCCAACCGCTTGGCTTGACCTTAGCCATCGTTGCAACGCTGGCAGTCACGACACTGTCGATAACTTTCTTGGGCGCTTTTTCCTCGGTTGAAGGACGTGGATCAGGAGTAGGGCGCTTGGACTTCTTCAGATTGGCGACCTTATTAGCAACGTCTTTAATGCTCTTTTTGGGCGTGGTGTGAGCGGCGACAACACGCTTGTTGACCGCTTTACGCGCATCGGCGTTGAGCTTCGCAGTGCGAACGTTGGACGATGAGCGGAACCGAGCGACCAAACGGCGTTGGTTGCCCCGTGACGCCTTTGGCAAATATTTGCCGATCAGCTTTTTCATGTGCGCGTTGCGCGAACGGCCAGAGCGACCACCCATAACAACGGCAACGATCTTACGACCGCCATGGCTAACAGATGAGACGAGGTTGAAACCCGAGGCACGTGTGTACCCCGTTTTGATGCCGTCAACGCCGCGGACGCGGCCCAGCAGCTTGTTATGGTTGCCCATGCGACGCTTGCCGAACTTGAAGGAACGGGTTTTGAAGTATGAGAACTTGCGTGGAAAATGTTCTCGCAGAGCAAGGCCCAGCTTTGCCATATCGGCAGCCGTGGTTAGCTGGCCACGAGCGGTCAGGCCGTTGGCGTTTTTGAATGTAGTGCTTTTCATACCAAGCTGGCGCGCCTTCAACGTCATGCGGCGAGCGAAAGCTGGCTCCGAACCGGAGATGTGTTCTGCGATCGCAGTTGAGACATCGTTGGCCGATTTGGTGACGAGCGACAAAATAGCTTGCTGCAGCGAAATGCTCTGGCCAGGGCGGACACCCAATTTCGATGGTGGGCGCTTTGCAGCGTTGCGGGTCATTTTTATTCGGCTGGATTTTTTCAACCGCCCGGCGCGCATCTCTTCAAAAACGATGTAAAGCGTCATCATTTTGGTGAGAGATGCCGGATAGCGCTTGGCGTTGCCGTTGCGTGAAAACAGGACTTTACCCGTTTTGGCATCGATCACGTAAGCAGCGTATTTTGGATTACCCTTCGACTTTCGCTTTTTCGCATCAGCATCTGCCACAGGAGCTAGGATAAGCGCTGCGGCCAAAAGGGCTGTGAAAATGGAAGTGAAAAACGTGCGGCCCTTGCGGTCCGGCTTTTGTTTTTTTGAGAAGAACACGGTCAATCCCTGAATTCTAAGGGCCGAGTTGTGGCCCTACGCATTTACAGCGGGTGACGCGCCAAAGAGGCTGAACACCCAATCAAGGATCGAAAGTAAACAGGTGTGGTTGCCAAACCTTTAAGCGTTCCAAGAAAATTCTCTCAATCGTGCGCCGCGTCCTTATGCCGTTAGCGCTGATGATCAAAAAATTGGTCTGGCTGTTGTTTGGTGGAAATGAGGGGCTTAAACTTGGCTTGCGACGCCCTATATCGGGTCGTACGGAATTTTGGCGGTTGAGGGATCTTGTGCCCGGCCGCAATCAGCGAAGACGACATTGATATGAGACGTCGGACAACGTGGCATATGATGTGGAGTGGTAATTTGAAGGTGCACAGCCGGTTGGAAATGAACGCAAATTTGCTGGTGATGCAGTCGAACGATGATGGCGATAACGGCGATGCAGATGGTCGCAACGACACATCGGTGATCACGCGCACCAAGCCGCAGGTTAAGAAGCCGAGCCTTTATCGGGTTTTGTTGTTGAATGACGATTTCACGCCGATGGAGTTTGTGGTGGACGTACTGGCTAGATTTTTCTCCATGAATTTGGAGATGGCAACCAAGGTCATGCTCCATGTCCATCAAAACGGCGTCGGAGAATGCGGAGTGTTCACCTACGAAGTGGCGGAAACCAAGGTAACGCAGGTTATGGACTATGCCCGCGAAAACCAGCATCCTCTGCAATGTGTGATGGAAAAAAAGTAACGAATGGGCAGCCCGCCGGGCTGTTCGAAACCAAAAGGAACAGCTTTTGCCGAGCTTCACAGAGTCACTGGAACGTGCGCTGCACAACGCGCTGACTTTCGCCAACGAACGCAACCAAGAGTACGCAACGCTGGAGCATCTGCTGCTGGCGCTTTGTGATGATGGTGATGCGGTCGCGGTTTTGGAGGCTTGCGGCGTAAAGCTCGATCAGCTCCGCCGTGATTTGTTCGAATATATCGATACCGAACTCGCCAATCTCGTGGCTGACGGAAACATCGATAGCCAGCCGACCGCTGGCTTCCAGCGGGTGATCCAACGTGCGGTCATCCACGTTCAATCGTCGGGCCGTGAAGAAGTTTCCGGTGCCAACGTTCTGGTAGCTATTTTTGCGGAGCGGGAAAGCCACGCCGCTTACTTCCTCCAAGAACAGGACATGACGCGCTATGACGCAGTCAACTACATCTCACATGGTATCGCCAAAAAGGCGGGTGCTTCCGAAGCCCGGCCGGTGGAAGGCGTGAATCAATCTGGTGCCGCTGATGCTGATGGGGATGCTGACAAAGCCGATGCGCTTTCCGCCTATTGCGTGAATTTGAACCAGAAAGCGTCTGATGGAAAAATTGACCCGCTGATTGGCCGCATGGAGGAGGTCAATCGCACGATCCAAGTTCTGTGCCGCCGCTCGAAGAACAACCCGCTTTATGTTGGCGACCCCGGCGTGGGCAAGACTGCGATTGCAGAAGGCTTGGCTAAGCGGATCGTTGATAAAGACGTGCCGGAAGTGTTGATCGATGCGACGATCTATTCGCTTGATATGGGCGCTTTGTTGGCTGGCACGCGTTATCGCGGTGATTTCGAGGAACGCCTTAAACAGGTGATGAAAGAAATTGAAGAGACACCCGGCGCAATTATGTTTATCGACGAGATACACACGGTGATTGGTGCGGGCGCGACTTCTGGCGGCGCAATGGATGCGTCGAATCTTCTTAAACCGGCGCTTTCCGGCGGTGCGATCCGCTGCATCGGTTCGACTACCTATAAGGAATACCGTCAGTTCTTTGAAAAGGACCGCGCCCTCGTGCGTCGTTTCCAAAAGATCGATGTGAACGAGCCGACAGTGGAAGACGCTATCGACATCATGAAAGGGCTGAAGCCTTATTTCGAAGACTTCCATAAAGTGAAATACACCGACGAAGCCATCGTCTCGGCTGTTGAGCTTTCATCGCGCTATATCAACGACCGCAAACTGCCGGACAAAGCCATCGACGTGGTGGATGAAACAGGTGCAAGTCTGATGTTGGTGCCTGCAGAAAAGCGCAAGAAAACGATTGGCGTGACGGAGATTGAGGCGACCATCGCTACAATGGCCCGGATACCACCGAAGTCTGTTTCGAAAGACGATGCCGAAGTGCTCAAAAACCTTGATGAGCAGCTCAAACGCATGGTTTACGGGCAGGGTAAGGCAATCGAGGCGCTTGCTTCGGCGATCAAACTGTCCCGCGCTGGTTTGCGTGAGCCAAACAAGCCGATTGGTTCCTATCTGTTCTCCGGCCCTACCGGCGTCGGCAAGACGGAAGTGGTGAAGCAATTAGCTGCCTCCATGGGCGTAGAATTGCTGCGCTTTGATATGTCGGAATACATGGAACGCCACACGGTTTCGCGCCTGATTGGTGCGCCTCCAGGCTATGTAGGTTTTGATCAAGGTGGTCTTCTAACAGACGGTGTGGACCAACATCCCCATTGTGTGCTTCTGCTCGACGAAATCGAAAAAGCGCATCCTGATCTGTTCAACATTCTGTTGCAGGTGATGGATAACGGCGCGCTGACCGACCACAATGGCAAGAAGATCGACTTTCGTAACGTCATTTTGATTATGACGACCAATGCGGGTGCCTCTGAAGCACAGCGCGCTGCCATTGGCTTTGGCTCAACAAAGCGCACGGGAGACGACGAAGAGGCGATCAACCGCCTGTTCACGCCGGAATTCCGCAACCGTCTCGATGCGATAATCCCGTTCGGCTCGCTGCCACCAAGCGTGGTTCATCAGGTTGTTCAGAAATTCGTCATCCAGTTGGAAGCACAGCTTTCCGAGCGCGGTGTAACGTTCGACTTGGACGAAGCGTCGATGAACTGGATTGCCAAAAAGGGCTACGATGAGCGCATGGGTGCACGGCCTTTGGGGCGTGTCATTCAGGAATATATTAAAAAGCCACTCGCGGACGAAGTTCTGTTTGGTAAGTTGACCAAAGGCGGGATTGTTAAAGTAACGGTTGAAAAGAAAAAGGACGGTGAAACCGGCCTGAAACTCGAAGCTGTGAAAGACACGCCTGTTAAGCCGAAGAAAGAGGCGGTTCCGAAACGCAAGACGACCGCCAAAAAGGCGGACGCTAAAACTGCGCCGAAGAAAACAAAGGCCGCCGCTAAGAAGACGCCGAAGCCAAAGGGTGGCGGAACGGCCAAAGCCAAAAAACCAACGCCGAAAAGCGGTGGCGGCGGAACGGTGCCGAAAGTTCCGCTAAAGAGCTGATTGGCCTCTTTTTTTAAAATTATCAACGCCCGGTCCGTTCGCGGATCGGGCGTTTTTGTATGGGGAGTTAGATATGGCAACCAATGTTTATTTCAAACGGATTGTGCGCGATTTTGCTTCATTGGAACCGTCAGCAGAAATAGCCATTGGAACGACCGGCTTCTCGGGTGACGGTCAACGTCTCTTCATTCAGCACAATGGAGTGGGATTGCTGATGAGCAATGACGATGCAAGAGACTTTCTTCGTGCTGCTATGCGGGCAGCCGCCGAATTGGGTGTTGAACCTAGCATTGACTAGAACAATGACGCTGAAAGATCTGGTGAGGTAGGTTTGTTGCCCACCAACAACTTGCCTGGCGTGGATTGTCGCCGCAATGTGAGGCTATCCGCCAAACTCCTGATTGCCAACTATTGTCCCCTCCAAAAACCCCAATCGAAGACCCTATAGACAGCGTGCAGGGCTATGATTGGTCCTATGCGCTTAAGGGACTTGCTATGATGTTTTCCCTGCCCACGCTGGTCTTGCTGTCGATGTTTCTTGGCTATGGCGGTGTGGCTCATGACGCAGGGTTGAGCCTGTGGCAGACTGCGTTTTCAGTGGTCACTATCTGGGCTTTGCCATCCAATTTGATCCTTGTGGCGGGTATCGCGTCAGGAGCGTCGCTGTTTGCTATTGCGCTTGCTGTGGCATTGGCCGCTTTGCGCATGATGCCGATGACCATCGCCTTGGTGCCGGAAATACGCAGTCCGAATACGCGGCGTTGGCACCTTTATCTGGTTTCTTGCCTCGTTGCTGTGACTGCTTGGGTTCACACGCTGCAAGTGGCCCGTGAACTGCCGGTGCGGGGGCGGTTGCCATATTTTGTAGGCTTCGGGCTCGCTTTGATGCTGTGCGCGACCGCGGTTTCGATGATTACGTGGTCCATTTCATCCCAGTTGTCGCCAATTGCGATGGCTGCGCTGTATTTCCTCACGCCGCTCTATTTTGCCATTTCGATTTGGCGTGCGGCGCGGCTTTGGGCAGAGCATTTGGCGCTGGTGTTTGGCTTTGTTCTAGGACCGCTTTTGGCCCTTGTTGCACCGGGTGGCAATATCTTGATTGCCGGAGTTTTGGGCGGTGTCGGGGCGTATGGAGCGCACCGCATCTGGCGCAATCGGGAGGCGACGCAATGACATGGTCTGCCGATCCCTCTTGGTGGCCTTTTGTTTTCATTCTGTTGGCGGCATCCCTGCCGACAATGGGTTGGCGCTGGCTTGCGGTGGCGATTGCCGCTGATATTGACGAGGATTCCGAGCTTCTGATCTTTGTCCGGTGCCTATCCACGGCACTGGTGGCGGCTGTCGCTGCGCAGTTTATCTTTTTTCCCAATGGTGCTTTGGCCGAAACTTCATTCCTGCTGCGTGGAGGCGCGGCTGTTGCGGGGTTTAGCGCCTATTTAATCAGCCGCTCGTTGTTTGTTGGAATTTTGGTGGGCGAGGTTCTTCTGGTTGCGGGCATGGTGCTCAACTAAGCCCTACTGTCACTTTTTAAGCGCAGCTTTGATCTTCGCTGCATTTTCCTGAAGTCTGGCGGTATCTTCCATTTGGGTGTTGGAGCGGTTCAGCCGGTCACCCTCATGGCGGGGTATGACGTGGACATGGAGGTGAAACACCACTTGGTTGCCAGCAGCTTCGTTGTTCTGCTGGATTGTAACGCCGTCTGCGCCGAAGGCTTGCACCACCGCGCGTGCCAGTTTGCGTGTGGTTTCCGCAACTGCGGCAAGCGAATCGGGTGCTACGTCCAACATATTGCGCGCAGGGGCTTTTGGCAGAACGAGGCAGTGGCCGTCACACCATGGCATGATGTCCATAATTGCGATGGTGTGGTCGTCTTCGTAGACGCGTACGCTTGGAATTTCGTCGCGCAGAATTTTGGCGAAGATGTTGTCTGGATCGTAAGGCTGGCTCATCAGGTTTCGCTTTCGCTTGGCATGGTGCCACCTTTTTTGAACGGCCCGTGTTTGGCAATCAAGCGCGCTTCGCGTTCGACTGCGCGTTTTTCGTTTTCCAAATAGTCTGCAACCGCACGGCGGAAGTCCGGGTGGGTGATATAATGGGCCGAATGGGTGATTTGGGGCAGGTAGCCACGGGCCAATTTATGGCCTCCCTGTGCGCCCGCTTCCACACGATCAAGCCCGTTTGCGATGGCGTAATCTATGGCTTGATAATAACAGACCTCAAAGTGCAGGAACGGTACTTCCTCAACGCAACCCCAGTGGCGGCCATAGAGTGTGTGGGAGCCGATGAAATTGATTGCGCCTGCCACATAGCGTCCGTCGCGCTTAGCCATGACCAAGAGAATGTCTTTCGAAAGGCGCTGGCCCACAAGGTTGTAGAATTCGCGGGTCAGATACGGGCGCCCCCATTTGCGCGACCCAGTGTCGACGTAGAAGCGGTAGAAAATATCCCACACGTCTTCGGTCAATTGATCGCCCGTCAGCCACTCTATGGTGACGCCGCTGGCTTCCAAAGCAGCTGCACGTTCCTTTTTGATGTTCTTGCGCTTGCGAGATGAAAGCTGGGCAAGGAAATCATCAAATGTCTTGTAGTTGTTGTTCAGCCAATGGAATTGCTGATCTGTTCGATGCAGGTATCCGCTCGCCTCCAAAGCGTCGGCTTCCTCAGGTTCGATAAACGTTACGTGCGCTGATGAGACGCCAAGGCGGGTGCAGACCTGTTGCAATCCGCCTGCCAAAACGTCGCGCCTAGCGTCGGATTCTTCGCCATTGCCCACCAAAAACCGCCGGCCGGTTGCTGGCGTGAAGGGCACTGCGCATTGCAGCTTAGGGTAATAAGCGCCGCCTGCGCGCTCGAAAGCGTCTGCCCAGCCGTGGTCGAAAACGTATTCGCCCTGGCTGTGGTTTTTCAAATAGCAGGGCAGAACACCGATGACGGAATTATCGCCAGCACGTTCCATGACGAGGTGTTGGCCGAGCCAGCCCGTCTCCGCGACCGCTGATTTTGACTCTTCAAGCGAGAGGAAGAATGCGTGGGTGAGGAATGGATTATACGGGAAGTCCGCGCTGGCCTTGCCAACAGGGTTTGCACATTCGTCCCAAGCAGTTGCATCGATTTCCGACATGGAATCCACAACGCGAATGGTGACGTCATCGGGATCGGGTTTTTCGTCGGTCACTTCAACCATGATTGTTGCGGTTGAGGGTGTTGGGTGGCGTAAAGCCTTCAAACGTCATTTGGTCTGCGTGGGCGAAGGTTGCCTCCACCTGTTCGGGGGTGCGCACGGTCCATGTGATAACAGGCAGTCCCAGTGATCGCATATCGTTCACAAATGTGCTCGGCAGTTCTTTCACATTGTATGAGACGAATTGCAGATCGAATGTATCCATAGCCTCGCGGTGAATTTGTGTCGTGTCTGCTCCGCCATAGGCAGTGAGGCCGCGAGGAGTGTTGGGCATCCGGTCGGCAAATTGGGCGCAAATCCAATGGTCAAAGGACATAACAGCGACTTGACCATCATATCCTTCCAGCGCTTTCGCCACGCCTTCAACAAAGCCCGCATCTTCGCCTTCCACGCCCTTGAGCTCCAACACCAAAGGCACGCGGCCTGCGACCTGCTCCAGATGTTCTGACAAGGTGTGAATGGTGTCGTTCGTGTCGAGCAATTTATGCTTTGACAATTGTTGTGGCGTTTGACTTCGCACGGTGTCGGTCGCGCCTGTCATTCGTTCCAGATCGGGGTCGTGAAAAACGACGCTTTCGCCGGTTTTGGTGACCTGCAAATCGCATTCTATGGCATAGCCCGCATCAATGGCAGCTTGAAATGCGCTCCACGAGTTTTCCGCACGGCCTTTGGTGCGGTCATGAAGTGCGCGATGGGTTATGGGGCGCTCAATCAGCCATGATGGGGCAGGGGTTAGCATGGCCTCACGCGATCTCGATCACTGCATCAACTTCCACTGCCACACCGCGTGGTAGAGAGCTCATGCCGACGGCGGCGCGGGCGTGGCGACCGGCATCGCCCAGAACGTCCGCAAGCAGGTCGGATGCGCCGTTGACGACTTCCGGATGGGCTGTGAAATCGGGTGTCGCGTTCACGAAGCCTTGAATTTTCATCACCTGTTTGATGTTGGCCAAGTCACCCAGCGCCGCTTTGGCCTGCGCCAGAATGTTGAGCGCGCACAGGCGGGCTGCGTCTTTGCCCTCTTCAACATCCATCGTATCGCCAAGTTTGCCGACAAATTCCACACCGTTTGGCCCTAAAGGTATCTGCCCTGAAATGGTCAGGATTTTACCCGCTATTGTGTAGGGAATGTAGTTGGCCGCAGGCGCAGGCGCATCGGGAAGGGCGAGGCCCATGGCTTCTAGTTTTTGTTCCGGTGTTTGCGCCATTGTAGTCGTATCCTGTGAGGCATTAGCAGCATTAGGCGTATCGCTTTTGGGCTTGGTGTGAAAGAGCGTTCCCGTGTCGCAGGGCTTCTGTTAGAGCTTGTGCGCAGCGCCAATGAATCGCCGCAGCCTCCTTTGAAAGAAAGACATTATCCATGACCAAGGCCCTTTTCGCGTCGGTCCTTATCGCGTCCCTATCTGCCAGCAGCGTTGGCTACGCCGCTTCGTCTCTGAAGCCGCACCGTGCAGTTTATGATTTGGTGCTGGATCAGGCCAGCAACCGTTCCGGCATCACCTCAATGGAAGGGCGTATCGTCTATGAGGTCACCGGGTCTGCGTGTGAGGGCTTTGCGTCGCGGTATCGGTTCCAAACAGAGGTGAGAGTCGGCGGCAAAGACTTCATCAACGACCAGCGCAATACCACCTTTGAAAGTGGCGACGGCACGAGCTTCAACTTTGTCACGCAATACTATCTCAACGGCCAGTTGGAACAGGATATGCGCGGCGCTGCTGAAAAGACAGACGAGGGGCTTGAGGTGAAAATTTCCAAGCCGGAAGAGCGCGAGGTTGTCTTGGAGGACGCTGTCTTCATGAACACCCATATGGAGATGATCATGGAAGCCGCCACGAAGGGCGAAACGGTCATGCAAGCGCGGGTCTTTGATGGATCTGATGATGGCGACTCGTTGGTCGATACCACGACCATAATCGGAGTTGAGCGCAGCTTGGACAACGCGCAGAAGGACGAGCCGGAAACTGTCTTAAAAGCTCTTGGCACGAAGACAGCTTGGCCTGTCTCGGTCAGCTATTTCAATGCCGATCAAATCATCGGTGGCGGAGAGCGCATACCGCACTATCAGATTTCGTTTTTGCTTCAGAGCGATGGCATCTCGCGGGATCTGAAAATGCGCTACACGGACTATTCGCTTTTTGGCACACTGGTGAATATTGAATATCTGCCGAGCGAACCCTGCAATTAGGCTAGTCCGGTTTCGTCTCTCGCTTGGACTTTGAGCCAAAGGTGAGGCCGAGTTCTACCGCCTCGCCGCCGAAACGATCACGGACTTTGTCCATGGCTCGTTCCACCGCCGCGCGGCGGGTTGCGCCTTCGTCGATTAAATCGCCGGGGTCGGCGCGTTCATCGGATTGAATGTCGGATACGCCGATGCCGAGCAGTCGGAATTTTGTGCCATCGAGTTCTTTTTCCAAGAGCGTTCGGCCAACGCTGAACAGTCGGTCTGCCAATTGGGTGGGGTCCGCCAGTGTGTGATTGCGAGTGCGGCTTTTGAAGTCCTTGGTCTTGAGCTTTAGAACGACGGTCTGTCCGGCTTGCGAAGCGCTCTTCAACCGTGCGGACACCCGTTCGCATTGGCGACGAAGGATGCGGGTGAGTTCTTCGCGGTCTGAAATATCTGTGTTGAAGGTCGTCTCTGAACTGACGCTTTTGGCTGAGGAGCGCCCCTCAACGCGCCGATTGTCCATGCCGCGTGCCAACCGCGAAATATGCTGCCCCATTGAGCCATATCGGCGCATCAGGTCCGCTTCGTCCGAATTTTGTATGTCGGAAATCATGGTAATCCCGTCGGCGGCTAATTTTGCCTGCATCGCTTTGCCGACACCCCAGATGAGCGAGACGGATTGTTTGCCGAGAAACTTGTAAGCTTCGGCTGCGCCAATGATTGAAAATCCACGGGGTTTTTCAAAGTCGGACGCCACCTTGGCAAGGAATTTGTTGGGGGCAAGACCAACAGATACGGATATGCCGACCTCTCTCTCCACCCGCTTGGAAAACCTCGCCAGCGTTAGCGCCGGCACGCTGCCGTGGAGCCGGGTTGTGCCTGACAGATCAAGAAATGCCTCATCGATGGATAGCGGTTCAACGGCAGGCGTGAGCGAGCGCATCATCTCACGTATCTCGCGGCCTACGGCGCTGTAGTGATCCATGCGCGGTCTGATAATCACTGCCTGCGGGCATTTTTCCAGAGCCTTGAACATCGGCATGGCGGAGCGCACGCCATTGATGCGGGCGATGTAGCAGCAGGTTGTGACAACACCCCGTGTTCCACCACCCACAATAACTGGCTTGTCGGCCAAGCTGGGGTCGTCGCGTTTCTCCACCGAGGCGTAAAAGGCATCGCAGTCGATGTGGGCAAGGGACAGTTCGGTTAGTTCCGCATGACGCAGGATGCGCGGGGAGCCACAGGCTTGGCAGCGGCGATGGGGGGCGTCTTGCACGGCAAGGCAATCGCGGCAAAAGCCGTTTGTGCCTGTCAGTGGTGTTGTGCAGTCCGCCATTGGTTTCGCTGATAAGGGGTTAGGTTTCGGCCATTAAGACACTGCGGATGCCGCTGACAGCTTCACCCCAATGACCCGTTGAGAAATGGGCACCTTCAATGCCCTGTGCCATGGCGCGGAAGCGATCGTTGGCCATGAAGTGAAACAGGTGCAGATCGGGAAGCGATTCACGTGCTTGAATGAGGTTTGTTGGCGTATCATCGATGAAACCGACCTGCGCCTGGCGTGTTTTCATCAAGCGATCCATCGCGGGCACTTTGGAGCCCGAATTGGTAACGAGTGGATGGTTGAGGCCGTGCTCGGCCAGATAGTCGATGCGAATTTCACGGTAGGCATGGGGCAGATTGGTGAGAAACACGATGTCGATTTCTTCCGCCAGAGTATTCAGTCCATCGATTACACCATCAACGATGCCTTGGCGGCTGGCCTGCTGCTGGAACAGCACGTCCAAACCATTCCAGACCTCTTCCTGCGTCGCTTCACGGTGGGTTTCGCTGCAAAACACGTTACCGGTTAGCTGAAACGAATGGGATTTCAGATAAAAGCCCTGTTCGTTCAACACCTGTTCGAACGGGTCCACCAGATGCAACACGACTTCGTCAACATCGCAAATGAGGAGCGGGCGCGTGCCGTGATCGGCGCTTTCATGGAAGCCGAGACTTTCCAATTGTTGCGTCGTTTCCGCGCTCATAGTGCGGTTTTTTTTTGGTTCTGTCATCTTATTCAAAGCCTGTCGCATCTTCCGGAGCCAGCGCAAAACGGGCGCGCGCTGCCTCTTCAGGGTTAAAACCATCGGCCTCTGCCCATGCCAGTAAGTCAGGCTCGTGGGAAAGGTAAAAATCCAGAACACCAACCATGAAGCCTGGATCGCTTGCCGCCTCACGAATGTCGTTGGGCAAAATACCGGTAATCGAAGAAAACCGCATCAAAAGATCGTCATCGCCGGCCAGACGCACCAACCCGGAGATTGCAAGGGTTTCGGCATGGTCTTTGGAGAGTGGTGTCACGTTTATAAGTCCTAAAGGAAACCGATGTTAATGTCTTATCAAAGAATCAAGCTGTAGGCCGTTCGTGTCCAGCAGGATAGGGCGGAAAGGTCATCTATATGCCGAAGCGCGTATTGATCGTTGAGGACAACGAATTGAACATGAAATTGTTCAACGATGTGTTGGAGGCGCAATCCTACGAGACGATTCAAACCCGCAACGGGTTGGAAGCTCTCGATTTGGCACGCAAGCATAAGCCGGATTTGATCTTAATGGATATACAACTTCCGGAGGTTTCCGGGTTGGAAGTGACGAAATGGCTGAAAGAAGACGACACGCTGCGCAACATTCCGGTGATCGCAGTGACAGCCTTTGCGATGAAGGGCGACGAGCAGCGCATACGCCAAGGCGGTTGTGAGGCATATATTTCCAAGCCGATCTCGGTGAAGAAATTTCTCGCAACGGTAAAATCGTATCTCGAGTAGATGCAGCGCGACTGGGGTTCTCAAACGTTGTTTGGGTACGGATTGGAAAGTTTGGAGTAGCAAGACGTGACAGCTCGAATATTGGTCGTCGATGACGTCAAAGCGAATGTAAAATTGATGCAGGCTCGCCTGATGGCGGAATACTTTGATGTGGTGTCAGCCTATAATGGCCCTGACGCACTCGATATCTGCCGACGAGGCTTGGTTGATGTTGTACTGCTCGATGTGATGATGCCCGGCATGGACGGTTATGAAGTATGTCGTTCGCTTAAAGCTGATTCGCGTACCGCGCACATTCCCATTGTCATGGTGTCTTCGCTGGATCAGCCCAGCGACAAGGTCGAAGGGCTGTCCTGCGGCGCAGATGATTTTCTCACCAAGCCGGTCAATGATCTGGCACTAACCACCCGCCTACGCTCGCTTTCGCGGCTGAAAATGGTCACAGACGAGCTTCGTCTTCGGGTGAGTTCCAACAACGAAATGGGCGTGAAGGAAGAATTTACCGACGACCATATCGATCCGAAGGACGGTCGTGAGGGCAGAATCCTCGTGGTGGATGAAAGGCAGTTTTCGTTCAAAAATCTCGTCAAACCGCTGGAACGTGAGCACACGGTGGACGTCGTGACCGTGCCGCAAGAGGCGTTGTTTCGTGCAGCTGAAAACGAATATGATCTGATCATCGTGTCGCTGGCGCTTGAAGAGCTGGATCCGCTGCGCTTGTGTTCGCAACTCCGCTCGCTGGACCGCACGCGCAATACGCCGGTTTTGGTGGTTGCCAATGAAGGGGATGACTCCATTGTCATCCGAGCCATTGATCTGGGTGTGAATGATTACATTTCCCGGCCGCTGGACAAGAGCGAACTGCTGGCCCGTGCACGCACGCAGGTGCGACGCAAGAGGTTGAACAACCGGTTGCGCGACAACATGCAGGCGACGATGGAATTGGCCGTGCGCGACTCGCTGACGGGAATGAACAATCGCCGCTATTTCGACACCCACATGGAAAGCCTTTTCAATCAGGCGTCCGTGGGTGGTCGTCCGCTCTCGCTGATCTTGGTGGATATCGATCACTTTAAAGCGGTCAATGACACGCATGGACACCAAACGGGCGACGATGTGCTTCGCCTGTTTGCTCAGCGTTTGGTCAAAAGTGTCCGCTCGCGCGATTTGGCTTGCCGCTATGGTGGCGAGGAATTTATGATTGCCATGCCTGATACTGACAGTGAATTGGCGATGGTGGTGGCCGAGCGCATGCGCCGCGAAATCGAAGGGCAGCCTTTGGGCGTCCGCAACGGTGAAATGCATGTGTCGATCACCATGAGCGCAGGAATCGCCTCCATCCAGGGGCCGGACGATACCATTGAACAGATGGTGGCGCGTGCTGACAAGGCGCTTTACGAGGCTAAGAAGTCTGGCCGTAATCAGGTTCAACTGGCCGCTTGATAGTTTGAATTTGTTCTAAATTTGAACGGTTTTTGCAAGCAGACGTTAAGCCTGTAAATTTACCTTAACCCTTTACTACACAACGATAATTAGCTTTATCGAACATTGCGATACGCTGCCGTTTGGCCCATTTTGCGCTCTCTAGCGCAAGGTGTGGTCTCGCACTCCATCTTGCCCTTGAAATACCCCTCGGGGACGCCCAGGCCCGCCGCATCTCCTGGGTCCGTGGGGTCGGTCGGCCGGCAGTGCAAGATGTGCCTCCTCGTACGTTTCGCATATGCCGACCGGCCACTTTCATTCTCAGATTTTGCTATCTTCAGACACAAAAAAGCCACCGGCAAAACGCACAGTGGCTTTCGAAGTTCTTTTTGGCCTTACGCTAGGCCACGGAAAACAAGATCTACTTGATTTTGCCTTCTTTGAACTCGACGTGCTTTTTGGCAATCGGGTCGTATTTCTTTTTGGTCAGCTTTTCCGTCATCGTGCGCGAGTTCTTTTTCGTCACGTAATAAAAGCCGGTGTCAGCGGTCGAATTCAGCTTCACCTTGATCGTGGTTGCCTTGGCCATCGTTTTGTCTCTTCAGAATAAGCGCGTGTCGCGCGAAAATGCTTGCGCAGAGCAGAGGCTCGCGCTGTGTGATGCGTGTTTAGAACGACTGCGAGATTTGTCAACCTTCACAACCGCGGCAGATGCCTCATTCAGTCGGGCCACCAGCCTCTTTCCAGTCTCCAAACCCACCGACATTGGTGACTGATGCATATCCCATGTCTTTAAGCGTCTTGCCAGCGAGTGCGGCTTGACCGCCTGCGCCACAGACGAGGTAAATATCTGCGTCCTTTTTCAGCGCCGGATTGTGGAAGTTTTCCATCGACGCATCGGCAGCAAATTCCATCATGCCACGGGGAACGCGCACCGCGCCTGCGATTGTGCCGCTTTGTTCGATGGATGCGCTGTCACGCACGTCGATGAACACAGCATTCGGCGCACCGTGCTTTGTTACGGCTTCTTCTGCGGATATGCGGGGGACGACCGCGTTGGCTTCAGCAAGATAGTCTTTAGCACTTTTCATCGGATGGTTTCCTTTGTGGAGGTCAAATCATATCGCGCAGGAATTGCTTACCGCGCAGGTGGAAAAACGGCAGTTCTGTTTCGGGCTTCAAATCGGGGTCAGCAGCGAGGCGTTCTTGTAATTCTTTGAGAACCGTCACCGTAATGACTGGCAATTCAAGTTTGAGCGCGTCTTCCAGAGTGAGCCAGTGAATGTCTTCCAGCTCCTTCGTTGGAAGTTCTTCGAGCCGGTGGGCGATGGTTTCGGCCCTTGCGGTGAAGAACCACGCATCAAAGCGCCGGTTGCGACCTGGCGGAGTTATTGCACGGGCTATCAAGCGCAGTTCGCTAAGAGACGGCATAACGCTGTGGTCGGCAAAGGCGCACCAGTCCTTATGGTCGATGGGTTTGTCGTGATCGCACTTTTCGCCAAGCAGAAGCCCCGTTTCCTCATAGGTCTCGCGGATGCTGGCCAAAGCCAAGGCACGGGCGCGGCGTTTGGTGGGGCGCTTGCGCAAGGTGTTGACGATCTTTGCTTCGACAATGGGATGCAATTCGCTTGATGCCGGGGCGGAGCCGTCGAATTTGTCCACACGGCCGCCGGGAAAGACGAAAAGGCCGGGCATGAATTTGTGTTTCAGGCTGCGACGGCCCATCAACACCTTTGGATTTGAGCCTTTGCCATCCAGCACAATCAGCGTTGAGGCATCGCGCGGCGGCATGTTGGGGCTGCGCTTGGAACCGTCCATCGCCGCAGCCTCGTCCATCTCGTCGCGAGTCATGCCGCCTGACAGGATCTTTGGTGCTCTGTCGTTCATTGATCGCCACCCTTGTCATCAGGATGCCCGCCGAATCCGTGCATGCGCGTGGCCCATTGCATGCCGATCACGCCGCCTTTGAGCGGCTGCAGAAGCGCCAGCGACATGGCGATGGTGAGCGGGATCCAAATGGCGAGATGCGCCCACGTCGAGATCGCATAGCGAACCTCAACCAGCAAAACACCAGTAATTATGACGTGGCCAACGATGAAAATAACAAGATAAGGCGGAAAATCATCGGCACGGTGGTGGTGCAATTCTTCGCCGCAAGAAGGACATTCGCCGTTCACTTTCACAAATGAAGAGAACATTTTACCTTCGCCGCAATTTGGGCAGCGGCTGCGCAGACCTCGTTTGATCGCGGGCCAGATCGGGCGTTTGGTTTCGGTGAAGGTGGTTGTGCTCATCGTCTGCCTTGTCCCTATTAGCGCCCGCGTGAGGAACGCTTCTGGCCGAATTTGTTTCCACCACCTGCTCGCTTCGGCGGCCGTTTTGGCTTGCCCGAAGGCGAACCCGGTCGGGAACGCTTGGTGCGGGGCAGGGCATCGCCTTCGCGCCCTTCGCTAATCATCTGGAAAAGCAGCGCCCCTGCCAAGGGGGTGGCTTCTATCAATTTGACGCGTACTTCATCGCCCATTTGGAACAGTGTGCCAGAGTGTTCGCCCTGAACCGCATGAGTTGTTTCGTTGTAGATATAATAATCATCGCCCAATTTGGAAATCGGGATGAAACCATCCGCACCGGTTTCGGTGAGCGTAACAAACAAGCCAGCGCGGGTGACGCCGTTGATGCGTCCATCGAATTCTGCGCCGATCTTGTCCGCCAAATGTGCCGATATGAGGCGATCCACGGTTTGGCGTTCTGCCAGCATGGCGCGCCGTTCGGTGAGAGATATTTCTTCGGCAATCACGTCCAGCCGCGCTTCTTCCTCCGGCGTGATGGCGCCGTCACCCAGTCCCAATGCGCCGACGAGCGCGCGGTGGACGATTAAATCTGCATAACGGCGGATGGGTGAGGTGAAGTGGGCATATTTAGCAAGGTTCAGGCCAAAATGGCCGATATTGCCTTGGGTATAGGCCGCTTGCGACTGTGAGCGCAGCACAACCTGATTGACCAATTCCTTGTGCTCGGTTTCTTCCACCTGCCGAAGAATGTCGTTGAAATGGGTGGGCCTTAATTGCCCAGCGCGGGCGAGCGGAATGGCAAGCGAACGCAGAAATTCGCGCAGGCTTTCCAGCTTCGCCATAGAAGGTGCATCATGGGTGCGGTAGATCAGCGGCTGCTTTTTGCGCTCCAGCGTCTCAGCTGCGGCCACATTGGCCTGAATCATGAATTCTTCGACCAGTTTGTGCGCATCCAGCCGTGGGGGAACGATCACGCGGTCAACGTTGCCGTTCTCATCCAGCAGGATTTTACGCTCGGGCATGTCGAGTTCCAGCGGTCCCCGATCATTGCGCCCTTTGCGCAAGGCGAAATAAGCCTGCCACAGCGGCTTGAGCACATTTTCAAGCCACGGTTGGGCGCGGGGCGCGTCGCGCCCGTCTATGGCGTCCTGAGCCTCGGTATAGGCCAGTCGGGCATGGGAGCGCATCATGATGCGGTGGAACGTGTGGCTGCGTTTGTGGCCGTCTGCGTCGAAAATCATTCTGACGGCAAGAGCAGGGCGGTCGACGTCTTCCTTCAGTGAGCACAATTCATTGGAAATACGCTCCGGCAGCATCGGCACGACGCGATCAGGAAAGTAGACAGAATTGCCGCGCTTTTGGGCTTCCTGGTCCATCTGCGAGCCGGGGCGCACATACCAAGATACGTCCGCGATAGCCACAGTGACAACGAAACCGCCTTTGTTGTTTTCATTATCATCGGGCGCGGCATAAATCGCATCGTCGTGGTCTTTGGCGTCAGCCGGATCGATTGTTATGAGGGGCAGTTCGCGCCAATCCTCGCGCTTTTTCATGTCAGCGGGGCCAGCCTTTTCGGCCTCTTTCATCACCGCATCGGGAAAATCGATGGGGATCTTATGCTGATGCAGCGCAATCAGTGACACGGCTTTTTCCGAACGGTAGTCGCCTATCACGCGCTCGATTTTTGCCCGTTTCAGGCCATAGCGACCTGATTTTGCGATTGTTACCTCGACCAAATCGCCGTCCTGAGCGTCACCCACTGCGTTTTCCAGCACCATCAATTCGTCTTGCTTGCGCTCAACGGGCTCAATGCGACCGGCCATGCCATCTTCGGGCTTTTTGTTGGCGCGGTAGACGCCGAGCACCGTGCCACGGTCTTTATCCAAAATCTTCATGACTTTGGCGCGGTAGGAGCCGCTTTCGTTGCGTATCCGTGCAAGAACGCGGTCGCCTATGCCTGCCGTTGGCCCTTTGGCATTGCGGTCTTGGACGATGGCAACGGTGGGCGCTTTGCCGCCTGTGGCCTCGTCCCAATCAACAGGCTTGGCCAGAAGTCCGCCGTCGCGATCGCGGGTGAGAATATCCAGCACTGTCACGGTCGGCAGTGTGCCGGGTTTGGCAAAACGTTTGCCCTTTTTCTCCAGCACACCGTCTGCCGCCAGATCTTTGAGCATGGCCTTCAGGTCAATCTTCTGTTGTCCCTTCAAATTGAACGCACGGGCGACTGAACGCTTGTCCGTCTTGTCGGGATTGTCCTTGATCCAAGCAAGTAGAGCCGCCCGCGAGGGCAGGCCGGGTATCTTCTTTCGCTTTGGAGACGGGGCCACGCGGCTTTATTCAGCCGCCTTGGCAGGCGCTTTCTTTTTGGCGGGAGCCTTCTTCTTCGCAGGCGCTTTTTTCTTGGCCGCAGGCTTTTTCTTGGCAGGAGCCTTCTTCGCTGTACCGCCAACTTTCTTGCCGTCTACGCCTTTGCCCGTCTTCTCGATGCGGGCGTTGATGAGTTCTACCGCAAGTTCGGCGGTTACAGCCTGAGGGTCCGTGCCCGAGGGAAGTGTGGCGTTGACCTTGCCTAGATTGACATAAGGCCCATAGCGGCCGTCCTTTACGCTCATCGCGCCGCCAAGCGTCGGGTGATCCCCCAGTTCTTTCAGTGCAGCAGCGCCCCGGCCTCTGCCTGGACCTTTGGCGGCTTTTTCCGCGATTACGGTCACCGCGCGGTTCAACCCAACGGTAAAGACCTCATCGACTGATTCCAGATTGGCATATTTGCCTTCGTGCAGAACGAATGGGCCGTAGCGACCAATGCCTGCCGTGATCATCTTGCCCGTCTCTGGGTGCGCACCCACTTCGCGTGGAAGCGACAGCAGCCGGAGCGCTTGTTCTAGATCGATTTCCGATGCGTCCCACCCCTTTGGAATTGACGCACGTTTTGCCTCTTTGCCTTCGCCGCGCTCCACATAGGGGCCGAAGCGACCTGTCTTGAATTTTACCTCTTCGGAGAAATCCGGATCGACGCCGAGCACCTTGTCTTCTTGGGCCGCTTGGCTTTGTTCCAGACCTTCTGCGCCCAATTGGCGGGTGAATTTACACTCTGGATAATTGGAGCAGCCAATGAATGCGCCGTAGCGGCCGACCTTCAGGCTCAAGCGGCCTTCGCCGCAGGTTGGGCATTCGCGGGGGTCTTTGCCGTCGCCTTCGTCTGGGAAGGCGAGCGGACCGAGCGCTTCGTTGAGGGTATCCAGCACTTCCGTGATGCGCAGGTCTTTCGTTTCGTCCACATGCGCGGAGAATTCGGTCCAGAAATCGCGCAAAACATCTTTCCACTTCAAATCACCGGCGGAGATTTTATCGAGTTTCTCTTCGAGGCTGGCGGTAAAATCGTATTCCACGTAACGGCTGAAGAAATTCTCCAAAAACGCTGTCACCAAACGTCCCTTGGCGTGGGGGGTCAGGCGGCGCTTGTCGATCGTCACGTAGTCCCGGGCCGCCAGAGTCGCCAGGGTTGATGCGTAGGTGGACGGGCGGCCAATGCCCAGTTCTTCCATCTTGCGGATGAGCGATGCTTCCGAATAGCGGGCAGGCGGCTCGGTGAAATGCTGCTTGCTCTCGATGGATTCGCGGCTGATTGCTTCACCTTCGGTCAGTGGAGGCAAACGCTTGTCTTCGTCGTCCCCCTCTTTCTTCATGTCCTGATAGACGGACAAAAAGCCATCGAATTTAATTACAGAGCCATTGGCGCGCATCGTGGCGATTTTGCCATCAGCACGGCCTTCAAGCTCAACGGTTGTGCGTTCGATTTTGGCTGATGCCATCTGGCTGGCAATCGTGCGCTTCCAGATCAGATCGTAGAGTTTTGCACCGTCTTGATCGAGCTTTCCGGCGACATCGCGGGGGTGCCGTGTAAGATCGGTTGGCCGAACAGCCTCGTGCGCTTCCTGTGCGTTCTTGGCCTTTGACTGATACAGTCGGGCTTTTTCTGGCAAGTAAATTTTACCGAATTTTTCGCCGATGACCGAACGGGTCTGATCAATGGCTTCCGGCGCCATCTGCACGCCGTCGGTTCTCATATATGTAATCAGACCGACCGTCTCGCCACCCAGATCAATCCCCTCATAGAGCTTCTGCGCCACTTGCATGGTACGCGAAGCGGAGAAGCCCAGCTTGCTGGATGCGTCTTGCTGCAATGTCGATGTGGTGAAGGGGGCATAGGGATTGCGGGTCGTGGGCTTGGCCTCAACTGACTGCACTTTGTAATCCGCTGCCATCAGCATTTTACGGATGGTCTCTGCCATGTCGCCGTTTGGAATATCGAGGCGCTGTAGCTTCTTGCCTTCAAAGCTGGAAATTTTCGCTTCAAATTCCACACCCGACTTGTTTTTGAACACGCCGGTCATCGACCAATATTCTTGCGGCTTGAAACGCTCAATCTCGTTCTCACGCTCGCAAATCAGGCGCAGTGCGACCGACTGCACGCGCCCAGCCGAACGGGCACCGGGCAGTTTGCGCCACAAAACGGGGGAGAGTGTGAAGCCTACGAGATAGTCGAGTGCGCGGCGGGCGAGATAGGCGTCGACCAATGGCACGTCCAATTCGCGTGGATGCTCCATAGCGTCAAGAATCGATTTTTTGGTGATTGCGTTGAAAACAACGCGCTCAACTGTCTTGTCCTTGAGAACCTTTTTGTCACTTAGCACTTGCAGCACGTGCCACGAGATCGCCTCGCCTTCGCGGTCGGGGTCAGTGGCGAGGATGATGCGTTCGGCGTCTTTGGCAGCTTTTGTAATGTCTGCCAGTCGGGTCTTTGCCTTGCCATCGACCGTCCATGACATCGCAAAATCTTCGTCCGGCAAGACTGATCCGTCTTTAGGTGGCAGATCGCGCACGTGACCATACGAGGCCAGAACTTTGTAATCGGACCCAAGGTATTTGTTGATAGTCTTCGCCTTGGCAGGGGATTCAACAATGACAAGTTTCATGTCAGGAACGCGCACTTTATGATTGGAGATTGGCGGCAGGACATAGTGCGCTTCTTGCAGGAACGCAAATGCGCACGCAGCCGCAGCACTAAAAAGCGCCGCAGCACCTGCGCGTCAAATACACCAAAAAAGTGTGTATGTTGCATATTGCAATCAATTTTAGGTTGTGACACCTTCCGTCATGTTGGGGGGCAATCCTGACAATTGAAACCGGGCGGTTTGTGGTGCGCGCGCTTAGCGGGTGCAAGATGTAGGATGTCGTTATGTCTGATAAGGGCGCGTTGGTGAGTGCTGATGCATTGGAGTATATTGAGGAAATGCTGACCCAATTACGTTCCCTTAGCGAGGAGCAGAATCAGCATTTTCTGAGTTATCTTATTGAAATGGCAATGGTTGAAGCCGGGACACTGCACAAGATCTCCGCAGGCGAAATTCTGACGAACGAAGGTTCTGCTTCACCGGAAGAGCTCGCCCGAGCTTATATGGATGGCACGCTCTAGTATCAGATGATGGAGACTTTGTTTCCGGGGTGTCGCTCCAGCCTTCCTGCAAGATCCAGTTCCAACAACAGCATGTGGAGGTTGGCGGCCTCAATATTTGTGAAACGGACGATTTCATCGACATGAACCGGCGTTCGGTCCAGTGCGTCTATCAGGCGCTGGCGTTCGCTGTCGCTGGGGTTTGCATCAAGCGGCTGACGCTCGCCTTCTTCTAATGTGTAGGCGCTCTGCATATTTATATCGCGGAGAGGCGAGAGCGTTTCCACGATGTCTCTGGCCGATGTGATCAGGGTGGCTCCCTGTTTGATGAGGTGGTTCGCCCCTTCGCTGCGTGGGTCCAGCGGCGAACCCGGGACTGCAAAGACGATGCGGCCCATTTCGTTTGCCAGACGGGCAGAAATGAGCGAGCCGGAGCGTTTCGCTGCTTCGACAACAACCAACCCCAAAGCTATGCCCGCGACTATACGATTGCGCCGTGGAAAGTCTTGCGCCCTTGGCTGCCAGCCAAGCGGCATTTCGGAGACGATGGCACCGGAATTTGCGACTATGGCTTGAGCGAGCTCGGCGTTTTCGCGGGGATAGATATGATCCACACCACCGGCAAACACTGCGATGGTTCCTGTCTCAATGCTGGCATGATGGGCTGCGGCGTCGATTCCCCGCGCCAGTCCGGAGACGGTGGCGAAGCCTGACTTCCCGGTTTCTGATGCCAATTGGCCCGTCAGCTTGATGCCGGAGAGGGATGCGTTGCGTGAACCTACGAAAGCGACTGTGTTTTCTGCGAAAATCATTGGGTTGCCGATAACTGATATCACCGGTGGCGGTGCGTCCACAGCCCGTAAGGCGGCGGGATAATCCGGTTCCCCAAGGCAAATGACTTGGCCGTTGAGTTGTGAGAGAGCTTCCAGTTCCTGCGCAGCTTGATCTTCGCTCGCAATTGTAATGCGTTTTCCAGATTTGGCACGGGCGGCAAGGTCTGGAAGGGCATCGAGAGCAGCCGACGCTGTGCCGAAATAGTTGATCAAATCTCGGAACGTTGCCGGACCGACACTTTCGCTGCGCACGAGCCGCAACCAGGCGAGCCGTTGAGTGTCGTCCAGACGGATGCCGGAGCGGGGTGAGAGAAGGTCGCTCATAAACGATTCACGGCTTGTCTTTGGATTTGGTCCCGATCTTGCTTTCGGTTCCATTCAGAAGGCGTTGGACGTTTGGAATATGTTTGAGCCATGCCAGCGTCGTCATAAGCGAAAAGGCGAATGCGATTTCGAGCCTTCCGGCGAACCAGAAGGCAAGCGTAGTGGCTAAGGTGGCGAGGATCGCGGCGAGAGAGGAATAGCGCGTGGTCGCAGCAACGATCAGCCAAACAGCTGCGAAGGCTGCTATGCCTTGCCACCAAAACGCTGCGGCGACGCCCACAAATGTCGCTATGCCTTTGCCGCCTTTGAATTTGAGCCAGATTGGGAACAGATGGCCCACGAATGCGCCGAAGCCTGCGGCCAGCGCGGCTTCGCCGTTTGGTAGAAAAAACAAGACGGGCAGGGTGCCCTTCAAGGCATCGCAGATGAGAGTGGCGGCGGCCAATCCCTTTTTGCCGGTGCGCAACACGTTTGTAGCGCCGATATTGCCGGAACCGATGGCCCGCACATCGCCGGCACCGCCAAACTTGGCGATCAGCAGGCCGAAGGGAATTGAACCCGCCAGATAGCCCACAAGCAGAGGAACAGCGATGATGCCAAAAATTGCAGAAATCATGCTTTCACCCCCGACAGCGCGCAGTTGCGCTTCACAGTGAAAACACCTTGCGGCCACCCACCCACGTTTTCAAGACACGGCCCATCATACGTGCGCCTTCAAAAGCGGTGTTTTTGGAGCGGGAGCGCAAGTCGTCTTCGCTGACCACCCACGGATGATCCGGGTCGAACAAGATCAGATCAGCTGGCGCGCCCGGTGCAATGCGCCCCGAAGGCAGGCCCAGGCGGTTGGCCGGGCCTGTGGAAAGGCAATGGAGCAGGCGGGTCAGCGGTATATCCGATGAGTGGTGAAGACGCAGACTTGCGGCAAGTAGCGTTTCGAGGCCAACCGCGCCATCTTCAGCTTCGGCAAACGGGTGGCGCTTGGTATCGACGTCCTGCGGATCGTGGTTGGAGCAAATGACATCGATCGTGCCGTCTCGCACCCCTTCGACAAGCGCCAGCCGATCATCTTCGCCGCGAAGCGGCGGAGAGACGCGGAAAAATGTGCGGTAAGAACCGATATCGTTTTCGTTGAGGCTTAGGTTTGCAATCGCGACGCCTGCGGTTACGTCTAGTCCATCACTTTTAGCTTTGCGTACAATATCAAGCGATTGAGCCGCCGAAAGTGTGGCAGCATGGTATTTGCCACCAGTCATAGCGACCAGCCGCATGTCGCGTTCAAGCGCGATGAGTTCTGCCTCTTGCGGAATGCCGGACAAGCCCATTCGGGTAGCATTTGCGCCCGAATGCATGACACCGGAGCCAGAAAGGGTCTTTTCCTGCGTTGTGGCCATAATCAGAGCGTCAAAATCGCGGGCATATTGCAAGGCGCGACGGAAAACTGCTGCGTTTTCGATTGTGTTGCGGCCATCGGTGAAGGCAACGGCGCCAGCTTGGCTGAGCAACCCCATCTCCGTCATTTCCGTGCCTTTAAGCGCACGTGTAACCGCTGCTGTGGGGTAGACGTGGACTTTGGCGGTGTCGGTTGCCGTGCGACGCACGAATTCGACCAGCGCGACATCGTCAATGGGCGGGTCTGTGTCGGGCATCATGACAAAGGACGTGACGCCACCCGCAGCTGCAGCCTCAGCCGCGGAAGCTATGGTTTCGCGGTATTCCGTACCCGGTTCACCTACAAAAACGCGGGTGTCGACCAAGCCCGGCGCAAGAACAAAACCACTGCAATCAATAGCTTTCACATTTTTCTTGAGCGATGACTTATCAACTGACTTGGCGACCGCAGTTATCTTGTCGCCTTCGACAAGAACTTCACCGGGACCATCAAAGCCCGAGGCGGGGTCGATCACACGTGCGTTGATGAAATGACGCTGGTTCATGTTTCGCTCCGCTGACGCACTTCCATAAGCGCTTCCATCACAGCCATACGGACGGCAACGCCCATCTCGACCTGTTGAAAAATCACGCTTTGCGGTCCGTCAGCGATATCTGATGCGATTTCGACGCCGCGGTTCATGGGCGCCGGGTGCATGACAATGGCGTCTTGCTTGGCGTATGCCAGCTTTTCACGGGTGAGGCCAAAGAAATGGTAAAACTCGCGCACAGATGGCACATACGCTCCGCTCATCCGTTCATTTTGAAGGCGTAACATCATGATCACATCGCAACCTGAAAGGCCTTCTCGCATTGAAGTGAACGACTTAACGCCGAGTGAGGTTATGGAACCAGGTATGAGGGTTGATGGTCCGATAACACGCACTTGTGCGCCAAGGGCGTTTAGAAGTTGAATGTTTGAGCGGGCAACTCGGGAATGGAGAATGTCGCCGCAAATGGCAACTGTCAGTCCTTCAATCCGCCCTTTGGCGCGGCGGATTGTAAGCGCGTCCAGCAGCGCTTGCGTCGGGTGCTCATGAGCGCCGTCTCCTGCATTTATGACGGCGCAGCCAACCTTTTGGGCAAGCAGTTCCACAGCACCAGAAGCGTGATGGCGCACGACCAGTAGGTCTGGCTGCATCGCGTTCAGCGTCATTGCGGTGTCTAGCAGGGTTTCGCCCTTTTTCACCGACGAATGGGCGACTGCCATGTTCATCACATCCATACCAAGCCGCTTGCCTGCGATCTCGAACGACGACTGCGTGCGGGTGGATGCTTCAAAAAACAGATTGATCTGTGTGCGGCTGGAAAGCGTGTGGCGCTTTTTTTCTGCTTGGCGCGAAACGCTGACCATTTCGTCCGCGCGGTCGAGCAAATAGGTGATTTCAGAAGTGCTCAAGCCTTCTATGGCGAGCAGGTGCTGCAAAGCAAACGGTTTGGGCTGGAAGGCCGCTGCGTCGGTTTCGCGTGGTTTTGATGTATGTGCCATTAAAAACGGGTCTATAGGCGCTTGTCGTGCTTGCGGCAAGCGGCGCTTGCGTTTTGGGTGGGCTGCATGTTTCTTCTCCCCAGAACGTTGCAAAAAGGGGTGCTGTGCTTTGAGCCAGACCATTACGAATATCGCGCCGTTGCATGAGAACTATAACGCATACACCAGCGACGGCGTTTTGCTGCATCTGACTAATGCAATGGGCCAAGATGTGCACCAGGAATTGATGTCTCACGGGCGCTGGGTTGGCTCCGCAGAGGCGCTTGATTTGGCGAGGATGGCAAACGAGAACCCGCCTCGGCTCCGTTCCCTCGATGCGCGGGGTGAACGGCTGGACCAAGTGGAGTTTCATCCTGCCTATCATGCGCTGATGCGCAAGGCGGTATCCCAAGGCTTGCACTATTCGGTTTGGGATCGCTCTGATGACGAGGCGGGACAACGACACCTTCGCCGCGCATACCGCTTTATGCTCACATGCCAGTTGGAAGCGGGGCACACATGCCCGATTACCATGACAAACGCTTCTGTTGCCATCTTTCTTGCTGATGAAGCGCTCGCCCGCGATTGGCTGCCACGCATCAGTACCCGCACCTATGATTCGTCCAACAAGGCACCCGGTAACAAGCGCGGACTGACTGTCGGCATGGGAATGACTGAACGGCAGGGCGGCACGGACTTGCGCCAAATCACCACTCGGGCCGAACGGGCCGGTTCCGGCGCTAATGCTGGCATGTGGCGGCTTTCGGGAGAAAAATGGTTTTTCTCCGCGCCCATGTGTGACGCTTTCTTTGTTTTGGCGCGCACAGACAAGGGTATTTCTTGCTTCCTCCTGCCTCGACTCTTGCCCGACGGCAGCAACAATGGACTGCGCATCCAAAGGTTGAAAAACAAGCTGGGCAACCAATCCAATGCGTCTTCTGAAATGCTGCTCGACAATGCCTTCGCGACGTTGGTGGGGGAGGAGGGGCGTGGTATCGCCCTGATGCTGGAAATGGTGACGCTTTCCAGGCTCGATTGTGCTGTATCGTCAGCCGCCCAAATGCGCACGGCCCTCGCTGAGGCTGTTCATCATGCCCGCCACCGCAAGGCTTTCGGCAAGCCGTTGATCGACCAACCGCTGATGGAGCGCGTGCTGGCCGACATGGCGCTTGATGTCGCTGCCGCACAAGCGCTGACGCTGCGTCTGGCGCGGTCTTTTGATGCTGCTGCAACGTCTGATGCTGAAGGAGCCTACGCGCGTCTTATGACCCCTGTTGTCAAATATTGGGTCTGCAAAGCGGCTCCTGCGCTTGTGGTTGAGGCGATGGAGTGTTTGGGAGGCAACGGCTACGTCGAAGATGGCATCATGGCGAGGCTTTACCGTGAAGCGCCGCTCAATGCCATTTGGGAGGGCTCTGGTAACGTCATGTGCCTCGACGTTCTGCGCGCTATGGGCAAAAGTCGTGGCTCGGTCGATGCGGTGCTTGAGACAATTTCCCAAGGTATGGGCGCAACCAGCCAACAAACCATCGATGTTCTGCGTATCACGGCCGACATGGCGATGGCTGATGAGGGCTCTGCCCGGTTGTTCACCGAACAATTGGCGCTAACGGCTGCTGCCGCTGAAATGCGGTTGTCTTTGCCTCCAATGCTGGCTGATGCGTTTGTCGAGAGCCGTCTTGGTCGACCCTGGCGGCACACCTACGGCATGATGGATGCACGAATGGATGCCCGCGCTATCATCGATTTTGTCCTACCAGAATAATCGGGCGGGGCTTTGTGCACAGACGTTAAGGTTAACAATTAGTTATCGTTGCGGCGCCGTTCGCAACACTTCAGGTTGAATTGGTAATCGAGCGGCACTGGATACGACGAACAATGAAAACCTGGTTGAAACTTTGGAGTTTGCCCCTTGGTTTTTTAATCGTCTGGTTCACCCTTTCCTACAATGACTGGAATTTTGGCACGTTCCTTTTTTCACGCGAAATGCACGATCAGTTCCTTGAATTATACGCCCGCATGCTCGGGGTTGAGATTTCCGAATTGCCGAGTTTACTGCTCAAGGCACTCGTATTTGATGGAGCCCTGCTGCTGACGATCTATCTGTTCGTCAAAAAGCGAAAGCGAATTTTCGCTTGGGCGAAGCGCAAAATCGCTGCTTTTCGTGAGCGCGGCGACGCTACCGCCTGAATTCGTACAATCTGTCCAAAGCTGCTTGCAGGATCACGCTTGCTGCGACCGAGTCGATGCGCTCGGCGCGTTTGGCGCGGGAGAGGTCGGCTTCCAGCATGGCCCGTTCTGCTGCAACGGAGCTGAGGCGCTCGTCCCAATACATCATCGGCAGTGCCATGAGCCTCGACAGATTGCGCTGGAAAGCACTTGTGGCCTGACAGCGCGGGCCTTCGGTGCCGTTCATGTTGATCGGCCAACCGATGACGAGGCCATGGATGTATTCCCGCGCTACAATCTCTTGAAGCGCGGCAGCGTCCTTGCTGAATTTTGTACGCTTGATCGTGTGCAGTGGCGAAGCGACTGTCCACATGCTGTCGGAAATCGCCAAGCCGATGGTTTTGGACCCCAAATCAAGCGCGAGCAGGCGGCCAGCCCCTTGCAGCCGGGCGGCGAAGGCTTCAACGTCGTGCAAATCGGACTGGTTCACGAATGGAGGCTTTCGCAATGAAGATCACTTGGTATGGGCATTCCGCCTTTCGCATCGAAACGCAAGAGGCACGCATTCTCATTGATCCGTTCTTTAGCGGCAATCCCGTCTTTCCCGAAGACAAACGGGCGGAAGCAATCAACGGGTTGACTCATATTTGCCTCACACACGGGCACGGCGATCATGTGGGGGATACGATTGCCATCGCCCAGCAAACCGACGCTACCGTGATCGCCAACGCAGATCTGGCTTCCTGGCTGGGCAAACGCGGTGCGGAAAAGCTGGATGTGGGCAATACGGGCGGCACAGTTCACCACGACGGCTTTTCTATGACATGGGTTCAGGCATTCCATTCGTCAGCGCATGTAGATGAAGACGGCATTGCCCACGATCTTGGCCTGCCGAACGGGCTGGTGTTTCACTTTGCGGATGGAAAATCTCTCTATCACATGGGCGATACGGATATTTTCGGCGACATGGCGCTGATAGAAGAATTGCACAAACCGCAGATTGGCATCGTGCCCGTGGGAGACCGTTTCACGATGGGTGGGGCTGTGGCAGCGTTGGCCTGTCAGCGGTTCTTCAATTTTGATACAGCAATTCCGTGTCATTACGGCACTTTCCCGCTGATCGACGCAACACCGGATACGTTTGTTCAGGGCATGAAGGGCCACAAGACTGCTGTGAAAGTAGCGACAATTGGCGAGGCTTTCGATGCGTAGAGCTTTGCTGTTTTCGGGCGCGATTTTGGCGCTGTTTCTCGGGCCTGCTACAGCGCAATCGTTGGAAGTGCGAGAAGATTTGAACTGGATCGAAGGCATCTACGCCACGCCGGATGGTTGCGCGAAAATGAAAGCACGTGTGGCGGCCGGCGAACCGCGCTCTTTTGCTAACGCGGTCAGCTATCTCACCAAGGACGGCTTCACGGACGGATGGGAAGGATCATGCGATTTCCACGCTGTGTTTGTGCGTGGTGATTTCGCAACGGCGCAGTCGATCTGCCAAGAGGGCGCTTCTGTCTCGTTTACGCAATTCTTATTTTCCAGAGAGCAAGTCGACAGTGAGAGAGCGGACATCTATGTTTTCTACGATGAGAGCTCAAACGCTGACCCTGCCACCATCCAGCCCGAAGGCGAGCTGCACCGCTGGTGCGAAGTCCATCCGCAATAGCGTCGTTTCAATAGCAAAGCGTTCGAGCAGGCGTTGCGCGGGCTTGTCCGCTTGCCTATAAGCGGCGCAGAATTTCCCAAGGTTTTATGAAAAAGAGCAGGGCCAATGTCCGTCGATATCGCCACAGTCAAACGTGTCGCCAAGCTGTCACGCATCGCCATCACCGACGAGCGTGCGGCCTCCATGCAGGATGAGTTGAACACCATTCTCGGCTTTGTCGAACAGCTCAACGAGCTTGATGTTTCCGGCGTGGAGCCGATGACATCGGTGGTCGATATGACCATGCGCAAGCGTGCTGACAAAGTAACGGACGGTGACAAGGCCGACGATATCGTCGCCAACGCGCCTGCAACCGAAGATCACTTTTTCCTTGTTCCTAAAGTGGTGGAGTAAGCGCTTTGACCGATCTGACCGCACTCACTATCGGCGAGGCCCGCGACGGGCTCAAGGCCAAGACATTCACTTCCGCCGAACTGACGGATGCCTATTTGGCGGCAATTGATTCCTCCAACGACGCCTTCAACGCTTACATCAAAGTGACGCCGGAACTGGCGCGTTCGCAGGCTGCGGCCTCGGATGAAAAGTTGGCCAAGGGTGAAGGTGGGATTCTCGAAGGTATCCCACTGGGAATAAAAGATCTTTACGCCACTAAAGGCGTTCATACGCAGGCTTGTTCGCATATTTTGGACGGATTTGAGCCGCGCTACGAATCGACCGTGACGCAGAACCTGCTGGACGATGGCGCTGTAACCCTCGGCAAGCTGAACATGGACGAGTTTGCGATGGGCTCTTCCAACGAGACATCGTATTACGGTCCCGTGGTGAACCCTTGGCGCGGTGCGGATGGTACGAAGCTGGTGCCGGGCGGTTCGTCTGGTGGTTCTGCTGCGGCGGTGTCTGCGCATCTATGCGCTGGGGCGACCGCATCTGACACGGGTGGGTCCATTCGCCAGCCTGCTGCGTTCACAGGGACTGTTGGAATTAAACCCACTTATGGCCGCTGTTCGCGCTGGGGCATGGTGGCGTTCGCTTCTTCGCTCGACCAAGCGGGACCGATTTCCCGCGATGTGCGCGATGCTGCAATCATGCTCAGTTCGATGGCCTCGCCAGACCCCAAAGACACCACCTGCGTGGACATTCCCGTGCCGGACTACGAAGCGTTTATTGGCAAAGGCGTGAAGGGCATGAAGATTGGTATTCCCAAGGAATACCGTCTGGATGGGATGCCTGCGGAAATCGAAGAGCTTTGGCAGAAAGGCATCGCGATTTTGAAAGATGCTGGTGCCGAAATCGTCGATATCTCGCTGCCGCACACGAAATATGCTCTGCCAGCCTATTACATCGTTGCGCCGGCCGAGGCGTCTTCGAACCTCGCGCGCTATGATGGCGTGAAATACGGGCTCCGTGTTGATGGCAAGACCATTGACGAAATGTATGAAAACACCCGCGCTGCCGGTTTTGGCGAAGAGGTGAAGCGGCGCATTATGATCGGGACTTACGTTCTGTCTGCTGGATATTACGATGCCTATTATTTGCGGGCGCAGAAGGTTCGCACACTTATCAAGCGTGATTTCGAAACTGTGTTTGCCCAAGGTGTCGACACGATCCTGACGCCTGCTACACCATCAGCGGCGTTTGCGATTGGCGATAAAGAAATGGCCGCCGATCCGGTGAAGATGTATCTCAACGACGTCTTCACGGTCACGGTGAACATGGCTGGATTGCCGGGCATTGCCGTACCTGCGGGACTATCTGCTGACGGCTTGCCGCTGGGCCTCCAATTGATCGGACGGCCTTTCGAGGAAGGCACTTTGTTTCAGGCTGGCCATGTGATCGAAGAAGCCTGTGGCCGCTATACGCCGGAGAAGTGGTGGTAGCGCTTAGCTGCGGGCGGTCGTCAAGCTTTTAGATGACTGCCTACGAGGGTTTACCCGCCAGCAACCGATCCAGGGACAGTGCGCCCGCTCCTTTGACGATGAGAATAGAGAGCAACACGAACCAAAGAGTGCGCTGATCCATGATGGCGGATGCTGAGTCGCGGTCAAACCATGCGCCGATTGTTTCTGCTCCGACCTTATGAACCGTCAGGTCTACGAAGGTCTGCACTGCGACGAAGCCAACCATTCCCAGTGCGGCGATCCGGGTGAACAGGCCAACGATAATCAGCGCAGGCAGGATGAATTCTGCCCATGTGCCAGCATATACAATGAGATCGTAGAAGAACGGCACGTTGGCGGTGTCGAAGTCGTATGCAACCAGTGTTTCTTCGCCGAGAATGGAAATATAAGCGCCGGTACTGGGGTTGAGAAACCCAAAAAAGCCTTCGCCTAGTTTAGTGATAGCTGATTGCCAGAAATAGCCTGCCAAAACGGTGGCGAACGCGAAGCGGGCAAGCGTTGGCAGGAACCAGTCTCCTGCGATGCGTTCTATAGCTGAAAAGATGGAATGATGAATATTTTGAAGAAATGACATGGTGCGCAATCTCGCATCTAGGATGATTTGGATTTTGAAGAAGTGTCTCTAAGTGTTTGAAATAGTGAAAATTGAAGGCTCAAGGATATGAGCTCGGCAGGGTTGTATGCGGCATCGATTTCCATCGCGTTCGCAACAGCCTTTCCCAGCGGCTCCCCGTCAAGCAGGGACGCCAGACAGGCAGAATCGGAATGAGAAAGTGGGATGACCTGCACTGAAAAATCGCTGCGGGTTATCAGCACATTTTGTGGCGTGTTGAAGTCAACGTCTTGTGCTAGAGGCTCAAAGCGGCATTGGAAAAGGTCAAATACGCACCACTGTGAGCGGATTAGGTGCGTGGCATTGGAGGGCAAAAGAGTCAGCTGTGTTGATTGCTCCGGCGTCAGCCCCGCCAACTCGTCTGCTGTCAAAGGCTCTTGATCGAGCGCGTGGTATGCCTTGTTCCACGCCCATTCGACGCCTGTGAGGTCGGCGACGAAAGGCAGTTCGCTCAGAGCGGCTAGTTCTGCAGTGAATTGGGGGAATTCTGCACCATAGTTCTGCATCATTGGCGATTGCGGTGGATGCAGTGCCACGAAAGCGCGGGCGATGCGGTCGAAGTTCTCGTCGCCCAAAAGTGACTTTGTGGAGGGGTAGGCGGCGGCCAACGCTTCCATCAGGCTGACAACAACATTGTTGCGATAGACGGAAAAGCGCTTTGGCGCGGCCTCGGCGTCTTTTCCTACGCCATCGGGGACGAGCGTATCAGGATCCAGCAATGCGCCAGCAAAAGCACCGCTGCGGGAGGGCCAATGTGGGGATTGTGCACTCATTGGATTGGTCTACGCAGCGTGACGGTCGCGGGCGGATGCGCGGTCAAGATGGCTTTGAGTGCGTGTGATCTCTTCGGCCAATACCGACCATTTAGGCACTTCGTTGTCCCATTCTACGAGGCTTGGGATTTTGCCAGTATGGCCGAGTGTCCGCTCGTAGAGTGTCCACACATCGGTGGCGACTTCACGGTCATGGGTGTCGATCAGCAACGGGTTGCCATCGTCGTCCACATCTTCCGCATGGCCTGCCAGATGAATTTCCTCGACCAAGTGCAGCGGGTAAGCGTCGATATAGGCCTCTGCGGAGAGACTGTGGTTCTTGGCGGAGATGTAGACGTTATTGACGTCGAATAGCAGGCCGCAGCCGGAGCGCTTGGCCACTGCAGCCATAAAATCGACTTCTGCCCAAGTGGATTCTTCAAACGCCACATAAGTAGAGGGGTTTTCAATCAGTACCTTGCGTCCAAGCGCAGTCTGCATGTGATCGATGTGATCGACGATGTTTGCCAGCGTTTCATCCGTATAAGGCACTGGCAGAAGGTCGTTGTAGAAAACATCGGTGTGGGTCGACCAAGCCAGATGTTCGGAGACCATGCCCGGCTCGTAAATCTCCACAAGGCGTTTGAATCGGGCCAAGTGGTCTGCGTTTAAATCGCTGGGTCCGCCAATCGACATGCCGACACCGTGGAGTGAAATTGGATAGTTTTCGCGGATGGCTCGAAGTTGTGCGTGGGGCAGGCCGCCGCCGCCCATATAATTCTCCGCATGAACCTCAAAGAAGCCAACATCGGCTTTGGCTTCGAGAATTTCTGCGACGTGTTCGGCCTTCAGGCCGGCGCCTGCTTTGTCGGGCAGGGCGCGGGGTGCATAGCGGGGGGAGTGCAACGGGGCGTCAAGAATTGTGTCGACCATCGTTTTCTACCTCCCGCTATGCGTATTGTTAGGATCGGTCAGCGATTAGCTGAGGTCGCGCTTCAGTGGCTTGTCTGAGCCTTTGCGGCCACCTGGCAGAGCGATCTTGTCGCATGATTCGGCTTGCACGTATTTCCATGCATTACCTTGATAATCCACTTTCGACGTGCCGGCGCATGTGGTGCCGGGGCCAGCTGCACAATCGTTCTGGCCTGCTTTGGAGACGCCGTAGCATTTCAGTTTGGCGGCTTCGGCAGTTGTTGTGGTTGCCATGGAAAGGCCAGCTGCGAGTGCGCCTGCGACGATGGCTGCGGATGCGATAGATGTTTTGGACATGGGGTCATTCCTCAAAAGTTGGTTCGTTTCGGTTAGCGCCAGTTGTGGGTGAAGCAGTGTGCCTCGGCTGTGGTGCTGCGACAAGTTGGACAGGCTCGCCGATCAATGGGAAATCAACTAAATGTTAGACGAGGGTGAATGAGGAACCGTGTGGTTCCGAATTCTTGTCCGTCAATGTCGTGATTTTGACGGGCATGCTGCTTGATTTTGTGGGCTTTTCGGCGAGACTCGCGGTAGGGCCGTGGAGTACATTTGTTCACGGGTTCTTGAAATTCGCCAAATCGAGTGACGAAAATAAATTTAAGCAGAACCAAATGGGGACTGGAATGGATCTGAACGACATCATAGACCTCGAAACCTATCCGATTTTTGATGAGACATTTTGCGAAAAGTCAGCAGGCACGCTCGATTCGAGCGGCGCATTGGTGTTGCCTGGTTTCATTTTGCCCAAAGCCCTCAGCGCCATGCAGGCAGAAGCGGAGGAAAATGAGAGTAAGGCTTACTTCTGCGCCCAAAACCATACTGTCTATCTGGGGCCGGTTGATGAAACTCTGCCAACCGATCATCCCAGAAACCGTATGGTTGAATCGTCCAAGGGCTGTATTTGCGATGATGATGTGCCGCAAGCCTCGCCCCTTCGTGCGCTATACGATGCCGATGGCTTCCGCGCTTTCGTGAAAGCGGTCACGGGTGAGCGCGAGTTGCACCCCTATGCGGACCCGCTGTCGTCAATCAACATTCACTACGCCAATCGCGGTCAAGAACTTGGCTGGCATTTCGACAACTCGTCCTTCGCCATCACCTTATTGATACAAAAGCCAGAAGCGGGAAGCCGTTTTGAATATATCAAGGACCTGCGTGACGCTGATGCTGGCGAGATGAACTACGATGGCGTCGGCGCGCTTCTTGATGGCGCTTTGGAGCCAGATGTTTTGATGATGGAACCGGGAACGCTGGTTCTGTTCCGCGGTCGCAATTCTATTCACCGCGTATCGCCCAACCAAAGCGACAAAACTCGGATGCTGGCCGTGCTGGCCTACAACAATGCGCCGGGAGTGGAATTGTCCGAAAACGCGCGGATGACGTTCTATGGGCGGTTAAGTTGAGTGAGGAAACTAAAGTGTCCGTTGAACCATTAGGCGTAAGCCGCATTAAACGCAGTTTCAAAGGCAGTGCACTAGGCATCGAGATTCCCGCTCGAAAACGGGTTATTCAATTGCCATTTTTGGCTATCTGGCTGGCTGCATGGACTGTGGGCGGCATTATGGTCATGGGAGGATTATTCGGTTCTTTTGGGAACAGTATCAATTTGTTTCTTGCTTTTTGGTTGTGCGGGTGGGCGATTGGCTGGTGCTATGTTGCCTTCAGCATATTTTGGATGCTTTTTGGACGGGAGCGGATTTTCTTAACCTCTGGCGTTTTGACTCACCAGTTCCATCTCTTTTTTCCTTGGCGTACCAAGCGATACGAAGTTGCCCACATTAAACGTGTGCGCAATATAGGCGAACCGTCGAGCGGTTTTGCGTCGCTGACCAGAAACCGAAGAAATCCGATGGGAAGTCCCGGTCTTTCGTTTGACTATGGCAGCAAGAGCCGTGCGTTCGGCTATGGGGCGGACAGCGCCGAAGCTTATGAAATCATCGAAATTTTGAAAAAACATATGCCATCGGTTTTCAAACAGCATGGTTCTGACTAGATACGGGGTAAGAATTTGATGGCGGTTACAGCGCCGCGCTCAGGACCAACGATATGACCGAATTGATTGACGTTCGAACGCCGAACCCGAAGCATTTTTTTCCTGGTGAAGACCACGACTGGGAATTGGTGATCGGACTCGAAGTCCATGCTCAGGTGACATCGGAAGCCAAGCTGTTTTCCGGGGCCTCGACGCAGTTTGGCAATGAGCAAAATGCAAATGTGAGTCTTGTAGACGCGGCGATGCCCGGCATGTTGCCTGTCGTCAACGAAGAGTGCGTTCGCCAAGCGGTGCGTACCGGGCTTGGCATGAATGCAAAGATCAACAAGCGTTCTGTCTTTGACCGCAAGAACTATTTTTATCCTGATCTCCCGCAGGGCTATCAGATCAGCCAGTTGTATCACCCAATCGTGGGCGAGGGCACGATCACTATTCAAGTGGGCCCGGACAAAGAAGGCAATTTTGAAAGCGTCGATATCGGCGTTGAGCGGCTGCATTTGGAACAAGATGCGGGCAAGTCGATGCACGACCAGCACCCGACGATGAGCTATGTGGATTTGAACCGTTCAGGCGTCGCGCTGATGGAAATCGTGTCCAAACCCGACATTCGCTCCATCGACGAAGCCAAGGCTTACGTCACCAAGCTGCGCTCCATCGTGCGGTATCTCGGCACGTGCGACGGCAACATGGAGCAGGGTTCCATGCGAGCCGATGTGAACGTGTCGGTGCGCAAGCCGGGCGGAGAGTTTGGCACGCGCTGCGAGATCAAGAACGTCAACTCGATCCGCTTTATGGGGCAGGCGATTGAGTACGAGGCCAAGCGCCAGATCGACATTCTGGAAGATGGCGGCCAAATCGATCAGGAAACGCGGCTGTTTGACCCTGTGAAGGGCGAAACGCGGTCCATGCGCTCGAAGGAAGAAGCGCATGACTATCGCTATTTCCCCGACCCTGACCTGTTACCGCTGGAATTTGATGACGTATTCATCGAAGAAATCCGCGCAACGCTGCCGGAACTGCCGGACGAAAAGCGTGCGCGTTTTCAGGCTGAGGGTTTGTCTGAATACGATGCTTCGATTTTGGTGTCCGACAAGGCAATTGCTGATTTTTACGAAAAAGTGGCCGATGGCCGCGATGCGAAAGTCTCTGCCAACTGGGTTATCAATGACCTGCTCGGCGCGCTGAACAAGGCTGGACTTGATCTATCTGACTCTCCGGTGAGTGCCGATCAGTTGGGCGGGATTGTTGAACTGATCAAAGATGGAACGATTTCTGGCAAAATCGCCAAAGACCTCTTCGAAATCATCTGGAACGAAGGCGGCGACCCCGCCAAGATCGTCGAAGAGCGCGGCATGGCGCAGGTGACGGACACAGGGGCTATCGAGGCGGCTGTTGATGAAATCATCGCTGCCAACCCCGACAAGGTTGAGCAGGCACGCGAAAAGCCAAACATGATCGGCTGGTTTGTTGGTCAGGTGATGAAGGCGACCGGCGGCAAGGCTAACCCGCAAGCGGTCAACGAATTGCTGCGCAAGAAGATCGGTGGCTGAGGCTGATCAATTTATCGTTCGGCAAGCGACCGCCGATGAAGTCCAAGCGGCGCGTGATGTAACAAATCGCTCATGGCTGGTGACATATCCGTCATTGATCGGGCTGGAGGAAACGCGGGCATTGATTGCTACCAAGCACTCGGTTGAGAAGTTTCATCATCAATTTGAAATTGGGCGTGATCAGTTTCTTGTGGCCGTGCAGAAGGACAGGGTTGTCGGACATGTCTGGGGGTTCGAGAAAGATGGGTTCTATGTGGACCGTCTGCATGTCGATCCGAATTGCAAAAGGCTTGGTATTGGCAGTGAACTGCTAAGCGCGTGCGAGGCAACGCTTCCGGAAAAGAGCCGGTTTTGGCTGGATGTGCTTAAAGGCAACGACGCTGCGCTGACCTTCTATCTCAATTTTGGGTTTGAGCGCGGGGCTGAAGTGGAAGGTTTGGTGGGAGTGAACGCTATCGTGATGGAGAAGACCGTTCGTAGGCCATCCTAATATTTTCGCGTCTCAGCGTCCACGCGAACAGCGCAACCCAGCCGAATTGAAGTGTGCCTAAGAGACGTTCAACAAGACCATCCCAACCCGTGCCCATGTTGAAATAAAACACCGCAACCGCGATCCAAGCGACACCCCCGATCAGGTTTAGCGCCACCCAAAAGCTGTTCCATCGGCGCAAGACGGGCAGTGTGGTTAGAAGCAGTGCAATGAAGGCGAAGCCGTAGGTGTAGACAAGATAGGAGTGGATGACGATGCCTTGTGGAGCATCCTTACTGTAGCGTTCAACGCTCGCCATCAGCATTAGTGCTGCGGCCATCGCGAGCAACATCATGCAAGCCAATTTCCAGCATAAGCCACGCCCCACACCAACGAACATTGCAATGGCAAGCGCAGCCAACGCCAGTGCTTCGATGTGCAATGCAGCATCTTGGACCCAGTCAAATGGTCCGGCAGCAACATCGCTGATCGTATCTGCAACTGCATTGGAATTGGGTGTCATCAAAGGCGCTAGAGCGGACAGCACGAAAGCTATGGCCAATCCGATGAGGGCAGCTACAGCCAAATTGGCGGCGCCCGAAGAACGACGGACGATATTGTTATCAATCAAAGTGGTCACAGCGTTTTCCTTTTCTTGGCTAAAAGGAAAACGTTTTTACCCGTCCCGGGTTCCGTGATGATGAGTGCTTATTATTGAAAAGCCTATTTACCTATCGCCTCCAGTCGGGCCAACAATGATGATGTATCCCACCTATTGCCGCCCATACGCTGCACATCGGCATAGAACTGATCGACGAGTGCGGTGACTGGAAGGCTTGCGCCTTGGGCATTGGCTTCTTCGAGGCAAATCGCAAGATCCTTGCGCATCCAGTCGACGGCAAAGCCGTGTTCATAGTGGCCTTCGTTCATCGTCTTGTGGCGGTTTTCCATCTGCCAGGAACCGGCAGCGCCTTTGGAAATAACGCCAACAACTTTCTCAATATCGAGACCGGCTTTTTTACCCAGATGGATGGCCTCGGAAAGACCCTGAACGAGGCCCGCGATGCATATCTGGTTCATCATCTTGGTCAGTTGGCCAGCGCCCGTGTCGCCCATCAGGCCGACCATTTGCGCATAGCAATCTATGACTGGTTTAGCTTTGTCGAACGTCGCCTGATCGCCGCCGACCATAACCGTCAAAACACCATTTTCCGCGCCTGCCTGACCACCTGAAACAGGGGCATCGAGAAACCCAAAGCCGCTCTCTGCGGCAATGGCTGCCAGTTCGCGGGCGACATTGGCGGAAGCGGTCGTGTTGTCGATAAAGATTGCGCCTTTGGTCATGCCCTTAAACGCGCCATTTGCGCCGATGGTCACCTCGCGCAGGTCATCATCGTTGCCGACGCAGCAAAATACATAGTCAGCACCTTCAGCGGCGGCACGAGGGGTAACCGCAGCAGAGCCGCCGTGTTCGTCAGCCCATTTTTTAGCTTTTTCGCTGGTTCGGTTGTAGACAGTGACATCGTGGCCGCCTGCCTTCAAATGTCCTGCCATTGGATAACCCATTACGCCCAAACCGATGAATGCGACTTTTGCCATGCGTGAAAACCCTCTAACTACGTAAAACGAATTTGTCGGGAGGGTTTAGCCCAATGACGCGCTTGTTGAAATGGTTTGTTGGTGGTTTCCTCACCGTTGTCGCTTTGGCTGCTTTGGCAGGCATTGTGCTGTTTGCAATTGCAACCCGCAGCGTGCAGCCGCTTTCCGGTGAGGCAAAGATTGCCGGGCTTACAGCGCCCGTCTCGGTTGTGCGTGACGCCGATGGCATTGCCCATATCGAAGCGTTGACCCAAGAGGATGCCGCGCTTGCGCTTGGCTTCACCCATGCGCAAGACCGATTGTGGCAGATGGAATTGCTGCGCATGACGGGGCAGGGGCGGTTGTCTGAAATGTTTGGCGTCAATGAAGACGTCCAGAACGTCGATTTGCTTTTGCGAACATTGGGTTTTCTCGACCAGTCGAAAGCCTCCATTTCGGCCTTGTCGCCCAAAAGTCAGGCCGTTCTTCGGGCCTATTCGGCAGGTGTGAATGCCTTTTTGGGGCGTAAGACCGGGTTGGCGGAGCCGTCGCTGCCACCTGAATTTTTGATCCTGGGCCACGCGCCGGAGCCGTGGTTGCCCGAGCATTCGCTTGTGGTGCTGAAGATCATGGCGCTCAATTTATCGAAAAATATGAGCTTGGAGATCGATCGTTTGAAGCTGGCCGCTTACGGCCTTACGCCCGGTGAGATTGACGATATTTTGCCCTATCACAAAGGTGATGTTCCACCGCCTTTGCCTGATCTGACGAGCTATTATCCACTTGTGGCACCAAAAGAGAAAACGGCTGCCAATGATTTCTCACGTTACGCTGGCATCACACAGCGATGGCTAGAAGAAAGAGGACGCTTCGCCTCTAACAATTGGGTGTTTTCCGGTTCGCGCACGAAAAGCGGCAAACCTTTACTGGCAAACGATCCGCACCTCGCCTTAAACGCGCCCAGTCTTTGGTATCTAGCGCATATGCGTTGGCAGGGCGATGACGGCAAACCAGTCAACGTGATCGGCAGCACGATCCCATCTGTTCCGGCTGTGATTTTGGGGCGTAACGATCATATAGCGTGGGGTTTTACCAATGCCGGTGGCGATGCGCAGGACGTGTTTGTTGAGAAGGTAAAGCCCGACGACGCTTCGCAATATCTCACCCCCGATGGTTGGAAACCGTTCGAGAGCCAAGAGGAAGTCATCCGCGTAAAGGGCGGTATGGATATCACTTTCAAAAGGAAGGTGACACGGCACGGCCCAGTCTTACCCGGTAGCTACAAAGACCACAGCGAAGTGCTGCCGCCCAATCATGTGCTTGCTCTGGCGTGGACCGGGCTATCGAACAGTGACCGAAATTTCGATGTGGTAAGTGGCTTCGCAACAGCCAAGAGTGTGGCAGAATTTGGCGCGATCGTTGAGCCCTCGGTCGCGCCGATGCAGGTAATGGTGGTGGCTGATACGCAGGGTGATATTGGCTTGTTTGCCAAAGCGGCTCTCCCGAAAAGGGGGGCAGACAATGCATTTGCAGGCCGCGCGCCTGCACCGGGTTGGTTGGCACAATACGATTGGCAGGGGTTGGTTTCGCCGAGAGCGATGCCGGCTATCGTCAATCCTGCCAATGGCGTGCTGGGAAGTGCAAATTCGAAGTTCGTCACCGAAAACAAAGAGCCGTTTTTAACGTATGATTGGGCTGAACGTTTTCGCCACGAGCGCATGACAAGCACGATCCTGAACCGCAACGATAAGGCCGATATGGCCGCAATGATCGCCGGGCAGAACGATAGATACTCGCCAGCGATGATTGCTGTGCGCGATCGCGTGTTGAGCGCACTTGGTGACAGACCGAACGAAAAGGCGCGGATTGACGGCTTGCGCGCTTGGGATGGGCTCATGTCGGCCAATGCGCCTGAACCTCTCATGATGACTGCGATCTTCCGCCATGCGCTTAAGCGGATACTCAAGGACGACCTCGGGCCGCTGTACAACACCGCGCTCTCACGACCAGCTGAGGCTTTGATCGGCATTTTGGATTCTGGTGGCTCTCGAAATTGGTGCGACTTGCGCACGACCCCACGAACCGAGACATGCCGCGAAGCACTGCAAGGTGCTTGGGATGATGCGATGGCTGAGCTTGAAGCGGCGCATGGTTCGAATTGGAAAGCGTGGCGTTGGGGCAGTGCACACATCGTATCGAACGAGCATCAGCCTTTTGGTAAAGTGTTCCCTCTCAATATGCTTTTTGACATCGAACGCCCCGCAAACGGTGGTGCGTATTCTCTTCAACGGGCGAAGAACAAGCTATCGGATGATCGACCTTACAGAGCTGTGCACGGGGCTGGGTTCCGTGCGGTCTACGATTTTGAGGATTTGAACAAGTCGGTGTTCATTCAGACCACGGGCCAAAGCGGCAATCCATTTTCCCGCTTTTATTCCTCGATGGTCGACCGTTGGGTCGCTGGAGAATATGTAACGATGACCACGCGAGAAGAGGACTACCGAGCTAAAGCCGCCGGAACCTGGAATTTGGTGCCAGCGGATCAGTCGAAGCTGGAGTAGGGCAAAAAGCGCACGGGCGTGCCACGGTTGAGGCTGGTTGTTTCTTCGTCGATTTCGATCAGTCCGTGCGATTGCGTTAGCGATGAAATGAGGCCTGAACCGTCGCGCGGAAATCTTTCAACAGCGAGCTCTCCCGTTTCATTGGTGGTAAGAACACCGCGTAGGAATTCGCGTCTGTCGGGCTTCTTGCTAGTGATTTCGAAGTTGGCAGGGACCATGAAAGCCGCGATGGGCTGCGGGTTTGCTCCTGCCAGACGTAAGACCATTTCCCGTCCATACAGCAGAAAGCAGACAAAGGCGGCAACCGGGTTTCCCGGAAGGCCGAGATAAAGGCAGTCACTGCCTTCAACTTTCTGAATCTGGCCAAACATCATCGGGCGGCCGGGCTTGATAGCCAATTGCCACAGATGGCGTTTACCTAGCGCATCAAGGCAGCTGAGCATGTGATCTTCTTGTCCGCGCGATGCGCCTCCTGTTGTAATGATGAGGTCGCACTTGGTTGACGCAAGTTCTAGGGCGTTTCGGACGACAGCCTCGTTATCCTGTATGATTGATTGATGGACGAGTTCGACGGGTAACGCCGCCAGCAGACCGCGCAACATCGCAGCGTTGGTGTCCCAAACTTCACCGGTGATGAGCTCGCCTTTCTGATCGCCCGGAGTGCGCAGTTCGTTGCCGCTTGAGAGAAGCGTTACGCGCAGCTTTTTGTACACCGCGACTTGCGCTGCGCCAACCGAAGCCAGCGCCGCCGCATGGACGGGGCGTAAGCGAGTGCCTTTTTCGACAGCTACATCCCCCTTTTCTAAATCCTCACCCGCCAAGCGGCAGTTCGCGCCCGACTTGAGGCCGAGAGGCAGAGTGACGAAATCAACATCTGTCGTGCAATCCTCCTGCATTGCGACGCTGTCAGCGCCGTTTGGCATCGGTGCACCGGTGAATATCCGAACGGCTGTTCCAGCCTTGAGGGGAGCTATCGCTGTGTCGCCCGCAGCAATTTTGTTGGAGATGGGCAGTCTCTGTCGAACCAAATCGACATGGGCGAAGGCGTAGCCATCCACGGCGGCATTGCGGTGCAACGGGACCGCGTGCGGAGCGATGATGTCTTGTGCCAGAACACGGCCCAAAGCGTCCGAGCTGTTGATGGTTTCCGTCCCAACAACGGTGGAAAGATTGGCCCGCAATATTGCCACCGCCTCGTGATGGCGCAGCCGCTCCTGGTCATGAAGAAAGCAGTCATTGATGAGGCGGGGTTCGTTCATCTGTCTGGCGTCGTGCTGATTATATAGTCCGCGATAGCGGTGACGTCGTCGATTCTGAAGAGGGACCTTCCTTGCGGGTCAACATCGTGGTCCGCCGCAATCGCAATTACGGTTTCATTGGTTTCCCACATTGGCGTGTGCTCGCGAGCATCACTACGCATTGTTTGGAGCTTGGGAATAGCGCTCGTCTTAAAACCTTCCACAAGGACCATATCGCATGGCGTGAGGCGTGCCAGCATCGTCTCCAGTGTTTGTTCCGGCTCAGAAGCATCAGCCTCATGCATAACAGCCCAGCGAGATCCTGCGGCAATTGCCACCTCGTACGCGCCCGCTTTTTTATGTGCGAATGTGTCGGTGCCATCATGGTCCAGTGTGTAGGTGTGGCTCGCATGCTTGATCGTGCTAACGCGCAGCCCACGTTTGGTAAATTCCTCCACCAACCTAGCAACCAGTGTGGTTTTGCCAGAATTTTTCCAGCCCGTGATGCCGAAGACTTTAGTCATGTGAACCGCCGATACGCCTCTGGGCGGCATGAAGATCTTCTGGCGTGTTGATATTAAAGAAGGGGTCTTCATCTTCCCCATCGAAGACGACTTCCAGCAAGTTATAGCGCTCGGCGAAGGTGAGGATCTTACGCTTGTTTTCGATGCGCAGATATTGCTCCAGTGACATCGCCAAATGAACAGGCCATAGCGCAAAAACGGGGTGAATACGCCCGCCGCTCTTGGCCATCACGATAGAGTATTCGGTGCGCAGTGCCGCGCAGAGGCGTTCACGCAGGTTTAGCGGGAAAAAGGGGGTGTCGGAGGCGACAGTAAGAATGTGCGAGAAGCCGTGTGCAGAACCCCAGTTCATACCGGTCAACACGCCTGCCAGCGGGCCTGCAAAGTCTTGCTCGTCATCTGGAATTACAGGCAATTCAAACGCGCTGAAACGGGTTGCGTCGCCATTTGCATTGAGGGCGATTTTGGAGACTTGAGGAGCCAGACGCTCCCATGCGTGGGCTAGAAGCGGGCGATCGTTGAGTGAAAGCATCGCTTTGTCCGCACCGCCCATGCGTCGCCCCTGACCGCCTGCTAAAATGATGCCGCCAACGCCTTCAACTGCATAGCTCATGATTGGGCTGCCTTGCGCTTGTGGCGTTTGTCTTCATCGATGCTATCTGCGGGATTGGCGTCGAAGACGATGCGGTCCTCGCCAGCTAGAACGAGAAACCGTGAACCGCGCGCCCGCCCAATCAGTGTAAGCCCAGCCTGGCGGGCAAGTTCCACACCCCAAGCGGTGAAACCGGAGCGAGAGACGAGGATAGGAATACCCATCATGACGGTTTTGATCACCATTTCGCTGGTGAGACGGCCTGTTGTGTAAAAGACTTTGTCGTGCGCAGGCTCATCGTTTACCGCCATCCAGCCTGCGATTTTGTCGACCGCATTATGACGGCCTACGTCTTCCATATAGACAAGAGGTTCGTCCTGACGGCACAAAACGCAGCCGTGGATTGCGCCAGCTTCCAGATATAGGCTTGGCGCGGTGTTGATTTTCTTGGTGAGTGAAGCCAGCCAAGAGGTGTTGAGTTGCGTGGTGTTTGACAGTTTCACATCAGCAAACGCGTCAATAACATCGGCAAAAACGGTGCCTTGAGCACAGCCCGATGTTCGGACTTTTTTCTTCAGTTTCTCCTCAAACTGCGTCTCCACTGGCGTGCGCACGACAACAACGCCGAGTTCATCATCATAGTCGATTTTGGTGATTTCATCGGTCGGTTTAAGCATGTTCTGATTGATCAGGTATCCAAGCGCCAACAGATCTGGATAATCGCCAATGGTCATCATGGTGACGACCTCTTGGCTGTTGAGATAGAGCGTTAGCGGACGTTCGGTGACAACGTTAAGAGATACCGCTGCACCCGTCTGATCAATGCCAGTAACAGGTGTGGAAAGACGGGGATCTTTCGGGTTCGGCTGCAGTAGGAATTTGGTTGGCTCGCTCATGCGCAAAGCGTTAGCGTCTTGCAGCCTGCGCTGCAATCAAAAGGCGATCAGTTGGCAATCCCAGCCCGCGCGCGCCGCCACATCCAGATGGCAGAAAACGTCCCGCTCAAGGTTGATAATGCCATGACTATATACAGTGGCATGGCAGCATTTTCGACTGATATTAGCGAACCGGCAATCGTCGCCAGCACAGCGCCGATGCCTATCTGTAGCGAACCGGCAAGGCCGGAAGCGGAGCCTGCAAGGTCCGGCCTGACGCTGACCGCGCCAGCGTTTGCGTTGGGCAGCATCATACCGTTGCCGAAGCCAACAAACATCATGGGAACGAACAGAAACAGCGGGTGAGGTGTGAACAGCCCCATAAGAAAGAGTGCGATAATTGTTCCGAGCAACCCAATCAGTGATCCGTAGAGCATCATTGGCTCAATGCCGATACGTTCTGCGAAGCGGCCGGTTATGAAATTGCCGCCCATGTAACCCAGCGCAACGAGAGCAAAATAGGGTCCGACCTCGGATGGGCTTAGTCCGAGGATATCCAAGCCGACGAAGGGTGCTCCGCCAAGAAATGAGAAATATGCGCCTGAGCCCAAGGTTGCGGTAGAAATGTAACCCCAGATGGCTGGCTCTTTCAGCAGTGATTTGTAGTCAGCAACTTGTCTTGACACCGAGCTTTGCGAAGGCGTGTGGGTTTCGCCCAAGTCAAACCACGTCAGCAGCAACATCGTTATGCCAAGGGCGAAGAGTATCCAGAACGTCGCCCGCCAGCCAAAAGCCTCGCCTATGTAACCGCCCAATGTGGGTGAAATCATCGGCATGACAGCCATTGCCATGGTGATGTATCCGATCATGCTGGCAGCGCGTTCGCGGCCATGCATGTCTCTCACGATCGCTCGTGACAGAGCCATGCAGGCGGCGGATGATGCCTGTAGCAATCGACCGATCAGCAGCCACGTAATGGATGTGGAGAAGATACACACCAGCGTGCCCAACAAAAAAATCGCGATAGCCCAAAGAATCACTGGACGGCGGCCATAGCGGTCTGACAGTGGCCCGATGAACAATTGTAAGATGCCAGTCGCAGCGAGATAAAGTGTGAGGACGTATTGTGTCGTCGCATCGCTCACCCCCAGATCGCGCCCGATGAGGGGCAGCACCGGCAGAAATACGTTCATCGCCATAACCGACGCACCTGCGATCAAAATCAGCGTGAACACGTGAGGCGGCGTTCGTGCGCCAGTGGTCAGCGATGGGGCGGAAGGTGTGGTCATGTTTTGAGATTTTGCGCAAAATAAGAGAAGCAGGGATACGCTTCATGCTGCTCAGTGTCCAATGTCAGCGTGGCGCGACTTGCCGCAGCTTTGTGCGACGCTCGCGGTAAAAAGTGAAAAGGCCCGACGCCACGACAATCGAAGCACCCAGTAATTCCAGCAATGTTGGGACGTCTGAAAAGACGAAATAGCCGATCAGCAATGCCCAGATCATAATGGAATAGCGGAAGGGCGAAACGAAGCTCACTTCCCCATTGCGCATCGTCAGCACTGCGCAAATATAGCCAAGCGCTATCGCAGCAGCTGCGAGGGAGAGTGAAAGAACATGGACAGGCGCGATGGCTTCCCATGGTTTGCCCAGCGAACCAGCAGCGCCAACGATAGCGATTACTATTGCTGTGACGAAGCTGACGAAGAGCGAGGGAATTTCATCAGGCATTTTTCGGGTTGCCAAATCGCGTACGGTGACAGCGACAACGGCACCAAGTGCATAAATTGAGTAGATTGAAAATTCGCTTGTCCCCGGTTGCAGGATGAGCAGAACGCCGAAAAACCCGACTAAAATAGCGCCGTAACGCCTCCAGCCAACCGCTTCGCCGAAAAAGAGAGCTGCACCAAGTGTAATCGTCAGCGGTAGCAATTGAAGCACCGCGGTTACATTTGCGATGGGCAGATTGAACAGAGCTTCAAGAAAGAGAAATGTAGCGGTTGCTTCCGCGCAGGTTCGGGCGACGAAGGCGGGGTTCGTCATCGTCGCGCGTAGCCCTAAAGGCAGGGTGAATGCATTTCGCCATCGCGCTATGAAATAAAGCAGAGTGACGGCGAACAGGCCACGAATGAGAATTGCCTGAAAAATCGTCACATCTTTGGACACGAGCTTCATGAAAGTGTCGTTAAGCACGAAGCCGGCCATCGACAGCATCATAAAAACCGCACCCAAGGCGTTGGCGGAGAGGCCGCCGGATGACGATGCGGTTTGTCCAGAATTGCTCATGATACAGCGGTGCGCCGGAACGCCGCCGCTGTCAAAGAGAATTTATTGTTTGAGGAAAGCGAACCTCAGCCTTCGTCCTTCTTGATGGCCTTTGCTTCCTTCACTTCCTTGCAAAGCTCGGAGACTTTCCAGCTTGCCGAGAAATTGATTTTACCAGCAGCACTCCAGCCTGGCTTCACATCCACAGTTGCCGTGATGGTTTCAGGACGGCGTGGTTGCTCGCACGTCGTTTCGCGTGCCGCTTCCATGAAGGTTGTAAGCTGGCTAGCCAGCTGCAATTTCGACGGGAAAACCTTAAAGAAGGAATTGGCTGGATTGACCTTAAGCAAACCAAAACCATCGCCCATGCTGCGCAGTACGGAAGAGGGCAGCGCCTGATTGCGCGGAACGGTGTAAATACCCTGCATTGTGCCATTGGGGTCTACCTGAAGATACCAATCTTGGCTGTGCAGAAGAATTTCGGTGAATCGGACATCGGGTGCGAAAACCGTCATCACGTCGCGTGGCTTTGCATTGGACGTTGATTTTTCTTCGTCAAATTCAACGACGATCCGGCCCTTGTCGTTGACGCTGCTTTTGTAGCGTAGCAGCGGCACAGGCTGTTGGGGTTTTTTGTCTACCGCGCCTGTTGTCAGGCCATCTTGATTGTCAAATGCAAGCGGCAAGGTCTGCTCGACGAGTGCGCCTTCAGCCATTGCGGCCATCGTGGCCACGCCGAACACTGCGGTTGCCAGAAGAGCTGTTTTGATCATGGTATCCGCCCAAAATTGGATCAACTTTGATTAAAGTTGTCCCACAAGAAACTTAATGGCTTCTTTCGATTGCGCGTTTCCCGGCTAGCCCAGATTCAGTTCCGAGAAGAAGTCGTTGCCCTTGTCGTCAATGACGATGAATGCTGGAAAGTCCACGACTTCGATTTTCCACACGGCTTCCATGCCAAGTTCCGGATATTCCAAAACCTCAACCTTGGTGATGCAGTCTTGCGCCAAGCGCGCAGCCGGTCCGCCAATGGAGCCCAGATAGAATCCACCATGCGTTTTGCAGGCTTCCCGCACTTGTCGGGAGCGGTTTCCCTTGGCGAGCGAAATCATTGAACCACCGAAACTTTGGAATTGATCAACATAGCTGTCCATGCGGCCTGCCGTTGTCGGACCGAATGAGCCGGATGCCATTCCATCCGGTGTTTTCGCGGGGCCGGCATAGTAGACTGGGTGTTGCTTCATGTAGTCTGGCATTGGCTCTCCCGCTTCCAGCCGTGCCCGAATTTTTGAATGGGCAAGATCTCGAGCAACTATAATGGTTCCGGTGAGTGACAAGCGGGTTTTGACAGGATGCTTGGATAATTCAGCCAGAATTTCCTTCATCGGACGGTTGAGATCGATTTCCACAACGCCCTGTTCAAACTCGCTCTCATCGATGTCCGGCATATATTTTGCCGGTTCCGTCTCCAGCGCCTCAAGAAAAACGCCGTCCTTTGTGATCTTTCCCTTGGCCTGACGGTCCGCCGAGCAGGATACGCCAAGCCCGATGGGCAGCGAAGCGCCGTGTCGAGGCATGCGGATGATACGCACGTCGTGGCAGAAATACTTGCCACCGAATTGTGCCCCAACGCCCATTGATTGTGTGAGCTTGTGAACTTCCTTTTCCATTTGCACATCGCGGAAGGCGTGACCATCTTCCGAGCCTTGCGTGGGCAGGTCGTCCAAATATCGAGTTGAAGCGAGCTTGACGGTTTTGAGGTTTTGTTCAGCCGAAGTGCCACCAATTACAATGGCGAGGTGATAGGGTGGGCAGGCGGCTGTTCCCAAAGTGAGAATTTTTTCCGCTAGGAAGTCGATCATGCGATCGTGTGTCAGCAATGATGGTGTTCCTTGATAGAAGAAAGTCTTGTTTGCCGAACCGCCACCCTTGGCGACAAAGAGAAATTTGTAGGCGTCTTTACCTTCGGAATAGACGTCGATCTGCGCTGGAAGATTGTTTGCAGTATTTTTCTCCTCAAACATCGAAAGCGGTGCGAGTTGTGAATAGCGCAGGTTCTTTTTGAAGTAGGCATCCATAATGCCTTGGCTGATCTCGTCTTCATCCAGCGACTGTGTGAGAACATTGCGTCCGCGCTTCGCCATGACGATGGCCGTGCCGGTGTCCTGACACATTGGTAAAACGCCGCCCGCGGCGATGTTCGCGTTTTTCAGCAAATCAAAAGCGACGAACCGATCATTGGGTGTGGCGTCGGGGTCTTCCAAAATGGCGGCAAGCTGCTTCAGGTGACCGGGGCGGAGCAGGTGATTGATGTCTATGAACGCCTGTTCGGAGAGTAGCCGGATTGCCTCTGGCTCCACTTTTAAGAAGGTGTGGTCACCCAATTTCTCAACTGAAACATGGTCTGACGTTAGTTTCCGATAGGGCGTGGTGTCCTCGCCTATGGGTAGAAGATCGACATAGGCGGTTTTTGGAGAAGCGGACATTTATGGTGCTCTTTTCGCTCAACAAATGATCTGTGTCGCCTTAATGGCATACTTTTTCGCCGTTGTTAGCTATCCTTTGATCTAACGTTTGCTGAATTGACACACGCAGGCCATGCGTTATGGCTGAAACTTACGTTAGGTCAGCCATATTGCGGCGGCACTGCGGGATATGGATATGAGCGACTATCTGAAATTCGTTGAAGTTCAACTGAAACAGAAACCACCAGGCGCTGTTCAGCTTGCTGTGGCGACCTTTCTATTCAAAGTCATGCCGGTTGATGGCGAGACCCATCCCAAAGAGCTCGAAAGGTTGAAGCGTATTTTGAGCGACGAGTTTGGGCTTGAGGAAGACAACGCTGAAAAACTGATTGAGTATGCTCGCAACGAAGCCAACAGCGCTGAACGTCTTAACGAACTGGCTTCAATGCTGAAGGCAAATGCGGGCCATCAAGAACTGCTAACGCTAATTTCCCATATGTGGGAAATGGTCTTTGCTGACGGGCGGATGCACGAAACGGAAATCCTGTTCGTTGAACGGGTGGCGGAATTGTTGGATATTCCTGAAGAAGACGTCGCAGCAGCAATGAGCTTATAGGGTGTTCTAACTCTCGTCGGACTGTAATGGTGGGCGATACTGGGATTGAACCAGTGACCCCTGCCGTGTGAAGGCAGTGCTCTCCCGCTGAGCTAATCGCCCGGAACCGTTTGCGCTTTGTTGGAGCGCGGACCCCGTTGGCGCTCTTCTATTGAACGAGCCGCCCTAAGGTCAAGCGCAGAATTGGCAGTCCCTCAGGTGAACCTTTGCGCCACCAGAGCAGTCAGTGCCGCATCGAATTCATCGAAATGAGAGATCACGATATCCGGGTCGAGATCGGTGACGGGAATATCGGTATAACCGAAGTCTACTGCGATCACCGGGATGTCTGCGTCTTTTGCTCCCGCAATATCGCTGATCGAATCTCCCACCATCACCGTGGCGCTTGGATTACCGCCAGCAAGTGCCGCAGTTGCTGCGATGTGTCTGCCATCAGGTTTTTTGAAATCAAACGTGTCGCCACCCGTCAGGGCTTTGAACCGATGCCGTTCGCCCAAGGTTTTCAAAAGACTTTCAGCCAAGTGTGCGTATTTGTTGGTGCAGACTGCCAATATCCAGCCATCTGCTTCCAGTCGGTCTAACAATGGCAGGCAGCCGTCGAAGAACACCGTATGCTCTGCGGTATGTTTTCCATATTGGGCGAGGAAAACTTCTAAAAGCTCTTTGTGCAAGTCAGGCGTGAGCGGCTTACTTTGCAGATCAAACGCCCGAGCGATCATTTTCAACGCGCCTTGTCCGACCACTTTTCCAATTTCTTCGGCCTGAATGGGGGCGAGTCCTTGAGTATCGATAGTATAATTAAGCGCGGGCAGAAGGTCGCGGATGCTGTCCACCAGTGTTCCGTCGAGATCAAAAACAATGGTGCCGCCGTCGGGTGCGGTGGGAAGTGAATTTTCTGCGGACAAGGCGGGTTCTCCAAACAAATGCAGGCGCATGCTGTGGTTTCGACCCGCGTTAGCATGATAGGAGCGAACTTGCACAGTGATGGGCTAGACGCAGCGGAAAAGACATGAGTGAAGATCTGAAACGCGAAGCGGGTAAGGCCGCGCTATCCTTCGTTAAGCCGGGCATGAGGCTGGGTATCGGTACAGGTTCGACGGCCGAAGCTTTCATTCGGGAGCTCGCGCCCAAAGTGAAAGCGGGCCTCGAGATCATCGGCGTGCCAACATCAGAAAGGACGAGGGCGCTTTGCGAGGAATTGTCTGTTCCTTTGACCACTCTGGAAGAGACGCCACAATTGGATTTGACAATTGATGGGGCTGACGAACTGGATGGTCGCCTGAACCTGATTAAAGGTGGCGGCGGCGCGTTGCTACGTGAGAAGATTGTCGCGCAGGCGTCGAAGTCTATGATCGTGATTGCAGATCAATCAAAAGTTGTTGAAGTGCTTGGCGCTTATCCTCTGCCCATTGAGGTCAACCGATTTGGTTTGACCGCAACACGCAACGCAATTGATGCCCTGGCCTCTTCGTTGAACCTTTCCGGCGAAATTACGTTACGTGAGACAGATGCCGGTAAATTGTTCGAGACCGATGGCGGACACCTTATCGTTGATGCATCTTTTGGCCGCATTCCGCAGCCACAGGCTCTCGCGGTCGCGCTAAACACAATTGCTGGTGTGGTCGAGAACGGATTATTTTGCGCACTTGCTGACAAGGCCATAATCGCCGCTGCTTCGGGTGTGCAAATTATGGAGCCGATGAAGTGATGCGCAATTGTTTTTGAAATTTCTTTGCACGGAAGCGTCTGCAAGGCTAAACCCGCCTTTGAGGGCTTTTTGGCGCTAAGGCTCGCAACCCTGCCGGTTCCTTTCGGCCAAACCAAATTTGGAGACTAAAACCAAAATGTTCCCAACCATCCGCAACGCTTTTGTCTCTGCAGCTATTGCGACCGCTGCCATCTCTGGGTCTTTTGCTTTCGCGCAAGAGATTGATGAGGCGACTGATAAAGCGGCCCGCGCGGCAATCAGCGCGACGCAAGCCACTGACACGTTTGATAACATTCTCCCGCAGGCTTCGCTTGCGCTGAAAAACAACCTGTCAGCAAACAATCCAGACAAGGCGTCGGAAATTGATGCGATTGTTGATGAAGAGGCACTAAAACTTGTGGAACGGCGTGGTGCACTGGAGCGGGAAGCTGTGAAGCTGTTTGCTGCCAATTTCACGACCGAGGAGCTGCAAACTATCGCTGATTTCTTCTCTTCGGAAACCGGCAAAAAATATCTTGCTACAACTCCGCTCTTAGCACGTGAACTGTCCAAAGCGGGTCGTGTATGGGGGCAGGGCATTCAGCGCGATCTTGGCCAGAATGCCAGCAAGCGTGTCGAAGAGCTTTTGGCGCAGTAAACATATTTCTGCGCTGCCTGTCGTAAGGGTTTTGGTGCGCAAACCACGGGGGCGGGCATGAGCTACGATTACGACCTTTTCGTCATTGGCGGCGGTTCTGGCGGCGTTCGCGCAGCGCGGCGTGTGGCTGGGCTTGGTAAGAAAGTCGGCATTGCTGAGGAGAGCCGCTACGGTGGCACGTGCGTAATCCGTGGTTGCGTGCCGAAAAAGCTTTATGTGTACGCATCGCATTTCTCCGAACACTTCGAAGACGCAGCTGGCTACGGCTGGACGGTGGGCGAGACCTCTTTCGACTGGAAAACACTGGTCGCTAACAAGGAGCGTGAAATCACGCGCCTTGAAGGATTGTACCGCAAGGGACTTGAGGGCGCAGGCGCAGAACTGTTCGACACACGTGCCGAATTGCGCGGTCCCCATGAAGTGTGGCTGAAAAACGAAGATCGCATTGTAACGGCAGAGCGCATCGTGATTGCTGTTGGAGGGACGCCCAATCCCCATAAAGATCTTGAGGGACATGAGCTTGCTATCGTTTCCGATCAAGCCTTTGACCTCACAGAATTGCCGGAAAAAATTATCATCGCCGGGGCGGGTTACATCGCGGTCGAATTCGCCGGAATTTTTCACGGTCTGGGTGTGGATGTAACGATTCTGTATCGCGGGATGGAGATTTTGTCCGGCTTTGACGACGATGTTCGGGAAATGTTGCATGAGCAATATGAGGAACACGGCATTAAAATCATCACCCATCAGGTTTTTTCCAAGCTGGAAAAGGGCAGCGACAGGGCAATTCGCGCGCATCTGAGTGATGGTGATGTGATGGATGTGGATCAGGTGTTTCTCGCCCTTGGCCGAGTGCCGATGACCGATGGGTTGGGGCTGGAGCATGCCGGCGTTGAGCTTGATCAACGTGGCTTTATTAAAGTGAACGAGTATTCGCGCACTAATGTTGGCTCCATTTGGGCTTTGGGGGATGTGACCGGACGAGAGCAACTCACGCCAGTCGCAATCCACCAGGCTATGTGTTTTGTGGCGACCGAATATCTTGATCGGCCCGAGCGGCCTGACCATGAGTTGATTCCAACCGCAGTATTCTCACAGCCGGAAATCGGAACAGTCGGTTTGACCGAACACGATGCGGCAGAAAAATTTCGTAATCTTGAAGTCTACAAGGCGACGTTCCGCCCCATGAAATACGTTCTGCCCAATCGACAGGGCAAAATGCTGATGAAGCTAATTGTCGATGCCGATAGCAATCGTGTTGTCGGCGCCCATATTCTGGGGCCGGACGCTGGCGAGATGGCGCAGCTTATCGGCATAGCGATGAAAATGGGCGCATCAAAAGCTGACTTTGATCGCACGATGGCGCTGCATCCTTCAGCTGCGGAAGAATTGGTGACGATGTATGAACCAACCTACCGCATAATCGACGGCAAACGCCAAGACGACTAGACGCCGTCAGGCCATTTTCCTGCTAGAGCAAAGTTCACTACCATTGGCCAATGTTCAGCATTGCGCGGACGAAACCATGCGAAATGCCCGATGGGTTTTTCTGCTGTGGTTTTGAGCGAAAAGTGCCGCAAGTCGGCGTTCTCGTAATGGCTCATAAAGTGTTCAACCGCCCGCTTGGTTCCCCAAGTGTCGTCTGAAATACGAACAGACAGAAAGGGAAGGGTGACATCCCGGAAACGGCTGATTTCGGGTAGATCTGTGTCATCAAAGAAGTAATTTGGCTGAGCGATCCATCGGGTCCAGTCGATAAAGATGCGCCCTGGCATTTCTTCGCCCAAGCCGCCCCATTTGGGGATTCGTCCCATGAGCTTTGCGAGTGAATTTCCGACAATCTGGGTCTTGAGATAAATGCTCAAAGGCTCTGCTGTGTCACGCCAATAACCTGACATGGTAGCGACCGTCGCATAGCGGGTGAAGAGCTCGGAAATACCTGAAAGACCAAGCGCCTGTCCGCCGTAAGAGTGGCCGATTCCGACGAGCTCATTGTCGGGGAAACGATCGCGCAGATACTTTGCAGCGGCTGGGAAGTCGAGCAGCGCCCAGTCCTTCATTGCCAATTCTGACCAACGGAATCGGGGAGAAGCCGAATCGCCCATGCCGCGATAATCGTAGATCAAAACTGCTCTTGCGCCTCGTTCCACAAGGTGCTGTGCGAATGCAGCATAGAAGCCACGTGGTATAGCGGCCGCGCCGGAGAGTAAAATGGCGGGACCAGCGTTGTGTTGAGCGCTTTCAAACAGTGTCCCTGCGAGAAACCAATCGTCTCCGTTATCACTGGGTGCGGTGATGGTTGTTGCAGATTTTATAAGCTTCACTTCTGGCAATCGCTTGTCTGGCAGCGCAATTACGGTAGGGGTAAGCGATGAGCAACAGTTTGACTACCGCACATACTCAAGCCGGGACATTTGCTACATTTGGCTACGGTTCGCTGGTCAATCCAGCAACGTTGCGCACGCCATATCTCGCAACACACCGCGCCAAACTCAAGGGTTGGCGGCGGGTTTGGCTTGCCCGACCGAAGATCGAAGGCACGTTTGCGCCGATTGATAATTTGGCGTTTTTGTCAGTTGAACCCGATCCGCAATGTGAATTGCTTGGATGCGTGGTTGTGGACCTCATTGAAAGTTTAGCCGCTCTGGATGAGCGTGAGTTTCTCTATGAAAGGCACAGTGTTGAAGCGGATAACTTAACTAGTTTGGACAGCGGTTTTGACGGCTCGGCTATGCCTTACTTTGTTTATGCGGCACAACCGCTTGAGGCGGCATCTGCTCAACCAAAAATTCTGCGTTCTTACCTTGATGCTGTAGCGCAGGGTTATCTTTCAGCATTCGGCCGGGAGGGACTGCGGCATTTCAAGGCGACCACACGCAACGGACATTTTTCAATATATGAAGACCGTTCAATGCCGCTCTATCCGCGCAGCATAAATTTGAACCAAGACGAAAGAGCCGCCATCGACGCGGCGTTTCCTAGCCAACCATGAGCGAGCATTTCGATACGATTATTCTTGGCGCAGGCGGAGCGGGGCTCATGGCGGCTGCCACTGCAGGGCAGCGTGGCGCTCGGGTTTTGTTGCTCGATCATGCTGACGCGCCGGGAAAGAAGATCCTGATATCAGGTGGTGGTAGGTGCAATTTCACTAACCTCAACCCGCGTGCTGAATGCTATCTTTCGCAAAATCCGCATTTCGCCAAATCTGCAATGAGCCGCTATACCCAGCACGATTTTATCGCGCTCGTGGAACGCCACGGCATCGCCTGGCATGAAAAGACATTGGGCCAGTTGTTTTGTGACGGCTCTGCCAGACAGATCGTGGCGATGCTGTTGGCCGAGTGCGAGAGCGGGGGTGTGGACATGCGCTTGTCGATGCCAATCGAAGAAGTGGCCTGTGAAGAGAGCGGTTTTCGTGTGTCGAGCGGTGGTAAGCAGTTCCGTGCGGGGAGTCTGGTGGTCGCGACGGGTGGACCGTCAATTCCCAAAATGGGTGCAACCGGCTTTGCCTATGACGTGGCTCGGCAATTCGGTTTGAAGGTAGTGGAACCGCGTCCTGCGCTCGTGCCGCTAACTTTGGGCCGCGAAGAGGCTTTGTTTCGTGATCTATCCGGCGTAGCAGCACCTGTGGTCGTACGCTGCGACAAGACAACGTTTCGTGAGGCCGCGTTGTTCACTCATAAAGGCCTGTCAGGGCCGGCAATCCTGCAGATATCTTCCTACTGGAAGCCCGGGCAGGCTATTTCTATCGATTTTGTGCCGGAACTTGGCGCTGATTTTCTTGCCGTGTTGAAGAAAAGCAATCCTGCGCAACTGGCCCGAAAAGCACTCATAGGACTTCTGCCGGAACGCCTTGTGGAGGCGCTTTGCGTGCGGACGGGGCTGGATGGACGTTTGGGCGATCTCAAAGATGGTTTTCTCTCATCTGTTTCGCAGCGCCTGCACGATTGGACATTCCAGCCCAATGGCACTGAAGGTTTTGCAAAAGCTGAAGTGACCATTGGGGGCGTCTCCACCGCTGAACTCTCGTCTCGAACGATGGAAGCAAAATCGGTGCCGGGGCTGTTTTTCATAGGGGAAGGTGTTGATGTGACCGGCTGGCTAGGCGGCTACAATTTTCAGTGGGCTTGGGCGAGTGGCGTTGCCGCTGGCGAGGCCGTAGCGGAGCGCAAAGCCTCATGAAGCCAAGTTGCAACATTTGTGGTGGCGATGAATTCGTGGTTTATCGAGGACGGGCAGCCGAGCAGTGCACTCAGTGCGGTTCTAAAGCACGGCACCGCATCGGATGGGATGTGTATGCCACCCATTTACTACCGATGATGAAACAACGGCCAAAGGGTAAGGTGCTGCACCTTGCCCCTGAAGCTGCGCTGCATGATTTGCTGAGCGATGAGTTGGGAGCGGGCTATATGCCTGCCGATGCTGCGCCCGAGCGTTATCCGCATGCGCAGTGTTTGAAGTTGTTCTTTCCTGATGATTTTACGATTTTTCCAGATGGCTATTTTGACGCCATCCTGCACAACCACGTGCTTGAACACATTCCCGGTCATTATGGCGACCATTTGCGCGCGTTCACGCGCTTGCTGTCGCCCGGTGGGAAGATGATTTTTTCGATACCGGGGCCTTATCTCGACCGTGAAACCATTGAAGGTGGCGAGCATCTGTCCAGCGATGCGGAGCGACTGGAGGCATTTCTGCAAGAAGATCATTTTAAGCTGATCGGCAGCGATTTTCCTGGCACGCTTACAAGCTTGGTGGGCGGTGCAGTCTTGGAAGATGGTATCACGGATGCACGTCGCGCCCAACTTTCTGTGCGGCCCGGCAAAGCGCCATTTTTTATCTGGCAGCGAGACGGATAATCAGTCTTCGACTGGCGGGGTAGGGATGACAAGCATATCGGCCACCATGGCCGTTGCTGGTTGGTCGATCATAAATACGAAAGCCCTGGCGATGTCGTCGGCACGCAGCGCTTGTGGTTTTTCATCGTCAAAGAACGGTGTGTCGACCATTCCTGGCTCCAGATTGGAAACACGAACGCCGGTACCGCTCAGTTCTTGCCGAAGATTTTGCACGTAGCCGCGAATGTACCACTTCGTTGCGCCATACACAGAGCCAGACAGCGTTGCGCGGCCTGCGCGTGAGCCGGTCATTACCAGATGGCCTTTGGATTTCTTGAGCACAGGAATGGCGACGTGGGCGGTCAGTGTTGCCCCGAATACATTTGTGTCGATCATTGTTTTGAAATTGTCAGGATCGCCATTTTCGGTGCCAGCTGCGCTCGCGCCAAGACCTGCATTGGCAAAAACAACGTCGACTTTGCCGTAGTGTTCGACGGCTTTCTCAATCATTGCCTTTTGCTCGTCCAAACTGGTTACATCGCATTCGATGGCGAGCGCGTGATCTTTACCCAGTTCGTCAACGAGGTTTGCCAGCTTGTCTATCGAACGCGCTGCAATTGCCACTTTGTGGCCTGCCTTCACGATGTGATGGGCGCAAGCCGCGCCTATTCCTGATGAGGCTCCGGTGATCAAAACGACCTTAGGTTCAGACATGCTTGTGTTCCTTTATTCAATGGATGAGCGGAAGAAACCGTTTTGAAAGCCAATGGTTCCGACCCGATTCAAAAAGGCCGGACATTGCTGCCCGGCCTCCTGTATTCGCGAAGTTCCGCCGTTTAGAGCGAGTAGTACATGTCGAACTCGACCGGGTGCGGGGTCATTTCGTAGCGGTCGTTTTCTTCCTCTTTCAGCTCGATATAGGCTTCGATCTGATCTTTTGTGAAAACGCCGCCTTCCAGCAGGTACTGATGGTCTTTGCGCATGGCTTCCATAGCTTCACGTAGCGAGCCGCAGACGGTTGGTATCTTTTTGAGCTGCTTTGGCGGCAGGTCGTAAAGGTCTTTGTCCATTGGCTCGCCTGGGTGGATCTTGTTTTTGATGCCATCAAGACCAGCCATCAACATCGCAGCAAATGCGAGGTATGGGTTGGCCATTGGATCCGGGAAACGCACTTCCATACGCTTGCCTTTGGGCGACGCTACATGCGGAATGCGGCATGACGCGGAGCGGTTTTTCGCTGAGTAAGCCAATAGAACAGGCGCTTCATAGCCCGGCACCAAACGCTTGTAGGAGTTTGTCGACGGGTTGGTGAACATGTTCAGCGACTTAGCATGCTTGATGATGCCGCCGATGTAGTACAGGCAAGTTTCGGACAGGCCGGCGTATTGATCGCCAGCGAACAAGGGCTTGCCGTCTTTCCACAAAGACTGGTGAACATGCATGCCTGTGCCGTTATCGCCAAACACTGGCTTGGGCATGAATGTCGCCGTTTTCCCATAGGCGTGGGCGACGTTGTGGACAGCGTATTTGTAGAGCTGCACTTCGTCGGCTTTACGGGTCAGCGTGTTGAAGATCATAGACAGTTCGTGTTGAGCGGCTGCGACTTCGTGGTGATGCTTTTCAACTTCCACGCCCATTGAACCCAAAACCGACAGCATTTCGGAGCGAATATCCTGGCAGGAATCGACTGGGTTTACGGGGAAGTAACCGCCTTTCGTGCGCGGGCGGTGGCCCATGTTGCCGGCTTCGTATTCGGTGCCAGTGTTCGTTGGCAGTTCATCGCTATCGAGCTTGAAACCTGTGTTGTACGGATCGGAGTTGAAGCGCACGTCATCGAAGATAAAGAATTCGGGCTCGGGGCCGAAATAGGCCGTGTCGCCGAAGCCACCAGATTTGATGTAGGCTTCTGCGCGCTTGGCTGTCATGCGCGGGTCACGCTCATAGCCCTCGCCAGTGTCTGGCTCGAGAATGTCGCAGAAGATTGCCATCGTGGAATGGCTGTAAAACGGGTCCATATAGGCCGTTTCTGTATCTGGCATCAGAACCATGTCTGAATCATTGATTGCTTTCCAGCCTTCGATCGACGAGCCGTCGAACATTGCGCCGTCAGCGAACAGGTCTTCATCTACCTGGCTGTTGTGCAGCGTTACGTGCTGCATTTTGCCCTTTGGGTCTGTGAAGCGCAGGTCGAGATACTCAACGTTCTCGTCCTTCATTTTTTTCATTAGGTCATTAGCGCTCGTCATAGGGATAATCCTCTAGTGTCGTTTGATTGTTCTTGATTAAACAGCTTCCGCGCCGGTTTCGCCGGTGCGAATGCGGATAGCTTGCTCGATGGATGAGACAAAAATTTTCCCATCACCGATCCGACCTGTTTCGGCCGCTTTGCGGATGGCTTCGATGGCAGGTTCCACCTGATCGTCGTTGACGACGACTTCAATTTTCACTTTCGGCAGAAAGTCGATGACATACTCGGCCCCCCGATAAAGCTCTGTGTGGCCTTTCTGACGGCCAAAACCCTTGGCCTCCAAAACGGTGATGCCCTGCAGGCCCACTTCTTGAAGCGCCTCCTTAACTTCATCAAGCTTGAACGGCTTGATGATCGCCTCGATTTTTTTCATCTGTGACCCCTGTTTCTCTCGGTCGCCAAGTTTGAGGCGGCATCTCGTGCAGCCGTTTCGGTGCTGAAGAACGCGGAACTGCTGGCACCTGCGCGCAGCTATGCAAGGGGTGTGCCAGTTTTAAACGTTGGATTAGAATTCTTGCGAAACGAAGCGTCGAAAATGGTTGAATCGGCGCATTTCGGTCAAAAATGCTCTCAACAGCATTGAATTTTGGGGATTTTGAGCGGTTTTGGACCAATAATGTGCCTCGATGGGGCCAAAGTGGGGTGAAATTTGAAGGTTTCGCCATTCACCGCTCAAATTTGCGCCAGATTGCCTAAATTGTGGGCATATTTCTGCCATTGACGGATGCCCCAAGCGTGCTAAACCGCCCGCACGACGCTGCGGCTGTGGCGGAACTGGTAGACGCGCTGGATTTAGGTTCCAGTATCGCAAGATGTGGAGGTTCGAGTCCTCTCAGCCGCACCACGATATGTATTGTGGATAATGTGTTTCAGGGGGTAAACGCCCCAACCTTCACCCCTCACTTGCTGAGATTCAAGCATTAGGCATCGAGATTACTGGCCTTTGCCTCTGTTTGACCTTCTGGGACGGCCTTCAGTTCTGCTGGACGACGGGCGATTGCCGCCTGCGCCTGCTGGTCTAGGCTTCTTGCCTTTGGGTTTGCCAGCAACCGATTTCTCGCCAGCACGCTTCGGGCCAAGGCCCGCAGGCTTTTCTTGGGGCTTATCGCGTCCAGGGCGACGGTTGGTGCTTTTTGGCTTGGACGGATGCTCTTCTGACAAGCCGTCCGCTCCTCTCGCAAATTGTTTCTTTGGCGAACTGGGATTAGGTTTTGATCCAATGCGCTTGCGGGAGGGGCCTGCCTTGGCTTTGCCACCACCAGTTCCGCTGCGATTACCACCACGATTTCCGCCGCCACCACCGCGTTGAGGCGCTTCGGCTTTATCATATTTCGGCCGTTCGCCGCTGGCGACGGGTATAGAGATGCCAACGAGGCGTTCGATCTGCTTCCACAAATCAACATCGCCTGCGGTGCAGAACGCGATGGCCTCGCCACCTTTACCGGCGCGGGCCGTGCGGCCGATGCGGTGTATATAATTTTCCGGCACTTCGGGTAGATCAAAGTTGTAGACGTGACTGACGTCTGGAATGTCAATTCCACGGGCGGCGACGTCGGTTGCCACCAGCACTTTGATCGTGCCGTCTTTAAACTCTCGGATAGCGCGGTCGCGCTGGCCCTGGCTTTTGTTACCGTGGATAGAAGCGGCCTTGTAACCAAATTCGACCAGTTTGTTCTTTAGCTTCTCTGCGCCGTGCTTCGTGCGAGCAAATACAATGGAGATACCATCCATATGTTCGCGCAGCATGTCGTCCAGCCGGTGTAACTTGTCGTTGCGGCCCATAAAATGAACACTCTGGCGAATTTTGTCTGCGGTCTGACCCGGAGGCGCAGTTTCGACGCGCACAGGGTCGCGCAGATAGGAGCGAGATATTTCTTCCATCAGTTTTGGCATCGTTGCCGAAAACAGCAGCGTCTGGCGCGGTGTCGCCAAGAGTTTTGAGATTTTTCGCAGATCGTGGATGAAACCCATGTCCAGCATCTGATCGGCTTCGTCCAACACCAGAAACTTCGCCTGATCCAAGCGAACAGCTTTGCGGTCGACCAAATCGAGCAGGCGACCCGGTGTTGCGACAAGAATGTCTGTGCCTTTTGAAAGATTGCGGGTTTGCACGTTGAGCGAAGCGCCGCCAACGACAACCGTGATGCGAATATGCGTACCCTTTGTGAACGAGCGCAGGTTGGCTGCGATCTGATTGGCGAGTTCGCGGGTAGGGGCCAGGATCAGCGCCTTGGTGGTCGTCGGTTCGCGCCAAGTATCGGCGCTCATGAGGTTTTGAACCAGCGGCAGGCCGAAAGCGGCCGTTTTGCCCGTGCCTGTCTTGGCGAGCCCCATAATGTCGTGTCCCTTCAGGATCAGCGGGATGGCTTGCTCCTGAATTGGGGTCGGAGTGACGTAATCGAGCGCGGCTGCCGCGTCGAGGATGCGCTCGGCAAGGCCGAGATCGTTAAAAGTTGTCAAAGTGAAAGCCTGTAAATATGCCGCGCGATAGCCGCTGCGGTCTCGTATTGTTGTGTTATGGCACGATCATGGGCAAAAAGCGACGGTAGATCGCGGCCACGCTCTGCCATTGCCACGCGCCCCCATTGCCCTGCCACAATCGTTCTGCTAATTGCCGCCGCACACATTGCGGTGTGCCCGTTGTAAGCCCCTAAACAAAGGGATTTCTTCGCGGCCACGCTCACAACGATCTGATCCACTTTCTCGTCTTTTTCAGGACGGCAATCACATCAGCCGGTTGAAGCGGTTTTCCCTGTTTCACTTGGCAACGCATACAAAGGCTTGAACCCATGCAGGTAAACGAAACGCTCAACGAAGGCTTGAAGCGCGAAATCGAAGTCGTCATTTCCGCCAAGGATATGATCAAAAAACGCGACGAGCGCCTGCTGGACCTTAAAGACAAAGTCAAAATCAACGGTTTCCGCCCAGGTAAAGTGCCGTTGTCGCATGTGTCCAAGCTTTACGGTAAGTCTGTGATGGCCGAGCTGGTCAACGAAACCATCGACGAGAACACAAAGAAGGTTCTCGCTGAACGTGCCGAGAAGGCAGCTCAACAACCCAAAGTTTCAATGACCGAGGACGAGGCTGAAGCGGAAGAAATTCTTTCCGGTAACAAGGACTTTAACTTCACCATCTCTTACGAAGTGATCCCACCATTCGAGATTGCGGATTTCTCGAAGATCAAGGTGGAGCGCCCGGTCGTTGAGGTGACCGACAAGCAAATCATGGAGCAAGTGGAGCGCATTGCGGAAAGCAACGCCACTTATCAGGAGAAAAAGGGCAAAGCAGCCAAAAAAGACCGCGTGACAATGGATTACCTGGGTAAAATCGAAGGCACGCCGTTTGATGGCGGTGCCGATACAAACGCACAACTGGTTCTAGGCTCCAACACGTTCATCCCCGGTTTCGAAGATCAATTAATCGGTATGAAGGCTGGTGATGAAGGCGAAGTGAAGGTTTCTTTCCCTGAAGACTATCCAGCCGAACATCTTGCAGGCAAAGACGCTGTATTCGACGTGCATGTTCACGAAGTTGCCAAGCCGGCAAAGACGGAAATCAATGACGAGCTGGCTAAAAATCTTGGCCTTGATGATCTCGATAAGCTGAAAGAGGTTATCAAGGACCAGATTTCAGGCCAGTACGAGCAGCAGACCCGCCAGAAAGTGAAGCGTCAGCTCCTTGACGAGTTGGACAAGACCCACAAATTCGATTTGCCGCAGGGTATGGTAGAGCAAGAGTTCAATAATATCTGGGCACAGATTACCCGCGATCTTGAACAAGCTGAACGCACTTTCGAAGACGAGGACACGACCGAAGAGAAAGCCCGCGAAGACTATCAGAAACTGGCGGAGCGTCGCGTGCGTCTTGGTTTGGTATTGGCGGAAATTGGCGATAAGGCCGAAATTCAGGTCACCGAAGAAGAATTGCAGCGAGCTCTTTACGAGCAGGTTCGCCAATATCCGGGTCAAGAGAAGGAAATCTACGATTTTTTCCGCAGTAACCCGGATGCAGTCGGAGGTCTTCGGGCGCCTATCTTTGAAGAAAAGGTCGTTGACCACATTCTTGAAAGTGCCAAGGTTACCGAAAAGACGGTGACCGAAGAAGAGTTGCTGAAAGACGACGAACTGCCAGTCTAGGCCTTTCTTAATATTTGTAGTTATAAAAAGGCGCTATCTCATTGAGATAGCGCCTTTTTTGTTAGTCGCACGTAAGCGCTCGATTGCCACGGGTGTTGGTGAAAGTACATCTGTAAGGGCCGCCACCAGAACGGTTATCGTAGACCGGCATGTTGGGGTTCCCCGCTGCCGCGCGTATGTCGCGTGTTATCAAGATGCGATAATAGTGGGGTTTGAGCACTTGATGAAGCTTTTCATGGCCACGCCCGTTATATGAATGGATCTTTTTCACTGCGGAATGCACTTGAGTGTCTTTCGCGCTTATCGAAAGCAGATGGGCAGGTGACGCTTGAGAAGAACCGGCTGCGATCATCGTAGCCGCCGCGGCTGCGACAATGGTTGTGGTGGCATGGCGAAACATGGGGCTTTTCCTTTATCCTAGGTGTGTTGGGCACGGAGTGGTCCCAAAATAACGCTTGGCCAATGTCGTGGCTGTGTCATTCTTCACACTGTCACACGCCGGAAAATTCTATGCTTTTGCGCATTGTGAGCACCCAGCCCATGACGTCGTGACCCGGCAGATGGTCTCCATGCTCGCGGGATAGGGTGGTCAGACGGCCCGATGCCTCCATTGCGTCTAGCTTCTTGCGCAAATGACCTTGCTCCCAAAACGGCTCGTTGAGTGCGATGATGAAGAGACCGTTGGGCTGAAGAATTCGTAGTAACTCATCACAGGCATCCGGATCGACGTGGCCGAATGAAAATACGCCAACTGCAACCACTGCCGCGAAGTGATTAGGAGGAATTTGCGCAAGCGGTTGGTTCAGGTCGGCTTCAAACAAGGCGGTGTAAACAGACTTTGCTTCAGCTTGATTGAGCATTTCCGGCGAGAAATCACATCCTGTGATGTCGTCGCAGCCGATCGACCTCAAGGCTACGCCTGACAAACCCGAGCCGCACCCGGCATCGAAGACCTTGCTGTGGACGTCAAAGTTCTGATCGACCAAAGCTTGGGCCACACGCGATGGCTGGGCGTAGCCATTTTCCTCCCCAATTTCCCGATCATAGTCTGCCGCCCACTTCTTGTAGTGATCGAGCGTGGCGTCCTTGCTATCCAGGCTGTAAGCCCGCGAAAAATGACCATTAGCGGGATCTTTTTGCGAATCGTCTGCCACAAACATTCTCCCGATCACTCCATTCACATCATGCAGACAGTGTGCGGCGCTGAGGCGGGTCTGTCGAGGTTTGAATGGGGCGGGATAAAGGTTCGTAATGTGTCCAGATGGCAACAGTTTGGAAACAGAATATTGGATATACAGTCCGTATGGCAGTTTGCCGTTATTCAACCACAAACCCTGCTCATTTCTGGTTTTACTCCGCGCATGACGCGAAAAATATCGGACACGGCAGGCAAGCGCCTTAAAACGCGCGATAGTCGACGAAAGAAAGACATTTTATGGACGCCAAGGTTTTCGATAAGAGCAAGTTGCCCAGCCGCCACACGACAATGGGGCCTTCGCGTGCGCCGCATCGCTCGTATTTGTATGCGATGGGTTTGTCGGAAGAGCAGATCAATCAACCGCTCGTTGGCGTTGCGACATGTTGGAACGAGGCTGCACCCTGTAACATTTCGCTGATGCGTCAGGCACAGCATGTCAAAAAAGGCGTTGCAGCAGCTCACGGCACACCGCGCGAATTCACCACGATCACCGTCACCGATGGCATTGCTATGGGGCACCAAGGGATGAAAGCATCTCTCGTCTCTCGTGATGTGATTGCGGATACGGTTGAATTGACAATGCGCGGCCATTGCTATGACGCGATTGTCGGTCTTGCCGGTTGCGATAAATCTCTGCCCGGCATGATGATGTCTATGGTGCGCCTGAATGTGCCGTCGATCTTTATCTATGGTGGTTCAATCCTTCCCGGTTCGTTCAAAGGCCGCCCTGTGACCGTACAAGATGTGTTTGAGGCCGTTGGCCAACATTCCGTCGGCAATATGAGCGATGAAGACCTGCATGAGCTTGAGCAGGTCGCTTGCCCTTCTTCAGGTGCATGTGGCGCTCAGTTTACCGCCAACACAATGGCAACGGTGTCAGAAGCGATTGGCCTTGCGCTGCCTTACTCTGCCGGTGCGCCTGCGCCTTATGAAATCCGTGACCGCTTTTGCTCGGCAGCTGGTGAAAAGGTGATGGAACTCATCGCGCGCAACATCCGCCCTCGCGATATCGTTACTCTGCAAGCGCTTGAAAATGCGGCTACTGTGGTGGCCGCTTCAGGTGGTTCGACCAACGCCGCGCTTCATCTTCCCGCAATTGCCAACGAGATCGGGATCAAATTCGATTTGTTCGACGTAGCTGAAATTTTCAAGCGCACGCCTTACATCGCGGACTTGAAGCCCGGTGGGAAATACGTGGCCAAAGACATGTTTGAGGTCGGTGGTATTCCATTGCTGATGAAAACACTGCTCGATGGTGGGTTCCTGCACGGCGAATGCATGACAGTCACAGGCCGCACAATTGCCGAAAACATGGATTACGTGAAATGGAACGATGATCAGGACGTGGTTTATCCGGTTTCTAACCCAATAACGCCAACCGGTGGCGTCGTCGGCCTGAAAGGTAATCTCGCACCGGAAGGTGCAATTGTGAAAGTTGCAGGCATGGCCGAACAGACATTCACAGGTCCGGCGCGCTGTTTCGACAGTGAAGAGCTCGCCTTCGAGGCGGTAAACAACCGCGAATACGAAGAAGGTGAAGTTCTGGTAATCCGTTATGAAGGACCAAAGGGTGGACCTGGCATGCGTGAAATGCTGGCAACTACCGCTGCGCTTTACGGACAGGGTATGGGTGAGAAAATGGCACTCATCACCGATGGTCGTTTCTCTGGCGCAACGCGCGGCTTCTGCATCGGCCATGTCGGGCCTGAGGCTGCAGTTGGTGGGCCGATTGGCTTGCTGAAAGACGGCGATATTATCTCGATTGATGCAGTGAACGGCACAATCGAAGTGGACTTGAGTGATGAAGAACTCGCCGCTCGGGCCAAAGAATGGAAACCGCGTGAGACGGACTATACGTCTGGCGCGATCTGGAAATACGCGCAGACTGTCGGCTCAGCCGTCAACGGCGCGGTCACTCATCCAGGGGGATGGGAAGAAAAGAACTGTTATGCGGATGTATAAAACCCTTGTTGCAACGGCTCTGACGGCAGGCGTCCTTTCGGCGTCTGCAGGTTTTGCTGTCGCCTTTGACCCCACCAAGGTGGGTGACGGCGATGCGGGACCACAGATCATCTTGCGATACGGCTATGATGCTTTGAAAGCTGGTAAAATGGAGGAGGCGCTAGGCGCTTTCCGCCACAATGCCGATCAGAACCATTTGCCGTCGCAATGGAAGCTGGCGCGTATGCTGCAGTCCGGCAACGGCGTTCAGCGCGATCAATTGGCTGCCTATGAACTTTACAGCAAGATTGCTGACCGTTTCGCAGAGCGCCCTCCAACGCGGTCTGAACGTCCTTATGTTTCAAGCGCTATTGTGGAATTGGGCAAATATGCGCTCGTTGGCATTGAAGGGACCCGCGTGATGGCTGATGCTCAAATAGCGGAGACACATTTCAACAGAGCAGCGCTGCTCTACGGTGATGCTAATGCTCAATATTATCTCGGTCATCTCTATCTTGATGAAAGCCGTGGTATGGTGAACCCCGTTCGTGCAGCCCGCTGGTTCAAGCGTGCCAGCCGCAAGGGGCATGTTTTGGCACAAGCACAGCTTGGTCAGATGTTGTTCCACGGGCAGGGTGTTCGCCGCAATCCGGTTCTGGGTCTTGTTTATCTTACTCGCGCTTCAGCGACTGGAAGAGCCCAGAAACTGCGGCAGCTTCGCAAAGATGCATTTGCATCGGCCAGCGATGCGCAACGTCGTGCCGCAAAAAAGATACTCGATAAGCTGAACATCGTTGTCGAAAATGAAGAGCTTGCGCCCATCCCCTCCGGCGGCGGTGCGTTCGGCCTTCAGGCAAATACATCCGAGTGACCCCGTTCCCCGGATGCTACTGGTTGGGTAATCGGGGTTAGGGCTTGCGACTGCTTGCGGGACGACCTACGGCTGATGTGTTGCTCTCCCCTGCAAGCGTAGCCGTCTATGGCGACTTTCAAATCAGCAAATTTTTACATCGATAACTCACGATGGCTGGTGGCAGGATTTCTGCTGACTCTGTCGTCCGCATTTGGCCAAACATTTTTCATCTCAATTTTCGGATCGGAGATTCGCGCTGAATATGGCCTAACCCACGGGGAATTTGGCACAATATACATGGTGGCAACGCTGGCGAGCGCCCTGTGTTTTCCCATAGTTGGACGTCTGGTTGATGTAACATCGGTCTGGAAATGCAGTTTGCTGGTCATGTCGATGCTGGCACTTGCTGCGCTTTCTATGTCGCTCATTTCATCCGTCTGGTTGTTGGTTGCCACGATCTTCGCGCTGCGTCTGTTTGGCCAGGGGATGATGGGCCACACGGCGCTTACCGCTATGGGCCGATGGTATTCTTCAAACAGAGGCAAAGCCGTGTCTGTTGTCTCTATCGGGCACCAAACCTCAGAGGCCATTGTTCCAATTCTATTCGCTTCTATCGCGCTCTCCTTTGGTTGGAGACAGGCATGGCTGGCGGCGGCGGTATATGTTGTTGCGATGATACCTCTCGTCGTTTCGCTGATGCGTGTAGAACGCATGCCGGCACAGCAAGCGGCGGAAGAGGGCAGCCGCAACGAGGTGGGCAAACAATGGCGTCAGGGAGAGGTGCTTCGAGACCCGTTGTTCTGGATGGTTTGCATGGGTGTGCTGTCGCCAGCCTTTATCGGTACGTCGATTTGGTTTCACCAGGACTACTTGATTGAGTTGAACCAATGGCCGGAGCAAACCTACTATGCATCATTTTCATTGATGGCGTTTACGACGATTATCGTTTCGCTGATCACTGGAGTTCTGATTGACCGTTTCAGCGCCATTCAGATGCTGCCGTTCTTTCTGATCCCACTCGCCATTGCCTGTTTCGTGTTGGGAACGCAGTCGGCGGTGCCGGCAATCTTTGTCACGATGTTCACAATCGGCTTGAGCTACGGCATGTCGTCTCCGATATTTGGCGCCTTGTGGCCGGAGGCCTACGGAACCCGCTATCTGGGAGCTGTACGATCGTTGGTGATGGCTTTCATGGTCTTTGCCTCTGCGGCGGGGCCCGGCGTTACGGGTATTCTGATTGACCTTGGTGTTTCCTTTCCTCGCCAACTGGTCTTTATCGGTGCCTATTGCCTGATAGCTATGGTTGTGATGATTCCCGTGTCGCGCCAACTTGTTGCGCGCCGTGTTGCTTATGGTTGGCAGCCTGCGTCGTAAGGCGCAAACAAAGACGAAGCGAGAGAGATTGATGAAAGACTTGGCCAAACCCATCGTGCGTTTTGCGCCATCGCCCACGGGGCGGTTGCACATCGGCAACTTGCGCACCGCGCTTTACAATTGGCTGTTTGCCAAAGGGCAGGGTGGCTCCTTTATCTTACGTTTGGATGACACGGATACTGAACGATCCACCGATGCATTTGCGCAAGGCATTGTCGAAGATCTTGCATGGATAGGCATCGTTCCAGATGCGTCCGACAAGCAATCGAACCGGGTCGCCCAATACGATGCCGCGGCAGCGAAGCTGAAAGAGGCTGGACTGCTTTATCCTTGTTATGAGACGCCTGACGAGATCGAACGCCGCCGCAAACGGTTGATGGCCCGTGGTTTGCCGCCGATCTACGAGCGTACTGGACTGAAACAGACCAACGAAGAACGAGCAGCGCTGGAAGCAGAGGGCCGCACTGCCCATTGGCGTTTTCTCCTGCCGAATTTCACCGATGATCCGTTTTCGCCCACACGCACTGAGGTGCATTGGGATGATGCCATGCGCGGCGAGCAGACAGTTGATCTGGCGTCAATGTCTGATCCTGTATTGATCCGTGGCGACGGCACCTACCTTTATACGCTGCCCTCTGTGGTCGACGATAGCGATATGGGCGTGACCCATGTTATTCGCGGGGGCGACCACATTACGAACACGGGCGCTCAGATCGCCCTGTTTAAGGCATTGGGTGCCCAGCCACCAGCGTTTGGCCACCACAACTTGCTTACCGATGCTTCCGGCGATGGTTTATCGAAGCGAACCGGTGCTTTGTCCCTTGCCTCTCTGCGTGAAGGGGGCATTGAACCGATGGCTCTTGCTTCTCTGGCTGCACTGATTGGCACGGGGCAGGCTGTTGAGGTCTGTTCATCGATGGACGAATTGGCTCAATTGTTTGACCCGACGAAGGTCTCCCGCTCTCCTGCTCGCTTTGATGAACGAGAGTTGGAAGCAATGAACGAGAAGCTGCTTCACGCTATGCCTTATGCGGAGGCGCAGCCTCGACTCACAGCGAAGGGCATGGACCACGGCGAAGCGTTCTGGAACGCCGTGCGCCCCAATCTTGCTCGTTTCGATGATGTTGCCCAATGGCACAGCGTCTTGGAGGGCAATTTCGTGCCTTTAGTCGCTGATGTGGAAGACGAGGAATTTCTGGCGGTTGCCCGAGACATGCTACCAGCCGAACCTTGGCCGGATGATGTATGGAAACAGTGGACAAGTGCTTTGAAAGAGAAGACTAGTCGCAAGGGTAAGGCACTGTTTATGCCGCTGCGCAAAGCGCTAACAGGCAAAGAACACGGACCCGACATGGGGGAATTTTTACCTCTTATCGGACCGGAAAAAACCGCTCGCCGATTATCCTAACCTGCGGCGCTTGGCGTAACGCGTCTTTGGCGGCTGGTGCGGGTATGGATCGGCGCAGTCCAGTAACGCTCGCCAATTGCAGGTTCTTTTGTTCCATGGCGTGTGCACGAAACGTTGGCACAGCCATGTTAATCCGTCCGGCACGTCGCGCCCATTCAGGGTCGATTGCTGGGCGAACGGAGGCTTTAGCTTCTTCTTTTGGTTGCCGGAATTTACATCCGCAGGCGGGGTTATACTTGGTCTTGAAATTAAGTGCTGTTGGCAAGTCACCGTAAGAGCGGCCCGTTCGGGCAGACCGCATATCGCTTGGTTCGTCAGTGGTTCCGCGGACGTAGTAGAGCTTCATCTCGGTTCCCGGGCAGCGGCTTTGACAAGCCTGCTCATCGCGAACCAGACCGGCAACGGACGATGCAGCCCCAACGGGGAAGAAGAATCCATCGCAGGTTCGCACGCACATGGTGCGGTAAGTGCCGATGATTCGGGGTGATCGTTGCTCGTCAATGTTCCGTTTGTTCAGGCGCGAGCGCTTGTTTCGCACTCGGCGTTCCAGTTCCGTGATACGGCGCCGCAAGTCCTTGCGGCTGTTCGCACTAGCGTGGCGAACGGCACAATTTTCGCGGCGCAAAGCACGCTTGAGCCTCGCACGCTGGCGTTGGACTTGTGCCATGCCGTTGCGACCGCCAAGCTGATTTGCCTTCCGCTGCAGTTGTTCTAGATTTCGCACCATTGTCTGTTTTGAATTCAATAATGCGGGACAGCGTGCATTTTGTCCGCGCTGAAACAGGGAGCGCCGCTTGGTGCAGCTGAGTCGTCCAATCGAACGATCAATGCGGGATATCTGCTGTTTCTGGTCTGATACTGCCTTGCGGTAACGCTTGAGTAACGGTGTCGCTGAAGCATTTGTTCCTAAAGCCGCGAGCTGTCCGTGCAGGCGTGAACAGGTGGCCGATTGGGCGTCGGCATCAGTGGCAACTAAAATAAAGGCAGAAACAAGCAATGCGAGCGATACCGAAGCGACGCGCGCTGCGGCAAAGCCGTGAAACCAGATTTGAAGCGCGCCCACAAGGGAGCCTCCCGCTGCTCAGACAATCGCCTCCGGCCGCATCGCCGGAAGGCTGGGAGGGTAATAGCAAAGGCGGAGCGGCTTGCGGGAGAAAGGTTCTGTAAACCTTAATGCGTATCGTTAAAAGGCGTGGGGAAAGAGGCCGCCGTCTATCAGCAAGTTCTGTCCTGTAATGTATCCAGCATGTTGTGAGCACAGGAAGGCGCAGGTATTGCCGAATTCCTCCGCTGTGCCGAACCGTTTAGCGGGGATTTCGTCGCGCTGCATTTGCGCCGCGTCTTCCACGGAAATGCCCCGCGCCTTCGCGCCACCCACAATTCCTCCTTGCAAGCGTTTGGTGTCCATCTTGCCCGGCAGGACGTTGTTTATGGTGACGTTACGCGCTGCGTAAAGCGGGCGAACACCGGCGAGGAAAGCGGTCAAACCTGCACGAGCACCGGAGGAGAGGTCCAACCCCTCTATGGGCATAACGACCGATGCTGATGTGATGTTGACGATGCGGCCAAATCCGCGATCAGCCATGCCGTCGATCACTTGCTGAATGAGTTCGACGGGCGTGACAAAATTTTGCACAACACCTTCGATCAACGCTTCACGATCCAACTCTTTGAATGAGCGGCGCGGCGGTCCACCGTTGTTGTTGATTAAGATATCGGGGTTAGGGCATGCCTGTAGAAGAGCGGCTTGCCCCTCGGCCGTGCTTACATCCACCGCAATCGGCGTGGCAGTGACGCCATAAGTCTCTGCGATTTCGGTGGCGGTAGATTCGACATTTTTCTGCGTACGGCCATTGATGACGACATCGCAACCCGCTTGCGCCAGTGCGATTGCGCATCCGCGTCCCAAGCCTTCACTGGAGGCGCAAACAATTGCTTTCTTTCCGCTGATACCCAAGTCCATTATATCTCTCCGCTCTACCGATTTTCGCCAGCCTTAGAGATCATTTTCCATGACGCCAAGTGTTCAATTGAACCTTCCAACCTTTACGGACGTTGAAGAAGCTGCCGCACGCCTTGCAGGGCATCACGTGGTTACTCCATTGATCGAGTCTACCATTTTAAATGAGCGTTGCGGTGGCCGTGTTTTTCTTAAAGCAGAGTGCCTTCAACGCACGGGCAGTTTCAAGTTTCGTGGCGCTTACAATGCGATCAGCCGCCTGGATGCGTCCGGCAACAAAAAGATCGTCGCGGCATCGTCGGGAAACCACGCGCAAGGTGTGGCAGAAGCTGCGCGAATGCTGGGTTTCGATGCTACTATTTTGATGCCGTCCGACGCGCCCCGCATTAAGGTCGATCGTGTGAAACGCTCAGGCGCGACCATTGTTGAATACGACCGGCGCAGCGAAGATCGTGAGGAGATCTTGCGTTCGCTCGGTGCCAAGCATACCGCGCCGATTGTTCATCCATACAACAATTTTCACGTCATCGCAGGGCAGGGAACGGCGGGGCTTGAAGCGGCAGAGACCATGAAAGCCCGTGGAATCACCGTAGATCGCGCTGTGGTCTGCGCTGGAGGCGGTGGCTTGTTGGGCGGCATGATGCTGGCTCTGCACAGCAATTTTCCCGACTGCGCGGTTCATTCAGCTGAACCTGAAGGATACGACGACCAAAAGCGCTCTCATGAAGTCGGTCATATTGTATCGATTCAAGCAGATCATGACAGCGTGTGCGACGCAATCGTCACGCCTCAACCGGGTGAAATGGCTTTTGCAATCGCAAACGGTCACATCGCATCGGGTCTCGTTGTGTCTGACGAAGAGGCACTGGAAGCGGTGGCTTTTGCGTTTAACGAATTAAAGCTGGTCGTTGAACCGGGTGGTGCTGTTGCTTTGGCTGCGATTTTGTCGGGCAAGATCGACGTTCGTGGCGAGAATATTCTGGCAACGCTTTCGGGCGGCAACATAGACCCGGCAATGCTGGCACGTGCACTGGCGTGAACTCAAACCGCTGGCCCGTGGACCTTGCTGCGCGAACGTGGCAAGGAATATCGGGGCATAGCGGTGGTAAGATTGGCGAGCAGGCCCGTTGAGCGAGACAAGTATTTCAGACGCAGAGGTGATCAAGAACGCCGGCACACAAACCGACGGCGTTTTAGCGCGTCTAAATGTGATCCGACGCGACGAGGGTACAATCCTACAATGCAGTGGTGAATGGACATGCGAGGGCATACACGCAGTTGATCAGGAATTGCGGGACTTTGCAGCGTCTTCTGGCCAATCGCTTACAATGGATTTTTCCCACGTAAGCGGTTTTGACTCCGCTGGTGCCTGGCTTGCCGTGCGCACACAACATGCTGTTGAGGCTGATGGTGGTGTCTACATTTTGAAAACAGCGCAGCCGGAGCAGGGCGCCTTGATTTCAGTTATTGGAGAACACTGGGAAAGCCTCTCGCAACCGCGTGCGCCTGCAAAGGCTAAACTTGGTCCGCTGGAACGGTTCGGCAAATCTGTCTATGGCTTCGGCACAGACTTTATAAACGTGTGCAATATGATCGGTGCAGCGCTGCGAGGCACTGCCATCAAGACAGGCGCCCGTGGCGGCATTCGCTGGACGTCCCTGATCAATCAAATTGACCATATGGGCATTCGCGCCATTCCGGTTATCACCGTGATGAGCTTTCTCATTGGCGCAATCATCGCACAGCAAAGCTCTTTTCAACTGAAAAGTTTTGGCGAAGAGCTTTTAACCGTGAACCTGGTAGGCATCCTGCACCTGCGAGAAATCGGCGTATTGCTCACCGCTGTAATGGTGGCGGGCCGATCTGGCAGTGCCATAACCGCTGAAATCGGCTCTATGAAAATGCGAGAAGAGATCGACGCCTTGCAGGTTATCGGTCTTAGCCCAATAGGCGTTCTCGTAGTCCCTAGATTGATGGCTTTGGTGATAACGCTTCCAATTCTGACTATATTGGCAGATTTCTCTGGCCTTGCTGGGGCGATGATCGTTTGTTGGCTTTATATCGGCATTGAACCTGTTCAGTTCATAGACACCTTGAACGGCGCTATCGACACTTCAACCTTTTTGTCTGGTCTCATCAAAGCGCCCTTCATGGCCTTGGTTATTGGCCTCATCGCCACGCTGGAAGGCATGAAAGTGAAGGGAAGCGCAGAATCGTTAGGCCAACGCACCACCAGCTCAGTCGTGCGTTCCATCTTTGCCGTGATTTTCATCGATGGCCTTTTTGCAATGTTCTACGCATCGATCGGGTATTGATCACTATGGCCGTTGAACCCAAGAACCCAGTTCTCTCCGTGCGCGATATTCATGTTTCGTTCGGGCCTAACCACGTGTTGAAAGGCTTGGATCTCGATGCTTACCGTGGCGAGATCATTGGCTTTGTGGGCGGGTCTGGCACTGGTAAATCCGTGCTCATGCGCACCATTCTTGGACTGTGCCAAAAACAAGCGGGCACGATCAAACTGTTCGGACTGGATTACGACCAACTCGACGATGAACAGCGCAGCGCGACTGACAGGCGCACGGGCGTTTTGTTTCAACACGGAGCGCTGTTTTCGGCGTTGACTGTGAAAGAAAACATTCAAATGCCCATGCGCGAATATCTCAGCTTAAGCCAAACCCTAATGGATGAATTGGCGGCGATGAAGTTGTCGCTGGTTGGCCTGCCAATGGATGCAACTGATAAATATCCCTCAGAACTCTCTGGCGGCATGATCAAACGGGCGTCCTTGGCGCGGGCCTTGGCGCTTGATCCGGAGTTGCTCTTTCTTGACGAGCCAACCTCTGGTCTTGATCCGATTGGTGCAGCTGAATTTGACGAACTGACGGTATCGCTCAGCCGCACATTGGGCCTGACGGTTTTCATGGTCACACATGACTTGGGCAGTCTGCACGCCATTTGCGACAGGATAGCCGTTTTGAAGGACGGGAAAGTCTTGGCAATTGATACGCTGGAACGAATCGAGAAACTCGATGATCCTTGGGTTCGTTCTTACTTTGGTGGCCAACGCGCCATCTCTGCGCAACATGCGTTGCGGACAGGCTCAGGCATGGTCAATGCACGCATTGAAGGTTAAAGGAAGCTGATGGAAACCCGCGCCAATTACATCGCTGTCGGCTTTTTGACGCTCGCTGCAATCGTGGGTGGCTTTTTGTTTGTGCTTTGGATTGGAAACTACGGCTCCAGCCAAAATACGCGCGAGGTCGATATCACTATTCGTGGCTCTGTTTCGGGCCTAAGCGAAGGCAGTCCGGTGCAATTTAACGGCGTGCCTGTGGGGCGCGTCACAAAACTGGCGCTGGACAAAGAAAACCCGGAGCAAGTGATTGTCACCACGATGATCGACATGAACGTGCCATTGCGCCAGGACACCCGCGCCAGCATTGGCGTGCGAGGACTTGCTGGCGGCGCGTTCGTGCAATTACAAGGCGGCAGCAAAGACGGGGTTCCGCTGTTCGGTACGCCGGGCGAGCAGCCTGCACCCGATACGGGGCAGGGGCCGCCACGTCTTGTGGGTGATCCTTCCAGTATTAGTGAATTAATTGACCGCGTGAACGGCATCGCTACGCAGACCGAGCGGGTGATGAGTAGCCTCGAATCATTGGTTCGGCAGAACGCCGATTCGGTTTCTGCAACTATCAAGAATGCCGAGACATTTTCTCAGGCATTGTCTCGCAACAGCGAAGGCGTCGACACGTTCCTACGCAGCGCAGAGTCGCTTGCGGGATCTATGGAGCAGCTTTCTGGTGGGCTTACGACCACCTTGGATCAGATCGAAAAAATTGTCGTTGCGGTGCAGCCAGACACGGTCCGCAAAGCTGTTGATGATTTCGGCGCGACCGCAGAAAGCGCAAGAAGGGTTGTCGATGGTGTTAACCCCGAACGGATTGAGAAGCTGGTTGCTGATTTAGGCCGGGCAGCGGAACAATTGTCCGGGGTTCTTGAGGGAGTTGAGGGTGCGGCAGTGGCCGATGCGGTGTCGAAGATTACCAGCCTTGCCGAGCGCGCGGACAAAATAGCGGCAGCCATTGAGCCGGAGAAAGTTGCTAAAACCGTCGATGATATTTCGGCAACAGCAAGTGCAACGCGCGCTCTTTTAGATGGCATCGAACCGGGTGCGATCAACACTCTGGTTGCTGAATTGAACAACGCCGGAAGCAAAGTCTCCGCCGTGATGGATGCTATTGACGCGGAAAAGGTTAACAAGGCTGTCGATCAAATTACTGGTGCTGCCGAGGGCGCACAAGGCATTGTGGATGATGTGTCCAAAGTGACATCACGCTTCGGTGCAAGAGCTGAGGATATTGACCAGATGGTCACCGACGCTTCGCAGTTAGCTGCACGTCTCAACGAATCGTCAGCGAAGCTCGATGGTGTTTTGGACGGCATTTCGGGCCTGCTTGGTTCTGGAGAGACAGATGGTCTGTTTGCTGATGCGCGCGCTACGCTGGCTGAATTTCGCCGGACGGCTCGCAATCTGGACGCTCAGGTCGCCAGTGTAACGTCAGGTATCAACCGTTTCACCGGGCGTGGCCTTGCGGACACACAGGGTCTGATAAGTGATGCACGCCAATCGCTTCAACGACTTGACCGTGTTATCAGAACCTTTCAAGACAACCCGTCTAGCCTGATCTCGGGGGGAGGCGGGTCATCGATCAAGGAACGCGGAGCAGGGCGCCCACGGCGCTGATGCTGCACCTTTTCAGACAGGCAAAACACTTTTCATGACGTCGCCGATCCGCACTTTTCTCGTCCGATGGACGCTGCCTGCACTCGCAGCAGTAGTCCTCTCCGGCTGTGCACTTCTAAAAGCGCCGGAAGCGCCGAGGGATAGCTATGAATTGACCGCTCCAGACTCAGTGTCTGGTCTTCGTGCGTCGACCAACGCTCAAATTTTGGTAAAAAAGCCCAATGCGCTCAAGTCTTTGGATAGCGAACGATTGGTTCTTCGTTCTAACGGCTCCGAGATAACCTATCTGGCCGGGGTGCAGTGGACTGACACTGTGCCGAACATGGTGCAAGCCAAGCTGGTTGAAGCGTTTGAAAACACTGGCGCAACGGGCGCGACCGCAAAGCCAGGCGATGGGCTGGTGATCGACTACCAACTCATCAGCGATCTGCGCCGCTTTGAAGTGGTGACGGATGGCGCGGGGCAGGCGGTGATTGAACTGTCCATCAAACTGCTTTCCGATAAATCCGGCAAGGTGCTGGAAACCCAAATATTCACCGCAACCGCGACGCTGGTCGGCCGCGAGGGAGATGACTACGTTCGCGCACTAGATGCAGCGTTCGATGAACTGGCTGTGGATGTCATTCGTTGGGTTTTGGGGCGGGTATAGAAGGCGAAATAGAATTCCCGGTCGTTAAAAAACTGCACTGAGTGCTTTGGCAAACAGATACGGAACTCAATTTGGGCTATCAGCGAAAACGACAGCTCCTTTCCTTGCTATACTGAGGTGGTTGGCTTGATCACCTGTCATGCAAAATTTGGAACTGTTCAATCCAACGCCCATAACGGCAGAAATGGAATAGTTGCTGCATCTGCCGTTGGAGATAACCGTGAAGAAAAGCATGTTTGTAGGCACGTCCGGATCAAGAACCCAACGATCTCCAGTACAGTCAATCGGTCTGGCCCAGCTATAACTTGGATAGAAGCAGACCGTCTGCACATCAGCGCCGACCAGTTTGCGCACTGAGAGCGCTTTGCCATCGCCAATTTCAATGTTTGTGATATCGCTCTTTGCCAACTGCAAAAGAAATACAGCGCTGATTCCCACGGTTATCAAGACAATGAAAGTGAGCAGGGACGTCTTCGTTAGCATGGTCATACGCTTCAAATCAGCTCACGGTATAATTGCGGCTAGATGTTCGGTCTAACATTCCCATGCCACATCGCACTTAGCAAATGTGGTTAGATCATTTGTCAAAGCCAGTTAGAAGTGGCTCTTGTCTGGCTACTTAGAAATGTCTCACATCGGGGTTTCCAAGCCAGTGCACGCGGATCAGGACATTGGCGTGACCGCCTAGAGTCAAAGCCAATGGACCCGCCGAAACGGAAAACAGACGCCCGACTTTAGCCTCCTCAGTTGGAAAAATTCTTCGGGTGTTGTCTAAACTGTGCTCTTCTGCGCCTTAACCAAGGTGATTTCGAGCAGTTGTCCGTCAGTGAATTTTGCGCAGTAGTCATACCACTCGCCAGACGTGTCACCATCGCCATAAAATCGGACTTCTCCATCAAAATTTTGATCCGACCCATCCAAATGAAGTCGCCCATTGGCGGTGATCGTATAAACCCGTAGATGGGGATCTGGTGTATCTTTTGTCTGAAATTCAACCCCATCTGGGGCAATCGGTTCTGGCAAAGGATATTCACAGATGATGTTGTCGTATAATCCCAACTTTGAGGCTCCTATCTTCTAGCGACAATGCGCATCACTAAATATCAAAACATGTGCCCAGTTTGCCCAGTCCGTCTCGGCGCTGATTGGCTTCTGGAAACCTCACGTTCCGCCTGCATGGCCGCAATCATATCAAGCGCAGGGCCAAGACGTTTGTTCTCGACCACTTCAGCCCGGTTCACCGATTGTACTTTGTCGAACGTCCTATAGGGCAGGGTGACACCATCGTATTGAATCTCCAACCGTCCGTCTGGATAATCGCAGATCGTGACGCGCTTGCGGGCCAGACCTGTTGTGAAGTCTGAGGGTTCGATGATGAACAACACTTTGTCATAGCGCAGTGTCAGTGTGTGGGAGAGTGTCCTGAACTCCTTGTGACACATGGCTCCGTCCAGGCTGTCATGCTCTGAGAACGGTCGATGCATGTCCTTATCGTTGCGCGGTGCTTTGCCAAACCGGGCGTTATAGTCCGCCATAAACTCTGACATGTAGGCGTTGGCGTCTTTGATAGAACTGATGTTCCGAAGTCGCAACTCCTTCACCAGTCTGTCCTGCAACGTCTTGTTGGCACGTTCCACGCGGCCTTTGGCCTGCGGAGAGTTGGCGCAGATGATGTCAATGTTCAACTCGTGCAATGCGCGACCGAACTGGGTCATACCGGTCGTGGCATCCTTGTTGGACACATGTGTCGTGCGGAAAACAGCGTGTTTGTCGCTATAAAAGGCGAGGGGCTTCCCGTACTCGCTCAGGTAATCCTTCGTGGAATGGAAATAGTCGAAGGCGTTCTCGGATTCAGCAAACCACAGGTGAACCAGCTTGCTTGTCGCATCATCGACATAGACCAATAGCGCAGCCTTTGGTCCACGGTCTTCAAACCACCAGTGATGTGAACCGTCGATCTGGATCAGCTCACCGAAACAATCGCGACGATTACGCGGCTGATAAACACGGGAACGGCGTTCCTTGCGCGTCTTCCAGATGCCGGCATCCGTCATCCATTTGCGCAACGTCTGTTTGGACACGGTTATGTCATGGTCTTCGGCCAGCTTCTCCAAAGCGAAGGTTGGGCCAAAGTCGGCGTAGTGGAGCCTGACAAGCTCCAGGACGTAGTCACGGTAGCCATCGGTGTATCGTCGGTTGCTTGGCTTGCCGCGCTTCCCAGAGATCAATCCGGCAGCGCCATTGTCACGGAACGCACGAACCAATCGCGTCATCTGTCTGCGACTGATACCAGCCAACTCAGCGCCTTGGACAACGCTCAACCGTTGAGCCTCAATATCCTCAATTATCTTCAGTCGCCCAAGGTCGCGCTCGCTCATCACAAATAGTCCCACTGGTACGCCTCACAAACTCAAAACAGGGCTTTGAAAAGTGAGACATCTCTAACTTGCCAAAGTGAGACATTACTAAATGGCTGTTACACATAATAGTTGCATAAGATATATTATGGAACATATTTATTCGTATCATTTGTCAGGCAGCACTGCCAACTCATTGATATCTAGTCATATGCATAAACTGATACGCACGAATGTCACGCTTACTAGACACTCACAGACACAGCGACAAGGCACTATCCGCGCTCAATCGTCCAGCGTAATCACCATGCCGTCGAAAGCTGGCTCTACGTGGTTGGGCGTGGCGTCTTTGACACTCTGGTAGTCTAGCGGCGTGTGCATGTGGGTTAGCACGGCGCGTTTGGGTTTTAGCTTGTCGATCCAGCCCAAGGCTTGGTCGAGGCTGAAATGGCTGGGGTGTTCGCGGTATTGAAGCGCGTCAATGATGAGGACTTCCAGCTCGTTCAAATGCGGTAGTGCTCGATCGTCCCATGCGCTCACGTCGCTGGAATAGGCAAGGGAGCCTATACGAAAGCCGAGCGAGATAATGGAGCCGTGATCTTGTTCATAGGGCAGGATGATGATGGAACCACCCTCCCCGTCGATCTGGAATGGCTCGCCAGGCACGATACGGTTTTCGATCAGAATGGGCGGATAGTTGGAGCCCTTTGGCGTCTCGAAACAATAGCCGAAAGCCTCATGCAGGCGTTCTGACGTTGGTTCATCGGCCCAGATGTTCACGCGTTCGCGGCTGTTAATGACGAAGCTGCGCAGATCGTCAATGCCATGAATATGGTCAGCATGCGCATGGGTAAAGATCACGGCATCAGCTGTTCCCACGCCAGCGTCGAGCATCTGTGCGCGGAAATCCGGACCAGTATCAACAATGACGGTTGTCTTGCCGTGGTCGGTTATCCGCTCGATCAGCAATGCGGCGCGGCGGCGGCGGTTTTTGGGATTGGTTGGATCACATTTGCCCCAGTCGTCGCCAATGCGTGGCACGCCAGGTGATGAGCCGCAGCCTAAAATGGTGAAGCGCATCTTTGCCATCGCTCAGGCTTCCGGGATTTGGCGTTCGGGGGCAGGCACTTTGGAGAACAGGCGCAAGAAATTTTCTGTCGTCTGCCTCCACACACTCTCGCGGTCGAGGCCCCAAACGTCGCCCAAAGTCTGTGCCGTGTGCACTGTATAGGCGGGCTCGTTGCGTTTCCCACGGTTTGGCATGGGGGCGAGATAGGGCGAGTCGGTTTCCACCAAAACACGGTCGCGGGGCATGTCGCGGGCTATATCTCTAACTTCTTCGCTGTTCTTGAAGGTCAAAATACCGGAAAACGAGACATAGAGGCCCAATTCAATTCCACGCTCGGCAAGTTTTCGGCCCGATGAGAAGCAATGGAGCACAGCCGGGAAGGCCCCTGCCCGTGTTTCCTCTTCCAGTATCGAAATCATGTCTTCGTCGGCGCTGCGGGCGTGGATAACGAGCGGCAGACCGGTTTCACGTGCGGCCGCGATATGGGTGCGGAACCCTTGTGCCTGGGCGTCACGGGGTGATTTATCGTAGTGATAATCGAGGCCCGCTTCGCCTATGGCGACGACTTTGCGGTGTTGCGAAAGTTCCACCAGTTTGTCGGTGGTAACGTCCAATTCTTCGGCAGCATTGTGCGGGTGCGTGCCGACCGAACAGAAAACGTCGTCAAAGCGCTCAGCGACAGCAAGAACGTCCGGAAATTTCCGCACTCGTGTGCAAATCGTGACCATTCGGCCAATGCCAACGCTGCGTGCACGGGCCACTACATCGTCGAGTTCTTCGGCGAAATCTGGGAAATCCAGATGGCAATGGCTGTCGACTAGCATCAGGTTGTCTCTACATAGCGCGGGAAAACGCCTTGTGGCTGGTCGATGACGGTACCGTAAGCAAGGCGCCCAGCCTGCCCCAACGATGCGAAATCACGAGAAGCGGCGTTGATGGTCAATTGATCGAGAAGTTTTTCAGCGCTTGCTGGTAGAAACGCTTGTGTGAGAATTGCGACCTGGCGAACGACTTCTGCGGTGACGAAAAGTACGGTTTTCATCCGCTCGGGATCTGTCTTCTTCAATCCCCATGGCGCTTGCTCGTCGAAATACCGGTTGGCTTCGTCCAAAACGCTCCAGATTGCGTCCAGCGCCTCGTTTGGATGTGTCGCATCCATCGCCGCACGACAAGGCTCAATCACACCATCGCACAGCGCTAACAACGCTTCGTCAGCTGCGTTAAAATCACTGCCCGGCGCTATGACGCCTCCGCAATTTTTGAAGATCATCGATAAACTTCTCTGAGCAAGATTACCGAAATTGTTGGCAAGGTCGGCATTCGTGTGGTTGACGATATCTTCATGGCTGTAAGAGCCATCGGAGCCGAACCGCACCATACGCAGGCAGAAATAGCGCAGTTGGTCGATGCCATAGACCTCCGCCATGCCGAACGGGCTTTCGACATTTCCGAGCGACTTCGACATTTTCTCGCCCTTGTTGAGCAAAAATCCGTGCCCAAAGACCGCCTTTGGCACCGCAATGCCAGCGGACATTAGGAACGCTGGCCAATAGACAGCGTGGAAGCGGGTGATGTCCTTACCGATCACGTGCAAGTCGGCTGGCCAGAAACGCCAAAGCTCGTCTTCAGTGTTTGGGTAGCCGACACCCGTGATGTAGTTGGTAAGCGCGTCAACCCACACATACATGACGTGTTTTTCGTCGCCCGGCACCTTTACGCCCCAATCAAATGTGGTGCGTGAAATGGACAGATCGATCAGCCCACCTTTGACGAAAGAGACAATCTCGTTTCGTCGGCTTTCAGGCAAAATGTAGTTGGGTTGGCTTTCGTAAAGCGCTAGCAGCTTGTCTTGATATTCCGACAGTTTGAAGAAATAGCTCTCCTCATCAACCCATTCGACAGGTGTCCCCTGTGGGCCAAGGCGTGTGCCTTCATCGCTTAGCGTGATTTCGCTCTCGTCGTAATAGGCTTCATCGCGCACTGAATACCAGCCAGAATAAACTGACTTGTAGATGTCGCCATTGGCCTCCATCGCCTTCCAGATCGCTTGGCAGGATGCGTGGTGGTCGGCGTCAGATGTGCGGATGAAACGATCGTAAGAGACGTTTAGCAGATCGGTCATACGCTGGAATTCGTCGGAATTTTTGGCTGCCAATTCCTTTGCGGTGATGCCCAGATCGCGTGCGGTCTGCCACATTTTCTGGCCGTGAACATCCGTGCCAATCTGAAACCGTGTGTCGTATCCGTCCAACCGCTTGAAACGTGCAATCGCATCGGCGCAGATGAACTCGTAAGCGTGGCCTATATGCGGTGCGCCGTTGGGATAGGATATTGCGGTCGTAATGTAATAAGGCTTTTTGGCCATTGAAATGGGCTCGTGCGCTTTCAGAATTTAGCGGACAGCGGCGTTGCGTTCGAAAACGAGCGCGAAGAGGTTTAAAATCACCTGTTTGCGGTCGAGATTGAATGCATCGGACACCGTCACCATGCGGGTTGCCTTTTCCCACACGTCGCCCCAAGTCGCAAGCAATTGCAGGCTTTCGGTGGCGGCATTTCGCTGCGCCGTACCGCCAATCCATGCGAGGGCGAGATCAATGAAGAGTGTGAAGTCTTGCTCAGCGTCACGGCGCGACAACGCCTCGGCGATTGAGTGAGCTTTGGCCCACTCGCTTGCTGCACCGACAGCGCCCTGCCCCATCAGCGTTTCAAAGGTTGAGTAGTGGCTGAGCACCTTGCCGTGGAGAAGCTGGATCGCACGCCGCGGACTGCCTCCAGACAGTGTGCCGATGCGGGCGCGGGTATCGTCTCCGCTCTGCACACCGAGATGGTCGAGCGTCGAGATAACCGCATTATCGGGCAGTGGGCCCAGCCGCAGCATTTGGCAGCGGGAACGTATAGTCGGCAACAGGCTTCCGGCCGAATGGGTGATCACGAAGAAAATAGATTGTTTTGGCGGTTCTTCTAAAATTTTCAGCAGCGCGTTGGCAGCGCTGGCGTTCATATCGTCGGCAGCGTCCACGATGGCCACACGCCACCCGTCGCCGCCGGCTGTCATGCCGTAGAAATTGCGGGTGCGGCGGATTTCATCAACCGATAATTGTGTTTTGAAGCGCTTGCCTTTGTCATCCCAAGGTCTGGTCAAATGCAGCAAGTTTGGATGCGCACCATTCGCCACCTGCGCTGCGCTGGATTCCGTTACATCCCGCAGCGTGACGCCGTCCGCAGCGCCCTTGGGGTGCGACAGCAACCCCTTTGCGAGGTGAAACGCCAGCGTTGCTTTGCCGATGCCGCGCGGGCCGCTGATGAGCCATGCATGATGCAGCCTGCCGGATTGCCACGCTTTTTCCACGCGACCAAAGGCATCGTCATGGCCAAAAAGGCGTGTGGATTGTGCAGGGTGGGTAATTTCGTCCAGCCGGTCTGCTACAGGACGTTCTTCGGCCTCAAGCATCCTCAAACGCTCCCAAATATGCATCCACCGCCGTATCGACAGCTTTGTTCACATCAGCAATTGGTTGGCTGGCATCAATGACCAGACAACGGTCGGGCTCATCCTTTGCAATTTTCAAGAATGCTTGGCGGCGGGCTTCTTGCTGCGCTAAAGCCTCTTTTTCATAACGGTCCGGTTGGTCCTCCGTGCGTCTTTTTGCGGCCCGTTCAGCGCCAATCTCGGCGGGAAGATCAAAAATTAGAGTGAGGCCGGGGCGTGCGCCTTCTGTCACGGCTCGCTCCATTTGCAGCACGAAATCCATGTCTACATTGCCAGTCATCCCTTGGTAGACGCGGGAGGAATCGAGGAAGCGATCACACAGCACGATTTTTCCTGCACGTAAGGCCGGCAGGATGATGTTTTGCACGTTATCGCTGCGGGCTGCGGCAAACAACAGGGCTTCCATTTCCGTGCCATAGGGCTCTGCGGCTCCTGAAAGGATAACGTGGCGAATGGCTTCTGCGCCAGCCGTTCCGCCTGGTTCGCGTGTAATAAGTACTGAATGACCCTGTGCTTCCAGTCGCTCGGCAAGACGCTTAATCTGCGTTGACTTGCCTGCCCCTTCCCCGCCTTCAAATGTGATGAAACGTTGGTTCATTGTACGACAATCATTTCCGCAACGCTCTGTGCGCAATTGATCGATACAACCGCCATGCCACTAGAAGCGGATCAGACCGACCAGCAATTCCTGTATCGCATCCGTTGCCCGCTGGGTAATCGTGCCCTGCTCCACCGATTCAGCGGCATAGAGCAAGGTTTCCTGGCTCACCGCACCGTCAATCAACACTTGTAGTTTAGCCACCTGATCGCCCTCATTTACGGGGGGCAAAAGCGGACCCTTGAAGACGATCTGCATTCTCAGTCGGTCACGGAAACCAATCGGTACGAAGATCTTCAGCGCACCGTCTGCTGCGCGCAGAGAAACGCCACTTTTTGCGCCTCCGTAGACATCTGCCTCGCCCACGCTTTCGCCTGCTGCGAAAAGCTCAATCGGTTCGAAAGCGCGAAAACCCCAACGCATGATTTTGACGGCTTCAGCAGAGCGTTCGCGTATGGATTCCAACCCGCTCAAAACTATGATGACACGACGGCCTTCTTGCTGAGCAGAGCCGACGAGCGCGTAGCCTGAAGCAGTTGTGAAACCTGTTTTCAATCCGTCTGCGCCGTCAACCTTGCCAAGCAGGGGATTGCGGTTGCGTTGGTTTATGCGGCCCCATTTGAATTCCGGCTCGGAATAGATGCTGTAATATTCAGGGTGGTTGCGGATTATATGGCGGGCCAGATACGCCAACTCGCGGGCTGTCACTTTCTGCTCATCGTCCGGAAGGCCCGTGGAATTACGGAATGTGGACTGCTCCAAGCCAATTCTTCGGGCGAGCTGGTTCATCAGCCCGGCGAATGCGACTTCCGAACCCGCCATACCTTCGGCAATTGCGATTGCGGCATCGTTGCCTGATTGGATGATCACGCCGCGAATAAGGTCCTCAAGGCGAATATCGTCATTGAGTTTGGCGAACATTGACGAGCCGCCGGAATTTGCGCCACCGCGCCGCCAGGCGTCTTCAGAAATTGTGAAAGTGTCTTCAAGCGTAAGTCGACCGGACTTCAACGCATCGAAGACAACAGCCATTGTCATTAGTTTGGCAAGCGACGCCGGTGGTATCAGTTGGTCAGCGTTCTTCTGGAAAAGGATTGTGCCCGTTTCATAATCCATCACCACGGCTTGCTTGGCCTTGGTTTGGAAGCCTTGAGCATAAGCAAGCCCAAAGCCCACAAGCGAAAATACTAATGTTAAAACAATAGTTTGAATAGTATTCTGAATGTGAAGATGCAAGCTAATGCTCCGTGGTGCCGCCAACCGTTGAGTTGGTAGCACAGTAGAGCGCTGTCAGACCCAGTTCAACTGAATTTGGGCACCTGTGACAATAATCAGAGCCTGTCTATCTCCAAGGAACGAAACCAAGAGCACTAAGACGGCTACGATCAATCCGAGGTGTGTCTAGCACTGGCAGCGGCTTTGGTGGCGAAGAACTGCTTGAAGCAACTTGTGTTGCACCCTCCTCGCGGAAGGTTCCGGCCAGATATTGTTCATCCAGACCGTGCAATGGCGCTGGGCCGACATATTCCACACGGACATTTGCAATGCCTTTTGAACGGTATTCCAGCATTTGCGCAGCACGGGATGACAGATCAATTACCCTGCCATCGTGAAATGGTCCGCGGTCGTTGATCCTTACGACTACGGACTTTCCGTTGGCCAAGTTCGTTACGCGCGCGTAGCTGGGCAGCGGAAATGTTGGGTGAGCGCCAGAGAGTGCGTTCTGGTCATAAACTTCGCCGTTTGCTGTCAGCCGTCCGTGAAAGTTGGGGCCATACCAAGAGGCTTGACCCGTGCGGTTATAGCCCGGCTCTTCCTTTGGCTCATACCATTTCCCGCGCACTTGATACGGTTTTCCTACATGACGCCGCCCGCCGCCTTTGCGCACCTTGGCTGAAGTTGTCACCCGTGGACTGGCAGCGACTCCATATTCTTCACTGGAAAACTTGGTTTTGTCGTTTATGGGAGCGCTTCCCACGGTAGCAGTTGTCGTGCTGCCGTAGAAGCAACCAGAAAGCGCAGCTAGCGAAAGCATCGCGGGAATTGTAATCACGAGACGCATAAAGTTTATCCAATCTTTGACGAAAGATTGGATAAATATGGCGCAAACGGATTGCTTGTTGCTTAAGCGAAGTGATTACCGATCTGTTAACGGCTGAGCGGACGCGCTAGTTGACGATCTTTGCGGTGCCACTGTAGCCATCGTTACGCGTCCATTTGATGCTGTCTGCACCCGTCTTTTCGATCTTGAAGCAGTAGGGTTTGCCATCATACCATGTGGGCCATGACTGGCACAGTTGATTTTCAGAAATCCACCACTTGCCCTGCTCTTTCGGCGCGAAGAAACGTACGAGGCCGGTGTTGCTGCCATCGCCAATGACAGTCATATCCGCATTGTAGCGCAAGGGCATTTCACCGTAGGTGGTGCTGAGGATAACTTTTTTATCAGTGATGAGCGATGGAATATCTACATCTTTCGCATACGCTTGAGTGGAAATTGAAAGTGCGGTCAGTACGGCTGCACTGGCCAAAGCTGTTATCGAGCGTGTCATCTCAAGTCTCCAATTTCGTTTTGAAGTTATACGGAACCATCCGACGCAAAGTTTCAGTTTTGTGTCACAGCTTGACCCAAGACGGCATAATTCAATTTGCCGCAAGGCTGATGTTTTCATCAAAAATTGTGAAGGTCATGAAATCAGTCTCAAGCGATATATTGATCCGCTTGAGAAATGGCGGTGAGGGTGGGATTCGAACCCACGGTACGCTTCCACGCACGGCAGTTTTCAAGACTGCTGCCTTAAACCACTCGGCCACCTCACCACACCTTTGCTATGGGTGAACCTTTGCGGGAAATCAAGACCAAGCTAAGCGTGAAAGGCAAAAAGAAGGGGCGACCAAAGCCGCCCCGTCCTATTTTCTATAGATTGCAGCTTGATCTTACTGAGGCAGCTTGTCGTCTACACCTTTGACGTAGAAATTCATGCCCAACAACGTGCCGATATCGGCCTTTTCGCCCTCTTTCAACCAGACCGTGCCGTCTTGTTTCATGATCGGGCCAGTGAACGGCTCGAACTCGTTGGCTTTGATTTTGGCTTCTGTTTCGGCCGCCATCTTGGCAACATCTTCCGGCATATTGGTGTAAGGTGCCATTGCAACAGAGCCGTGGTCCATGCCGTGCCAGACGTCCTGCTGTTCCCAGGTTCCGTCCATCACCGCTTTCACGCGCTCAATGTAGTACGGCGCCCAATCGTCAATGATCGACGTGAGCTGCGTTTCGGGGCCGAACTTGATCATGTCAGATGCCTGCCCAAAGGCCTTGATACCGCGTTCAGCGGCCACCTGAAGCGGTGCGGTGGAATCCGTGTGCTGTGTAAGGATATCGACGCCCTGGTCGATTAGCGCCTTGGCTGCATCAGATTCCTTAGCGGGGTCAAACCACGTGGATACCCAGATAACCTTCAGCTTGAAATCCGGATTGACTGACTGAGCGCCCAAGATAAACGAATTGATGCCGCGCACCACTTCGGGGATCGGGAAGGAGGCGATGTAACCTGCCGTGCCAGTCTTGGACATTTTTGCAGCGATTTGGCCCTGAATATAACGACCCTGATAGAACTTTGACGAGTAGGTTGAGACGTTGGGGTGTTCGCGCTTGTAACCGGTTGCGTGTTCGAATTTCACGTCAGGGTATTTAGCGGCCGCTTTGTTGGTCGGGTCCATGTAGTTGAACGACGTGGTGAAAATGATGTTGCAGCCTTGGCGAGCAAAGTTTTCGATGGGGCGTTGGGCCTCAGCGCTCTCTGGCACATTCTCCAGATAAGCGGTTTCAACTTTGTCGCCAAACTCGGCTTCGACCGCGAGGCGGCCTTGGTCGTGCTGGTATGTCCAGCCGAAGTCGCCTGTTGGGCCGATATAGATGAAGCAGGCTTTGGTTTTTGCATGACTTGCGGCCATTGCAGCGCCGGATGTGAGCACAGCAGCGGAAGCGGCGAGTGCGATGAGTATTTTTTTCATTCGGGAGGTCTCCTGGGAGTTGACGAGGTTTGTTTTCACCTCTGGCTTTTATGTTAGGTCGGCCCGGCTCTGATTGCCAATGCTGCGTGCTGTCACGGCCTGTGGATTATCAGCTTATCTGTCCGGCACAAACGGTTGGCCGAGAGATGCGGGCGTGTTGATGAGCGTCATGCGGCGGTTTCTGGCAATGATAACGAGCACAACTATGGTTGCGATGTAGGGCAGTGAGGAGAGGAATTGTGCGGGAATGGCGATCCCGTAGGCCTGCGCGTGAAACTGCGCCAGTGTTACAGCCCCAAAGAGGTAGGCACCGATCAGAACCCGCGACGGGCGCCATGAAGCAAACACGACCAGCGCAAGCGCGATCCAGCCCTTGCCCGCCGTCATGCCTTCCACCCATTGCGGCACTTGGACGAGCGACAGATGCGCGCCTGCAAGCCCCGCACATGCACCACCGAAAGCGATGGCGAGGTATCGGATGCGGATGACAGGGATGCCGAGTGCGTGGGCGGATGTGTGACTGTCTCCGACGGAACGCAGCATCAAGCCTGCTCGGGTTTTAAATAGGAACCAAGTGACGCCAGCTACAACCACAAGAGAGACATAGAAGATTGCGTCCTGACCGAACAGAAGCCTGCCAATAACAGGAAGGTCGGTCAGAATTGGGATGTTGAGCGCTTCCATCTTCACGCCCGGTTGACCGACAAAACCCTCGCCAATCATGCCGGACAAGCCGAGGCCAAGGATGGTAAGCGCCAAGCCTGTCGCCACCTGATTGGTGACGAGAGAGAGCGTGAGAAATGCAAAAAGCTGGGAAAAAAGTGCGCCTACGATCACCGCGCCGACGGCACCGAGATAGGGATTGCCCGTCAGTTGCGCGAAGGAGAAGCCTGCCACCGCTCCCATGATCATCATACCCTCAACTCCGAGATTGAGAACGCCAGAGCGTTCCACCACGAGTTCGCCAGTGGCAGCTAGAAGCAGGGGCGTGGCTGCGGCGCACACGGATAGAATTACGGAGATGATGACGGTGAGATCCACAGTCTATGCCTCCACCACGGTTGGCTTGGTCGAGACAACCTTTACTCGATAGCGAATGAGCGTGTCGCTTGCGAGAACGAAGAACAGCAGCAAGCCTTGGAACACCCGCGTCGCGCGGTCGGAAATGCCTAAGACAATTTGCGCCTCCTCCCCACCGATGAAAGTGAGTGCCAGTACAAGGCCGGCCAGCACGATTCCAAGAGGATTAAGCCGACCCAAGAAAGCCACGATTATCGCAGTGAATCCATAGCCGAGCGAGACTTTGTCATCCAGTTTTTCTACTGAGCCTGAGACTTCCGCGATGCCTGCAAGGCCGGCCATTGCGCCGGAAACGAGGAAGGCGAATACGGTCATTTTCTTGGCGCTGAACCCGGCAAAGCGCCCTGCCCTTGGGCTTTCACCCAACACGGTGACCTCAAAGCCTTTAAGCGTACGCGACAGCACGAACCAGAAGATCACGGCCAATAATACTGCAAATACCGCCCCGTAGTGAGCGTCTCCCCGTTCCAGGATATTCGGCAGCACAGCGCTTTCGTTGAACGGCTTTGTGCCCGGAAACCCCATCCCCTGCGGGTTGCGCCAGGGCGCTCGCACCAGCCAGTCGACAAGTTGTTGGGCCACATAGACCAGCATCAGGCTGGTGAGAATTTCGTTGGTGCCGAAGCGCGATTTCAGCACAGCCGGAACGGCTGCATACAGAGCGCCGCCAATTGCTCCCATCAGCAAAACCAAGGGCAAGACAAGGAGCGAATTCCACTCGTTGAAATAGACCGGGATGATCGCGCCGAACATTCCGCCGATGATGTATTGTCCCTCGGCACCGATGTTCCAGTTGCCAGAGCGAAAGCAGACAGCAAGGCCGATGGCAATCAGCACAAGCGGTGTTGCCTTGATGACGATTTGTTCCAGCAACCAGGCGTCTGTAAGAGGCAGAACGAAGTATGTGTAAAGCGCGGTCGCCGGGTTCTTGCCAAGGAAAGTGAACATGATCGCACCGACGATCATGGTCAGTGCCATCGCAAATACGGGCGACAGCAAAGCAAAAAGCGCTGAAGGATTATCGCGTTTTTGAAGTTCGATACGCATCCTTATGCCGCTTTCGTGGCAGGCTTTGTGCCAGTCATCATCAGGCCAATGCGCTCACGGTTCATCGCAGCTGCCGGTTCGGCGGCAGACAGTTGGCCATCAGCGATCACCGCAATGGTTGTCGCGATTTCGAACACTTCGTCCAGGTCCTGAGAAATGACCAACACGGCAGAACCGGATGTAGCCAAGTCAATCAGGGATTGGCGAATGAATGTCGCGGCACCCGCATCCACGCCCCATGTGGGTTGATTGACTACCAACAAACGAGGCTTTCGGTCGAGTTCGCGGCCCATCAGGAACTTCTGAAGATTGCCGCCAGATAACGCCGATGCGGCGGGGTTCTCCGACGATTTACGCACGTCCATCGCCGCGGACACACGCTTTGTGGCGGCAGCAATAGCGTCGCGCAAGATTACTTTGAGCCTGCCCATTGCGCCGAAAGCATCCGCATCGCTTTCGTGGCGGGCGAGAAGCATGTTGTCGGTGAGTTTCATGCCGGGAACAGCCCCATGCCCGAGGCGTTCTTCCGGCACGAAGGCAGCGCCGAGCTTACGACGCTGCGAAATGCCTAGGTTACCAACGGTTTGGCTATCGATAAGAATTGTATCAGCACGGTCCTGCGTGATCTCGCCAGAGATGGCGTCGAACAATTCGCCCTGCCCGTTCCCCGCAATTCCTGCAATGCAAAGCACCTCACCGGGATGAACAGCAAGATTGATGTTGCGCAGCGCGACAGCGAACGGATGGCTTGCTGAAACGGACAGACCGTTTACTTGCAATATTGCTGTTTCACCGAAGGCCACTTTCTCACGAATGACATCATCTAGGTCTGCCCCAACCATTTTTGCAGCCAAAGTTGCAGCGGTCTCTTTGCGTGGGTCACAAGCGTCCACCACCTTGCCGTGGCGAAGAATGGTTGCTGTGGAGCACAATCGCTTCACTTCGTCCAAACGGTGGCTGATGTAGAGGATTGCCCTGCCCTCATCGCGCAGACGAAACAGCGTCTCAAACAGGGTGTCGGCTTCTTGGGGCGTTAGAACGGATGTTGGTTCGTCAAGGATAATCAACGCCGGATCCTGCATCAAACAGCGGATGATCTCCACGCGCTGGCGCTCTCCAACAGACAGATCGCCCACTACCGCACGTGGGTCGAGCGGCAGGCCATATTGGCGCGATAGCTGCGTCGTGCGGGCTTCAATTTCTTGCAGATCTGTATCGCTAGAAAAGCTAAGCGCGATGTTTTCCGCCACTGTCAGAGCTTCAAACAGCGAAAAATGCTGAAAAACCATGCCGATGCCAAGCGCCCGGGCGTCTGCTGGCGAGTTGATGTTCACTGGACTGCCACGCCACAATATTTGGCCTGCGTTTGGCTGCAGCGAACCGAATATGATTTTGACCAGCGTGGATTTTCCAGCGCCATTCTCACCCAGAAAGGCGTGGATTTCGCCAGACTTTATCGTCAAATCAACCGCATCATTGGCAACCAGATCGCCAAATTTTTTGGTGACAGCGCGCACTTCCAAGAGCGGAGATGCGCTTTCCAATTTCGGCTGTGATGCCGCTTCCACCATTGACGCAACCCGGATATGCGTTGAACAACAGAAGGCTAAGCCAATTCAACGCTCAAGGCTATCGTAAGGCAAAGGCCTGTCCACGTCTTTGTGGTTTTTATGGAATCAAAATCGTGGAGCCAACGGTCTTGCGGGCTTCAAGATCGCGGTGCGCGTCTGCAGCATCTGCCAAGGGGTATTGTTGGTTGACGGCGATCTTCACGTCTCCGTTCGATACGACTTCGAATAAGTCATGGGCAGTTTCATCAAGTTCAGACTCGCTGGCAATGTAGTTGAACAGCGTTGGCCGCGTAGCAAAGAGCGAACCTTTTTGTGATAGAATTCCAAGGTTTATGTCTGGCAAAGCGCCCGATGACTGACCGAAACTGACCCACATACCGCGCATTTTCAGGCAATCGAGCGAACCGGGGAATGTGTCTTTGCCCACGGAATCATAAACCACGTCAACGCCGACACCAGAGGTGATTTCCTTGACCCGTTCAACGAAGTCTTCCTCACGGTAGTTGATCATGTGGTCGTAACCATTTTGCAGTGCCAACTCGCATTTCTCAGCGGATCCGGCAGTGCCGATTACCGTTGCACCCAACTTACGCGCCCATTGACCCGCAATGAGACCAACGCCACCCGCGGCGGCGTGGAATAAGAGTGTGGTATCGGATGTGACGTCAAAGGTTGCGCGCAACAGATATCGTGCGGTCATGCCCTGCAGCATCATGCCTGCGGCTGTCTCGTCGGAAATATCATCCGGCACGGCCACGATGCGTGAGGCGTCAATAATCCGCTCTTCGCTATAAGAGCCCATCGGGCCGGCATACGCGACGCGGTCGCCTTCCTTGAAGCGGTTCACGCCTTCCCCGACGGCCAGAACATGCCCAGCCCCTTCCATGCCGGGAACGAACGGCATTTGTGGTGCAGGATAGAGGCCCGTTCGGAAATAAACGTCGATAAAGTTCAAGCCTACTGCAGTGTGACGGATCAAAACCTCGCCCGGACCGGGTTCCGCCACATCGAGATCGACCAGTTTGAGGACTTCAGGGCCGCCAGTCTCACTAATCTGAATTGCTTTGACCATTGGATGGATGACCTTTCACGAGTTCGCTGCTCAACAGATACGATGTAGCGGCAAGGGGCACAATGCACAGCAGCGCAATGCGCAGGCCGATACTGTCTGCGAGGAAACCGATAAGCGGCGGCGCTACCATAAAGGATGTAAAGGCGAACATGGAAATTGCTGCTACGTTGTCTTCCGCATTACCGGGTCTTCTGGCTGCGGCGGAGACAGCTACGGGATAGCATATTGCAACGCCCAACCCTGAGAACACAGCCGCAATGAATGCCGTTGGCGTATTGGGTGCCAATGCGAAAACTGCGATCCCGAACATTGCCGATAGTGCGGAAATTCTAGCCACCCGAAGCGGGCCAAACCGTTCAAGCAACGCATCGCCGCTGAGCCGTGTTGCGGCCATAACCAGAGAGAACGCAGCATAGATCAAGCCGATCGCGACCGGACCACCCTCCAGCACGGATTTTACGAAAACGGCTGACCAATCAATAAATGCACCTTCGACAAGCATGATGCCAATAGGCATGACACACAGTGCCATCATGCTACGCGACGGCAGTTTGAAGGGCAGTCCCCCACCATCGGCAATGTCTGGCACGGCGCGGTTTTTGATGAACCATCCTGCCGTCACCCCCATCGCAAAAGCGAGGGGCATGGCGATTGCGAAATGGGCTGCGGGATCAAACCCCGCCCATGCGAAGCCTGCACCCACCAAAGCACCCACAAGCGAGCCCAAGCTCCAGCAACCGTGGGAGCGCGACATGATCTCGACGCTTGATCGCTTGGTGACTTCTTCAGCAGCCGTGTTCATCGCCACCTCTTGCACACCGACCGAAATTCCCGCCAGCAACAAGACCCCGCACAGGCTTGCAAAATCGGGCATCAGGGGGGCAAGGCCGATAAAAAGAGCCCAAAGCGGGTTTGCCAGCATATTGCCATGTTTCAGCCCAATGGCGCGAACAAGCGCCCCGGAGAATGTGAAAGAGACAAGCGTGCCTGCGCTGATGACGAACAACGCCAGCCCCAAATCGCTGGCACTAAGCCCGAACTGGGCCTTGACGTCTGGGATTCGAGGAATCCAGTTGCCCAGCACAAAGGCTTCACAGAAGAACACCGCGAAGACGGGAAATGCTCCAGCCCTACGCAGGCCATTGAGGTTTATCATTGGCCGGCGTTCTTGCGGCGTCTGTTGCTGGCCATGATGTTGAATGTCTCAACCAACACCGAAAAACCCATCGCTGCATAAATGTAGCCGCGTGGAATGTGGAAGCCGAAGCCGTCTGCCACGAGCGAAACGCCAATAAGCAGCAGGAAGGCAAGCGCCAGCATTTTTGTCGTTGGGTGGCGGCGGATGAAATCTGAAATCGTGCCGGACGCGAAATACATCACGCCGATGGCAACGACCACTGCAGCGATCATCACCTCAACGTGCTCTGCCATGCCGATAGCCGTGATGATGCTGTCGACGGAGAATACCATGTCCACAATAATGATTTGTCCGATAATGGCGGAGAATGCGGCTGACGCGAGCCTTCCAGCCTGTTCTTCTTCGGTCTCTCCCTCAAATTCCTCGTGTATTTCAGCGGTAGCTTTGTAAACGAGGAACACACCACCCGCGATCAAGATTATGTCACGCCAAGAAAAGGCGTGACCGAAGGCTTCGAAAACATCAGCCTGCAGGCCAATGATCCATGTAAGAAACATCAAGAGAATGATGCGGAAAATCAGAGCCAGAGCGAGCCCGATCTTTCTCGCACGCTCGGCCATTTCTGGAGGCAGGCGATTGATGATGACTGAGATGAAAACGATGTTGTCGATGCCAAGGACGATTTCCATCACTGTCAAAGTCAGGAAACTTATCCACACCGTTGGGTCCGACAACAGTTCCATATCGCTTGCACCTCAATCGGTTGTTTACGCCCGCACTCAGGCCACCTTTTTCAAAAACTGAAGCACGAAGCCCACGCAATACAGATACAGTCCCGTTAGCGCGATGCCGATCTGTACAATCAATGGAACGTTCTCGTTGTTGTACCCAGCGTAGAGCGCAATCGCTCCGCACAAGCTCCAGATCGCGAAGATGGAAAGCGTTTGCACGCGCCACGTCTTAACGCGAACGGGGTGGACGAACAGCAATGGTGCGAAGGTCAATCCGGCCGAAATGATGACGACCGCAAAAGCGACGTACCAATTGGGCTGTATGACAAAGAGTGTAAATATCAACATATTCCAGCAGACTGGAAAGCCGATAAAGCAATTGTCGCGGCTTTTCATGCGGGTATCGGCGTAATAGATCGCACTGGTGCAAACGATCAGGGCCGCGCAGATGAAGGATGCATATTCCTCAAGAAAACCTGACTGATAGAGAGCAAAGGCTGGAATGAGCACGAATGTCACGTAGTCGATGATCGAATCCAGCATTTCGCCAGACCAGTTTGGCAGCACGCTTTTGACATGGAAATAGCGTGCCAATGGGCCGTCAACGCCGTCGACGAGCAGAGCAACGCCCAGCCAGAACCACATCTGCGTGAAATTGCTGGCGGCGGCAGCCGTTAGCGCCATAAACGCCCAAAAAGCGCCGGAGGCTGTGAAAAGGTGTATTGAAAACCCAATCAGCACATTGTTTGGCGGCCGCGTCACCATGCCTTAGCTGTGCCAGTCCAACTTGCAGATTTCAGCCGACAGGCCGTCCAGCTTCCAGTTTCGGCCAAAGGCGCGGAAGCGGCTTTTCTCGGAACGGGCGACGATAATGTCTTCGGCAATCCAGTATTGCGAGTTCTTGATGACCGTGTGGCCGTCTTTGTCGTTACCTGGAATTGGCGTGATGCGACCGTCGATCATTTTCGGGATTTTGATGATGCGGGTGTCGTTTTCCATCTCGTAGCTGATGGGGTGGTGCGAAACGCCGAGGAAGTTGCCGACCAGAATAGACAGCAGATGCGTTGTGCCACCTGCCTTGCCCGTGAAAATCTTGGTCAGCGCTTTAGTAGCGTAGATGGAGGCGCCTTGGTCGACCATCAGGCCAGCCGTCCAGTTACCACGGCTCATGTAGCCCGGAATTTCCATAATCAGACCAAGATTGATACCGGAAAGGTCGGTGTCGTTGAAATGACCTTCATCGATGCGGAAGCCTGCCCATGTCTGGCAGTAGCCTTCCGTCGGTGGGTGATCGCCCAGCGAAAGAACGCAGGGGCAGAATACGGTGCAATTACAAGAAAGGACCAATTCGCCCTTCATGCTCCAGTCGTCTTTAGCCATCAGATAGTCACTCCCAAATCTGTAAGCGCTGCGAGAACGAGCAGCGCCCCTCCCCAAAACATCAATATGCAGCCAGATACAAGTGAAGTCACATTGCCGCGACCACTTTTTTCAACAATCGCAAACAGGGTGAAGAAGGCCATCCAGACAAGATTCATTGTTCCCACAACGAACATTACCAGCATGATTGCCCAGCAACAGCCGATGCAAAACACACCCTGCTCTATTCCCAACTTGAAAACACCAGATCGATCTGTTCTCCAGCTTGCAAACAAAGTGTTGAAAGGATTGCGACATTTTTCCAGGCAGGCGTCTTTGAGAGCGCTGAATTGGTACAGTCCGGCACCCAGAAGAATAAACCCGCCGATCCAACCAACCAGCGGAGCGGCTGCGCCTGCGTTTAATCCGATCATAATCGCCATCTGCAAAGCGGCGATCGCGAGCGCGAAAACACCCCAGATAAAAATATATCCGCCTGCAAGAACTGAGAGACTTACGGTCGTTTCCCCTCTTTCGCGGGCCACGTGAGCAATATCAGCGTAGGTGCGCAACATCGGCGCCGCAGATGGCAGCATCATCGCCACCGACATGGCCAACCACATGGAAAACAGCGTTGCAAAGGTTGCCAGGTCTGACGACAGGCTTTGCGGCGTGCACAGATAAAGCAGGCTTTCAAAAAACGGCGAGGTTTTTGCACGTTCCGCGATCCAGCCCAGCGCGGGCTCAAGTATACGCATGCCGGGGCCGAGTTCTTCGGTCGAGAATGCCATAACACCCGCAGACTGCACACTCAGCCAAGCCCACGCGATAACAACAATCGCTCCACCTGCCACAGCCATCAGCCATTGCGGAAACCGCGCCGCGCGGGCAATGCCCTGATCGAGCGGCTGCAAATTGCTGTGATCGTTGTGGTTCATGAAACTGCGCTGATTTGGTGGATGGCATCTTGCCGCGTGACGCTGCGCGGCTCTTTTGTCGTTCACTTTCCAGACTTATGTTGTTTGCGCAAGATAAACCTTAGAAAGCGCAGCCGAGTAGCCATGAGTGAAGCAAACAACAGCACCAACGGAATTTACGACTACGCAGTGGTCGGTTCCGGCCTCACGGGACTAACGGCAGCTCTGGCGTTGGCTGAAATTGCTCGTTCGCAAGGCAAGCGACTGGTGCATGTCGCGCCGCGCAACGAGGGGCAGGATGGACGCACAACCGCGCTTTTGATGCCGTCAATCAGGATGCTCGAAAATATGAATGTTTGGGACGACGTTGCCGACGAAAGCGCGGAGTTGCAGACCATGCGACTGGTCGACGGTTCGAAGCGGCTTCTACGGGCCCCGTTGACAGATTTCCGCTCAAGCGAACTGAACATTGATGCATTCGGCTACAACATTCCCAATGCCAAGCTCGGCGTTGCGCTGGAAGCGAAGCTGACAGGGCATGAAAGCGTAGACCGTTTGGAAGGCATGGTCGCCCACGCTGATTGTGGCGCTGACGGCGTGACACTCACACTTGATAGCGGTGCTGTGGTCCACGCCCAAACGGTTGCGGCAGCTGATGGTCGCAATTCACCACTTCGGGAAGCTGCTGGCATAGGGGTGCGGGAATGGTCGTATCCGCAGACCGCTATCGTGATGAATTTTCAACACTCCCTGCCCCACAACGGCGTTTCCACCGAATTTCACACGGAGACCGGGCCATTCACTCAGGTGCCGTTGCCACCGCTTCCGGAAACGCGTCATCGCTCGAGCCTCGTTTGGGTTGTCCGCCCTGAACAGGTCGATGAAATATTGGCGATGGAAACAAATGCGATGGCGCTGATGGTCGAAGAGAAAATGCAATCCATGTTGGGTCGGATAACCATTGAAAACCAGCCTCAAACATTCCCGCTGAAAGGTATGGTCGCTAAACGCTTTATGGTAAACAATGTGGCGTTGTTGGGTGAAGCCGCACACGTTTTCCCGCCTATCGGCGCACAGGGTTTCAATCTTGGCCTACGTGATGTGGAAGCGTTTGCTGATGCTGTGTCCAAAGGCAGTTCGGTCGAGATGCGTTACAATGCGAACCGTCTGGGCGATGTTGTAACCCGCACTGGGGCTGTGGACTTGCTCAACCGTTCTCTGCTTATCGATTTCCTGCCTGTTCAGGCAGCGCGTGCCATCGGTTTGGCGGCTGTTGGACAATTGGGTTGGCTGCGGCGTCAGTTGATGCAGCGTGGCTTGGGCGCAAAGGTTGCCTAGCTAGCGGGAAACAGATCAGGCGGCAGGGTTCCAGTTTTAATCAGCCATAGCAAAGTGGTAACTGTCACCACCGATACAATGGTCGAAACCAACACCATTGAAGATGCTCTGGCGACCCACACGTTGTATTGCTGCGCGATGACGAAAACATTGGTCGCCGTCGGCAAGGCTGCCAGCAAGACCGCTGTATAGACCCAGATCGGCGGGAAATCGCCCATCCAGCTCAGCAGCACATAGATAATGACTGGATGAATCAGCAACTTAATCGTGATGAGCGGCGCGAGCACTTTCGGCATCGAGCCACGGGGAGACATGGCTACGGTCACGCCCATTGCAAACAGGGCGCAAGGGGCTGCTGCATTCTGGAGATAATCCAACAAGGTTTGGACAGGAACGGGTGGACGAAACTCGATGAGTGCGGCCACCACGCCGGCGATGGTGGACAAAATGAAAGGGTGGGTAAATATTTTCTTGAGCACAGCTAGCGCTGTGACCCATGCCGGTTTGCGGTCGGCACCGCCGCCCATAGCCATCATGAACGGAGCCATCGCAAAGTGCATCGTGTTGTCGAAGCAAAAAATGATCGCCACCGGCACCGCCGCTTCGGGTCCGAGGGCGGCAATGGCAAGACCTGGCCCCATATAACCGATATTGCCATAGGCTCCGGCCAAGCCTTGGATGGTCGACTCTGGTATGTCGCCGTCGGTGGAAAATACGCCAACGCAAAACGCGATTGCAAAAGCGCAATAGGTTCCGAAAGTCGCTGCGAAGATGAAGCCCCAGGAGGCTAGTTCGTTTACGGGTGTGCGGGCGATAAGATTGAAGAAAAGAGCTGGAAGCGCGATGTAGATGATGAAAAAATTCATCCACGCCATGCCTTCCATTGGCAATTTGCGGACTTTGGCTGCGATGAATCCCAAAAAGATCAGGCCGAAAAACGGCATGGCCAAGCCAAGAATTTCTGCCATTTGGTTCGTTAGCCCTCACAAAATCCTGCGCTTGGCTAGAAGAGCTGCGCACGACCGTCAAGCAACCGTGTCACAGCTTGGTTCTGTTGTCATGGGCGCAAAAATGGTGCGATAAGATCCAAAAGAGCGTCACAAGAGGCCAATTTCATGATCCGCGAAGCCAAGTTTCAGATTGGGCAACTCGTCCGCCATAGGATTTATCCGTTCCGGGGCATCGTCTTTGATGTTGATCCTGAGTTCGACAATACCGACGAGTGGTATGAGGCCATTCCGGAGAACGTGCGCCCGACGAAAGATCAGCCGTTCTATCATCTGTTTGCCGAAAACGAAGAGACAGAATACGTGGCTTATGTGTCGGAACAGAATTTGCTGGCCGATCAACCCGGTGAGCCGCTGCGTCATCCGCAAATAGACGAAATGTTCGTTCGCCGTGAGGACGGGAAATATGAAATAAAAGAAGCGCTGCACCACTAAGCGTGATGCAACGCTTCTGAAATTCGACGCAGCCCGCAGGCAACAATAAGACTAAGCTTAACCGCCGTCTTTGGCCTTCTGCTGAGCCTCTTCGAGTTTTTTGCGGGTTTCTTCCGCTTTCTTCTGAAGCTCTTCTTCCAGCTTTTTCTTGCGATCGTCTAACTCACCCTGCTTGATTGGCGCGCCATCGAAGGCAGCGGTGAAGCCGGAGAGTGTGACGTTGACGGGATTTTTCTGTGTGCGGAAATTGGTGGAGGTCAGCGTGATCTTGCCACCAGCTTTCAGCGCGTTGACCAGATTGTTCGACAATCCTACTTCGGCAATGCAGCGATCCGGAAGGCAGATGCTGTACGGCAAAGTATTCTCTTTGCCCTCATCAATTTTGATTTTTACGCCTTCAGGAATGTAGCGACCTGTGGGGACGGCAACCTGAAAAATTCTGCGCTTCACCTTGCCTGTGGATGTAAGCAGGTTCACGCCCGTGATCAGGCGACCCTGCGGTGTCAGTACGTTGTACTGCACGTTGCAGATATCAGTCTCACCAGCTTTGGAGCACACTTTTACCCATTGTGGCTGGCTCGCCTGTTGTGCGTGGGCGGCACCACCAGCTGCAAACGTTGCGGCGGCGAGTGTGGCTGCTGACAAATAGTGGGCGATGCTTTTGCTCATGGGGAAGCGGCTTTCCAAAAGTGAGATTGTTTGACCCTTGAGCACGAAGGCTACCGAGATGGGCTGACTTATGTTTCGTGTCGTTAGCAAATAAGGCATGACGATGGCAACTACGGGGGCAACTGCGAGTGTAAACAAGGGCAGCATCCTGCATCAGCCAAAGTCTGGTGGGCCTGTGCATGGGCGCAACGTCTGCTCACCTGTATGATGACACAATGATTCGCCGCAATCTTCGTTTCGGGTATTCCTATGTCTAATTTGCGTTTGTCGCTGAACCCGCGCAGGAAGCCATGCGCCCTCATTTCGGCCCTGCTGTTTGTTTTGTTCATCAGCCAATCGGCAAGAGCTGACGAGTTTGTGCATGGCATTGCGATGCAGGGCGAACCGGCTCTGCCAGCTAATTTCACCCACCTGCCCTATGCCAACCCGAATGCACCGAAAGGTGGCCGCATTGTCTATGGAGTCGGTGGTTCGTTCGACAGCCTCAACCCTTTCATCGTCAAGAGCATTCGGACGACGGCACGGGGACTTTGGGATCCGGCGTTTGGCAATCTTGTGTTTGAAACGCTTTTGAAGCGTTCCCGCGATGAGCCGTTCACGCTGTATGGCCTGCTGGCGCAAGGAATTGCCATGCCGGATGATCGCTCTTGGATTGAGTTTGAAATGGATGCGGACGCCAAGTTCTCCGATGGTCAGCCTGTGACCGTGGAAGACGTTATGTTCACTTTCAATTTGCTAAAGGAAAAAGGCCGCCCGCCCTATTCCAGCAGAATGAAGCAGGTGGAAAAAATGGAGCGTGTTGCTGACAATCGCGTTCGGCTAACCTTCAACGCCACAGCTTCGCGCGAAACGCCGCTGCTTTTCGGTCTTATGCCTGTGCTGCCCAAGCACGCCACCAACGCCGAGACATTCGATCAAAGCACTCTTGTTCCCCCAATAGGCAGCGGGCCTTACACTGTGAAAACTGTAAAGCCCGGTGAGCAGATCGTCTTTCAGCGAAACGATGACTATTGGGGCAAGGATAAACCGGTAAACCGCGGTTTTTACAATTTCGACGAAGTGCGTGTCGATTATTATCGCAATGCATCTGCCCAGTTTGAGGCATTCAAGAAGGGCTTGTTTGATGTGCGCACGGAATCAAGCCCTGCCAAATGGGAGACAGGATACGACTTCGCTGCTGCCACCGATGGGCGGATAGAAAAAGATATCATCCCATCTCGCACGCCTAGTGGGATGTTGGGCTTTGTTTTCAATACCCGCCGGGCCCCCTTCGACAACCGCAATGTGCGCAAAGCGCTTGCGATGGCGTTTGATTTTGAATGGGCGAATGAAAACCTGTTTTTCGGTGCCTATCAGCGGACTTCGTCTTACTGGCAGGATTCGGAACTTTCATCACTGGGCGTTCCAGCCGATGATCGGGAGAAAGCGCTGCTTGCTGACTATCCTGATGCGGTCTTGCCGGAAGTGATGGACGGAACTTATCGGGCTCCAATTACCGATGGAACCGGCCGTGACCGCAAAGTGTTGCGGGAGGTATTGAGTATTTTGCGCAGTGAAGGCTATTCGCTTGATAGTGGGCAGATGGTGGATACAAGCGGGCGGCAGCTTTCGTTCGAAGTTCTGATTGCGGGCGGAGCCGGCCTTTCAGGCCAAGACCTTGAGCGGCTGGTTCTTAGCTACAAAAACACACTCGCCAAACTTGGCATCGCGCTGGAGCCTCGGTTTGTGGATGACAGCCAGTTTCAAGCCCGCAAAGGCTCTTTCGACTACGACATGACGATCAACCGCTATTCATCCTCGCTTTCGCCGGGTGCAGAACAGGTGTTCCGCTGGGGCTCGTCTTCCCGCGACCAAGAAGGCAGTTTCAACTTTGCCGGAACAGCAGAGCCTGTGATCGACACTCTGATCGACGCCATGCTGGCGGCCCGAAACCGCGAAGACTTTCGAGCCGCCGTCAGAGCCTTTGATCGCGTGCTCATTTCAGGCCACTATGTCGTGCCGCTCTATCATATCGGGGAGCGGCGATTGGCGCATTGGGCACGGGTTTCACATCCCGAATATGTGCCGCTCTACGGACCGCAATACCCAACATGGTGGGCAACAGAACAATGAGCGACAGTCCTCATATCACCATTGACGTTGTCTCCGACGTCATGTGCCCTTGGTGTTACATCGGCAAGCGGCGTCTGGAGCAGGCGCTTGCAATGACTGATGGGGTAACGACCGATGTGCGATGGCGTCCTTTCCAACTGGACGCGACGCTTCCCAAGGAAGGGCGTGACCGAAAAGACTATCTGGAGACGAAATTCGGCGGGCCGGAGAAGGCCAAAGAGATTTATGGCCGAATTGAAGAGGCTGGTCGGCTGGAGGGACTGGAATTCAATTTCAGCGATATTGCAGTTTCACCCAATACGCTGGACGCGCATCGTTTGATCCGCTGGGCCGCCAATGAAGGCGAGGAAGTGCAGAACAAGCTGGTAGAGGCTTTGTTTCGCCGCTTCTTCATGGAGGGCGCCCATATCGGACGCGATGATGTTCTGGTGGAAATAGCCGAAGAAGCGGGCATGGATGGCAGCATTGTTGCTGCGCTTCTGGCAACAGACAAAGACAAGGCCGAGACCGACAACGAAATCCGCACCGCGCAATCAATGGGCGTGACGGGCGTTCCATGCTTCATAATAGACAACAAGTACGCCGTGATGGGCGCACAGGAGCCAGAGCATATTGCGCAAGCGATTATACAAGCCGCTGAAATGAAAAAGGCCGGTGCACCGGGTCGATCGGCTGATTAAAGCCCTTTTGCGATACGATCAAAAGCCATGAGCTTCTCAATCAAGGCCGGCATGTCCTTCAGTGGCACCATGTTTGGCCCATCGGAAGACTTCGTGTTGTCCGGGTCGTCATGTGTTTCAATGAACAAACCGCCCACACCTACTGCGACAGCTGCGCGTGCCAGCGTTTCAACAAATTCGCGCTGGCCACCCGTTGACCCGCCCAAGCCTCCGGGCTGCTGCACAGAATGGGTCGCATCAAAAATTACGGGCGCACCCGTTTGTGCCATCGTTGGCAGGCCGCGGAAATCGTTGACCAAGGTGTTGTAGCCAAAGCTCGTGCCGCGTTCTGTCAGCAGAACGTTTGGATTGCCGCTATCTGTGATTTTCTTCAGCACATTCTGCATGTCCCACGGCGCAAGGAACTGACCTTTTTTGACGTTGATTACGCTGCCGGTCTTCGCAGCGGCCACTAGCAAATCTGTCTGACGGCACAGGAAAGCCGGGATTTGCAGCATGTCCACGTGCGGTGCAACGAGTGCGCATTGCTCTTCGTTGTGAATGTCTGTCACTGTTGGCAGGCCGAATTCCAAGCGCAAATCGGAGAAGATTTCCAGCGATTTTTCCAGCCCCAATCCACGCGTTGCCGTCAGGCTGGTGCGGTTGGCTTTGTCAAATGACGACTTGTAAACAAGACCAATGCCCAATTTGCCGCAAATCTCTTTCAATGCGCCAGCCATTTGAAACGCATGGTTGCGGCTTTCCAACTGGCACGGACCCGCGATGAGCGTGAACGGTGCGGTGTTGCTGAACGACGTGTTGCCGACGGTGACTGTGGTGTTCGCGTTCACGCGGAAACCTCCTGAAATGCAATTGTGCAGCCCTGCCCGGCTGACGGTGGGACGACGAGTTTGTCGCCAAAAACAGAGGCAGCAATTCTTTGTTGGATCAGATGGGCTTCCACGCTCGCCAGATCAACCACACCAATGACGTAGGCAGTCAGGCGCAGTCCACGCTCGTTTTTCTCCGCTTCCAAGCCATAGAATGCCCGCATTCCGTCTGGCGACAGAACACTCACCTTCGTATTGCCGCTCTCGAATTCGATGCCGAAGGAATTGTTGTCCATTTCGCGCTGGTCGAGAAAGTCTTGCAGGAAGTATTGGAAATCGGATGGATTCGGCTCGCTGATCACCACTTCCAGCAGGCCCTGTGCGCCGTTTGCGTGGGTTTTGAGCGCTGTTTGATCAACTCTGGGGGCGCTTACAACTTCGCAGGCAAAAAATCCTGCATCGGGAGCTCTGCGATCTGCGGCGAATGCGAGTTTGAAGCTCGCTTTGTCTCGCTTGCCTTCCAGTGTTTTGAAGGGGCGCGAAAAGCGCACCATTGACCCGCCGGAAATTGCAGCCTTCACGTAATCCTTGTGGTCAGCGCTGGCATCGTCGGTCTTGATCACAAGGTGGGAAAAGCCCTCCTGCCCGCGGCGGAAACGATATGCCTGATCGTTGGCAACAAACGTGTTGCCCTTCAGCGCTGCCGCCTCACATGTTTCGCGGTGCGCGACAGCGATTGGCTCCAGAAAAGTATCGTCGTTGAAAAACACGCAGGCGTTTTCAGTGCCGAACGGATGGGTGCCATTGGGAGCGACGGTGAAGCCCAATTGCTCGTAGCGAGCGCGGGCAACGTCAATGTCGATGACCGGAAGGACCAGATGATCGATGACGCGAGGTTTTTGGGTGATGCTCATGTCGGTTCCTTGCCCGATTGGTCTTTGCTGTTCAAGAGCGCATGGCCCGCGATTGCGGCTTGCTGTTAAAGCCCCTAAGCCTGTTTGATGAGCATTGCACGCCCAGCCATTGAAAATCCAAAGAGCGGCCTCCTGCCTGAGAAAGGTTGGCGTCAGCCGGCAGTGCTTTTGATGTTAATGGCCGCTGCCATGCAGCTGTCTTTCGCCGCATGGTGGACGCTGCAATACAATTTCGCCGCCGAAATGCTGAATTTCACTGGCAAGGAAGTCGGTATTCAGCAATCCATCCGCGAAATACCGGGCTTTTTGTCATTTGCCGCTGTGTTCCTGCTGTTTTTAATGCGGGAACAGACCTTGGCAATGGTATCGCTGGCGCTTTTGGGCATTGGCATTGCGGCAACTGGATTTTTCCCCAGTGCGTTGGGATTTTATCTTACTACCTTTATCGGTTCCATTGGCTTTCATTACTACGAGACGATGCACCAATCGCTGACGCTGCAATGGCTGCCGAAGAAAACCGCTCCTGCAATTATGGGGCGCATCATGAGTGTTGGTGGGTTTGCGCAGCTTTTAACCTACGCCTTCATTTTTCTGATTGGCAGCCTGTATGAGCTTAGCTACCTGACTATGTTCGCCTTTGCCGGGGGCGCAACTTTGGTGGGCGTCATCATCATGATCACAGCCTTTCCAACCTACCCCGAAGGCGAGTTTCAGACACGTTCTTTGATTTTGCGAAAGCGGTATTGGCTTTATTACCTACTCACCTTCATGGGTGGTGCGCGACGACAAATTTTCATGGTCTTCGCCTCATGGATGATGATTGAGAAGTTTGGCTATGCGTTCAAAGACATTGCAGCACTTTTTCTGGTCAATGCGGCAGGTGTCATGATCATCGCGCCATTAGTGGGGCAATTGATTTTAAAACTGGGCGAGCGAACCGCACTTCGCATCGAATACGCGGCTTTGGCACTCATTTTTGTGGCCTATGCTTTCGTCGAGATACCGGAAATCGCCATCGCGCTTTATATTCTCGATCATGCGTTTTTCTCATTCGATATAGCGCTGAAGACCTATTTTCAGAAGATCGCAACCAATTCAGATATTGCTGCAACCACCGGCGTAGCTTTTACAATCAACCACATCGCGGCGGTCTTCATTCCTGTGATCTTCGGCCTGTTATGGCTCTACAGTCCGGCCAGCGTGTTTCTTGCAGGAGCGGCTATGGCAACTCTCTCGTTGGTTCTTGCGTATCTTATTCCAAGGCATCCAACTGACGGTTATGAAACGGTGCTAAAGCGCGCTTAGTCGGGTGCGCAAGAAAAGTTGAAGATTGGTGGCTTTTCAACGGCCACAGAGTCCAGCTAAGGATTTATATGCGCGTTCAGTCGAGACATTTGAAAGTACTCTGGGTGTTGGCATTTGCCGCATTCCTAACTGCGTGTTCGACTACCGGCGACAAAGTCTCGGTCGATTACTATCAGATCAAAGGCAACAGCACCGCCGCTCTGGACAAGGATATCCGCCGAAAGGGTCCGAAACTCGACAGTGGGGCGCACGCCATTGCTGTTGCCCGCATCAAAATGCGGCCCCGCATGCGCTACGCGACGGCCAATTCGCAGTGTCGTGTGGCAAGCGCAAAGGTGGATGTTAACGCCCGCATCACCCTGCCTGAATGGAAAGGCCGCAAGACAGCAACCGCAGAAATGGCACGTGCCTGGGACAACGTAGACCGCTACGCCCGCCTTCATGAAGCTGTGCATGTCGCAATTGCGTTCAAACACGCACGCTTGATGGAAGCCGCAATCCTTCAACTGCAAGCCGAACCAAATTGTAGGACAATGCAAGCGCGTGTGTCGTCACTGTTTGTGGAAATGCTGGAAGATCATGACCGCGAGCAAAAGAAGTTTGATGCAGACGAGCAAAAACGGATAGCGTCATCTATGTTGAAAAGGCGTGGGTAACAAAACCGTCACAACAGCATGGTCGGTTGTTTGCGTTAAGAGCTAAGGAACTTCCGTGTTGTAGCTTTTTGTATTCGGGGGCAGTTTGGCAAGATTAAGTGGGACCGTTTTTGACACCATGACCAAAAAAACTGCAAATCCTCTGATAGTTGGCCTCGCGGCAGGACTCTTCGGCTTTTCGCTTCCTACGTTGGCATCAGCTGAAGTTCGGATTACAGAGAAAACAAAAAATTACATTATTACAGGCACTAATGCTCGTGATTTCGCGCGTTCTATGAGTAAAAAAGGCCCGTATTCACGTCAACATCGCAAGCGTGCGTGGGCGACCGCCAGCCGTGACCTTACGTTCCAGATTACCAGAAAGAAATCTCGATCAGGCTGTAGGGTTCGCAGTGTGAAAGTTTCTTTGGCGATCAAATACGTACTGCCAAAACTAGCAAGCACACGAGGTGTATCTGCTCGTGAACGCAAAAAATGGAAGCGCATGAAATCGCTGCTGGTAAAGCATGAGCGCACGCACGGGCGGTTTTATAAAGAGTTGGCTAAAAAGACTGAAAGATCCATCAAACGCATGGCGCCGGCTAAGTCCTGTCAGCAATTGGAGCGCAACGCTTTGAAACTCGCCAAGAAATTGAGCGCCGAAGACTCCGCTCGAAACGATCTTTTCGACGCGCGGGATTCCCGAAATTACCGGCTTATGGCTCGAATATACGGTAGTTAGACGGGGCTCAGGCTTGGCGTTCGGGTACGTGCACGATGAGGCCGTCCAGATCATCGCTCACCTTTACCTGACAGGATAGACGCGACGTTGGCTTCACCTCATAAGCAAAATCCAGCATGTCTTCTTCCATAGCTTCGGCAGAACCGACCTTGTCGGTCCACGCGTCGTCCACATAAACGTGGCAGGTTGCACACGCACATGCGCCGCCGCATTCGGCTTCAATGCCGGGCACCGCGTTTTTGATCGCATTCTCCATTACAGTCGTGCCATTTTCGGCTTCGACTTCAAATTTCGTGCCATCGTTTGCGATATATGTGATCTTAGCCATGCTGGTCTGCACCCCGACTGAAAAACTGTTGTGGGGGATTTAGCGTGCGACCGCTGCAAGTCAAGCGCGGGTGTGCTCGCGCTGAAAAAGGTCGCAGGGGGCCGTGCGCGGGAATTATGCGTCGAGAATAGTGCCGATGAAGTTTTGAGCTTCGCCAATTGCCAGCGTGAGATCGCGCATGTCGCCTGGCTTGTCGCTGGACAATTCAATTTTCTCTGCCTCTTCGGCCACGGCCCAAGCGCCAATGCCACGAGCAGAACCAAGAATTGTGTGGGCAGCCATTTTGCGTTCGTCAGACGTCTTGGCGCAGGTTAGGCGGTCTAGATACAGTTTCGACTGGCTGCGGAAGAGCGACAGAATTTCAATTTCCAGCGCACGGTCACCAAGAGACTGTTTTGCCAGATGCACCAAGTCTACCGGGCGTACATTGGCGGTTCTGTTTCCGCGTTTTGGCTTTGAAGCCGCGTTGTTCGTTACAAACGTTGAGCCCGAAGGCGTTGCGAAAGCTGCCTGTGCCATCTTTTCCATCCCAAGCGAGTGACAGCGACATGCTGTCGTCAAGCTATGCAGTCTCACCCCAAAGTCGTTGAGCGTTCTTTAACCGCGCCGTAAGCCTGACAACATGGTGAAGATTTGGTTTCCTTTGTGTGCGGTCGGTCGTTAACCTTTTCGTAAGAAATACGCTTGCTTCAGGCTCGCGCGGGTGCCTTGGGCGGTCAAATTGGTCTAGTGTCCGCCTGCGGTGGGGTGTGCATGCGCCCCTGCGGAGCCTTGAAATACGTGTATTTCATGTCTTGGCAAAACGGTTGGTGGGCTTCGATAGTGCACTAAAAGCATGTGTTTTGAGGGCAAAAGAGCCTTGTTTCCACCGCACGGGTGCCCATAAAGGGCGCAAGACTTTGTCCCGTCAGTTGGCAGGGCAAACAGTACCGCGAGGCGTTTGCATATGGCCAAGAAAGCCGCTCCATCAAACCAAGTTGTCGAAGACGCTTTGAATGCTGTCGAAGACGCTTTGAAAATCGATTTCCTCGAAGATGAAGCCATCGAAGGCGCGATTGGCGAAATCGACACTGCCGCCGCAGAGCTATCGAGCAGCAAAAGCCCACCGCCCGCTCCAGAGCCACCGGTAACGCCAGCTGCTCCTCCAGCCAATGACGACAGACGCTCCAGCTTTGCCATGCTGAGCACGAGCCTGGCCAAACGCCCGCCATCCACAATGCTGTGGATTGCATTTTTTCTGTCGCTGGTGTGGGGAGGGCTTGCCTTCTGGGCAGGCCAGAAGAGTATCGGCCCGCGTGTGACTGACGTTAACTCTTGGACCAACCTGAATACGAACCCGGATTTAATCTTCTTCGCTGCTGCCGTTGTGGTGCCAATCCTGCTGATCTGGGGCTTTTCCGTGATGGTTCGGCGTTCGCAAGAATTAAGCCTTGCTGCGCGTTCGATGACAGAGGCTGCCTATCGGCTGATTGAGCCGGAAACGGAAGCTGTTGGTGCAGTGCGTTCAGTCGGAACAGCCGTACGACGCGAAGTTGAAGGTTTGACCACGGGTATTGAAAACGCGATCAACCGTGCCAGCGAACTGGAATCTATGGTTCACAACGAAGTCGTGTCACTGTCGAGTTCTTATTCCGAAAACGAACTGAAAATGCGCGGCTTGGTGGAAGAGCTGGCCAATGAGCGCGAAGCTATCGTTATTCACTCCGAGCGCGTTCGTTCATCAATATCAGGTGCAAGCGATGCGTTGAAAGAAGATCTCTCTCAGTCTGCTGTTGAAATTCAGGACAGCGTCTCTCAAGCCCAGAAAAGTTTCGCCGGTACGCTTTCGATTTCCAACGACGAAATAAAAGCATCTCTCGGCTTGGCAGCGGAGAATCTGGCTGCCCTACTCTCGGACAAAAGCGACCAAATCGGCAACCGCATTGAAGAAGTTGGCGGCAGTCTCGTTAAGCGCATCAGCCAGTCTAGCGAAGGTGCGGGCGCTGTAATTGAGGCCAAAAGCAACGAACTGGCCGAAAAAATCAATTTCTTGGCTGAGAACATGCAAACCTCTGTTACCGGGCGCATTGATGACGCCGTCATGAAGTTGGACGAGCGCAATAAGCTGCTGATCGACAACGTCGATAAGATAGATGGCGCTTTAGAAGGCCGAACACGCCAAATCAATGACACTCTTGTGGAACGCACGCGGGAAATCGCGTCTGCCTTCTCTGCTGGTCAAAGCGCGATCAAAAACGACTTGGCTCAACAATTGGGCCAAACTCAGGAAATGATGGATAACAAGGCGCTGGAACTCAGCATGTCTTGGGCAGCCCGGGTCGAAGAGATTAATCAATCTATTTTGGCACAGGTTGACGAGGCCGACAGCCGCCTTGCCGGTCGTTTGCATGAGACAAAGGGCTCGATCTCGAGCGTGATCGAGGAAGTTGACCGCAAGTTGGCAGATCGTGCTCAGGCACTGCAAGCAAACCTTCAGGGACAGGCCGAGGCCATTGATGCAACACTGATAACAGCGTCCAGCGCTGTGGTTTCCAAATTCGACGAGGCCGATCAACGCTGGATTGAGCGTACAGAGGCTGTCGCCAAAACGATTGAAGAGCAGTCCGGTGCCGTCGAAATGGCGATGGAGATGGGTGTCGGGGCCGTTACCGACCGATTGAAGTCCGTTGACGAGCGTTTGGCCGCCCGCACAGACGAATTGGCCAAAACCATTGAAGATAAGACCTCTGAAGTCGATGCCGCATTGTCGAGGGGCGTGAGCGCGATTTCTGGTAAGTTGGACGAAGCGGATGAGCGTATTGCAAGCCGTGCAGGTTCGTTCCGAGAAGCAGTCGAAGAACAGGCTTCTGCAATAGACATGACGCTGCAAACCCGCGCCGACATCATCAATTCTTCGCTGGACGGTGGCGCACAGCGCATCAACGAAGTTCTGGCTGAACGAGCACGCGAATTGTCTGCCCAATTGGATGCGAGCCTTGAAGGTATTTCGTCGTCATTGACGTCAGAAACCCAACGCGCAGAACAAAGCGTTGCTGCTTCTATCAAAGCGCTGGAAGGCCAAATCGAAAAATCAGTATTGACGGCCGATCAAACGATGGCCGCGCGGTCACAGCAGGTTATCAAGTCGCTTTCCGAACGAACTGCAGAACTCAACACAATGCTGGCGGCGCGGTCGCGTGAACTGAGCACCATGTTGGTTAAAGACACCCTGCCCGCTCTTAAAGGCTTTGAACAACGTGGCGCAGGGGTTGCCGAACTCATGGCGGACAAAGTCCGTTCCGCAGCAGATGATGTCGCAGAGCGTCTGGAAGCAGCAGCCTCGGGTGTATCTGAGAAGATCACCCAGTCCTCCGGCAACGTGGCGCAGAAACTGGAAGGCGCAATTGTATCTTCCAACGAACGCATGGAGGCTGCTGCTCAAGCAGCAGCCGAAGATCTGGCCAAGCGCTACATGGCGCTGGAAGGTCAAACCTCTGAACTCATAGGCCAGTTATCTGCGTCCACGCAAAACCTGACGACAACGGTGGAAAATCACAGCGGCCAACTCGTCTCAACTGGCGACGCAATGGCCCGCAAGATGGCAGAAGTGGCACAAGAGGTATCCGAGCGCGTGCGTGCGGAAAATGAATCGATGGTCAACGCCATCACAGCGCGTTCTAGAGATACAATTGCAGCCTTGTCAGAGACGAATGGTAAACTGGCTGGTGAGATCGGCGATCTTCTGGGCCGTCTTGATCAATCCAACGGCACGCTTTCGGAACTGATTGTTTCGGCAGATTCGAACCTTACAAATGCGCAACGCTTGTTGGCAGAACGGGCGGCGGAATTCCGCCAAACAGTGGGCGAAGCCTCCGATGACCTTAATTCGTCGTCTAGCTTGATTGAATCCAACTATCTTGGGCTTAAAGATGTGTCTGGCCGGGTGCTGGTTGAAATCTCTGACATCGCCAGCCGCTTTGCAGAACAAAGTGATGCACTCACCAACGTATCGCGCCTGCTGGATCAAACGCAGGGTAACATGAGCATTTCGCTCGATGAACGGCGTAATGCGATTGAGGCTTTGACCAATGGACTGGTATCCCGCAGTGCCGATCTTGAAGAGCTCATGCGCCGTTTCACAGAAATGATGAGCGAGACCGTCAACACCGCCGAAGGACGCGCGCGCAGCCTTACATCCGGGTTGTCGGAGAGTGTCGCCAGCGTTGCCAAGGAAGCCACGGAGCGTTTCGCTCAAGCGACTGAAGAAATGCGTATGACTGCGCAAGATCTTCGGTCCGAAATCTCGCGGACACGCGCTGAAATGAAGAAAAGTGTGTTGGAACTGCCTGATGAAACCAAGGAGTCAACCAGCGCAATGCGCCGCGTTGTGTCCGATCAGATCAAGGCGTTGAAAGACCTCAACGATATCGTTTCAAAAGCCCCGCGCTACCAGGACGCTACGCCCAGCAACGTGACGCCACCTGCTGCTATTGCGCAGCCTGCACCGGTTGCAGAGAAAAAGCCTGAACCGCGCCCTGCCCCTGAACCTCCGCGCCCCGCCGCATCAGAACCAGTGCGCGAGCGTGAAACAGTGTCCAGTGCTTTGCGCGGGCCCATCAATTTTGACCAAGAGGCTGAAACCATTACACCCAAGCCCCAATCGGCCAATTCCGGATGGGTGAGTGATTTGCTGCGCCGCGCCTCGCGAGACGAAGATGCAGCCGCAGAGCCATCCCCTCGTGCGCGCTCGCGTTCAAACGAGTCGCTCAACTCGCTCTCCACTGAAATTGCACGCTCCATCGATCATGACGAGGCTGTGCGTTTGTGGGATCGCTATCAGCGCGGCGAGCGCGGTATTTTCAAACGGGACATCTACACGCCCGAAGGGCGTCGCGTCTTTGATGAAATAAGTGACAAGTTTGACAACGATCCAAAGTTTCGAGACTCGGTCAAACGCTACGTCACGGACTTTGAACGTCTCATTGCTGATGTTTCCAAGAATGACCGCGACAACGTAATGACCCAGACTTACCTCGTGTCCGACACGGGCAAGGTCTACACGATGTTGGCCCATGCAGCGGGACGGTTTGCATAATCCATGCGATCATTTCAGTCTGAGAAGCACCTCGTCGCGTCCTTTCACGCGGCGTTGGAGATTGGTGGCAAGCAAGCACTTGATCAAACGCTCGACACCCATCTGAGCGAAGACCATCACTGGCGCGGTATGTATCCATTTTTGGAGCAGCATGGCCGTGCTGATTTGGCCAGTGTGTTCTGGGAACCATTTCTCGATAGTTTCACCGCCCTTCAACGCCGCACGGATATTTTCTTTGCTGGCGAGAATTCAGTTGGCGATACGACCGCAATCTGGATCTGTTCCATGGGCAATTTCATGGGATTGCACGACAAGGACTGGCTGGGTATTCCGGCAACCGGCAAGATCAAGTTCATGCGTTTTGCTGAATTCAACCGCGTTGCAAACGGCAAGATCGTCGAAACCGCCCTATTCCTCGACATTTTGGGCATCATGCACCAAAGCGGCGTCTATCCCCTTGGTCCATCCACAGGTGAAATGTTTGCTTATCCCGGTCCTCGCACGCAGGACGGCTTATTACGCGATGATGCACCCGCTGAACAAGGCGAGAAAACACTGCAAGTGGTTGAAAGCATGGTCGCGGATCTGTCTAGGCTAAACCAGAGCGACTCCCAGCGTATGCCCGCATCTGAACTGGCGAAGTCATGGCATGACGAAATGGTCTGGTATGGACCTTACGGGATCGGCGCGACTTATACGATCGAGCGCTATCAGGAGCAGCACCAATATCCGTTCCGACTGAACTTGGCGGATAAGAAATTCCTCGGGCATGTAGCTCGCTTTGGAGAGGGAAACTATGCGGGTTTCTTTGGCTGGCCCAATCTTGAGCACCGCCCTACAGGCGGCTTTATGGGCCTTGTGGGGCATGAAAAGCCAGTATCTATGCGAATCGTTGATGTGTACCGCCGCGAGGGCGACAAGCTGGCGGAGAATTGGGTGTTCATCGACATGCTGTGGTATCTCAAACAGCAAGGCTTGGACGTGTTGGAGCGGATGCGCCAAATCCGTCGGATAGAACCTGTGTAGAAAAATGGTGCCGCTTAGGTGATTTGAACACCTGACCTCCGCATTACGAATGCGATGCTCTACCAACTGAGCTAAAGCGGCCCATGTGCGCTGCAATAAATTGAACTTACGATTCCTGCAAGATCAAACAGCGGCGCGTGCGCTGAAAAATAACACCCTCGCCTTATCAAGCCGTAAATCCCCGTCGACGTGCTTAGCCCCCCGTATATGCGCTTAACCAAAGCCTTCAGAGGCGGCGTCTTTGGGCTTGGTGCGAAGCAGGCGTGACGTCTCGACGGCTGCCTGACGATGGAAGACAATTGCCTGATAGGCTGGGTCGTAGACCATATCTAGAAAGGCTTGGCCTGTTGGATAGCGCGCGACGAAGGCCACATCCCAGCGCTCTTCCTGTGGGCCGATGAGCATCAGTTCGGGCGTTGCTGACCAGATGATTTCACCACCCACCTTACGAAAAATCGGGCCGCTCTCTCGTCCATATGCCGCATACGCTTCTGCGCCCGTTGCGTCTCGTCCGTCGGCGTAGGCAGCACGCTGCCGCAGACGGACGAGGTTCAACATCTCAACAGGATGATCGAGCGGCAGTTCTCGCAGCGCTTTAAACACTCCGCGATCTGGATCAATGAAAGCGTCAGCCATGCGCTAGCACTGGTGTGAATATGTGAAGACGAGCCGGTCGCGGGCAATTCGTCCTGTATTGCGACAGCCGGATGCGTAGACCGGACGTGTGCCGCGCACGGTCACGCGGGTTTGGTTGCCGGAGATCGGGCCGGAGACCGAATACTCAAGCGGTGCGCTACACCATTTTGAGAAGCGCCGCGCTGTGCCGACATAGCTGTTGCCCTGCTTGCGGCCGTTGAACAACAAGGTTCCTCGGCGAACGCCTGCTTGGCGCAGGACTGCACTCGGGCGTTCGTAGTAAAATGCGCGCTGATTTCCGTTGGCAACGAGACGCATAAGCGAGCCGTTGTGATCCCAACAGGAATCGGCCGCCGCTGTTTGAGGGGTAACGATGGCGCTCCCCATTGTAATCATCCCGCTCGTCGCGAATATTGCGGCCAGAGCGGCCATTCGTTTTGCAAGTTTCGTCATGGTTGTTTCCCTCCAATCTAATTGACGAGCTGATCCTGTGCCAGTTTTGCTGAACCGAACCTGAATGTCGATTGGGAAACGCCAATGATTACGAGTGGATAGCGCGGCCTTGGCTGTCCATCACACTTTCATGCATCATTTCCGACAATGTCGGATGCGGGAAGACGGCATCAATTAGATCTTGTTCTGTGGTCTCCAAATTCATGGCAACCACGAAGCCTTGAATGAGTTCCGTCACTTCTGCGCCGATCATGTGCGCTCCAAGCAATTCACCTGTTTCGGCGTCGAAAATGGTTTTGACCATGCCTTCGGGTTCCCCAAGTGCAATCGCTTTGCCGTTGCCGACAAACGGGAAACGGCCAATCTTGACCTTGCGGCCTGCCTCTTTGGCGGTGCGTTCGTTCAGGCCAACGCTTGCAACCTGAGGATTGCAGTAAGTGCAGCCGGGGATTTTGCCCTTGTCCATAACGTGTGGATGTTGGCCTGCGATCTTTTCAACGCAGATGACGCCTTCATGCTCAGCCTTGTGCGCCAGCATGGGTGCGCCCGCTACATCGCCAATGGCATGGATGCCTGGGACATTGGTCGCGCCGTATTCATCAATAGCGATGATGCCGCGATCCATTTTGACACCGAGTTTCTCCAACCCCAGCCCTTCAGTGTTACCGACAACACCAACGGCGGAAATGAGCTTGTCAGCGGTGATTTTCTCAACCTTGCCATCCTTGCCTTCGACATGCGCCGTGATGCTGTCCTTGCCTTTTTCGACCTTGGCGACCCTCGCACCGAGCATGATCCTCATGCCCTGTTTCTCGAATTGCTTCTGCGCCAGCTTGGCGATTTCGGTGTCCTCGACGGGCATAACCTGGTCCATCAATTCAACCACCGTCACATCCGCGCCCATGGTGCGATAGAAGGAGGCGAATTCGATGCCAATGGCCCCAGAACCCATCACGATAATCGATTTGGGCATGGTTTTGGGCACCATTGCTTCGAAGTAAGACCATATTAGATCGCCGTCTGGCTCCATTCCCGGCAGCGCCCGAGGGCGAGCGCCTGTTGAAACGATGATGTTCTTGGCGGTGTAAGTCCCCTCGCCCAGCGTGTTCTTCGGTGCAGCGGGTTGCGGCTGAACGGCTTTCTTTTTCGGCGCGGAAACCACAACCTCACCCGGTTTGGTAATTTTAGCTTCGCCCCAAATCACGTCGACTTTGTTTTTCTTCATCAAAAAGCCGATGCCGCCGGTGAGTTGGCCGGAAACACCGCGGGAGCGTTTGACCACCTTTTCGATATCGAAAGAGAAGTTTTCAACCTCAAGGCCAAAAGAATCCGCATGTGCCATGTGGCTGTAGATTTCAGCCGACCGCAACAGCGCCTTGGTGGGGATACAACCCCAGTTGAGGCAAATACCGCCAAGATGTTCGCGCTCGACAAGCCCGACTTTCATGCCCAATTGCGCAGCGCGGATTGCCGCCACATAGCCACCGGGGCCGGCACCAATGATGAGAATGTCGTAGGAATTTGCCATGGGATAATGTCTTTCGGTCGGTAATGTCTATCGGACGCTTGGAAGGTTGATTGGCCGCACTTGTTCTTTCTCAAGGCTCGCGCAATAGAAGGGCCGCAATCGCAATGGTGATCTGGCTATGGGCTTCTTCGATTCTTTTCATTCACTCGGCTATTCCGCAATCAATGTCGTATTGCTTTTTGTCATCGTTCTGGCGGTAATTTTTCGTTCCGTTGGCTTGCACAAGAAGTCCAACACCATCCAAGTAATCGCGCTCATTGCGATGATGGCGGTGGCTAGTGTTCCTTTCGCTATGACCATCAATTTTCTCGCCAGCGAGAACAAGCGGTTGAACGATGCTGTGCGTGAAGATGGCGGCATCAAACAGAACTTCCCCGAGAACTAGGCCAGCATCCCCATCGGATTCTCGACGTAATTCTTGAACGCTGCCGCCAGTTCCGCGCCAAGCGCTCCGTCGATAGCGCGGTGGTCAAAGGCGAATGTCGCCGCCATCACTGTGCCGACGGCCAAAGCCCCATCCTTATTGACCACCGGCTTCTTTTCGCCTGCTCCAATGGATACAATTGAAGCGTGAGGCGGGTTGATGATGGAGGTGAACTCTTTCACGCCGAACATGCCGAGGTTGGATACAGCTGTAACACCGCCTTGATATTCCGCAGGTGCGAGTTTTTTGGCCCGGGCGCGGCCTGCCATGTCTTTCACTTCTCTGGAAATGGTCGAGAGTGATTTCTCGCAAGCACGGCGCACGATGGGCGTGAACAGTCCATCATCCACAGCCACTGCTACACCGACATCCGCGTGCTTGTGATAGAGGCGATCTGTTGATGTCCATGAAACGTTGGCCATTGGCACCGCTTTGAGCGCCATCGCCATGGCCTTCACGATGAAATCGTTGACCGAGAGTTTCCAAATCGGTTTGTCGTCGCCATCCTTGGGCGCGGCGGCGTTCATTTGGGCGCGCAACGCAAGCAGAGCGTCAATCTGGCATTCCATGGTGACGAAATAGGCCGGAACCGTCTGCGCGCTTTGTGTGAGTCGCTCCGCGATAACCTTGCGCATGCCATCGTGAGGCTTTTTCTCGAAAGAGCCTTCTTCGAACAGCGAAAGCACTTCTGCGTCGCTTGGGCCTGCAGCCATTGTGGCTCCTGCGGGAGCCGAAGGCGCTTGTTTGGCGCTGGGTGCGTCGCTGGTTTTCGCGGTCGCTGTTCCGGCCTCTGCGGCCTCCACATCCGCTTTGACGATACGCCCACGCGGACCGGAGCCGGAAATCATCGAAAGCTCAATGCCCTTTTGCTCAGCAATGCGCCGCGCCAAAGGTGTTGCAAAAATGCGGGCCGCACCGTTGGGCTTGGCTTGCACATCGGGCTTTCCGTGATCTTGAGCACCGCCTTCAGGCATCTTCGCCTCAACAACGGGCGCTGGCGTGTTTTCTTGGTTGGCTTCAGAAGGGGCCTCTTTCGCAGCGGGCACGTCTGCTTGCACTGCCACAGCCGCCGCGCCGTTTTCGCTTACATCACTGGCGTCTTCGCCATCTTCAGCCAGCACGGCGATAACAGCGTTGACCTTCACGCCCTCGCTGCCTTCCGGCACCATTATTTTGGCAATCGTGCCTTCGTCGACCGCCTCAACTTCCATGGTGGCCTTGTCGGTCTCGATTTCCGCTATCACATCACCAGCCGAGACGGCGTCGCCCTCTTTGACCAGCCACTTAGCGAGGTTGCCCTCCTCCATCGTCGGCGAAAGCGCCGGCATTGTGATGTTGATGCTCATTCGTCTTCTCCATCATTTTCCTTCAACACCCACGAGCGGCTGTTGAGGATGGAAGCTGTAATTGTGATCACATCGTCATGGGCGGAAATTGAATTCGCCACCCTTGCGATGAGAGCCTTTTCGTCTATCGCGGCTACAACCGCTTCGTCTGGCGTCAGCCGTCGATTGACCCAATCTTCAAGCGCAGAGTGCACAATAGCGATCTCCACCCTGCCCGCTGGTATTATCACCGCCTCGCGAAAGCGGTCATAGTGTGCAGCGCGAACGTCGAGAATCGGCATGGCGCCCACGCGACCCGCGCGCCTTAACGGTAGGTCACGGCTTTCGCCGCTTCCACAATTTCACCGACGTTGGGCAGTGCCAGTTTTTCAAGGTTTGCCGCATAGGGCATTGGAACATCCTTGCCCGTGATACGGATCACAGGCGCATCGAGATAGTCGAAGGCGTGCTGCATAATTTGGGCTGATAGCTCGGCCCCTACACCCGATTGCGGAAAGCCCTCTTCAATAGTGATGCAGCGGTTGGTCTTTTGAACGGAACTTAGAACTGTTTCCATATCCAAAGGGCGGATGGTGCGCAGGTCGATGATTTCCGCATCAATGCCAAGGCTCGCCATCTCTTCAGCGGCAGCAATTGCATAGCGCATACCAATACCGAAAGTGGCGATGGTGACGTCTTTGCCCTCTTTGTGGATACGTGCCTTGCCGATGGGCAACACGAAATTGTCCATCTTGGGCACGTCGAAGCTCTCACCGTAGAGAATTTCGTTTTCCAAGAAGACAACCGGATTGGGGTCGCGGATCGCCGCTTTCAGCAAGCCCTTTGCGTCCGCAGCACTGTACGGCGCCACAACTTTGAGGCCCGGAATATGGCTGTACCACGCGGCATAACACTGCGAATGCTGCGCGCCGACGCGGGAGGCCGCACCATTTGGCCCACGGAACACCATCGGCGCACCCATCTGGCCACCGGACATATAGAGCGTCTTGGCCGCGGAGTTCACAATCTGGTCAATCGCCTGCATGGCGAAGTTAAACGTCATGAATTCAACAACCGGACGCAGGCCTGCCATCGCCGCGCCAACGCCGATACCAGCAAAGCCGTGTTCTGTGATTGGCGTGTCGATGACCCGTTTGGAGCCGAACTCTTCTAGCAGGCCTTGGGTAATCTTGTATGCACCCTGGTATTCGGCCACCTCTTCCCCCATCACGAAAACCCGATCGTCCGAGCGCATTTCCTCTGCCATTGCATCGCGCAATGCTTCGCGCACCGTTGTGGAGACCATTTCGGTGCCGGATGGAATGTCAGGATCTGAAAGCATCTGCGCCTTTGGCTGCGCGGGCACGTTGGGTGCGTCTGCAACCGGGCGTTCTACTGCAGCGCTTTCCTCAACCTTGATATCGGCGTCAGCGACAGTTTTCATTGGTTCATCAGGAATATCGCTAGCGCTCTCGCCCTCTTCCAGAAGCACAGCGATCACGTCATTGACCTTCACACCTTCAGTGCCAGCAGCGACGCGAATTTCGCCGATCTTGCCCTCGTCAACGGCTTCGACTTCCATCGTTGCCTTGTCGGTTTCGATCTCGGCAATCACATCACCTGCAGCAACGGAATCGCCTTCCTTGACCAACCATTTGGCCAGATTGCCCTCTTCCATCGTTGGTGAAAGAGCCGGCATGAGAATTTCTACAGCCATGACTTAAGCCCCCACGGTTTCTGCTTCGACCGGCAGCAGGATGTCGGTGTACAGTTCGGACGGGTCCGGCTCCGGGCTCTGTTGGGCGAAATCCGCGCTTTCGGCCACGATGGCGCGCACTTGTTTGTCTATCGCTTTAAGATCGTCTTCGCTTGCCCACTTGTTCTCCAAAATGCGCTGCTTAACCCGTTCAATTGGGTCGCTCTCCGAGCGCATTTTCTGGACTTCATCCTTAGTCCGGTATTTGGCGGGGTCAGACATGGAATGACCGCGGTAACGGTAGGTTTGCATGTCCAGAATGATCGGCCCTTTGCCTGAGCGGCAGTGTTCAACGGCGATATCACCGGCGGCCTTCACCGCTCGCACGTCCATCCCATCAACTTCCATGCCAGGAATGTTGAACGAGCAACCGCGGCGGGCAAACTCCGTCAGAGCGGACGAGCGGTGAACGGCAGTGCCCATAGCGTAGCGGTTGTTTTCGATGATGTAGATGACCGGCAAATCCCAAAGCTTCGCCATGTTGAAGCTTTCATAAACCTGCCCCTGATTCGACGCGCCATCGCCAAAATAGGTGAGGCTAACGCGATCATTCTCGCGGTAGCGGTTGGCAAAAGCCAAGCCCGTACCGAGCGATACTTGCGCACCCACAATACCGTGGCCGCCGTAGAAATCTTTCTCTTTGGAGAACATGTGCATCGACCCGCCCTTGCCGCGCGAATAGCCGCCCTCACGGCCCGTCAGTTCAGCCATGACGCCCTTGGGGTCCATGCCACAGGCCAGCATATGGCCGTGGTCGCGGTAAGCGGTGATCACCTGATCGCCTTCGCCGATGGCCATCTGCATGCCCGTCACGACAGCCTCTTGCCCGATATAGAGGTGACAGAAGCCGCCGATAAGGCCCATGCCGTAGAGTTGGCCGGCCTTTTCTTCGAAGCGACGAATAAGCAGCATATCGCGGTATGCTTGCAGCTCTTCGTCTTGGCCCAAAGTGGCGGGCGCTGGTGTTTTGAGAAGCCCCGGAATGCGGGAAGCGGATTTCGTCTTCGACGTTGTCGCCACGGAAAGCCCTTTCATCTGCACAGAGCCTTGCGCGGTGCGCTGTTGCGCAACCGTTGGCTCCCTGTGCATAACAATAGGGAAATGGGTGCTGAATTCAATAACAAATAACACCTCGTAAAAAGGTAATAAGCTATTCAAAAAACGCTAATAATAGCCAGTTAACTCGTTTTATAATAACTGCTATTTTCCGTACAGAAGAATGATTTCGTCCTCGCGCACCATGTTCAGCTGTCGGCGCACCTGTTCGTCGATCATATCGCGTTCCATGCTGCCGCGCTGAAGCAGGGCTACGCGGTCTTCGAGAATTTCCCGACGGTCGACGAGGATTTTCAGTTTTGCTTCTTGCACATCAATCTTGCTCTTCATCACGATGTGGGCACGGATGCCATATTGGCCATCAAAGGCATGAAAGCCGAAATAACCAAGGATCATCATCGTCGCCAGCGGGGCGATAAAGCGGCTTAGGCGCAGGCCTTTTTTCGGTTTAACAGCCATAGTTTGCCACTCCGGTGACAACTTGAATCGGAACCATCTCACATTGCTGGACGAGGGTTAATCAATCCTTACTGATCCTAAAGCACCCGCTCTTCAGGCTGACTTAACCACCGACATGCCGGCATACTCTGCCTGGGTTCCAAGTTCTTCCTCGATTCGCAGAAGCTGGTTGTATTTCGCCAAACGGTCGGAGCGCGACAGCGAGCCGGTTTTGATCTGTCCGCAATTGGTAGCAACGGCAAGATCGGCAATCGTCGTGTCTTCCGTCTCTCCAGAGCGGTGAGACATAACAGCTGTGTAAGACGCGCGATGTGCCATATCGACGGCTTCTAGGGTTTCAGTCAGCGAACCGATCTGGTTGACCTTCACGAGAATGGAATTCGCAACACCATCCTTGATGCCGCGCGAAAGACGCTCGGTGTTGGTAACGAACAGATCATCGCCCACGAGCTGGCAGGTCGCGCCCATCGTGTCTGTCGCGGTTTTCCAACCGGCCCAGTCGTCTTCATCCAAGCCGTCCTCGATGGAAATAATCGGATATTTCTGCGCGAGTTCCGCCAGATAGGCCGCCATGTCATTTGACGACAATTTGCGCCCCTCGCCTGCAAGATCGTAGACATCGTTCTTGTAGAATTCCGACGCCGCGCAATCGAGCGCCAGCATCACGTCTTCGCCAGGTTTGTATCCGGCTTTCTCGATGGACTGCATCACGAAATCCAGAGCTTCCGGCGCGGAGCCGATATTGGGGGCAAAGCCGCCTTCATCGCCCACATTGGTGTTGTGACCGGCATCGTGCAGGCGCTTTTTCAGCATGTGGAAGATTTCCGCCCCCATCCGCAGCCCTTCGCGGAAGCTTGGCGCGCCGACCGGCATGATCATGAATTCCTGAAAATCAATCGGATTATCGGCATGTTCGCCACCATTGATGATGTTCATCATCGGCACCGGCAGCACGCGGGCGGAAGGGCCGCCGATATAACGATAGAGCGGCAAGCCGCAGCACTCGGCAGAAGCCTTCGCCACCGCCATCGAGACGCCGAGGATGGCATTGGCACCCAGCTTTGATTTGTTCGGCGTGCCGTCGAGCTCAATCATCATGCGGTCAATGCGCACTTGCTCTTCGGCGTCCATATAGGCGAGTGCGTCGAAGATATCGTCGTTGACGGCAGCAACGGCCTTCTCGACTCCTTTGCCCAAATAACGGTCCTTGTCGTCGTCACGCAGCTCAACTGCCTCGTATTTTCCTGTCGATGCGCCGGAAGGCACCGCAGCGCGGCCAAAGGAACCGTCTTCCAAAACGACTTCGACTTCGACTGTCGGGTTGCCGCGGCTGTCGAGGATTTCGCGTGCGTGGATTGTTTCGATGGCTGTCATGGTTGGGGCCTTGATCGAGAGCTGTTGCGCTCTGATAAGCCAGCGGCAAACGAATTTGAAGCACCTAAATCGGTTTAAGCCACCATTTTCGCCAATTGGCTGATGACAACCGCAGAACCGCGCAAGCGTTTCTCGGGCGTCGCCCAGTCACGTTGCAGCACGATGGACTGGTCGGGGCGAATTTTTGCGAGCGAGCCCTGCTCGCCAATCCAGCCGATCAAAGCGCCAGGATCGGCAAATTCGCGGTTGCGGAATTGGATGACGACGCCCTTCGGCCCCGCATCGAGCTTTTCGACATTGGCGCGGCGGCACAGAGCTTTAACGAACACGATCTTGAGCAAGTGATCTACTTCTTCCGGCAACGGGCCGAAGCGGTCGATCATTTCTGCGCCGAAAGCATCAATGTCTTCAGCGTTATCCAGTTCGGCCAAGCGACGGTAGAGGCTCATGCGCAGGGTAAGATCAGGAACATAACTTTCCGGGATCATCACGGTTGCACCGACGGTGATCTGTGGCGACCATTTGCCCTCTATCTCGCCGTCACCGCCGTCTTTGAGTTCGGCCACAGCCTCTTCCAGCATTTGCTGATAAAGCTCAAAACCCACCTCGCGGACGTGGCCGGATTGCTCTTCGCCCAAAATATTGCCCGCACCGCGAATATCGAGATCGTGGCTTGCCAGTTGGAAGCCCGCGCCCAGCGTGTCGAGCGTTTGCAGCACTTTAAGGCGGCGCTCTGCGGCTGGCGTAAGCAGTTTGTTCGCGCTGTAGGTAAGCATCGCATAGGCGCGAGTTTTGGAGCGCCCCACCCTACCCCGAAGCTGGTAAAGCTGCGCCAAACCAAACATGTCGGCCCGATGCACGATCAACGTGTTAGCGGTGGGGATATCGAGACCGGATTCCACGATGGTAGTGGATAGAAGCACATCATATTGGCCTTCGTAGAAGGCGTTCATGATGTCTTCCAGCTCCGATGGTGGCATTTGCCCATGGGCGATTGCAACCTTCAGTTCCGGCACCTGTTCGGAGAGAAATTCTTGCCGCCCTCGCAAATCGGAAAGCCTTGGGCAGACATAGAAACTCTGTCCGCCACGATAGCGTTCGCGCAGCAATGCTTCGCGGATGGTCACGCCATCAAAGGGCGAAATGAAGGTTCGCACGGCCATGCGGTCCACTGGCGCGGTGGTGATGAGCGACAGTTCGCGCACACCCGTCAGCGCCAGTTGGAGTGTGCGCGGGATAGGCGTGGCGGAAAGTGTGAGAACATGAACATCGTTCTTCAACTCTTTCAGCCGCTCTTTGTGCTTCACGCCGAAGTGCTGTTCTTCGTCGATGATCAGCAGGCCCAGCCGTTTGAAATCGACCGATTTGCCAAGCAGCGCATGGGTGCCGACGATAATGTCCACCGTCCCGTCCTTCGCGCCCGCCTTGGCTTCGGAGAGCTGCTTGGAGCCGACGAGGCGCGAAGCCTGAGCAATTTTCAGCGGCAGACCGTGGAAGCGTTCTGTGAACGTCTTGTAGTGTTGGCGCGACAGCAGCGTTGTCGGCACCACAACCGCAACCTGTTTTCCCGCCATTGCGGTTACAAACGCGGCGCGCAGGGCAACTTCGGTTTTGCCAAAGCCCACATCGCCGCAGATTAGGCGGTCCATAGGTTGTCCAGACGCCAAATCGCCAAGCACGCTTTCGATGGCGGTTAGTTGATCCTCGGTCTCCTCATAGGGGAAGCGGGCGGCGAATTCGTCGTACAACCCTTCCGGCAATCGGATTGGATCGGTGGTCTTGAGCTTGCGTGCAGCAGCGATGGCGATAAGTTCGCCTGCCATTTCCAGCACGCGCTTCTTGAGTTTCGCCTTTCGCGCCTGCCAGTTTGCGCCGCCGAGACGGTCCAGCATGACTTCGGTGTCGCTGGAGCCATAACGCGAGAGGAGTTCGATATTCTCCACTGGCAGGAACAGTTTGTCGTCGCCATGATAGCGCAGTTCGAGGCAATCGTGCGGTGCGCCAGCGGCTTCAATTGTTATGAGGCCGTGGAAGCGGGCAATGCCATGATCGACATGGACGACCACATCACCTGCCGAAAGGCTGGAGACTTCTGAGAGGAAATCGGAACCTTTGCGCTTTCCGGAGCGGCGTTTGACGAGCCGATCGCCCAGAACGTCCTGTTCTCCAATGATCGCGAATTGTGGATCTTCAAAACCAGATTCGATGCCGATTACAGCAAGCGCGGTGACGCCTTGGTCCAGTGTCTCCAACTCCGCGAAACTCTCGATGCGTTTTACATTGGTCAGATCATGCTCTTCCAGCACCTGAACGAGCCGATCCTGAGCGCCTGCGCTCCAAGAGGCAATGACCACCTTCTTGCTCTCATCACGCAAATTCGCGGCATGGTCGGCCAGCAGTTGGAAAATATTGCCCTGACCCGATGCTCTTTCAGCCGCGAAGTTGCGTCCCTGACGCGCCTCTAGAGAAAGCGTCCGAACTCCTTCTTCAAAGTCCGGCGTTTCGAAAGGTGAAAGGTGCAGTGCGTCAAAAGCCTTGATTCCAGCAAGTGCCTTTTCGTGATCGAGATAGAGCGTGTCCGGCTGAACGGGCTTGTAGGGCGTGCCACCTTCACCGTCGCTGGAGTCCTGTCCACGCACCCGGGCCTCGTAGTGATCTTCTATCTGATCCCAACGCTGCTCCAATGCTTGATTGACCAGATTGTCGACCACCAGTTTCTTGCCTGATAGATAATCAAAGCCGGTCTCAAGACTGCCGTAAAACAACGGCAACCAATGCTCCATGCCCGCATACCGACGGCCTTCGCTGACAGCGGCATAGAGCGCGTCATCGCGGGTGGCTGCGCCAAAGGTGGAGAGATAGTTGGTTCGAAAGCGGGCGATTGTTTTGGGGTCGAGTGTTACTTCGCTCATGGGCGAAAGGTTCACTTCGCGCAATTGCTCTTCCGTTCGCTGACTTTCAGCATCGAAGGCACGCACGCTCTCCAGCGTCGAACCGAAGAAATCAAGCCGCACGGGCTTCACCGCGCCAGGGGCGAACAGATCAACGATGCCACCACGCACCGCATACTCACCCGCGTCGCGCACGGTCGGTGTGCGTTGGAAGCCATTTCCCTCCAGCCAACCGACCAATTCTTCCATCTCCACCATCTGCCCCGGTGCAAGGCGCATCACCTGTGCGCCCATAACGGATCGTGGCGGGGCTTTCTGAAGCAGTGAATTCGGTGTCAACGTGATTAGGCGGGGACGCTCCAGCGCATCGCCTCGCGCGATCATCGAAAGCGCGGAAATGCGTTGCGCCAAAACATCGCTGCTGGGGGATACACGGTCATAGGGCAAACAATCCCACGCGGGAATGTGCACGATATCCGCCCACGGAGCGAAAAAGCCGAAGGTTGCTTCAATGTCCTGTGCCCGCTGTCCGTCCCGCGCAATGTAGACAAGCTCCGCAGCACCACCGCGCTCGGAGGCTTCGCGCAATAGATGGGCGAGGACATGGGCTTCGTATCCATCGGGCACGCCCCCGGCTCTTGTGGTGCCTGGTTCATACAGCCAATTGGCAAGCCGCTTGAGCGGTTGGGAAATCATGTGGCCGTATCTGCCGTCCCGTGAAACAAACGAATGCGGTGGACGATCGGCGTATCCCAGTTTTCCGGTATGGGATGCGTGCCAGAGAGCCATTTGTAGATTTCAGGGTCAGGCGCGGTCATCAATTGTTCCAGATCATCCAGTTCGGCGTCCGTGAGGTTCTCCAACTCAGCGTCTGCAAAATTACCGAGCACCAGGTCCATCTCCTTCGTGCCTCGATGCCAAGCGCGGAACAGGAGCATTTTGCGGCGGGGATCGAGATTTGCAGAGGTGCGCATCGGAACAGACCTATGGCGATTTGAAATTAGGTTCTGCGCTTATAGGCAAGCGTGGAGCATGTGTCAGCCGAAAAGGCTGATGAAATTTAGGTGTGAGACGGGTAGCCGCATCTTGCGGGAGTTGATCCGTCTTGGCACGGTCGCGCAATGCGTCCCGATATCCTCAACCCGCTGTTTGCGCCCGTCGAAAAGCTGCCCGGCATTGGGCCGAAACTTGCGGTGTCGTTGACCAAGCTGCTGCGTGGAAACAACCCCGACACGGGTGCGCGGGTGATTGATCTGCTGTTCCACCTGCCCCATTCAGTGATTGACCGTCGCAACAGGCCGGAAATTGCCGACACGCATCAAGGTGTGCTGGCGACTATCAAAGTGCGTATCGACCGCCACGAGCCGCCGCCACGCGGCAAAGGACGGCTGCCCTATCGCATCTATGTCCACGATGAGACGGGCGAAATGGCTCTCACATATTTCCACGGCCAAGGCTCTTGGCTGGAAAAGCAGATGCCGGTTGGCTCCGTGCGTTATGTCAGCGGCAAGGTGGATTGGTTTAACGGTCGCGCTGCAATGGTTCATCCCGATTATGTGGTGGCGGAAGAAAAGCTGCACGAATTGCCGATGATTGAGCCGGTATATCCGCTCTCTGCAGGCATTTCACAGAAGATCATAAACAAGGCGGTCCGCGCTGCTGTCACCCATCTGCCCGATCTGCCAGAGTGGATTGAGGCAAATGTGCTGGCGCGGCAGAGCTTTCCGACCGTTCAGGAAGCCTTGGGCCGTCTTCACAATCCGCAAGATGCGCTCGACGTTTCGCCCCAAGCTGTCGCTTGGAAACGTCTCGCCTATGATGAAATGCTGGCGGGCCAATTGGCGCTGGCATTGGTGCGTTCAAAGATGAAACGCGGCGCTGGCAAAGCGTGGAAAGGGGATGGTTCGAAACGGCGCATCATTCTCGACGCTATCCCCTACGAACTCACTGGTGCACAAAAGCGCTCTGTCGGTGAGATCGTTTCAGACATGGAAAACCCTCAGCGCATGTTGCGGCTGCTTCAAGGCGACGTCGGCTCCGGCAAAACCATCGTTGCGTTGCTCGCTTGCGCTGCCGCGATTGAGGCTGGCGGTCAGGCTACCATTATGGCGCCCACCGAAATTCTCGCGCGTCAGCATCTGGCGACTATTGGGCCGCTGGCTGAGAAAGCAGGTATTCGGCTGGCCATTCTCACAGGCCGGGAAAAGGGCAAGGAACGCGAGCGGATTTATGCGGAATTGGCGTCCGGCGACATTGATCTATTGGTTGGCACCCACGCGATCTTTCAAGCCAATGTTGTGTTCAAAGACCTGGCCTTGGGCATAGTAGACGAGCAACATCGTTTCGGCGTCCATCAGCGGTTATCGCTCGCCTCAAAGGGCGGAGCTGCGGATATTCTTGTCATGACGGCGACGCCCATCCCGCGTACGCTGGTGCTGACATTCTTTGGCGATATGGATGTCTCGAAACTCGATGAAAAGCCGCCCACACGCCAAAAAGTCATCACCAATGCCCTGTCGATGGAACGGCTGGACGAACTCGTCGGCCGGGTGAGCGATGCGGTGGCAAAGGGCGGCAAGATTTATTGGATTTGTCCGCTTGTGGAAGACAACGACGAACTGCCTGTCACGTCTGTCGAGACACGGTTTGCTGCCTTGCAAAAAGTGCTGGGCGAAAGAGTTGGGCTGATACACGGACGCATGAAACCTGCGGAGAAAGATGCAGCGATGGATGCGTTCAAAAATGGACGCACCCAGGTTCTAGTGGCGACAACCGTGATCGAAGTGGGCGTTGATGTGCCGGATGCCACGATTATGGTGATAGAGCACGCGGAACGCTTTGGGCTGGCGCAACTGCATCAATTGCGCGGACGAGTTGGCCGCGGATCGATGGCATCGACCTGTCTGCTGCTTTACAAAGCTCCACTCGGCGAAGTGGCTCAAGCGCGGATCAAGATCATGCGGGAGACGGAAGACGGATTTCGCATAGCGGAAGAAGATTTGCGGTTGCGGGGCGAAGGTGAAATTCTCGGCACCCGTCAATCTGGCGGACCGGGCTTTCAAATAGCGCGAGCCGAAGAGCACGGGGAATTATTGGAGATTGCGCGAGACGATGCGCGTCTGATCTTGAATGACGATCCAGATTTGGCTTCCCCACGCGGACAAGCGCTGCGAGTCTTGCTTTATCTGTTCTCTAAAGACGACGCCGTGCGCTTGTTGCAAGCAGGCTAGGTCTTTTCCTTTTTACGAACCTGCTTGGCTTTTTCATGGGCGGCAATGGCCGCCGCCTTTTTGCTTTCGAAATCCGGCGCGACCAATCCAGCAGAAATAACAAGCTTCGCGGCCTCTTCAACGCTCATATCCAGCTCAATCACATCGGTTTTCGGCACGAAAAGCAGGAAGCCTGATGTCGGATTGGGAGTAGTTGGTAGAAAGACACTGACGGTCTTGCCCGCTGGTTGATCCAGCCTCGCTTGAACCTCGCCAAGTGTATCGGTGGCGACGAAAGCCAATGCCCAGAGGTCTTTGCGCGGGTATTCGACCAGGACGACCTTTTGAAAGCTGGAGGCGTCGCCTTCAAAAACGGTCTCGAATATCTGCTTCAACGCTGAATAGATGTTGCGCACCACCGGCATTCGCGCCAGCAAGCGCTCTCCGTAGCCGACTATGGAGCGGCCAATAAGGTTTGCCGTAAGGAACCCAACAATTGTGATGAGGAAAAGGGCAACGATCAGTCCAAAACCGGGGACCGCAAAGGGCAGATATTCGTCTGGATTGTAGACGCGGGGGATGTAGGGCTTCACCCAGGAATCGACCCATTCAATGATCGACCAGGTGAGATAAATCGTCAGAAACAATGGCGCGCAGATGACAAAGCCGGTGAAGAAATAATTCCTCAGCCGCGCCATGCCCGATGTGCGCGCACGCTTTTCTGGTGCCATGTCTTTGTTTTTTGCCAATGTCCTATTCAGGTAGCCTGTGGCCCCTGCCCGCTTGAGCGCACCTCTCGCGCGCGCTCCATCATGCCCTTGTTCGAGCAACCATACAATTCACCATTGAGGCATGACAGTGGCGGGTTACTCGACCGTTACCGATTTTGCCAGATTGCGCGGTTGGTCCACATCGGTGCCCATGTGGACGGCCGTATGGTAGGCGAGCATCTGAATGGGCAATGCGTAAATGATCGGTGTGATGATCTCCGGCATTTCCGGCATCACGATGATCTCTGCCTCGTCCATGCCGACAGCCTCGGCGCCCTTGGGATCGGTGATCAAGATAATCTGTCCGCCGCGGGCAGCGACTTCTTGCATGTTGGATACGGTTTTTTCGAAAATACGGTCATGCGGCGCAATCACAACGATGGGCATGTTCTCGTCCACCAAAGCAATCGGTCCGTGCTTCAACTCGCCTGCCGCATAACCCTCAGCGTGTATATACGAAAGTTCTTTGAGCTTCAGCGCGCCTTCCATAGCGAGCGGGAAATTCGTGTCGCGACCCAGATACAGAACGTGCTGCTTGTTCGCCAGACGGTGTGCCAATTTTGCAATCGTATCCTCAAGATGCAGCACTTCGTTTGCATAGCGTGGGGCTTCCGACAGATCGCGCACCAATTGCTTTTCGCGTTCGCGGTCAATGTGACCGCGCTGAACGCCTGCGGCAACCGCTAGCGATGCCAACGTCGACAATTGGCATGTGAAGGCTTTGGTGGATGCAACGCCAATTTCCGGCCCGGCAAGCGTTGGGAAAACGCTGTGGGACGCACGAGCGATGGTCGATTCACGAACATTCACGACTGCGGCAAGGTGTTGGCCCTGCTCTTCGCAGTATTTCAAACCGGCCAACGTGTCTGCGGTTTCGCCAGATTGCGAAATGAACAGCGATAGGCCGTCTTTCGAAAGCGGCGCTTCGCGGTATCGAAATTCTGACGCAATATCGATGTCGACGGGCAATCGCGCCAGACCTTCGAACCAATACTTTGACGTGAGCCCGGCATAGTAGGCGGTTCCGCAAGCCGTCATATTGATCCGGTCGATCTTGGCGAAATCCAAGCCACCGCTTTCAGGCAGGTTCACTTGGAGGTTGTTGAAGGAAAGGTAGTGGCCGAGTGTGTGGCCAATCACTTCGGGCTGTTCATAGATTTCTTTCAGCATGAAATGGCGGTGATTGCCCTTATCCGCCAGCATCGCGCTGCCGCCGGAGATCTGTTGGCGCCGTTCCAGCTTGTTGCCATCAAGATCGAGTATTTGATAGGAAGTCTTTGTAAGAACGGTAAAATCACCATCTTCCAGATAGGTAATCTTGTTCGTAAACGGTGCCAGTGCCACCGCATCTGAGCCAAGATACATCTCATCTTCGCCATGACCAATTGCTAGTGGCGGGCCTTGCCGCGCGGCGACGATGAGATCGTCATGACCACCAAACAATACGGCTAAAGCAAACGCCCCGCGCAGAAGTTTGATTGCGGCAAGCGCGGCCTCTTGCGGGGCAAGCCCGTCTTTTATGTGTGAAGCCACCAGATGCGCGATGACTTCCGTGTCTGTTTGAGATGAAAAGGTGAACCCTTTGGCTTCCAACTCGCGACGCAGTTCGCGGAAATTCTCGATGATACCGTTGTGGACAACCGCGACTTCTTCTGAGAAATGCGGATGGGCGTTGACCTCGACAGGGGCGCCGTGGGTAGCCCAGCGCGTATGGCCGATGCCGATTGTGCCCGCCAGCGGTTCGTCTGAGAGGCGTTGTTCCAGATTACCCAACTTGCCCTCGGCGCGGCGACGACCAAGTTTGCCGCCATCAAGCGTGGCGACGCCTGCGGAATCGTATCCACGGTATTCCAATCTTTTCAGCGCATCGACGATCAACGGCGCGACGGGGCGCGTGCTAATGATACCAACAATTCCACACATATCCGTTCAACCCCTTTAGCTTGCAGACTCGGACCCGAGTCAGGTTGTGTCTGCGCTGCACCCATGTCTGCGGCGGCTTAACACTGTCGCACGCAAAAATAACTCACAAAACGTTTCAACCGTTAATGCGTGTCAGCCGAGAAGTGGCCTAAGCCTTCTTAGCATTTTTTATTGCCTGATTGCGCTTGCGAATTTTCGCTGCCAATCCCTTTATTGTCTTCTGCTCGCTGCGTTCCACCGCAAGCGCTTCGTCTGGCACGTCTTTGGTGACGACACTGCCAGCGGCGGTCATGGCATCGCGGCCAATTTCGATAGGCGCGACCAGCGACGAATTGGTGCCGATAAATGCGCCTGCGCCGATGGTTGTGGCGTGCTTGTTTACGCCATCGTAGTTGCAGGTAACTGTCCCTGCCCCGATATTGGCCTTGGTGCCAACCTTGGCGTCGCCGATGTAAGACAGATGATTGATTTTTGCGCCTTCACCGAGAACCGTGTTTTTGGTTTCAACGAAATTGCCGACCTTTGCCGATTTCTCGATCACCGTTCCCGGCCGCAGCCGTGCGAACGGGCCAATTACAGCGTCTTGGGAAACGATGGTGCCCTCCAGGTGAGAAAAAGATCGGATGGTCGCGCCACTTTTAACTATCACGCCTGCATCAAATACGATGTTGGGCTCAAGCACAGCATCGGGTTCAACCACTGTATCGTGTTGAAACAAGACCGTGGACGGGGCTGATATTGTCACGCCTGCACGCATCAATTCTTCGGCTTTGCGCGCTTGCCATAGCTCGCTCACCCTCGCCAATTGCACCCGATCGTTGACGCCCAGAGTATCGTTTTCCGGTACCTCAACGGCCATCGTATTCAAGCCATTCGCAACGCCAATCTGAACGGTGTCGGGTAGGTAATATTCGCCTTGTTCGTTGTCGTTTTTCACAGCCGTCAGCAGGTCTAAAAGCCTGTCGCCGCGAAAGGCCATGATGCCACTGTTGCAGAAGGTGATTTGGCGCTCTTCTTCGCTTGCATCTTTGTGCTCACGAATAGCGACGAGAGAATTACCGTCCATGATCATCCGGCCATAACCATGGGGCGTTGCGGTCTCAAACCCGCACACGATGATATCGCCACCATTGGCAAGTCCCTGTCGGGCTGTTGCCAAGGTCTCCGCTTTCAGAAGCGGGACATCACCGAACAGGATTATGATGTCGTCATAGCCCTGTTGTATGGCCTCGCTTGCCGCGAGAACGGCATGGGCCGTGCCCTTGCGTTCGGTTTGCTCATAGACTTTCAGGCTCTTGTCTAACGCCAAAACATGCTGCGAGACGCGCTGCGCCTGATTGCCTACCACAACCGCCACATCATTACTTCCCGCCAGTTTGGCGGCGGCGATGACATGGCCAACCATAGACAGGCCGGCAACGGGATGAAGCACTTTTGGCATTGCGGAAGCCATGCGCTTGCCCTCACCCGCAGCCAAGATGATTGTTAGGCATGTTCTTGACATCGATATCCCCAAGGACTTGCGAATTGGCAGTCTAGGCCAAATAAGCGAATTGGTCTTAAGCCGCAGTAAAACGGCGGCGCAAAAGTTGCGATTTCTTAACCTTCTTTGGTCGATAAACAAGCGGGGTGCAACGGTGGGAAAACCCTATGGGGAAGCATGATGAAGAAGTTTGGCAAGCAAAAGCCATCGGTGAAGGCGGAAGATCTGATCGAACTGTCTGCTAAGCGGGCTGCGCGTGAAGCAGCAGAATTTCACGTTGAGCAAGTTCGCAAGAGTGAAAGCAGCATTGGAACTTTTGCAATCTATGCTTGGGCATTCTTCGCATTTTCCGCCAGCGGCATTGCAGGTGGCACCGCCTACCTGAACACGTTGAAAGAACAACCAGAATTTATGGCGGCGGTCCTTAAACCAGCTCAACCTTCGTTGCCTTTGCAAGACGTTGATCCGATGACCACTGCCTCCGTCAAAAAGTGGGTTGAGCAAGATGGACCGATTGCCGTGACTCCAGTGGAAGCGACGCCCGCACCGCTGGGCGTTATTATGGGCGGCTACAATCCGTTGGAGGCTGTGTCGTCCGTATATCAAGGCACACAAGACAACCTCGAACTCGATCTTACAGATACGGAGCCTCTGGTGCGTTTCCGCCAGGAGGGCGAAGAGTTTCGCGCCGCTCTGGTGTTGGGCCCGTTCGACAGTCTGTCTAAGGCCACAAGTTTCTGTGCAAAAGCCCACACTTCGTGCGAAGTTTCCGCCTATTCTGGTGATCCTCTTTTCGCCGACTGAGGCCCCACCCTCCTAACTTTTAGCTTTCCGTGCGTTTACCATATGCCGCGACTGCTTGTGGCATAGCGCTTGCAATACCTTTTCCTGAATGCGGAAGTCGTCCATGATCTGTCTCAATTCGGGACAATCTGGACCCGAGTTGAGGAAACCGAGGGTTATGTCCGAGTATCGTGAGCCAAATGGGGCCAACAACAATTCCGAAAATCCCGAGATGGGACAAACGCACACGCAATTGTTGCGTGTTTCACAATCGGACTATGGCGATGGTATTTCCACTTTGGCGGGCGCTGACCGGCCGCTGGCTCGTGAAGTCAGCAACGCTGTCTTCGATCAGGACGAACCAATCGGCAACGAACTTGGACTGTCCAACTTTATGTGGATGTGGGGCCAGTTCATCGACCACGATCTTTCGCTAACGGAAAGTGGACTGACGCAAGAACCGGCAAATATGCGGGTGCCAACTGGCGACTTGATGTTTGACCCGCTCGGCACCGGCGAATCCGAAATTCAGTTTATGCGCTCTGCATTCGATGAAGAAACGGGTACTGAAACACCCCGCGAGCAAATCAACGAAATCACTCCATTTATCGATGCGGGCAGCGTTTACGGTTCTTCTCAAGAGCGTATGGACGCACTGCGGTCTGACGATGGCAAACTTATTATGTCTGATGGCGATTTGATGGGTTTCAACACCGCTGGCCTCGCCAATGCGCCTTCAACAGCGCCAAATTTGTTTCTTGCAGGTGATGTGCGCGCAAACGAGAATATCGGGCTTGCTTCTCTGCACACGCTGTTTGCCCGCGAGCACAATCGTTTGGTCGAAGAGCTTGCCGAGGAAAACCCGACCTTGGATGGCGAGACGCTCTTCCAAGAGGCCCGCAAAACGGTTGAGGCCCAACTTCAGATCATCACGTTCAACGAATTTCTGCCCAAACTGGTGGGTGAAGACGCGATTGCCGCGTGGGATGGTTACAAAGCTGACGTGGACCCACAGATTGCCAACGAATTTTCCACCGCTGCGTTCCGCCTCGGTCACACGATGCTGTCGAGCGATATTCTGCGCTTCAAGGAAGACGGCTCCGAGAGCGAATTCGGGCACCTACAACTCCGCGATGCCTTTTTCCGTCCTGACCGGCTGAGCAATGAGGGTGGAATTGAAGAAACGCTTCGTGGTGCGGGTATCCAAGAAGCAGAAGAGCTGGATTCGCAAATTATTGATGACGTGCGGAACTTCCTTTTCGGTCCTCCCGGCGCAGGTGGCTTTGACTTGGCGTCACTCAACATCCAGCGGGGCCGAGATCACGGCCTCGATGATTATAACGGTGCACGGGAAGCCTATGGGCTAGACCGTGCCGAGAGCTTTGCTGACATTACAAGCGATGAAGTCCTGCAAGAGCGCTTGGAAGAACTCTATGGCACTGTCGACAACATTGATCTCTATGTCGGTGGTTTAGCGGAAGATCCTGTTGACGGCTCGCTGCTGGGCGAACTGTTTCAGACCATCGTAGTCGATCAATTCATGCGCGTTCGCGACGGCGACAGCTACTGGCACGAAAACCGCATGAGCGAGGCGGAACTTGAAGCCGTGCGCGGTGTAACGTTGGCTGACATCATTGAGCGCAATTCAGATGTCGAAGTCATGCAAGAGGACGTGTTCACCGCATTTGATCGCGTGGGCGGTGGCGATGCTGACGACGTGTTGCGTGCAACCGAAGACGCGACTTTAATGCTCGGCGGTGCTGGCGACGACAGGATGTTCGGCAATGACGGACAACTGGAAATGCATGGTCAAGACGGCGAAGACCGTCTCTTCGGACGCGATGGCGACGATAAAATGTGGGGTGGCGCAGACGATGACACGCTCTATGGCCAAAATGGCGCTGACATGCTGGATGGCGGAGATGGCGCGGACCGCGTAATCGGCGGCAACGGCGACGACGCGCTGTTCGGCATGGGAGACGACGATACAATTTTTGGCGGTCGTGGCGAGGATATGCTCGTCGGTGGAGATGGCAATGACGGTCTGTATGGCGGCTCTGGCAGCGATATTCTCGACGGCGGCGCGGGAGATGATTTCCTGCACGCCGGGCGCGGCGCGGACACGATCATTTTCTCGCAAGGCAACGACACGGCGCTCGCTTTTTCCACCATCGAAGACACGCTCGACTTTTTACAAAGCGACAGCGTTTCCTCCATCGATGATCTGGTAATCACGGATCAAGGCCGCGATCTTTTGGTCGCAGATGCTGAGGGTAATTCGATTCTGCTGAAAGGGGTGCAGAATTTCTCAGATGTGAATGCGCTGTTCCGCGAAGAAAGCAGCCAGCCTGACGTCATTCGCGGCGGCCCTAACGAATTGCTCAACGGCACATCGGGCGATGATTTCTTCCTCGATACTGAGGGCAATCAGGTGATGATGGGCAAAGGCGGAACCGATACGATTATTCTTGCGGGCAGCCGCGATGACTATGACATTTCGTCGGTAGCCGGCGGAAACGGCTATCTGATCTGGAACGATGTGGGTTACGATTTTCTATGGAAGATTGAACAAGCACAGTTTGACGACGAAACGGTTGATCTGGACGAACTGGCCTGAAGCCTGCAATAGAGGGGCCAAGCACAATGGGCCTTCCTCAATCCTTTGACAAAACAAACAAGCATGACCACCGCAACGGCGGAAACGCCGCCTTCGCGCGAGCGCAGCGTCGCGTTGGCACTGTTGTTTGTGATGCCGCTGTTCTTCTCGACCAACATCATATTCGGCCGTGCCAGCATTGATGGCGGCCACACCGAACCCTACACGCTGGCCTTCTTGCGATGGACGTTCACCGCATTAATTCTGCTGCCGTTTGTATGGCCAAAGCTGCGTACCCATCGCGCTCTCATCGGGTCTCTGACGCCGACAATCGCTATGTTGGGGTTTCTCGGTATGTGGATTTGCGGCGCTCTTGTCTATGTCGCTTTGAAATATACATCCGCCACGAACGGCACGCTGATCTACACCACCGCTCCCGTCATGGTGTTGGTGATCGATTGGCTTTTCCGTGGACGCAAAACGAACATTCGGGAAGCGGCAGGTATTGGTCTTGCTTTTTCTGGCGTCGGAATCATAGTCTTTCGCGGATCTTTGGAAACGCTCTTGTCTTTGTCGTTTAACGTCGGTGATTTGATTTTTGTAGCGACCGCCTTCAGTTGGGCCGTCTATTCGGTTTGGCTGAAATCCGACAAGCTGGCACCGTTACAAACACTGCCTCTTTTTGCGCTCACAGCGGGTGCGGGCGCTGTGCTGCTGCTGCCGTTTGCAGCGTTTGAAACCGTCTCGCTCGCTACCTTCCCATCAACCTTAACGGCATGGGCACTGATTTCAGCGACGGTCATCATCTCGTCGCTGCTGGCGTTTTCGCTGTTTCAAAACGGAGTGCGCGTCGTCGGCTCGTCGATTACGTCGATCTTTCTGTATCTGTTGCCCGTATACGGGGTGGCGCTGGCCGTTTTGTTTTTGGGTGAAACTCTGTTCCCGTTTCATTTCTGGGGGATAGCGACAGTGCTCAGCGGTGTGGTGTTGGCAACATTCCCTGCCCGCAAAAAGGCTTAGGACTCGCCACCGTTTTTCATGAAAATTCCCATGTTCTGACCGACATGGCGCTTAGGGTGCAGCCTGCCTACGTTTGGAAAATTACGAACATTGGGAAATTTCAGCTGGCTGCCAAACACGCTGTCGTGTTGCATCAGAGACATTTTGACTGACGGCCATATAACACCGCGCAGGAAAAGCTGATCGTGATTGTGTACACCCAGCCGGTTTGGCTTTTTGCTTTTGGTGTAGGTGTTGATGAGCTCAGCAATGTCTGCAATCCGCCCTCCAACTCCGCCCCAAAGACCGGCCAGCATCAGTTCCGAGTGTGAATAGAAATCCCGCAAAACATGGAAGTCACAGTCGCTTTCAACCCATTCATCCACTGCGCATTTCTCACGAACTGAAATAAGACTGTCTGCATCGCGCACCATGAAGAAATCGACGTTGGGATCTGACGCCACCAAAAATCGCCAGAACAAGCCCGAACCGCTCTTGGGGTCGTGCATCTTCGGAATGATGTGAATCTGGCTCCCGGCGGCGGCTAATTGCTGTAACGTTTCAGTGGGAACGCTTTTGTCGACATAAAAACGACAGGTCCAGCCAGGAAAGACGTTCGGGCAAGCGCGCGCGTTTTCAATGGCGACCTTCAAATACCTTGGCTTCGTTCCAAACAGTGAAAACGAGATCACATTGGCGTTCTTGCGGTCGAAATCGAATATGGGACGGTCGCGTGCTGCCAAATCGAATGATGGTTTTTGCAATGCATCCTTGATGCGCAGCGATTCAGCACCGAACGGCGCTATTAATTCATCTATGTCCCAAGCGCCGCAATTGTGGGTGAGAACATCGTAAAGCTCTGCCTTGGCCTCACTATCCGGTTCGGCTTTTCCGGTTTCGTGTGCGCTTGCCAAGAGCTCGGCACGCCTGCTCGCTGGAACCGCGTCTTTCCCCTTGCGAGCAGCGATCAAGGCGTTGGCGAGTGAGCGCAGATCACGGTTCAATTCAAATGCTTGCGAAAACCGTTCATAGGCCTCACCAAACTTGCCATTCGTATGGGCGTGAAAACCGGTCAGATTGAGCACTTTGATGCGGTCTTGGTCTGACTGAGCCATGCCAATCAAGTCGTCCTGAGGCGTTTTGAGCGTATCCAGCAGAGGAATTGGGTCGGACGATTCCAGCAATGCGCGCAGTTCGCGCAAGCGCTCAGCAGCTTTTGCCATGATCAAATTTCCCGTGCCGCTTAGTCAGGCTGCAAGCCTAGCCGAATTCCTGCAGCGCTGGAAATGTTTCCAACAAGAAGAAAGCGGCATCCTGCATCCAGCCCGTCAGGAACATGATACCTGTCAAAACCAGCAGACCGCCCATGATCTTTTCAACGGTACCCAGGTGGCGTTTGAAGCGCTGGAGGAAGCCCATGAAGGTTTCGGCGAACAAGGCCGACAGCATGAACGGCACACCGAGACCGAGTGAATAGATCGCCAACATGCCCGCGCCTTCGCCAACCGACTCACGGCTGCCAGCCACAGAAAGCACAGCGCCTAAAACGGGTCCAATACAGGGCGTCCAACCAAATGCGAACGCAAGGCCCATCAGGAAGGAGCCGCCAAGGCTGGCTCTGCGTGAGCGGCTGGGTTGATCTGCTCCGAGGGTGGCTGTCCCTATTCCGCCAGCATTGCCCGTTTGAAAGCGCAACTCTCGATAAAGCAGGTCAATGCGCAATAGGCCAAGAAAGTGCAGGCCCATCAGTATGATGATGCCGCCGGCAACCATCGCCAGACCTTCTTGATATTGACGCACCATTGCGCCAATCGTCGATGCCCCGGCACCCAAGGCCACGAAGACGACGGTGAAGCCCATTACGAACGCAAAAGCGTTGGTCATCACTCGGGCGGTCACGGCAGCAGACTTTTTGCTTCCGGTTAGCTCTTCAATGGAAACACCGGCCAGATACGTCAGATACGGCGGGACGAGTGGCAACACGCAGGGCGAGATGAACGACAGCGTTCCTGCAAAAAAAATAGTGAAAAGAGTAATGTCTGCGCCCATAGTCCAGCCTAAAATACCAATCCGGTCTTTGTGATACATCCCAATTGCGGCGCTGCACAGTCACCCTTCGTCACACCTTTGTCAGCGGCTGCTTGCTTTGTTCAAAAACCCATGATCATCATCAGGCAAAAAAAGTGTCGCACGCGCTTCGAAGCGCTTGACCGTGGCGTGGCTATTTCCTATTGCTCGCCGCGTTCGTGACATCGTCGCGCGAGCCCGTAGCTCAGTTGGTAGAGCGCCTCACTTTTAATGAGGATGTCCACGGTTCGAATCCGTGCGGGCTCACCACTCCCCCCGCCCCAGCCGAAAACAAAAAAAGGCCGCTTAGCGGGATGATGCTATGACAGAGCGCGAGCAAACTTCAGCCGATCTCACATTCACCGTCAAAGCAACTGATGGCAAAGCAAGGCGGGGTGCGCTTTCCATGCCGCGCGGGACAATACGCACCCCTGCCTACATGCCCGTCGGGACAGCAGGCACGGTCAAGGCCATGTATATGGATCAAGTGCGCGATCTGGGTGCAGACGTTATCCTTGGCAACACATATCACTTAATGCTTCGGCCCGGCGCTGAACGTGTGTCCAAACTTGGCGGTCTGCACGAATTTGCTCGTTGGCCGCATCCAATATTGACCGATTCGGGCGGATTTCAGGTCATGTCGCTCTCGCAACTGCGCAAGCTGTCCGAAACCGGTGTCACATTCCAAAGTCATATTGATGGCTCGAAGTATGAGTTGACTCCAGAGCGCTCCATAGAAATTCAAGCTCTGCTCGACAGTGATATCCAGATGCAGTTGGACGAATGCATCGCCCTGCCCGCGCCCGTCAGTGAAATCGAGCGGGCAATGGAATTGTCTTTGCGTTGGGCAGAACGCTGCAAGAGCGCGTTTCTAACGCAAAGCGATCACAATGCCCGTGCGATGTTCGGGATCGTTCAGGGGGGTGATAACGAAGCTTTACGGGTCAAGTCAGCCAATGCGCTCAAAGATATGGACCTGAAGGGCTATTCCATCGGTGGCCTTGCAGTGGGTGAACCTCAAGAAGTAATGCTGGCTATGCTGGACGTCACCTGCCCTGAATTGCCGGAAGAAAAGCCGCGCTACCTGATGGGCGTCGGCACACCTGACGATTTGCTGAAATCCATCGCCCGTGGCGTGGATATGTTCGACTGCGTGATGCCAACCCGAGCAGGACGCCATGGCACCGCTTTCACACGCTTCGGTAAGATCAATTTGCGCAATGCGCGCCATGCAGAAGACCATCGGCCACTGGATGAGAAAAGCGATTGTCCTGCGGCGCGAGATTATTCACGCGCCTATTTGCACCATCTTGTCCGCTCCAACGAGGCGTTGGGCGGGATGCTGCTGACTTGGAACAATCTTTCTTATTATCAGGATCTTATGCAAGGTGCACGAGACGCAATCGAAGCCGCCGCTTATGCTGACTATCAAGCTGCTTGCAGCGCAGCTTGGGAACGGGGCGACATTCCAGCGCTTTAGACTAGGTTCCCAAAGTCCCTGCCGGAATGAGGCGCACGCCGCCAATTTTCCATGATCCATCGGCTTGTTTGCGCAGTGTATACAGCGCCTTCCATTCTTTGCCGTTTGGGCCACTGACAAAGACTTCCTGATACAGATCACCGTCTTTCATGCGGCTGCGGCCAAACTTCCATTGCTTCGCGTCGTAAATGGCGCCGTAGCCGTTCTTGACCATGCCGATGAAACGATCTGTTGAACCAAAAACCTGCTGCAGTGTCGGCGCGGCGTAGCCAAATGCCTGCTGATGATCACGCGAACGGAACGCTTTGAACTGACCGTCGATGATAGCCTGTCCCTGCCCGCGCAACGCGGCAGGCGCTTCGGCCTCAACGTTTTGGGCAAAGCTCGGCATCGCTGGCGTAAGCGCCAAAGCCATCGCGACTATGGCTTTTTGAATAAAACGCACCATTTTTGATCCTTCCGCATTCATTATTGTCTAGTAATACGACCCAAAAGCTAATGCGGTTTCGTCCAGCCGCAAAGGCGCGAAACGACGCTGGCATGGTTCCAAACGAAACAGGCGCCCAGCTTTCGCATGGGCGCCTGCCAAATTTGTTGGGGTGTATCGAGCCTAGAATAAGAAGTCGTCTGCGACCAAAGTGTCCCACGTCACGCCCGTCAGCGTGATAGTGCCGAACGCACCAGCATCAATCAGCGTGTCGCTTCCTTGATCAACCAGCGTCAAGTCAGCGAAGTCTGTGAATCCAATGTCATCAAGCCAGATGCGATCCACGATGCCGAAACCACCGACAAAGTCTGTGATCGTGTCATTGCCGAACGCGCCTTTGTACATGAACACATCGAGGCTATCGCCGCCCGTCAGCGTATCGTTGCCTTCCCCGCCCGTAAGGTAATCACGGCCATCGCCGCCTTCGATTACATCATCACCATCGTTGCCGTTGAGACGGTTGTTGCCATCGTCACCGATGATGGCGTCGGCGTAGATGGATGAGTAGACGTTTTCGACGTTAGTATATGTATCGCCAGCCGCTTCACCGCCTGTGCCGCCTGTTGCCAAGCTCAGCGACACGCCAGCGCTTGCGCCGGAATAATCGGCTGTATCGTAGCCGTCGCCACCGTCCAGCATGTCTGCGCCTTCGCCGCCGATCAGATAATCGTTGCCGCCTGCGCCCATCAGCATGTCGTCACCGTCGTTACCGTTGAGACGGTTTACGCCATTGTCGCCTTCTATCGTGTCGTCGAACTCTGTGCCGTAGACCGCTTCAATCGAGATAAACGTGTCACCAGCGGCTTCACCGCCCGTCCCGCCGGTCATCAGGCTCAAGGCAACGCCTTGTTCAGCGTGGCCATAATGGGCTGTATCCGTGCCAGCGCCGCCATCAAGCGTGTCAGCGCCAAAGCAACCGATCAGTGTGTCATTGCCGTCGAGGCCGTAGAGCATGTCGTCGCCCTCGTCGCCATTGAGACGGTTTTTGTTGTTGTCGCCGGTGATCGTATCGTCGTGATGTGAGCCAACCACGTTTTCGATTGCCACAAGCTCATCGCCTTGCGCATAGCCACCGTTGCCGGTTCCGTCCAAGAGACTGATCGTAACGGCTGCTTTGGAATAGTCGTATTCGACCGTATCAATGCCTGCGCCGCCATTGATGTAGTCTGCGCCGTCGCCACCCAAAAGATAATCGTCGCCACCACGACCATAAAGTTGATCATCGCCATCATGACCGACGAGGCGGTTACGCTCGTTGTCTCCGCGCAGGCTGTCGTCGTGATCGGAACCGTGCAGGTTTTCGATACTTGTATAAGTGTCGCCCTTTGCGTCGCCGCGGAAGCCGCGACCTGCTGCAAGGTCAACCAAAACACCACTCGTTGCCGATTTGAACGTTGCGGTATCGTTGCCTTCGCCGCCATCAAGGTGGTCTTTGCCAATGCCGCCATCCAACCAGTCGGAACCTTGCATGCCGTAAAGCTTGTCGTTTCCGTCTCCGCCGCTCAACCAGTCATTGCCCGGAGACGGTGCAGTGGATTGGACAGAGATGTTGTCTATAACAGCACCCCACCAATTTTCGGGACCGATACCCACGAGCTTCAGCGTGTTTGTGCCATCGCCGGTGCCTTCGGTGATATCCAGTTTTACCGTTTCCCATGTGTCGTAGGAATCGGGCGTCACAGTCGCGACAACCTCGCCATTCCATTCAACCCGCACGCCGTCCCGACCCAAGACGCGTTCATAAACAGGCATGGCGATATCGAAGGAGAGCTCGTAGACCGAGTCAGTTGCCATCAGATCAAGCGTGCGTTCGATGTATGTGTTCACATCGCTAGCGAGTTCCAAAACCTGGCCACGGCCTGTGTCGGTCAATGCAAATTCTGTTTCCAACAGCACAGAATGACCCAGTGGCGCATACCAAGAACCCAAATAAGCAGCTTCGTTTGTCGTATAGCCGTAGCCGAGCGTCGTGCTGGCAAAACCTTCAATGTTGCCATTTTCAACGAGTTGATCATTGCCGTCACCATAAATGGTGTCGTTGCCCTTATAGCCGTAGATCGTGTCATTGAGGTTTGACCCGATAATCGTGTCTTTTTTTTCTGTGCCCTCAAGCGTGAAGTCCAAACCAACACGAGGGTCAATGCCGTCGCCGTGCTCTTCCATATTCGTCGCCCTTACGTTCCCGTCGTCGTCCCTCCCTTTGCGAGAGGTGTTATGGCGACAGTGTATAGGGACGAAGTTTCAAGGCTTCGTTCATGGAAACGGTAAACGATGCGTAAGTGTTTTAAGACTCCATCAAGCCTTCGGCGCGGGGAATAACAGCGAAGAATCGCCATAGGAGTAAAAGCGATAGCCATTGGCAATCGCATGACCATAGGCAGCCTGCATGGTCTGCAACCCGCTTAGGGCGCTTACCAGCATGAACAGTGTCGATTTCGGCAGATGGAAATTCGTCATCAGTGCGTCAATGGCTTTGAAGTGGTATCCGGGCTGGATAAAAATATCTGTAGGTCCTGACCATGGCTTAATGGTGCGATCATCGCTTGCAGCACTTTCCAGCAGGCGCAGAGACGTTGTGCCTACAGCCACGATGCGACCGCCGGCGGCACGCACAGCGTTCAGCTCATCCGCAGTGGCCTGATCGACCAGACCCCATTCGGAGTGCATTTTGTGGTCGTCGGTATCGTCGACCTTCACAGGCAAAAAGGTGCCTGCCCCAACATGCAATGTCACAAAGTGGCGCGAAATGCCTCGCGCATCAAGACGGTCAAACAATGCGTCGGTGAAGTGGAGTCCCGCTGTGGGGGCCGCCACCGCACCGTCTTTTTCAGCATAGATGGTCTGATAGTCCTTGCGGTCTTTCTCGTCTTCAGGCCGCTTTGAGGCAATGTAGGGCGGCAACGGGATATGGCCGTAAGAGGCGAGCGATCCGTCAAGATCGCCGGCGCTCACATTGAAGCGGAACAACACTTCTCCGCCCTCGTTCTTTTCTTCCACTTTTGCATTGAAATCATCGGCGAATTGGACTGTCTCGCCGACTTTCAACTTCTTCGCGCCTTGGACGAATGCACGCCAAGTATCACTGCTTTCTTTCATATGCAGGGTCACGCCCACCTTAGCGACCGCATCGCCACGCGTTCTTGTGCCTTCCAATCGGGCGGGGATGACTTTGGTGTTGTTGAAAACCAGCGCGTCACCCGGTTGCAGCAGATCGGGTAGATCCAAAACGCCTGCATCGGCAAACGGTTCGGCCTGTGTCGGATCAACGACCAGCATCTTTGCAGCGTCACGCGGTTCGGCAGGGCGCAGCGCGATGTTTTCTTCCGGCAGATGAAAATCGAAGGCGTCAATGCGCATGGATGTTTCCAATTTTCCTACAAAAAGGGCGGAGTTTCCCCCGCCCTCAATCGTTCATGATGGAGACGCCAACTATTCAACGTCGGCGGCAACCTTCATCGTGTTGATCTGGTCAGGATTGCGAACAGGCTCACCGCGGGCAAACTTGTCGACATTTTCCATGCCTTCGATCACGCGGCCCCAAGCGGTGTATTGTTTGTCGAGGAAACGCACATCATCAAAGCAAATGAAGAACTGCGAATTGGCGCTGTCTGGGCTTTGCGAACGGGCCATGGAGCACACGCCACGGACATGCGGCTCGTCGTTGAATTCGGCCTTCAGGTTCGGCTTGTCGGAACCGCCGGTGCCGGTGCCCGTCGGGTCGCCGCCCTGCGCCATGAAGTCGTCGATCACACGGTGGAAGACAACGCCGTCGTAGAAGCCTTCGCGGGCCAGTTCTTTGATATGTTTTACATGGTTTGGCGCGATCTCTGGCAGGCATTCGATCACAACCATGCCCTTGCTTGTGTCCATGAGAAGTGTGTTTTCTGGGTCTTTATAATCCGCCACGGGAAATCCTTTTGATGTCTTTTTAGAGTTGTTTTGAAAGTTACAGCTTATCGGCCGTGCGCATTTGCACGATCGTGTCAGGATTATCGACAGTGCCGTTGGCTGCGCGTGATCCCTTTTTGATTTGGTCAACATGTTCCATGCCTTCAAGCACCTGGCCGAAAACTGTGTATTGGCCGTTCAAGAACGACCCATCGTCGAACATGATGAAGAATTGCGAGTTTGCGCTATCAGGGTTTTGCGAGCGTGCCATGCCGAGTGTGCCGCGCACGAAGGCCTTGTTTGAAAACTCTTCCTTCAAGTCGGGCAGTTTGGAGCCGCCAGTGCCGTTGCCGAGCGGGTCGCCAGTTTGCGCCATGAAGCCTTCGATCACGCGGTGGAATTTTAGACCGTCATAGAAGCCTTCATTCGCCAGCGTTTTGATGCGCTCCACATGATTGGGTGCAACGTCTGGCAAAAGCTCAATCTTCACGTCGCCCGTTTTCAATTTCAGGACGAGTGTGTTTTCCGGCTCAGCCGCAAAGGCGGTGAAGGAAACGGTTATACCAAACAGCAAAGCTGCGATGGATGAAAGTATGCGCATAGGTAACTCCAGATTGTTGGCGGCTTATGCCTTAGCCAGTTTCTCGCGCAAAGCCCGTTCCACAACTTCCGGCACAAAATGTGACGTATCCCCCCCCATTTTGGCGATCTGTCGCACCAAAGTGGCGGTGATGGGCCGTGTTTCCGGGCTGGAGGGCAGGAAGATGGTCTGGATTTCACCTGCCATAATGCCGTTCATTCCGGCCATCTGCATTTCGTAATCGAGATCGGAACCATCGCGCAGGCCACGAATGAGCAGACTGGCGTTCGCGGACTTTGCAGCATCAACGACCAAATTATCGAACGTCGCGACCGACACCCGTTTGCCCAATTCGACGCCCTGCTCTGCCAACACGTGCTCGATCAGCGTTTGACGCTCCTCATAGCTGAACAAGCCGACTTTTGATGCGTGCGTGCCGATGGCGATGATCACATGGTCGGCAACAGCAAGCGCTTGGAGCAGAATATCGAGATGACCGTTGGTGAACGGATCGAAGGAACCGGGGTAATAAGCTGTGCGGGCCATGAGAGCATCCGAATTGTTGAGCCGCATTGGCTTAATCGTTTTTAGCCGCGTCGCAAAGGTTTGCGCGGTTTACGAATTGCGTGTGAGGCCCAGCCAAAGGCCACCGCCCATCATGAATGTGCCACCAAGGACTTCCGTTGTGCGGATGTTGCGTTTGGTCAGTGCGTTGCCTGCCGAGCCAGCCGCGAAGGCGTAGAGCGAGTCGATGATGGTGGCGACCACCATGAAAATCCCACCCAGAAGCAGAGTTTGCGCGATGGCGCTGCCTTCAAGCGACAGCACCTGCGGGATGCCTGCGCCGAAAAGCAGCAAAGCCTTGGGGTTTGACCAGATCACCAAAAAGCCCTGCCAAAAGAACGAACCGTTCGGCTTCTTACGCTCGCCTTGCGTAAGCGAACCATCGGACCGCAGCAGCTTCCAGCCGAGCCATACAAGATACGCAGCACCGATTAAGCGCAACCAATCGAACAAGAAGGCGAGTGAGGTCGTGATGTAGTCCAGGCCAAAAGCAACCACCGCTAGCATGATGAGCAGACCCGCTTGCGTGCCTGCAACGTTCAAAAGGCCTGCTCGTGCGCCTGAGCGGAGGGAATTGGCGATGATGACCGTAACCGTTGGCCCCGGCACCGCAACAAGCGCTATGCAGCCCAGCGTGTAGGCGATCAAGATGGGCCATTCGATGCCAAGCACGGTACGCTATCCTTCGGTTTCAGGAGGTGTGTCGCTCGCCGGACCATTGGAGCCATCAGCATCGGGTATTTCTGCAATGTCTCCGGCTTCGACCTCGTCATCCTCTTCCGGCTCGCTGATGCGTTCGACGGAAACAACCTGTTCGTCGGGCGCGGTCTTGAACACCGTCACGCCTTTGGACGCACGGCTGGCGATACGGATGTTATCGACAGGCACCCGGATCAATTGTCCGGCATTGGAGACGAGCATGATTTGATCAGCGTCGTCGATTGGGAACGCAGCTACCAACTTGCCAATTTCGTCCATCTTGGACTGGTCAGTCGCCTTTATGCCTTTGCCGCCGCGTCCGGCGATGCGGAAGTCGTAAGACGAAGAACGTTTGCCAAAACCTTTTTCGCTGATCGTAAGAATGAACTGTTCCGCCGCGCTCATTTGGGCGTAGCGTTCAACGGAAAGCGCCGCTTCTTCTGCGCCTTCCTCGTCATCTACGGCTACAACATCCACATCAGCGTCTTCGCCCTCGACAGCACGACGTGCGGCGGCAGCCTGTTTCAAATAGGCAACCCGTTCGCTTGCTTCAGCATCGAAGTGGCGCATGATCGCCATCGAGATGATTTCATCGCCTTTCCCCAAGCGAATGCCGCGCACGCCGACTGAATTACGGCCCGTAAACACCCGCACATCGTCCACACGGAAGCGAATGACCTGCCCAAGCGCTGTCGTCAGCAACACATCGTCGTCTTCCGAGCAGGTGAAAACATCGACGATTCCGTCGTCATCTTCCAGCTTCATGGCGATCTTGCCGTTTCGGTTCACCTGAACGAAATCCGACAGTTTATTGCGCCGCACGGTGCCCGCCTTGGTGGCGAACATTACGTCCAGCGTCTGCCAGCTATCTTCATCCTCCGGCAGAGGCATGATCGTCGTAATACGCTCGTCGGCTTCCAACGGTAGCAGGTTCACGAGCGCCTTGCCCCGCGCTTGCGGCGCAGCAAGTGGCAGTTTCCAGACCTTCATCTTGTAGGCGATGCCGCGCGACGAGAAGAACAGGACGGGCGTGTGCGTGTTGGCCACAAACAATTGCGTGACGAAATCCTCGTCTTTCGTGGACATGCCCGAACGGCCTTTGCCACCCCGGCGCTGTGCACGGTATGTCGCCAGTGGCACACGCTTGATATAACCGCCGTGACTGACGGTCACGACCATGTCTTCGCGGGCGATTAGGTCCTCGTCGTCCATGTCGAAGCCGCCGTCGAGAATCTCGGTGCGACGCGGCGTGGCGAATTCATCGCGGACAGCGATCAACTCGTTTTTGACAATTTCCTGAACACGGGCGCGGGAGGACAAGATATCCAGGTAGTCTTTGATCTCTTCGCCAATTTTATTGAGTTCATCGGCGATTTCATCACGGCCCAGTGCGGTGAGGCGCTGCAAACGCAGGTCAAGGATTGCGCGGGCCTGTTCCTCGGAAAGAATATAGGTGCCATCGCTTTCATCGACCTGATATTTCGGATCATCAATCAGAGCGATCAACGGCGCGACGTCTTTTGCGGGCCAACGGCGCGTCATCAGTTGTTCGCGGGCCGTGGCCGGATCAGGGGCACTGCGGATAAGCGCAATCACTTCATCAATATTGGCAACGGCGATCGCCAAGCCGACCAAGATATGAGCGCGATTGCGCACCTTATTGAGAAGGAATTTCGTCCTTCTTGTAACAACTTCTTCGCGAAAGCTAACAAACGCTCTTAACATATCAAAGAGCGTCATTTGCTCAGGCTTGCCGCCGTTCAACGCCACCAGATTGCAGCCAAAGGACGTTTGCAACGGGGTGAAACGATACAGCTGGTTCAGCACCACATCTGCGACCGCATCGCGGCGCAATTCGATGACAACGCGATAGCCATCACGGTCGGATTCGTCGCGAACGTCAGAGATTCCCTCAATGCGCTTGTCACGCACCAATTCGGCAATTTTCTCCAGCATGGAGGCCTTGTTCACCTGATACGGTATCTCGGTGATGATAATGGCTTCCCGCTCGCCCTTGAACGGTTCGATATTGACCTTTGCACGCATCAAAACAGAGCCGCGGCCCGTCTCGTAAGCCGAACGAATTCCAGAGCGTCCCAAAATCATGCCGCCAGTCGGGAAGTCAGGGCCGGGAACGATTTCGAGCAAGCGCTCAAACGTCAGCGCCGGATCGTCTATCAATTCCAGACACGCATCCACCACTTCGCCCAGATTGTGAGGCGGGATGTTGGTTGCCATGCCAACGGCAATGCCGCCAGCGCCGTTGACCAGTAAATTCGGGAACCGTGCGGGCAGAACCATTGGTTCCTGCTCGCGGCCGTCGTAGTTGGCCTGAAAATCAACAGTTTCTTTGTCGATGTCAGCCAGCAACTCGCTGGATACTTTTTCCAAGCGACACTCGGTATAACGCATCGCGGCGGCTTTATCGCCGTCGATAGAGCCGAAATTGCCCTGCCCATCGATCAGGGGCGCACGCATGGCGAAATCCTGCGCCATACGCACCAAAGCATCGTATATGGAGGAATCGCCGTGAGGGTGAAATTTACCCATCACCTCACCGATCACACCGGCAGATTTTCGGTAGCCTTTGTTATACTCAAGGCCCATTTCGTGCATCGCATAAAGGATGCGGCGGTGAACGGGTTTCAGTCCATCGCGCACATCTGGCAGCGCACGGCTGACGATCACGCTCATGGCGTAGTCGAGATAGGAACGCTGCATCTCAGCAACGATGGAAATTGGTTCTATGTGGTCGGACCCGCGGCCAGAACCGGAGGCATCGGAACTATTCCCGCCGCTGCCGCTTCCGCCGTCACCGCCGCCGGATGAGGCCTGATCTGAACCATTTTCTTCGCGATCGGAATCTTCTGGAATGGAGGTATCGTCGATCAAGGGATCACCGCTGTTTTCAAAAACGCTTTGGAATGAAACGTGTCTGGTTAAAACCGAATAGAAAGCACCCGCAGAATCGCCAGCACCAAGAGTGTTAAAACTAGCCCAACCGGCCACAGATCACAAATTTGAGAACAAATGAACGCGCCATTTTTCATCATATTTTCAGTGTCTTAGGGGCGCTATCCACCGATGCGAAACTAATTGCTCCACCGCATCGCCGTTACGACCAATATTTGAGCAAATTAAGTGGTTGGCGCACGGTTGCGTGGTGTTGTGCCGCGCTACTGCGCATGTTTGTGTGTGGCGGTTCTGATAACGGTATTTTTGTACAAGATGATCGAATTTGACGCCCTACTGAACGCCTTTACGACGTATTTCGTGACCATTGATCCGCCGGGACTGGCCGCGATTTTTCTCGGCCTGACGGCAGGCATGACGCAGGCGGAACGGGCTGTGGTGGCCCTGCGCGGGACTCTTATCGGCCTGGCTATCCTGCTGGCGTTTCTGTTCATCGGGCGTGCCATTTTGGATGTTCTGGGCATTTCGATGCCGGCTTTTCGCGTGGCAGGCGGTTTGCTGTTGTTCTACATCGCGTTTGAGATGGTATTTGAAAAACGTGCCCAACGTCAGAATGAGACGGCAAAGCGCATCGTCACGAGAGCGGATTTGCAGTCGATTGCAGTTTTCCCTCTCGCGATCCCCCTAATCGCCGGCCCCGGCGCGATTTCGGCTTCCATATTGTTGGCAGCCGAAGCGACTTCCGTTGTCGAACTCTCTGTTCCTCTGATTGCATTGGTTGCAAACGGTGTGCTGCTTTATCTTGCCTTTCGCCTTGCGCCGAAAGTGGACGCGCTGATGGGCGAGACTGGCCGACTTATCTTGTCACGTCTGCTTGGCATTTTGTTGTCGGCGCTCGCAGTTCAGTTTGTGGCCGATGGTGTTTTGGCGCTCGTAAAGGCAGGCTAGTCGGAAAGCTTCACACGCATTGTCTTGCCACTAAAGCCGTGAACGCTGTCACCTGCGCGAACGATCACCTCATCGACACCTTCGGGAATGACGATGCCGGATTTGTTGCGCGTGAAGGGCTGTTCTTCCACATGGGGGTGGGCCAACACTCGGGTGGCAATCACTTGGCCGTTGGGCGCCAGCACCTGCCAGGAATTCGCATAATGTTCCCAGCCTTCGTCGCCGTGGGCGACAGTCACCCGAAAGCGCCACGAACCGTCGCTGGCTTGGACCTTTGACACACCAACCACGTCCGCCCCTTCAGCGAGCGCCACGCAGGGCAGCGATAAGGCGAACATTAATCCAGTCACAGTTTTCATCATCGCAAATGCGTCCTTGTTTCTAGGCTTGTGCTTTTGGTTGAACCGGCCAAGCGGTTGCCTCCGGCTTGCCATCTGCATAGCACGGGAAAGGCGGCCAGCGGGTGAAGCTGGTTACATTTTGTGGTGAATGGCCCGCCCCATCAAAACAGACGGACACGGACAGAGGATCAAAATATTGCGCTCGGCTCAAAAAAGGTGATCTACGCCGATATGCTTACGGGCCTGACTGCGGTCTGGCACAGCTATCCTTTTGGCGTTGGAGACAAAAGGTTGTTCTTGTCTAGCCGGATCGCGGCGCGAAGAGGCCGAACAAGCAGGCTATACCGCCATCGGATGACCGTCTGCGAATTGCACCAAGTCCCAGAGATTTCCGTAGAAATCGCGAAATACGGCAACCGTTCCGTAATCCATCTCCATCGGGTCGCGATCAAATGCTATTCCAGCTTGTTTCATGGCCCCAAAATCACGCGCGAAATCGTCGGTAGCAAGAAACAGGAACACTCTTCCACCTGACTGATTGCCGATGAAAGCCTCTTGTTCTGGTTTTGATGCGCGGGCGAGCAGCAGTGTGGATCCGCGAGACCCGCGCGGACGCACAACCACCCATCGTTTGTCTTGCTCGGCTTGGTATGTGTCTTCCACCAATTCAAAGCCCAATTTTCCACAATAGAATGCAAGCGCTTCGTCGTAATCTCGAACGACCAGCGCGATGTGGGCAATTTCTTGTCTCATGTTGCACCCTTTCGGTAAGCATTGAGCAGCCAGTAGACCAGTCCACCCGCGACCAGCCCCCAAAACGCGCCCGATATGCCCAACAGAGTTATGCCAGAAGCGGCGGTGAGAAATGTTACGCCAGCCGCCTCTCGATCTTGCGCGGGCGCGAAGGCTTCTCCCGCGCTTGCCAACAGGGTGGGCACAAGCGCAAGGCCAGCGACCGTTGCTATCAGTGATGCAGGCGCGATGAGCAAAAGGCCAGCAATCGGTCCCGCCAGCAAGCCCATCAAAATGTAGCCCAGCCCCGCAATCAGAGCGGCCCAATAGCGTCTGCTCCGATCGGGGTGAACATCTTCACCACAGCACATAGACGCTACAATGGCTGATAAATTGGAGGGGATCGCACCAAAGGGCGCACTGAGAAGGCTGATCACCCCCGTATCGCGCACCAAAGCCCCTGCCCGCACATCGTACCCGTTTACCGCCAGCACGGCGATTCCAGGGATATTTTGCGAGGCCATCGTGACGACATAGACCGGCAAGGCCACAGAAATGATTGATGATAGGGAGAATATCGGCGCGATGGGCTGAAGGCTTGGAAATAGCTCAATGCGAGCGCCTTGTGCCAGCTCCGGCGCTCCAGTGATACCGCTCGCCAAGACGGCGGCAAAGACGATGAGCGCAACTGGCACGGCGAAAAGCCGTTTGACGCGCAGTGCGATAGCCCAAGCCGCGATGATCGGCAGCGCAGCAAATAGCATCTCAGCGGCTGCGCGAAACGGCGCAAGGCAAAGCGGCAGCAAAATGCCCGCCAGCATCGCATTGGCCAGCGGCCGGGGTATGCGCTTGATCGCTTCACCTATCGGTTTCACCAATCCGGTGACGTTGATCAGTAAGGCGCAGATGATGAAGGCACCAATGGCTTCGTTGTAACCTCCAGCCAGAACAGGCGCACCGATGAGAAGTGCTGCGCCCGGCGTGGACCAGGCAACAGATATGGGCGCGCGGTGGCGAAGTGCGAACCAGACGCCGCACAGGCCCATCGCAAGACTTGCTGCCAACAGGCCTGTCGCCGCCTGTGCAGGTGTTGCGCCCAAGGCCGCAAGTGCAGCCAACACGATGGCGAAAGACGATGAAAAGCCGACGATTGACGCCAGGACGCCCATTGTGAAGGCGGAGGCCGAAAAGTCGGCCAGAAGCGAATGCGGCTGTGTATCCGTCGGCGGAAGCGGCGTTGCGCTCACTTCTCGTCCTGCTCGGCGTCCAGACCCATTTGCCAGAAATCGGCTTCAAGCAATGTGGCTTGCGAGAACAAGTGCTTCAACCGCGGATAGCGGTTTTCGGTCAGCATATCGACTGCGAGTGCATCAAGGTTAGCGATGCTGGCGGCCATGATTTCCTGATACCCGTCAGAGGCGTATTCGGCTATCCATTCGGCGTATGGGTTGTCCGGCGTCGCATGCTTTTGCAGTGCCTTACCAATTTCGCCGTAGCCGATCATGCACGGCGCCAGGGCGGCATAGAGGTCCAGCAGATCCCCCGCCTGCCCAGCATCCAGAACAAAGCGGGTATAGGCGATGGTTTGTGGCTTTTCCGGCGTGGTTTCCAGATCGACGGTAGACAGCCCCCACTTTGCACAGAGTCGAACGTGCAGATCCATCTCGACGTCCAAAATGGCTTTGAGCCCGTCCAGACCCGCACGCATTTCACTCAGCGAGCGCGCTTTGTAAGTTGCCAGAGCGTAGGCCCGAGCGAACTGGATTAGAAACAGATAGTCCTGAACCAGATAGTCGCGAAATGCGGCTTCGGGCAAGCTGCCATCACCCATGCCGCGCACGAATGCATGGTGGGTGTAGCTGCACCATTCATCGGCACAATCTGTCTTGAGGCGTTGGAACAGCGAGGTCATGGAATGGCTGCCCGGCAAATCTGTTGACTGGCCCTAGAAAGGGATTTCGTCGTCGATTTCGCCGCCGCCGCCAAAGCCACCGCCCTGGTTGCCGCCGCCACCTTGACCACCGCCATAGCCGCCACCTGCTGGTGGTCCATCCAATTGACCGCCGCCGCCATAACCGCCGCTCATCTGATCGCCGCCTTGGTTGCGGCCGCCGAGCATCGTCAGCACCCCAGTGTAAGGCTGGAGCACAACTTCGGTTGTGTATTTGTCATTACCATTCTGGTCTTGCCATTTGCGGGTCTGCAAATTGCCTTCAAGATAAACGGTCGTGCCCTTTTTCACGTATTGCTCGATGACCTTGTTCAGCCCGTCGTTGAAACAAACAACACGGTGCCATTCGGTCTTTTCACGGCGCTCGCCAGTGTTCTTGTCGCGCCAGGATTCCGACGTGGCTACGGACATGTTGGCAATTGCCTTGCCGTCCTGCGTGCGGCGGATTTCCGGGTCCGCTCCCAAATTGCCTACTAGAATGACCTTATTTACACTGCCTGCCATCTCAATCGCTCCTGAAGATTGGTCGTTTGTATTCCTGATACCTTGATGGTGATGAAAGCGCCGCTCGAACCTTTATGCAAACTTGGTTTTCCACCGTTTTCAAACGATTGCCCTCTCAGAATGTTCACTATACGTTCTCGTCGAGGGGACTTCAAGCCCCTTGATTCGACCTGTGGATGCAATCGGGTGCGACAGGATTGACCTTGCTTGCACAGGTCACGGGTTTAAGTGTGTTGCTTGCCCGTTCCCGCCGTCGCCCCGCGCCTGACGAGCCGATCCAATCTGCAAGGAAATTCCATGGCCGCCCGCAAATCTGCAAAGCGCATCGACGATAAGTTCATTTCAGTTCGCGGTGCGCGGGAACACAACCTCAAGAACGTCGATATCGACCTGCCCCGCGACAGCCTGATCGTGATGACTGGCTTGTCCGGTTCCGGCAAGTCGTCGCTCGCTTTTGACACCATTTATGCTGAGGGCCAGCGGCGCTATGTCGAGAGCCTGTCGGCCTATGCCCGTCAGTTTTTGGAGATGATGCAAAAGCCTGACGTAGATCAGATCGACGGCCTGTCGCCCGCCATTTCGATCGAACAAAAAACAACGTCGAAAAACCCGCGTTCGACCGTCGGCACGGTTACCGAGATTTATGACTATATGCGTCTGCTCTTTGCGCGGGTCGGCATTCCCTATTCACCCGCAACCGGCCTTCCGATCGAAAGCCAGACTGTTAGCCAGATGGTTGATCGCGTCATGGAGCTTGAGGAAGGCACCCGCCTCTACCTGCTGGCGCCCATCGTTCAGGGCCGCAAAGGCGAATACCGAAAGGAACTCGCGGAGCTGATGAAAAAGGGCTTTCAGCGGGTGAAAATTGACGGCGAGTTTTACGAAATTGCCGATGCGCCGACGCTGGACAAGAAGTACAAGCACGATATCGATGTTGTTGTGGACCGCGTTGTCGTGCGCGACGATATCACAACACGGCTGGCAGATTCGTTGGAGACGGCACTGCGGCTCACCGACGGCATGGCGGTTGCAGAATTGGCCGACAAGCCCCTGCCCGCTGATGAAACCGCCGCCGGTGGTTCAAAGAACAAGAGCGCCAACGAGACGCATGAACGACTGATCTTCTCCGAGAAATTCGCCTGCCCTGTCTCTGGCTTCACCATTCCGGAAATCGAACCGCGGCTTTTTTCGTTCAACAATCCGTTCGGCGCGTGCCCCACCTGCGATGGTCTTGGCACGCAGCAGACGATGGACCGTGATCTTGTGGTGCCGCTCGGAGATGTGGCGCTGAACAAGGGCGCGATTGTGCCCTGGTCAAAATCCAGTAATCCGTCCCCCTATTACGCGCAAACATTGCAGGCGCTTGGCAAAGTCTACGGCTTTAAACTCACGAGCAAATGGAACGACTTGTCGGAAGAGGCGCAGGACGCGGTGCTGTATGGCACGGGCAAAAAGACCATCAATTTCGTCTATGACGATGGCTTGCGCACCTACAAGACGTCCAAGCCGTTCGAGGGCGTTATCGGCAATCTGGAACGGCGCTGGCGTGAGACGGACAGCGCGTGGATGCGCGAAGAGATTGAGAAATTCATGTCGCGCAAGCCCTGCTCCGTCTGCATGGGCTATCGGTTGAAGCCGGAATCCATGGCTGTGCGCATCGCGCAGTTGCATGTGGGCCAAGTCTCGGAAATGTCGATCCGCGAGGCGAATGTCTGGTTTGAAGAACTGCCCAAAAGTCTGACCGACAAGCAGATGGAAATCGCCGGGCGGATTTTGAAAGAAATCCGCGAGCGGTTGCGCTTCCTCAATGATGTGGGGCTGGATTACCTTACACTCTCGCGCAATTCTGGCACATTGTCGGGCGGCGAAAGCCAGCGCATCCGCTTGGCTTCGCAGATCGGTTCAGGCCTGACTGGCGTGCTGTACGTTCTCGACGAGCCGTCCATCGGCCTGCACCAGCGCGACAATGCTCGCCTGCTGGAAACGCTGCGCCACCTGCGCGATCTCGGCAATACGGTGATCGTGGTCGAACATGACGAGGATGCCATCCTGACCGCTGACCATGTGGTTGATATCGGCCCTCTGGCGGGTATCCACGGCGGTGAGATAATCGCGCAGGGCACGCCCAAGGACATCATGAAATCGAAGAAATCGCTTACAGGGCAGTATCTTTCGGGCAAACTGTCAGTGGATGTTCCGCGCCAGCGGCGCAAGATCAACAAGCAGCGCAAGATCAAGGTCATCGGCGCTTCCGGCAACAATCTCAAAAACGTCGATGCGGAGATCCCGCTGGGCACGTTCACCGCAGTTACGGGCGTTTCCGGCGGGGGCAAATCCACGTTTTTGATTGAAACGCTCTACAAGGCTGCCTCGCGCCACATCAATAAATCCCGCTCCGTTCCAGCTCCCTACAAGAGCATCGAAGGGATGGAACATCTCGACAAAATCATCGACATTGACCAGTCCCCCATCGGGCGGACACCGCGTTCCAATCCCGCGACCTATACCGGCGCATTCACCCCCATCCGCGAGTGGTTCGCCGGATTGCCGGAAGCAAAAGTGCGCGGTTATCAGCCTGGTCGCTTCTCGTTCAACGTCAAAGGTGGACGCTGCGAGGCATGCCAAGGCGATGGCGTGATTAAGATCGAAATGCACTTTCTGCCGGACGTCTATGTTACCTGCGATGTGTGCAAGGGCAAACGCTACAACCGCGAAACGCTTGAGGTGCAGTTCAAGGGCAAGTCCATCGCTGATGTGCTGGATATGACCGTCGAGGAAGGCTGCGAGTTCTTCGCCGCAGTCCCTGCCGTGCGCGACAAGATGCTAACGCTTCAACGGGTTGGCCTCGACTACATCAAGATTGGCCAGCAGGCGACAACGCTTTCCGGCGGCGAAGCGCAGCGGGTGAAACTGGCGAAAGAACTATCCAAACGCGCCACTGGCCGCACACTCTACATTTTGGATGAACCGACGACCGGCCTGCATTTTCACGACGTCGCCAAACTGCTGGAAGTGCTGCACGAATTGGTTGATACCGGAAACACGGTGGCTGTTATTGAGCACAATCTCGAAGTCATAAAAACTGCTGACTGGATTCTGGATCTCGGCCCTGAAGGCGGCGATGGCGGTGGCGAATTGGTGGCCGCCGGGCGGCCAGAAGATGTGGTGAACGAGAAGCGCTCTTACACAGGCCATTTCCTGAAGGAATTGCTAGAGCGTCGCCCTGGTGCAGGATCGGACGCGTTGCAAGCGGCTGAATGATCTAAACTGTAAGGGCGAACGTTGCGCTGACCGCAAACGCGGCGGTGGTAAGGCAGGTAAATCTCGGTTTTGCCGCTTTCTTTACGTTTTGGTAAGAGTTGCGTCAGAAGTAAGACAGCGCATGCGTGAAACGCATAGCTCAGTTGCAGTCTTTGCGCTCGTCGTTTTCGCTTTTCGGGCCTAAATGAGGGTCAACGAAACACAGCGTTTCGAAACAATGATCTCCCCCATCGGGCTTGATGCCCAAAGCAGAAAGTTAGAACCATGGATATCTTCAACACTGTCCGCACCTGGAACCGCGTTCGCCAGACACGCAACGAGCTTTACAGCCTGTCCAACCGCGAGCTCGACGATCTGGGCATTTCGCGCGGCGACATTCCGTTCATCGCAAAGCGTGCTTCCAGCAAGCGCTAATCACTGATTACCGTCTCGACGATCCGTTCCTCCCACGGCATCCAGACGGAGGATCAGCAGAGCAATAATCGGCGCTTCCTCCCAGTAGCCTGACATTGCCGGTCCCATTAAAAACGCCCGCAAGAGAGATCTTGCGGGCGTTTTGCTTTTCAAAGACAGCGAAACGTCTCAAATATCCATTTTGCGCCATTGCGGCACGGGAACGATCAGCGGTGGAGCACCGTTGTCTTTTGGCCATGAATCGACCGCATAGCGGGTGCCAGATTTCGCGACGATCACTGCGGAGCGGTGAGGCATGTTGCCATCAAGAACGATGCCCTTCCCCACATAAGAGCGCGCAACACTGTGATGGTTTAGCCAGCCACGGCTGGCAAGATAGCCCAGATAGCTCTGCGTGTTGCGCGTTTCGTCCACACAATCCATCTGCCCACGCAAGCCGCCCGAATACCGCTGCCATGAACGCCCAACATCCGGTACGAGGCGGAGCGTTTTCTGGCTCATTTTTTCCATCGCAGCAATCGCCTGCTTGATGGCTGCACGCTCGGCTTCAGGCGATGCGCTGGCTGATGCCATGATGGCCTTCAATCGGCTTTCTTGCGCAGGGGAAAACGTCATTCGATCCTTCAACACACAGCCATAGCCAGAGCAGACAGTGACTGATGAAATGGGCGCAGAATAGGCACTGAGCGAACCCGATGTGCCGACGCTTTGGGAACAGGCGGTAAGAGCAACAACGCCGCAAAGCGCGAAAAGAGAAGATCGCATTGAGTTGGCCGTATCTTGAAAGGCAGCGCGGAGCGGCGAATTGACTGTTTCGCGCTTATAGCAAACCTTCGCAGTTGAATGAAAGGGTCTGTGCCGCTATCTCGTTTCCATGACAAAAACACCTGTTCACATTATCGGCGGTGGACTGGCAGGCTCCGAAGCGACCTGGCAGCTTTCACAGCGTGGCTATGACGTTGTTCTCCACGAAATGCGCCCCGTACGCGGCACCGATGCCCACGAGACAGATTCGCTTGCCGAACTTGTCTGCTCTAACTCGTTTCGCTCTGACGACCACACGACGAACGCGGTCGGCGTTTTGCACGAAGAAATGCGGCGAGCGGATTCGCTTATCATGCGCTGCGCAGACGCTAACAAGGTTCCTGCCGGCTCCGCACTGGCTGTAGACCGGATTGGCTTTGCAGCGCATGTCACGACCGAACTGGAAAAGCTGCCGAACGTCACGATATCCCGCGAAGAAGTTGCGGGCCTGCCGCCGGAAGACTGGGGGCCATGCATCATCGCAACAGGGCCGCTCACAGCGCCCGCTTTGGCACAGCAGATTGCCGCTGAAACAGGCGAAGAAGCCCTGTCCTTCTTTGATGCCATCGCGCCGATTGTTCACACTGATTCAATTGACTTCGACAAGGCATGGTTTCAATCGCGGTACGACAAGGTCGGCCCTGGCGGAAACGGGAAGGATTACATCAACTGCCCGATGGACCGCGACCAATACGAAGCCTTTATCGACGCATTGCTGACGGGTGATAAGACCGAATTCAAAGAATGGGAAAATGTCCCTTATTTCGACGGCTGTCTGCCCATCGAGGTTATGGCTGAACGGGGCCGCGAGACGTTGCGCCATGGGCCGATGAAGCCGATGGGGCTGACGAACGCCCACAATCCCGATGTGAAAGCCTACGCTGTCGTGCAACTGCGTCAGGACAATGCGCTTGGCACGCTGTACAACATGGTCGGATTTCAAACCAAGTTGCGCTATGGTGCGCAGGCGGAAATATTCCGCATGATACCGGGCTTGGAAAATGCAGAATTTGCACGCCTCGGCGGCTTGCACCGCAACACTTTCATCAATTCACCGACTCTTCTCGACGAGACCCTACGTCTGAAGTCACTGCCCCATATCCGCTTTGCCGGACAGATCACGGGTTGTGAAGGCTATGTAGAATCGGCTGCCATTGGCCTGCTGACCGGTCGCTTCATCGCAGAGGAGCGCGCTGGCCGAACGCCGCTTTTACCGCCGGAGACGACGGCATTCGGTGCGTTGTTGAACCACATCACCAAGGGCCACATCGCGTATGAAGAAGCGCCGGGTAAAAAGAGCTTTCAGCCGATGAATGTGAACTTTGGGCTTTTCCCGCCCGTGACCTTCTCAAAACCGGAGGGGCACGAGGGGCGGTGGCGAGGCAAGGACAAAGCGGTGGCCAAGAAGAACGCTTACGCAGCACGAGCCTTGCGCGATGCTGACGAATGGTTGGCCTTGGAAAACCAAGCACCGGTAGCTGCCGAATAACTTCTAGAGTTTCTGCCGATAAAGCAGCCATTGTGTGCGCAACTGCGAGAGCGGTTGCAGATCAACGACAGCACCGTTCTGCGCCTGGCGTGCACTCAGATATGTCGGCGTCAGCGCACACAGAGCGAATATGCCGCGTAACTCTTTGGGCAAGTTTGCGATAGCGGCGGCTGCCTTTTCGTGATGTTCCCAAGCCAGATCGCAATAGGCTTCAAAGACGAGTGCTAGATCGGCTGGTTCGGCTGCGAAATACCGATCATCATCCATACCCGCCGCGCGCAGCATATCTTGCGGTACGATGGTTTGGCGCATTTGGCGGCGGCGCTCAAAGTCAAACAGACTGGCGACGATGCCGGTGGAGACGCCTGCGTGGCCTGCGGCATCTGCGGTGTCGTTGGTCGGCTGGCCTGCCAAGGCCGTGCACAGCAGTTGAAAAAGTACCGAGCGCGTCTCGCCGAAATAGCCTTCCAGCATGGCGCGATTTTCCATCGGTTCCGCGAACAGATCAAATTCGTGGGCCTGTGCTTTTTCCGCCAACACATGTGACGACAATTCGTGCTTTTCGAGAAGAGCAAGCACCGTTCGCGCCAGCGGGTGCGCCTGCGCCTCGCCTGCCCGCTCACCGTTCATCACATCTGCCCACCATTGCAGACGAATTGCGCCTGCCATTGGCTCGGAAACAAGGCGGGAGATGTTGCTCAGGTCCACATGATAGGCGAACAGAACCGAAGCGAGTGCACGAACCGGCTCTGGCATCAACAGCGTTGCAAGATAGAGATCACGGCTGCTTTCGCGCAAACCATTGTTAAGTGTGCTCAACTCTTCCGCGAACGTGTCGCGTGCATCTGCCATCTCAATCGACGGCCAAAAGTGCCGCGCCGACAGCGCGGCCCTCGGCCAAAAGCACATTGAATGTGCGGGCCGCAGCACCTGTGCTCATCGGCTCAATGCGGATGCTGCGTTCCGCGAACTCTTCGCGTAAGGCTTGCGGAACCGGAAGCAGATTGCCGCCGGTTCCCAAAATGAGAAATTCGATGCCTTCTTCGCGAAAGACTTGCTCGAATGCAGTGCTGGTTAGATCCGCCATTTCACTGGCCGACCATCCGTAAATGCCGCTTGGCAAACATAGAATGGAACCGCGATGGGACATGTCGGCAAAACGGAAGCCTCCGTTTCCGTAGCTGTCGACAGGCGCTCGACCGGGAAAGTGGGCGTCGCGAATTTCGATACCGCGCGGTTTGGCCTTCGCCTTCGACGGCCGATTTGGCGTCACCGCCATATCAACTCACTTCCTGCTGTTCCTTGCCGGCATAGGGCGACACATCCACTTTATCCATCGCGCCGGGGCGCAGCTGGAATAGAATGAGCAGCGGGGCGGCGATGAACACTGACGAATACGTTCCGATCACAACGCCGAAGATCATCGCGAAGGTGAAGGCCGACAGCACTTCGCCACCGAGGAAATACAGCGCCAGCAAGGCCAACAGCGTCGTCACCGAGGTCATCACCGTGCGTGACAGCGTGTCGTTGATCGACATATCCAGCAGGTCGCGGATCGGCATTTTCTTGTATTTCCGCAAATTTTCTCGGATTCGGTCATAGACCACCACCGTATCGTTCAACGAATAGCCAACAATCGTGAGAATGGCCGCGATTGACGATAGCGAGAACTCCAGTTGGAGTACCGCAAACATACCGATGGTCAGGATCACATCGTGCATTGTTGCCAGCACGGCGCCGAGCGCAAACTGCCATTCGAAGCGGAACCAGATGTAGACCATGATCGCCAGCAGCGAGACGAGAACGGCAATCGTGCCGGCCTGCGCCAATTCGCCGGAAACCGTTGGCCCCACAACCTCTTGGCGGCGGAATGTGTGGTCGGAATCCATCGCATCACGCACTTTTAGCAAAGCGCTCTGTTCCGCGTTGTCGCCCGCGCCCTGGCTTTCAATACGGATGAGCAATTCGTTCGGGCTGCCGAATTCCTGCACCTGCACGTCGCCAAGATTAAGCTGCGAGAGCCGTTCTCGCACATCGCCAAGGTCTGCGACTTCAGATTTCGATTGGTACTCGATCAATGTGCCACCGCGGAAGTCGATGCCATAGTTCAGATTCGCGATCACAAACATTGCGAGAGAACCGATCAAAAGCGCCGCGGAAGTTGGGAACGACACTTTGCGCAGCCACATGAATTTGGCTTTCATGCCCTCTGGCACAAGGCGGAACAGCCCGTTTGGGAGCTCCTTCGGCTTTTGCGTGCGCAGCCAGACGGACATCAGAAGGCGCGTCATCGTAAATGCTGTAAAGACCGAGGTGATGATACCGATGGCCAGCGTGACTGCGAAACCGCGAATAGGGCCGGAGCCTAGATAAAACAGGATGAACGCGGCAATCAGTGTGGTGATGTTCGCGTCGAGAATGGTCGAGAGCGCCTGACGGAAGCCAATATCGACGGCTTGGACGATAGATCGTCCTGCCCGTCTTTCTTCCCGCACCCGTTCGAAAATCAGCACATTGGCATCCACCGCCATACCAATCGTCAGCACAATACCAGCGATGCCGGGCAAGGTAAGCGTTGCGCCCAACACGGAAAGCGCCGCGATGATGAGGATGACGTTGGCGGTCAGTGCGATTGTCGCAATGCCACCGAGCAGACCGTAGGCTGCCACCATGAAAACGATGACCAGAATACCAGCCACGATGGAGGCGCTTTGGCCAGCATCAATTGAGTCCTGCCCCAAACCCGGCCCAACGGTGCGCTCTTCTACGAATGTAATCTTCGCCGGAAGTGCGCCAGCGCGCATCAAGACCGCGAGGTCATTGGCCGCTTCCGTGGTGAAATTACCCGAAATTTGGCCGGAGCCGCCACAGATCGCAGAGCGAATAACTGGATCAGAAATAACGGTCGTGTCCAGCACGACGGCAAAGCGGTTGCCGATGTTGTTCTGGGTGTATTCGCAGAAGATGCGAGACGCCTTCAGGTTGAAGCGAAATGACACGATGGGTTCGTTTGTCTGCCCATCAAAACCTGCCTGAGCGTCGGCCAGATCTTCGCCTGAAATCCTGATGCGTTTTTCAACAAGAACAGGGCGCGGCTCGTCGTCGTTCGTCATGAACAATTCATAGCCTGCAGGCGCGCGGCCGCCTTGGCGCATGGCGTCGAGCGGATTGGCATTCTCGTTGACTTCTCGGAAAGTCAGCTTGGCAGTCTCACCGATAATTTCTTTCAACCGCTCGGGATCATCGAAACCCGGCACCTGAACAATGATGCGGTCTGTGCCCTGCCGCTGGATAATCGGCTCGGTCGTGCCGAGTTCGTCAATCCGGCGGCGGATAACTTCGATAGACTGCGATACAGCGGAACGAATGCGGTTTTCGATGCCCTCGTCGGTGAGGCTGTAGACGAGTTGCGTGTCTGTCTCTTCGCTCAATTCAACTTCAACCACGCCAAGGCCCGCGAGCAGGCTGCCAGCGGCGTTGACGGGTTCCAGCAAAACAGCGAGCCGCTCTTTGGCGGCAGTTGCATCTTCGGCTTTCAAAAGGCGCACGCGCACTTCACGGCCCTGCCCTGTGATACCGCGATAGCCGATGCGACCGCCTTCGCCGCTCAACATGGCCGCGCGAATGTCGCCGTTGAGTGTTTCGAGCCGCTCCTCAATCAGTCCTTCTTCGTCGATTTTCACCTGAAGGTGAACACCGCCTTGAAGGTCAAGGCCCAGATTGATGCGACTCTTGGGCAATGCATCGGGCCACGTATCAACTGTTTGCTGCGAGAACAGGCTTGGTATTGCGAAAATAAGACCGAGAAGAATAACGGTCAGAATGGAAACTGTTTTCCAGCGGCTGAAGTGGAGCATTTCGTTTCCTGTGTTTCGCGGTCGTCAGGCTTGGTGCAGGTTCGGCACCAAAGAATGCCTATTTCTTCGCTTTGGAGGCTTTCGCGCTCTTTGTTTCTTTGGCAGGTGCAGCCTTTGCCGTATCGGCTTTGACCGGCTCACCCTTCACGCGCACTTCGGCAATAAAGCTGCGGTGGACGCGGGTGCGCACTTCGGGCGCGATTTGCACTTCCAATTCGGTTTCATCCACCACTTTGGTAACTTTGCCAATGATGCCGCCTGCGGTAACCACTGTGTCGTTGCGGCGAATGCTGCCAAGCATCTCCTCACGTTTTTTGGCCTGTTGGCGCTGGGGACGAATGATAAGGAACCACATGATCGCCGCAACAGCGATAAGGGGAAACAGAAGCTCGATGATGGAGCCGCCACCGCCGCCGCCGGCGCCTTGGGCAAATGCTGGGGTGATGAACATACAATCTACCTTAAAAATGGAGTGCTGCAGGCCGGGGAATCCCCCGCCCGCGAAGTTAGGCGGAATATAGTGATCGCTGCCTCCTTTGCAACGGTAGCAACGCACCACCCGATTGATATTTTGCCGCTTTGTCGCCGACAAAATATAGGGTTCTTTTCCTGATCGGATGGGCGTGTTAGCAAGCCTCCCCACGCAGCATTTTCAAAGCCCTATGACCGAAAAAACCTCACCAGAGATCGCCGCCTCACTCGAAGCCAAGCTCGATACTCTCATCGAGTTGATCGCCCGTGCTGTGCCAGCGCCATCACCAAAGTTTGATGCCTCCGCTGCCGATGCCTTCGTGTGGACGCCAGAACACGACAACCTGTCGCCAGTTGCCAAGGTCAACCGTGTGGACATGGTGTTGTTGCAGGGAATTGATCAGGTACGCGACATTTTGCTGGATAACACGCGCCGCTTCGCCAACGGCCTGCCCGCCAACAACGCGCTGCTTTGGGGCGCGCGTGGCATGGGAAAGTCGTCTTTGGTGAAAGCGGCACAGGCCACCGTCAACGAAGACAAGCAGGAACGTCCGCTCAAACTGGTTGAAATTCACCGCGAAGACATCGACACGCTACCGCGATTGCTCGGCCACATCCGCAACGACGAACACCGTTTCATCCTGTTTTGCGACGATTTGTCGTTCGACCATGACGACACCAGCTACAAGGCGCTGAAGGCTGCGCTGGATGGTGGCGTTGAAGGGCGGCCTGACAATGCAATTTTCTATGCTACATCCAACCGTCGCCACCTGATGCCCCGCGATATGATCGAGAACGAGCGCTCCACCTCCATTTCGCCAAGCGAAGCTGTGGAGGAAAAAGTCTCGCTGTCAGACCGTTTTGGGCTTTGGCTCGGTTTCCACAAGTGCTCGCAGGATGAATATCTGGCTATGATCGAAGGCTATCTGGCCCATTACGATCTTGGCGTCTCGCTGGAAGACGTGCGCGGAAAGGCGCTTGAATGGTCAACCACGCGCGGCAGCCGCTCTGGCCGCGTCGCGTGGCAATTCGTGTTGGATCTGGCAGGTGAGCTAGGAAAGCCGCTTACTTAGACAGGTGCTTAAGCGGATTGACCGGAGTTGAATCCTTGCGCAATTCAAAGTGCAGCTTTGGCACCTCTGCATTGCCCGTCTTTCCGGACATGGCAATGACCTGCCCACGGCCGACCTTATCACCACGGCGCACCTTGTTCTTGCTGGCGTGGGCATAGGCAGAGACCCATCCGCCTGAATGGCTGACGAGGATCAGATTGCCAAAATCAGCAAGTTCCGAGCCGGAATAAATCACTGTGCCGGCTTCTGCGGCTTTGATCGGGGTGCCTTCGGGAACGGAAATGTCGATGCCATCGTTTATGGTGCCGTTCTGACGCTCACCAAACTTTGTCAACACGCGGCCACGGGTGGGCCAGCGGAACGAGCCCGCACTGGTTTTCTTCGGCGTGGAAACTTCTTCAGCCGATTTCTGCGCGATGGTTGGCGCGGAATAAACAGGCTTCAGCTTTTTGGCCGATTCGACTGGTTGTTGCCGTGTGGTCGCAGGAATGCTGCCCGTGGTGCCCTCATCAATCACTTGCGGTGTTGGCTCGGTAGCTGGTTTTGGCGCGGTGGCTTTTGTTATGGTTGGCGGAGGCGTTGCGCCACCTTGTGGTATCACCAACGTTTGTCCCAACCGAAGCGTTGAGCCGCTCATGTTGTTGGCAGCCCGCAAGGAACCCGGACTGACGGTATATTTGCGGGCAACGCCATAAAGCGTGTCACCTGAGACAATCGTATGACGGCCAGAAGCACCCACTTCGGGTGCTGAAACCACGGGTTCGCTGATCGTTGTTTTGGCGCTCTTAATCCGTTGCTTCGGTGTCGCAACACTGCCTTGAGCTTGCCCTTGGAACCCTGTGGAAGCGCGGACGGCTTTGGTAACAGGATGGTTGTCGGGGGCGGAAACCCTGGAATTAGCGGAATATGTGTAAGCGGGAATGAGAATTTTGCTTCCGGCCTGCAAAGCGTCCGCATTGCCCATATTGTTGGCCCGCATAATCGCTTCCACCGGCACGCCGTAACGCCGCGACAGGTTGTAGAGCGTCTCACCGGATCGTGCGGTGACATATGTGCCCCCTGCTCCGCTCCAACCGCCTTTGGTTGCAGCCTTGGTCTGCGTCACCGTTTTCGCCACTTGGCTGACGCTGCCTGTCGGCAAACTGTCGGCTCCGGTCACAGCCAGTTCGACTGGCCCATTGCGACGCGGGGCGAGCACAATCGGCGCACCTGCTTGCTGCGCGAGTGATGGCGTGGGCTTAGAGGCCGAGAGGACATTTGATGCCGCTGGCGGCGTGTAGGTTCGAGCTGCGGAACTTGCCGGAGATTGTGTTGCAGCTGATGGTGCTGAAACACTTGGCAGAGGCGATGCGCTCACGGTTGGCTGCACAACACGGATGCCTGTGGTGGACGGTGCCGATGGAGAAGGGGCGGCAGCTTCCGGGAACGGCTGGTCTGATTTTCCTTTATGCAATATCTGATGCTGATTGGGGGTCAGACTAGTTCCGGTCGTCATCACATCGTCAAATCGCATCGCATCACTGCTGCAGGCAGCGGTGAAGCCAGCGAGAACAAGCAAGGCTGATGCTTGAGAAAGTGCACGCAAACGGCGCGTATAAAGCTTGGAACGCATAACAAATCCACAACAGACACACGAAATCGTCCGATCATTAAGACTTATCAACCTTAATTGCCGGTTAAGTGACGTCAGGAAAGTTGAATAGCGCTTGTCAGAGTGACAGCGCAGCGCCCTCTTCCAGCGCAGTAAAACGCACGGGGAAAAGATCCTCGCGTTCAAAACGGCTGCCTATTTTGGTCAAACGAACCAGCATCTGCTCTTCGCCCGAATTTCCAATTGCGGTGATAACAACGCCACCAGCAGCCAACTGGTCCAGCAAACCGCGCGGAGGACCGTCGTAAGAGCTGTCTGCAATGATGCGGTCGTAGAGCCCATCATCGCGCCCGCCATTGCGGCCATCGCACTGTTCAAACGTCACATTGGAGATTTCAAGCGCTTGCAGTCTTTGTTTGGCGAGGTTCAAAAGCGTCTTGTAACGGTCCAGCGTTTTCACCTTGCGGGCGGAACGGGCCAGCAATCCGGTGAGGTATCCGCTGCCTGTGCCGATTTCTAGAACGCTGTGAGATGGGTCAACATCCAAAGCTACCAACATGCGAACCATCAGATCGGGCGAGTACATGGTTTGTCCGCACGGCAGGGGCAATAGGCTATCGCTCCACGCCAGCCCAAAATGCTCCACCGGCACAAACCGATCGTGAGGCACGCTTTCAACACGCTTTAGCAGCGCCGCATCAGTGATCGCCCAAGCGCGGAGCCGCATCAGGAAACCCATTAATCCTGCATTGTCTTCGCTTTGGACTGCGGTCATCTGGTTGGCTCCAACGCTGATCGTAGATCGTCAAGATAGGCGTGATTGGTCATATCCATGCGGACGGGCGTGATGGCCACCCTGTCCTGTGCCAGCGCTTCGATGTCTGAACCCGGCTGTTCGCCCGGCTGCTCGCCTATGAATTTCAGCCAGTAGTAGGAAAGACCGCGGCCATCTTGGCGCTTTTCAATGCCAAGGCCGTGATCAAACTTGCCTTGGGTTGCAATGGTTTCGCCTTGCACATCGGCGGCACTGCAATTTGGGAAATTGACGTTGAGCAAGGTGCCTTCCGGTAGATTGATTTCCAGCAAACGCTTCAAAAGATCAGGCCCAAGAGTGGCAACGGTGTCCCACGGCACATCACGATGACCGTCAAACGAAAATGCCTGTGACAGCGCGATGGAACGGATGCCGAGGAGCGTTCCTTCGATGGCGGCAGCAACTGTACCCGAATATGTGATGTAGTCGCCGATGTTTTGACCTGCATTGACGCCTGACAGCACCAGATCAATCGGACCATCCACCAATTCGCGAACTGCCATAATCACGCAATCGGTAGGCGTGCCCGTGACAGACCAAGCCTTATCGCGCACCTTTCGTGCCCGCATGGGGTGGGAAAGTGTCAGCGAATGAGCAAGGCCGCTTTGATCCGTCTCTGGAGCGACGATCCAGATATCGTCCGATAGCGTCCGCGCCAGTGTTTCCAAAACTTCCAGTCCCGGCGCATTTATGCCGTCGTCGTTGGTGAGCAAGATTCGCATAGGTTAGCTTTCTGCTCCGCCAATGGTTGTAGCGCCGCCCATATAGGGCTGCAGCACGTCCGGCACGGTGATCGTACCGTCTTCGTTTTGATAGTTTTCCATCACAGCGATGAGCGCTCGGCCAACGGCAACGCCGGAACCGTTCAGCGTGTGGACGAAGTTCAGTTGCTTTTCACCTTCCTTGCGATAGCGGGCGTTCATGCGCCGCGCCTGGAAATCGCCGCATACTGAGCAAGACGAAATTTCACGGTAGGCATTCTGACCCGGCAACCACACTTCAATGTCGTATGTCTTGCGAGCGGAGAAGCCCATGTCGCCAGTGCAAAGCGTTACTACGCGATAGTGCAGACCAAGGCCCTTCAACACCGCTTCCGCACAACCGAGCATGCGCTCCAGTTCCTGCAACGAATTCTCTTCATCCGTCACAGAGACCAATTCACACTTGGAAAACTGGTGTTGGCGCAACATGCCGCGCGTGTCGCGGCCGGCAGAACCAGCCTCGGAGCGGAAGCAATAGGTCAACGCTGTGTAGCGGCGTGGCAGTGTCGCCTCACCAACAATTTCGCCGGCAACGATGTTGGTCAGCGGCACTTCAGCGGTCGGGATCATCCAATGGTCTTCGCTGGCCTTGAACAGATCTTCGGAAAACTTCGGAAGTTGGCCCGTGCCAAAAAGGGCTTCATCACGCACCAGAAGCGGGGGCGAGACCTCAACATATCCATGCTGGCCCGTGTGGAGATCGACCATGTACTGACCCAGAGCACGCTCCATGCGGGCCAATTCACCCGACAAAAGAACGAAGCGACTGCCGGAGAGTTTAGCCGCCGTTTCGAAGTTCATCGTGCCCATCGCTTCGCCAAGCTCAAAGTGTTCCTTTGGCTTAAACGCAAAGACAGGCTTTTCACCATCGGTATGCAGCAGAACGTTGTCGGCTTCGTCCGCCCCTTGGGGTACATCTTCGTGTGGCAGGTTTGGAATTTCAGCAAGCGCGTCGTTGAGCGCATTGGTGAGTTTACGCTCTTCTTCCTCACCGGATTGGAGAAAACCCTTTAGCTTAGCCACTTCTTCGATGGCCTTTTGAGCCGCCGCCTCATCACCGGAAGCCTTCGATTTGCCGATTTCCTTGGACGCCACATTGCGCTTTTCCTGCGCTGCTTGCAGTTCGGCCACATGCGCGCGGCGGGCTTCATCCAGCGCAATAAGCGACTCGGATTTCGGCTCCAGACCGCGAAGAGCGAGCAATTTGTCAAACGTTTCGGGGTTTTCCCTGATCCACTTAATGTCGAACATGAACTTTCACGGGTCTTGGCGTATCAGCGTCGAAACGGCGATGCGTTAGGCCTCGAAAGCGGCCTCACGCTCCAGCCGTTTGCGCTCGATGAGTCGCGTGGCGTAGATGGACAGTTCGTAGAGAAGCAGGGTTGGAACCGCAAGGCCGATCTGGCTGACGGGATCTGGCGGCGTTAGTACTGCGGCAGCGATGAAGGTCAGCACAACCGCATATTTGCGCTTTGCTTTCAGCCCTACAGAAGACACCATCCCTGCCCTAGCCAGCAACGAGATGACTACTGGCATCTGGAAAACCAGACCGAATGCAAAGATCAATGTCATGATCAGGCCGAGATATTCGGAGACTTTTGGCAGCAGTTCGATGGTTGCGCGGCTGGTTTCACCGTCCTGCTGCATCGACAGGAAGAAGCCCATAGCAAGCGGCATTATGACGTAGAAAACCAACGATGCGCCCAATATAAACAAGATCGGCGTGGCAAACAGAAACGGCAGGAATGCGCCCCGTTCGTTTTTATACAGGCCTGGAGCCACAAATTTGTAGATCTGTGTAGCAATCACGGGGAATGCGAAGAACAGGGCCGTAAACAGCGCGATGCGCAATTGTGCAAAGAAATATTCCTGTGGTGCGGTGTAAATCAGGCGAATGTTCTGATCATCGCCCACGGCGCGTTCGTATGGAATGACGAGAAGATTGAAAATGTCGTCCGAAAAAATGAACGCAATAACAAACACGCACGCGACCGCGATGAGAGACTTCAAGAGCCGCTGGCGCAACTCGATGAGATGCTCCATCAGCGGTGCAGCGCTGTCGTCAAGCGTCTCGTCGCTCATGCTATGTCCTTGGTTTTGGACTTAGCTACGCTTTTCTTCGCTACCGCTTTCTTGGCGGTTGATTTTGCTGCCGTCTTTTTCTCATCAGTTTTTTTCGAAGCTGCTTTTTTCGGCGCAACTTTTTTCGCTGGAGCTTTTTTGGCAGCGGTTTTCTTGGGTATCGTCTTTTTGGGCGAGGCTACCACTTTCGGCTCAGATGCAGGCTCGGTTGGTGCGCTGCTGAAGCCGGGCACAGCGTTTGGACCGGTGGAAGCGTTTTTGGTGGCTTCTTGCGCTTTGCGGTAGTTTTCTGCGATTTCGGCTTCGATTTCCTGCGGGGTCTGGATTTTCTTTTCGGCCTTCACAGGCTTCTCCAGATCATCCTTCAGCGGATTTAGCTTGTCTTTGATCGCTTTCGTTGGATCGAGCGAGCGCACATCGTTGATAGTGTCTTTAAGCCCATCCAATTCAGCCTCTTTCAGGGCTTCGTTGAATTGACCCTGAAACTCACCGGCCATGCCCCGGATCTTGCGGATGGCCTGGCCAAACGTGCGCAGCATTCCGGGGAGCTCTTTAGGCCCAACGAAAATGATCGCGATGATGCCCACAACGAGCATCTCGGTCCAGCCAATGTCAAACACAGCCCGTTCCGCCTGTCTTAAAGGTTGGTTGTTGCCGCAAATCGGCGCAATGCGTATCGCTCAATGCAGCAGCAGTAAGCGAGCCGCGAACACTGTCAGCTTTAGCTGACTTTCGACTTTTCGGTCGTGCTATCAACAACCTTCTCGCCCGGCTCGTTATCAAGTGTCTTTGAGACGTCTTCTTCGGCTTCGTTCAAGCCCTTCTTGAAAGACGTGATGCCTTTAGCAACATCTCCCATAAGCTCTGAAATCTTGCCGCGTCCGAACAACAAAACCACGACGACCGCAACGATGACAATCTGCCAAATGCCGATCTGACCCATAACCAATACTCCTCTACGGATGCCTTCTTTGAGACATCCTCTCTGTCGCTGGGCAACATAGACCGAAGCCGCGTTCATTCGCAACAACGGGACGCTCGCCAAGCAGTGTTCCGGTTAATTAGGTAAGCGCTGATGATGTCGTTTCAACGGCAGGAAAGACGAAACAGCCTTTTGGATCGACGCGGATTGACAGATTGCGGTTGATGTCAATGCCCAAGCTCTCCAGCGCGCCCGCCCGCAGCCGCATTTTCAACGGCACATCGACACCGGACACACCCACTGTGATCTGGTCGAAGTCTCCCAGAAAGCGGCGTGATAAAATCCGTGCGGTTGCCCCTTTGCCCGCAGGGTCAAAGTAGAGCGCTGGCAGGCGGATGGCGACCACTGCCGCCGCCCCCTCGCGCATGCCGTCTGCTTTGATTGCACCGAGCGGCGTTTCAACCTGACTGCCGCGAACAACACCTTCGAACAAGTTCAATTCGGAGAAGAAACCTGCTGCAAACAGCGTTTTGGGACGATAATAGAGGTCTTCCGGCGTACCAAATTGCTCCATGATGCCACGGTTCATAAGCGCAATTCTGTCCCCCATCTTCAGCGCCTCTGCCGGGTCGTGGGTGACGATGAGCGACGTGGCACGCGTTTCGCGCAGCACACCCAGCGTTTCGTCGCGCACCGAATCGCGCAGGCGGCTGTCGAGGCCGGAAAATGGTTCGTCCATCAGCAACACGCCCGGGCGCGGGGCCATCGCACGAGCGAGCGCCACCCGCTGCTGCTCGCCGCCGGATAGTGTGCTGGGATATTCATCCGCGCGGTCATCCAAACCCACACGAGCCAGCGTTTGCATGGCCTGCGGAATGCGGTCTGCACGCTTTAAGTGCGCAAGGCCAAAGCAGACATTTTGGCAGATAGTGAGGTGCGGAAACAGCGCGTAATCTTGAAACACGAGCCCGATGCCGCGCTTTTCCGGCGGCATGAATAAGCTCGGGCCACCAATCTCGCGCCCATCTTGCAGCACCCTGCCCGATGTTTGGCGTTCCATACCTGCCGCGATGCGCAACAAGGTGGTTTTGCCTGAACCTGACGGACCGAGAAGGCAGGTGACGGTGCCCGTTGCAGCGGTCAGTGAAATGTCTTGCAGGATCACAGATTCGCCGAAGCGATGGCTGATGTTCTCAAACGAAAGTTCGTGCGGAATGGAAACAGCAGCAGTGTTCGGCACGCCCCATTTGGAACGGACCGGCTCACGTGGCGGCTTTACTGCGGCATCATCTTCCATGACGCGCTATGTGGGACACTTCATAGGCAATTGGAAGCCTCGCCTTGGCCGCAGCAGACTATTCGTCGCCGCCAAGCGGAGAAAGCAGGCCCAGTTCCTCTACGTCATCGAGCGTGAACGGATCTTCATCGTCTTGCAGTTGGTCGTCGTCAGATGGAACAGGCACGGAAAATGTAGCCGGAATCTGCGATTGCAACATGCCGGCGCCCTTTAACTCGTCCAAGCCGGGCAAGTCGCGCACGGTCTCCAGACCGAAGTGATCCAGGAAGTCTGGCGTTGTTCCATATGTTACGGGACGACCCGGCGTCTTGCGGCGTCCGCGCATTCGCACCCAGCCAGTCTCCAACAATACATCAAGCGTGCCTTTTGATGTGACAACACCGCGAATTTCCTCGACTTCCGCGCGTGTGACCGGCTGATGATAAGCGATGATGGCCAGCACTTCGAGCGCCGCTTTGGAAAGGCGCCGCGTCTCCACGGCTTCTTTCTGCAGCAGGAACGAAAGATCGTCGGCTGTGCGGAAGGCCCACGCGTCGCCTACGCGCACCAGATTGATGCCACGGCTGGCATAACTTGCTTGAACATCAGCCAGTGCCGCCTTCACGTCTGCGCCGTCAGGCAAGTGATCGGCAATCGCTTTTTCTGCAACCGGCTCGCTGGAGGCGAAAATCATCGCTTCCACCATGCGCACAACCTGCATCGCATCAACCGTATCCTCGTGATCGCTGTCTTCCACCAAGTTGGGAAATGGCAAGATGTTTTCGGCGGTGTTGGACATAAAAGTCTCCTATCAGGGCGGGCAAAGCCCTATGATCGCTCGGTTTGTGACGTTGGCGTTGCAGCAGGCTTGTGGCGCATGTAAAGCGGTGCGAAGGTTTCGGATTGTCTAATTTCAAGCTGGCCTTCGCGCACCAATTCGAGGCTTGCGGCAAAACTGGAGGCAATGACACCAGCGCGTTCTTCACGCGAAGTCATGTATTCGGCCAAAAAGGCATTGAGTGGCGTCCAGTCTTCCAGTTTGCCCATCAGGCGGGTCAAAATGGCCCGCGCATCCTGCAGTGACCAAACCTCACGGCGCGAAATGGTAACGGTGGACGTCGCCTCCCGTTGGCGCTGTTGGGCATAAGCGGTCAGCAGATCGTAGAGCGTTGCGTTGTAGGCTCGCTCGGTTTTCACCACGACCGGCTCCGGCATGCCGCGGGCAAAGAAATCGCGGCCAAGACGGTTGCGGTTCATCAATTGCTTGGACGCTTCGCGCATGGCCTCAAGCCTTTGCAGGCGAAACGCCAGCTGCGCTGCCAGTTCTTCACCCGATGGTTCCGGGTCGCCCTCTGGCGCGGGCAGCAGCAGTTTGGATTTCAAATAGGCTAGCCAAGCGGCCATGACGAGATAGTCAGCGGCAAGTTCAAGGCGCAGCTTGCGCGCTTTTTCGACGAATCCGAGATATTGGCGGGCCAGTTGCAGGATCGAGATCTTTGTCAGATCAACTTTCTGCGTGCGAGCCATAGCAAGCAGCAGATCGAGCGGACCTTCAAAGCCGTCTACATCAACCGTAAAATCCGGGTCCATCGAGGCGCGGTCGACGGGAATCGGGCTTTCCCACAGTTCAGGGCTGTCGTTTGACTTTTGGCCGCTCACTTAAATCCTCGTTTTCGTTGCCGCTCATGAAGCGGATCATCCATTAGGCGACAGGTATTTGCGCCAAAAGGTCGGCAAATTCGGCCCTTGTTTCAGCTTCATCAGCATTATCAACCGTGCCGATGCCAGCCATGGCAGCATCAGCGCGAGAAAGAGCCTTGCCAGACAATTGCGGAGTTTCGTTAGCAACAGCCTTCATCTGGTCCATCAGGCCATTGCAGTGAAGCACCATATCGCAGCCCGCGTTGAAAATTGCGCGGGTGCGTGTGGCGAAATCCCCAGAAAGTGCCTCCATCGACACGTCATCGCTCATTAAAAGGCCATCAAACCCCATTTGGCCCCGAATAATGCCGTCAATGATGGTTTTCGACGTGGTTGCGGGGGCGGCCGCATCCAGAGCGGAAAAAACCACGTGGGCGGTCATCGCCATCGCCTCGTTCGACAGCGCCGCAAAGGGCGGGAAATCGACAGCCTCCAGCGTCTCGCGTGGCGTGTCGACAACGGGCAAATCTTTGTGGCTGTCAGCTTTTGCGCGGCCATGGCCTGGAATGTGCTTTATGACGGGCATAACGCCGCCCGCTTTCAATCCGTCGCAAGCCGCCTGCCCCATGGCGGATACAATCTCCGGCTCGTCGCCGTAGGCGCGGTTGCCGATGACCTCGTGGCCGTCTTTTGCGGGAACATCGAGCACCGGCAGGCAGTCAACCGTAAAGCCGAGCGGCAGCAGATCAAAAGAGTGAAGGCGCGATTGCAGCCAGGCAGCGCGAAGGCCTTTGGCTTTGTCTTGCAGATAAAGAGCGCCCAGCGCTGCCGCTGGTGGATAATCATGCCAAGTGGGCGCGCGCAGGCGTTGCACGCGACCGCCTTCCTGGTCGATCAAAATAGGCACCGTCTTGCGGCTGACGCATTCAGCAAAGGAATCGTTGAGACGACGCACCTGGTCGGGTGTCTCAATGTTGCGGGCAAACAGAATGAAGCCCCAGGGCTTTTCGGCCTTCAAAAACGCCCGTTCCTCGGCGGTAAGTTCTGTGCCGGCACAGCCGACGATGAGTGCTTTTGTTTCCATGATTCGCAAGTTTATACATTTTGCGGCGTCAAAGCCCCCCATCACTGCATCAGCGCACAAAAAAGACCTGCCGCATTTTCAGGTGCGGCAGGTCTGAATCTATTTATTTGAACCCTGCGTCTAGCGGGTAACGAAGCAATCTCCACCGGCCCGCTTGAGCCGTGAACACAATGCGCTTGCGTCAGCTTTGGTCTGGGCTGGAACGCGCACCTGATAGAAAGTTCCGCGACCCGAGATGTCCTTCTTGCGGATATCCGGCGTGTAGCTTGCCAGGACGCCTCGATATTGACGGGCGAGCTTTGTCCAAGCCGACTGGGCAGCTTCCGGCGAACGACGCGAGGAAATCTGCACCGCGTATGGAGAGGAAGCCGCTGGTGCGGCTGCCGGTTTGGGCGCGGCAGGCTTTGGCTTTGCCGCTACTTTCTTCACAACAGGCTTTGCCTTTGGTTTGGCTGCTGCCTTTGGAGCAGGTTTGGGCGCAGCTTTTTTGACAGGCTCTACTTTCACAGGTTTCGCTGGAGCCAATTTAGCCACTTGTTCCGCCGGTTTTGACGTATTGCCATTTTCAGCAGTTGGCGGTGTGAACTGAACACCTCCTGTTGTTGACTTGTCAGGCTTTGCAGCAGGCGCTTTAGCCACTTGTTCGGGAGCTTTGGCAGGCTTAGCCGCCGGTGCGGGCTCGCTTGCAGCCAAAATCGTACCATCGGGCTTCACAACCATAGTGCGAACTGCGCGTGGACGTAAAACGCTGTCATCTTTACTCGTGTTCGCGGCGTCACTTCCGGCGTCGACCCGATTTGTGGCCTTCGGCTTCACCTTAGCTATTTCGATAGGTTTTTCGGTCGCGTCTTTTAGCGCCACTTGCTCTGGCTTATCGGATTTCGCGCCGCCTACCTTCTCGTAAACCGTACGGTCCTGATCGGGGACTACTTTTCCGCCAGAATCTTTTGGCTTCACCTTCACAGGCGCGGTTTCGGCCAGAATAGTTGGAGCTTTGCCGGATGGTGCATCGCTGAACGAACTCCAAGCAAGTGCACCCATGCCACCAAACAATGCGACTGCCAAAACACCAATGGCTGCTTTACGACCAGCAGAACCGTTTGTGGCCGCTGCGCCTTGAAATTCGTGGGGCGATGGAATTGTGACATTATCGCCGAACGATGACGGATCGGGGTCGAACGCAATGTCCATAGGGTCGCCCTGCGTTCTGCGGGCTGTGATTCCAGGTGCAGCGGTATCTGCTGCAATCGCCGTTTCGAACTCGTTGTCCAGCGTAAACGGCTGTTCTTCTGCGCGCGGAGTTTGATAGGGCTTGGGGGAAGCTGACGATGCAACAGCAGCGGCACCCAGTGCAGCACTTGCACCGAGCACAGCGTCGATTGGGCTGGCAGCTGGCGTTGGTTCTTCAACTGATGGAACGTCCAATTGAGGAGCTGGCGGCAGGGTGCGCTCAGGATTAGCCATCGTGGCAGCAAACTCTGCAGCCGGATCTGAGAAGTCCTGTACCGACGAAGCTGCTGTCTCAAGGACTGGGGGCTCAAAGACTGGGGCAACAGGCGGCGACATGGATGGTGCGGACTGGAAAGGTGGTGTCTGAATTGGCGGGCCTGACGACTGCGCGCTCGACGCATGTGCTGGCGTTCCAAAAAATTCTGCAGCCGGGTCGGAATAGTCTTTTTCCGTTGTTGAAGATGGTTCCGGCGTTGTGGCCGCAGGCGCAGAAAGCGTCATTGCCGGAATTTCAACGGCTTCAGCGGCCTGTTCCATTTCCGCTGCGGCAGCAAGATCGGCGGCAAGCGCCTCTTCCTCAGCAAGCGCACGCTCGAACTCTGCAGAAATCAAATCGCCAAATTCAGAACCTTCATCTTCAACTGCGGCCTCGCTCATATCGGTAGCGGAGGGAACTTCCAACGCCGCGAGGGCTTCCTTCATCTGCAGGTCATCAATTGCAGGCGCTTCGACTTCGGCGTCAGCGAGCGCAGTTTGCACTTCCGGTTCCCCGCCAAGCGCGCGGGTTAGTTCGGCCTCCAGACTAAAGCTGTCGTCGCTGGTCATATTCTCGTCATCCAGCTTGGCGCCAGCGCTGACCATAGCGGACAGGTCAGAGAAACCATCTCGTGAGTCGGATGAAGCGCTGCAAAGCAAAAAGCTCTCGGATTCAACATCAACATATGCGGAGAGGAAATTGTCAGAAAAGAATCGAACCATGTTCGTACACCTGTACTCGTGACCAGCTTAACTGCCGGGTTCCGGGACGCAAGGTTTGCACCCTGCTCTCTTCAAGTGGACATTGAGTGCATCACGAATACGGCAAAATTACCAGTATCGTCACCGCATTTCTTCAGGCGCATCCACGCCAATCACCTCAAGTCCACTTGCAAGCACACCGGCCACCGCTTTCACGAGCGCCAGTCTTGCAAGTGTCAAGGATGCATTTTCTTGGTTAATAAAGCGTAAGGCGGGAACGTCGCGGCCTCGGTTCCATTGAGCATGGAGCAGGCTTGCCAGTTCATAGAGGTAAAACGCCAGCCGGTGAGGTTCGTGTGCGCGGGCAGCGGCATCGATAATGCGCGGATACTCCGCCATCTTTCGAATGAGCGTCGCTTCACCCTCGTCCGTCAGTTGTGACAGATCGGCATTTGCGATTGCCGCGTCGCTGCTGTCGAGATCGGGCATGTCCGATTTTGCCTGACGAAAAACAGAGCGCACACGGGCATGGGCGTATTGAACGTAAAATACAGGGTTGTCTTTTGACTGCTCAGTCACCTTGGCAAAATCAAAATCCAGCGGCGCGTCATTCTTGCGATAGAGCATCATGAAGCGAACAGCATCGCGGCCCACTTCATCGACCACTTCACGCAGTGTGACGAAGTCGCCGGACCGCTTCGACATTTTGAACGGCTCGCCGTTGCGGTAGAGCTTCACCAATTGGCACAAGCGAATGGTAACCTTCGCCTTGCCACCGGAAATAGCCCGGCCCAAAGCCTCCATCCGCTTGACGTAGCCACCATGATCGGCACCCAAAATGAAAATCATCTCTCTGAAGCCGCGTTCGAATTTATCGCGGAAATAGGCAATATCGGCGGCAAAGTAGGTGTATTCGCCGTTTGATTTCATCAGCGCACGGTCAACATCGTCGCCAACGCTTGTGGAGCGGAACAGCAATTGTTCCCGGTCTTCCCAATCGTCCGGCACCGCACCTTTGGGAGGTGGCAGCGTGCCTTTGTAGACGAGATCCATATCCTCCAACGTGGCTATGGTTTCGCTGATTTTGCTCTTGTTACCAACAGTCTCATGCAGGCTGCGTTCAGAAAAGAAGACCTGATGTTCAACGCCAAGGGCGGCAAGGTCTGCGCGGATGAGGTCCATCATCGCGTCGATGGCTGCGTCCTTAACCAGCGGCAGCCATTCGTCCTCGTCCATCTTGGTAAGTGCATCGCCGTGAACTTCGGCCAGCTTTTGGCCAAGCGGCACCAGATAATCACCAGGGTAGAGCCCTTCCGGCATAGGCCCGATATCTTCGCCAAGCGCCTCGCGGTATCTCAGGAAGACGGAACGGGCGAGAACCTCGATCTGACCGCCAGCATCGTTGGTGTAGTATTCGCGGGTGACGTCGTAGCCTGCAAACGCCAGCAGATTGGCCAGTGCGTCGCCCACCACCGCGCCTCGGCAATGACCCACATGCATGGGGCCGGTCGGGTTTGCGGAAACGTATTCCACATTGACCTTCTCACCCTTGCTTGTTTCGCCACCGCCATACGATTTTCCAGCCTTGAGGATCACTTCAAGATGGTTGCTCCAATAGGCATCATCGAAACGGATGTTGATGAATCCTGGCCCAGCGATGTCGGCGCTGATGACGCTGGGTTCCTCGACGATCGCTTCAACCAAGGCTTGCGCCAATTCACGAGGATTTTTGCCAACCTGTTTGGACAAAACCATTGCAGCGTTCGTTGCAAAATGGCCATGGGACGGGTCGCGAGGCGTCTCGACAGTCACTCGCGATAGGTCAAGCTCAATATCTCGGGCAAAATCTGCGTCTTGCGCAATTTTTCTGATGCGTTGCTCGAAGGCAGAAAAGAGATTGTTCATCGAATTCTATGGTTCCGGCGCTGCCGGGCCTCGATAATTGCGTGTTGGCGCCCGATAAACGGTTTGGGCTTTCTAGTCTAGAAGTGCTTGGGCCACGGGGCTTTCAGGAAACAGTTTTCTATGGGCGCGCAAGGCATAACGATCGGTCATTCCGGCGATATAGTCCGCCACAAGATTAGCCTGAGCGGCATCATCGAGGCCAATCATCTGCCATTCAGGCGTTTGGGGCATGGCGCTTGGATCTTCCAGATAGCGGTCGAAAAGGTCCGACACGACGCTCTGTGCCTTTTCCACGTGGTCCATAACCAAAGGGGCACGATACATGCGAGCGAAGAGAAAGGCTTTCAATTCCTGCTCCTGTTGGGCCATGCCGCTGGAAAAGCTGACCAGCGGATAGTCCAGGCGACGCACTGCATCAGCATCATCAACGCCACTCTGCGTTATACGACCGAGAGATTCGCGCAGAACATCTTCAATCATCAACGTGATTTGCCGCCGGACAAGTTCGTGACGCATGCGCGAAGGTTCAAGGTCGGGATGCTGCGCTCTGACACTCTCTAATATTGCAGCGCATAACGGAACTTCAGCAACGTCATCGAGCATGAACAGGCCCGCACGCAGGGCGTCATCAATATCATGACTGTTATAGGCAATGTCGTCTGCAATCGCCGCGCATTGTGCCTCCACCGATGGCCACGACCACAGCCACAGATCGCTCTTGGTATTGTAGGCTTCGATGGCCGTAGGCACAGGGCCATCAAGTCCGTCACCATCGGCATCGGTGAGTGGGCCATTGTGCTTCACCAAGCCTTCCAGCGTTTCCCAAGTCAGGTTCAGCCCATCAAAGCCTGCATAACCGCGCTCCAGTTGGGTAACGATGCGCAGGCTTTGGGCATTGTGCTCGAAACCGCCGAAGGTTTTCAGCTTATTCTCCAGCACTCGCTCACCCGCATGACCGAACGGCGTGTGACCAAAGTCATGCACCAGCGCCAAGGCTTCTGCGAGATCCTCGTCGGCCTTGAGCGCTCGGGCCAGAGCGCGTGCAATTTGCGCAACCTCAATCGTGTGGGTGAGCCGCGTGCGAAAATGATCGCCATCCGCTTGAATGAACACCTGTGTTTTGTGTTTCAAGCGCCGGAAGGCGTCAGAATGGATAATGCGGTCGCGGTCGCGCTGGAAATCGGTGCGGGTGGCGCTGGCAGGCTCGTCGATCAAGCGCCCCCGCGACAGGTCCGCTTGGGCTGCATAGGGCGCAAGCGCCCTGCCCCCGGCGGTTCGACGCAAATCGGTCAGAACAGGATCGAGCATAGCGTGGCGATTCCCTCAGCTCAGTGTGTGCACTGATTTAAGCGAAGTGACCGCTTCTTGCCAGCCAGCGTGTGTTGCGCAATTGACGTTACCCTTTCAGCTTCCTACATCTTCATCGCAGCAAAGCGATGCCGAAATGCTTCGCTTTCCCTCAACGTCTCGACAGGACAAGGCTCATGACAACCGCTGACACAGCAATTGACACGAAAGGCGTTTCGGTTTCGCAAGCCGCCGCAAAGCGCGTGGCGAAAATTTTGTCGGGTGAACCGGGTAAGAAAGCCCTGCGCGTGTCCGTTGAAGGCGGGGGTTGTTCCGGCTTTTCGTATAAATTCGATTTGGTGGACGCTACAACCGAAAATGACATCGTAATCGCCACCGAGGGCGCAACCGTCGTAATCGACCCGATTTCGCTGGAATATATGGAAGATTCCGTCATCGACTTCGTAGACGATCTGATGGGCCAATCGTTCCAGATCAAAAACCCCAACGCGACAGCCAGTTGCGGCTGCGGAACCAGTTTTTCGATTTAAGCGAAAATCGCACAAAAATTGTGCGCTGCGACGGTTTGCCTAAATTTTATCAGCATGATGCCTTGTCAATTGGTCAGGGTTCCTTTCCTATATCCCCGACACACGCGGGATACTGGAGAAATCATCCATGCTGAAGAAACTAGCTCTATCGTTGGCTGTCGCGGCCACGCTGACTTCCGGCGCCATTGCCGGCAGCCATTCCAAAAAAGTGCCATTTGCGCTGGACTGGAAATTTGAAGGCCCAAGTGCCGCTTATTTTGCAGCCATCGACAACGGCCACTTCGCTGCCGAAGGTTTGGATGTAGAAGTCTCCGCAGGCAAAGGCTCTCTGGACGCTATCCCAAAGGTCGCCACTGGCGCGTTTCCGATCGGCTTTGCTGATATCAACAGTCTGGTGAAATTTCTGGATCAGAACCCGACCGCGCCCGTCAAAGCCGTTATGATGGTATACGACAAGCCACCATTTGCAGTCGTGGGCCGCGCATCGCAGGGTGTGTCAACTGTCAAAGACCTCGAAGGCAAGACACTGGGCGCGCCGCCGCCGGACGGCGCCTGGGCGCAGTTCCCCGCATTTGCGAAAGCCAATGGTCTGGATATGTCCAAGATCAAGGTGGAACCGGTTGGCTTCCCCACCCGCGAGCCAATGCTGGCTGAGGGCAATGTGGATGCGATCACCGGCTTTTCGTTCTCAAGCTATCTCAACCTCGTGCGTCTCGGCGTGCCGGAAGACGATATCAAAGTGATCCTGATGGCCGATAACGGCCTGAGCCTCTACGGCAATGCCATCATCGTGAACACAGAGTTTGCTGCCGCCAACAAAGAGTTGGTCACGGGCTTCCTGCGTGCGGTTGCCAAAGGCTGGAAAGATGTGATTGCCGATCCGAAAATGGGCGCGGAAGCCATTGCCAAACGCAATCCGGCAATGGACGTGGCGCTGGAACAACGGCGCTTGCAACTCGCAATCGACGCCAACGTGGTCACCGACTACACGATGGCCAACGGCATGGGCAAAATAGACCCTGCACGAATGGAAAAAGCCATGGTTCAGATTGGCGAAAACTACGAGTTCAAGAACCAGCCATCGCTGGATGCGATCTATACAGACGAATATCTACCGACAGACGGCAGTTTGATGTTGAAATAGTCAGATCAGGAAAGGCGGGGCTTGACCCCGCCTTTTCTTTGACCTGATTTCCAAGGATGGAAAATACATCTCATATTGAGCTGCGCGACGTCAGCCACACTTTCGACACCGATTCCGGCCCGCTCCACGTTCTCGACAAGCTGTCGCTTAAAATCGAGAAAGGCAGTTTCGTGGCTGTTGTCGGCCCATCCGGTTGCGGCAAGTCCACACTCACCCGCCTCGTCTCCGGCCTGATGATCCCGCAAGAGGGCGAAGTCTGGCTTGGTGGCAACATTGTAAAGTCCCCGCGCTCAACTGTTGGCATGGCCTTCCAAAACCCGGTGCTGCTGGAGTGGCGCACCATTTTGGACAATGTGCTGTTGCCGCTGGAAATCGTGAAAACATCGCTCAACCAAAAGCAGCGAGAAGACCGTGCGCGCGAACTGCTGGCGCTCGTCGGGCTTGAAGGCTTTGAGGACAAGCGTCCGTCGGAACTCTCCGGCGGCATGCGCCAACGCGCTTCGCTTTGTCGGTCGCTGGTCCACCGTCCTGAGGTGCTTATTTTGGACGAACCTTTCGGCGCTCTCGATGCCTTCACCCGCGAAGACTTGTGGCAGATCATGCACGAATTGCGCCGTGAGGAAGAATTTACCTGCCTGCTGATTACCCACGATCTGCGCGAATCCGTCTTTTTGGCCGATCAAGTGATTGTGCTGTCCGCCCGCCCTGCCCGCACCCAATATGTGCTGGATGTGAAACTTGGCGACAACCGAACGCTGGAAGACCTCTACACCAAGAAGTCAGTCGATATGCTGGCCGATCTGCGCCACCAAATCCAAGTCGCGCAGGGCCGCGCTTCCGATGAGGTCGCTGCATGAACACTTTCCGCAAAATCGCCATTCCGCTGTTTGCCATCGCGCTTTTTGTGGCTTTTTGGGAATGGCTGGTTTGGGTCAACGATTGGCCAAACTACAAAATGGCCTCACCGTCTGACCTCGGTCCGTCTTTCTATCAATACCGTTGGTTGTTCCTCGAATACGGCTGGGAGACGCTCTGGCGCACGGTGGCCGGGCTGCTGCTTGCTGTCGTTTTCGGTCTAGCCATAGGAATGGTCATGGGCTTTTCGCGCATCGCCCGCGAGGGGCTTTATCCGCTGCTGGTGGGTTTCAACGCGATTCCAAAAGCCACTGTCGTTCCCGTAATCGCGTTGATGTTTGTCGGCCAGCACGATTTCAACACGGTGCTCATTGCCTTCTTGATCTCTTTCTTTCCTATTGCCGTTTCCATCTCCATCGGATTGTCGACGCTTGAGCCGGAATACCGCGATATCCTGCGCTCTCTCGGTGCGAGCCGTCTTACGATTTTCCGCAAAATCGCCCTCCCGAAAACGCTGCCAGAATTTTTTGGTGCGTTGAAAGTTGCCGTCACGCTTGCTTTCATCGGCACAAATCTGATGGAAATTGTTGAGCCGCACGGCAAAGGGCTTGGACACCTATTTGATTCCGGCAAGATCAACGCGGACTATCCGCTCATGTTCGCCGTGCTTATTGCGTTGGCGATACTCGGGATCGCGCTTTATTATATAGTCGTCTTTCTGGAGAAAATCTTCGCCGGATGGGCTGAACGCTCGGAAAGCTGAGTCTCATGAAAATCGCGACATGGAACATCAACGGCATCAAGGCACGCCATGACGTGCTGATTGAGTGGCTGAAACAGACGTCACCGGACATAGCCTGCTTGCAGGAAATCAAGTCGGTGGACGAAGCCTTCCCCGGAGCGGAGATCGAGGCGCTGGGATACAACGTCCAGACACACGGCCAGAAGGGCTTCAACGGTGTGGCCCTGCTTTCCAAACTGCCGTTCGAAGAGGTCAATCGGGGTCTGCCGGGCGATGACAGCGATGAGCAGGCAAGGTTTATCGAAGGGCTGTTCTCAACACCATCAGGTCCGTTGCGTGTCGTGTCGCTGTATCTTCCCAACGGAAATCCGGTCGAGAGCGAGAAGTTTTCTTACAAGCTGGCGTGGATGGACCGCCTTCACGCATGGGCGACTGAACGGATGGCGCTGGAAGAGCCGCTCATTCTGGCCGGTGACTACAACGTGATCCCCCAGCCGCACGATTGCTATGATCCGAAAGCGTGGGAGGGCGATGCGCTGTTCCGCGCGGAAAGCCGATCAAAATTCGACGCGCTGTGCCATCTCGGTTTCGTAGAGGCTTTGCGCGCCTGTGAAGATGCGCCGGGTGTCTATACGTTCTGGGATTATCAAGCAGGTGCTTGGCCAAAGAACCACGGCATACGGATTGATCATCTGCTCATGTCGCCGGAAGCCTCGCCCAAACTCCGCAGTTGCGAGGTCGATAAGTTCGTCCGCGATTGGGAAAAGCCGTCCGACCATGTGCCGGTCTGGATCGACTATGCAGCTTAAGCCTGTTCGCTTAAAGTCGGCTAGAAAAGGCCACCTGTTCCCTTTTTCACAGCCTCTTCAGCCGCTTTGGTTGCGCGTAGCTTGCCCCGCAGCATGTCAGTCTTAAAGCCGATAACCGTCGCGCGGTTTGGCGGCTCCGTGCCGGGCTTAAAGGCTTCCATAATGACACCGGGATTGCCAGCTTTTGCCAGCAGACCAGTCTTCACAGCGATTGGATAGAGCTTGACGCCGGTTGGCACACGGAAGTCGATGGCTGATGTTTCACTCAGCGCATCCTTCATGAAATCAACAAAGATCGGCGCGGCCAAACCGCCCCCCGTATTGCCCTTGCCCATCGGCGTTGGGCGATCATATCCGACGAAGACTCCCACAACCAGATCAGGCGAGTAGCCAACGAACCATGCATCGCGCTCTTCGTTGGTGGTGCCCGTTTTACCGGCGATTGGCACGCCCAGTTCTGAGACGCTCTTGGCCGTGCCACGCTGGACAACACCTTCCATCATTGAAGTGATTTGATAGGCCGTCATCGGATCAAGCACCTGCTCGCGGGTGTCGATGATTTCCGGTTCTTCCTGGTTGCGCCACTGGCTTGCTTCGCAGGCTGAGCAAAGCTGCTCGTCGTGCTTGTATATCGTTTTGCCGTAACGGTCTTGTATGCGGTCGATAAGCGAAGGCTTGATCTGTTTGCCGCCGTTGGCCAGCACCGAATAAGCCGCGACCATTTTCATTACCGTGGTCTCGCGAGAACCGAGCGATGACGCGAGGCCTGCAATGGGCTTGTCGTAAATGCCAAAGCGTTGAGCGTAAGCGGAAACCAGCGGCATTCCCATGTCGTTGGCGAGGCGCACGGTCATCAGATTGCGCGAATTTTCGATGCCAAGACGCAGTGTCTGCGGGCCGGCATATTTGCCGGAATAATTTTTGGGCTCCCAAATACCCAGCGTGCCGCCCTGATTGATCTTGATCGGACCATCCAGAACAACCGAAGACGGCGTGTAACCATTATCAAGCGCCGCAGCATAAACAAACGGCTTGAAGGCTGAACCCGGCTGGCGGTTGGCCTGCGTTGCGCGATTGAACTGGGAGTTGGCAAACGAGAAGCCACCAACCATCGCCAAAACGCGGCCTGTGTGAGGGTCCATTGCGACAAGAGCGCCACCAACTTCAGGCACCTGCTCGAGCTTGTAGCCACCACTCGCCTTTTTGGATACCAGCACGACATCGCCCGGCGTGAAGATTTCGTCCGCGGTTTTTGCGTTGCGTGAAGGCTCGCCTTTCAGATTGACCTTCTTTGCCCACTCCATGTCTGCGAGTTCCAAAGTGGCCTCATCGCGCTCTTCCGCGATACGACCACTGGGCAGTCGATCTGGCTTCAGACCTATTGTGACGGTCTCATCGGCAGCACTCAGGACAACTGCCACATCCCAATCACGAACGTCCCGCAGGGAAGAAACCTTTGCCAACTCTTCACCCCAGTCGTTCGCCATATCGATCTTGGCAAACGGACCGTGATAGCCTGTTTTGCGGTCGTAGTTGATCAGACCCTTGCTCAAGGCCTTAGTGGCCAGTTTTTGCAGTTTGGGGTTCAGCGTGCTGCGCACTGACAGGCCGCCTTCGTAAAGCGTGTCGGTGCCATAGCGTTCGATAATTTCGCGGCGCACTTCCTCGGAGAAATATTCTGACGATTCAACATAAACGTTCGCCGAGCGTGGCTTCACGCCCAGAGGAAGCGCTTTGGCGTCTTCGTATTCCTGTTTTGATATGTAACCATTGATATGCATCCGTTCGAGCACGTAATTCCGTCGCTCAATAGCAGCCTCGGTGTTGCGGAACGGGTGGTAATTGTTCGGCCCCTTCGGCAGCGCCGCGAGGTATGCCATTTCATGAATCTTGAGTTGTCCGACGGTCTTGCCAAAATAGCCAAGGGCCGCACCGGCAATGCCATAAGAGCCGTAGCCGAAATTGATTTCGTTGAGATACAATTCTAGAATCTTGTCTTTGGAATAGGCGCTCTCGATGCGGCGTGCGAGCAGCATTTCCTTGGCCTTGCGCTCAAATGTGCGATCGGATGTAAGCAGGAAGTTTTTCGCCACCTGCTGCGTAATTCCCGAAGCACCACGAGCGCGGCGATCACTGCCGGAAAGTTTGGATAGGACCGCATCGTAGACAGCAGAAGCCAAAGCGCGAAAATCGACTCCGGAATGCTCGTAGAAGCGTTTGTCTTCCGCAGAAATGAACGCTGATTTGACGATTTCGGGAATGACCTGCACCGGAAGATAAAGACGGCGCTCGCGTGCATACTCAGCCATCAGATCGCCATCGGCAGCATGTATGCGCGTTGTGACAGGCGGCTCATAATTGTTCAGCACTTCATAATCGGGCAATTCGTTTGTCAATTTGCCAACGTAAAGCGCAACAACCGCTGCCACGATTAAAACCGCAACAGCGCCGATGCCAAACAGGTATGAGAACAGTCTCAAGATCATGAATTAGTCTTTCCGGGGCACAACCGCGCCCAACTTCGCCCAAACTGTGCCCTTTTGTAAGTCCTAATGGGGTGCAAGTGAGGCGCTGGAATGACGCAGCGACAGCTTTGGCATTGGTGTTGCACAGACGCAACATCCACAATGTCAAGGATTTGTGCACCGGCCATCATCATTGTTCCATACGCGGTTCCAGAAAATCGACAATGGCGTCTGCAACGCTTTTTGCCGCTTTTCTGCGCCACGCAACCGATTGCATCAGCTTTTCGTCTTGGTCATTCGACAAATAGCCTAACTCCAGCAAGACCGATGGGACATCCGGTGCTTTTAAAACGAAAAAGTCTGCTGAACGGTTTGGGTTGTTGATCAGTTCAACCGATTTTCTCAGATGCTTGACCAACAAATGCGCCAATTGACGTGAAAACACTTCCGTTTCGCGCCGCGTGAGGTCAATTAGAATGTCAGTTGTGCCCTTCTCCGCTTCGGGCAGAGACAGACCAGCCACCAGGTCTGCACGATTCTGTTTTGCGGCCAACACACGCGATAGGGAATCGGATCCCTCTTCTGACAGAGTGTAGACAGTTGCGCCGCGAATATTCTTCTGACCCAACGAATCTGCATGGACCGAAATTTTAAGGTGCGCCTTGTGCCGACGAGCGAAATTGAGGCGCTCGCGCAGGCTAACGAACGTATCTTCCTCTCGGGTCAACAAAACTTCGATTAGCGGGTTTCCGCTTAACTCGTCGCGCAGTTTCTTTGCAAACGACAACGTAATCTCTTTTTCAATCGACTGGTGCCGTCCCGTAGCGCCCCCATCAATACCACCGTGGCCGGGGTCAATAACCACCCTAAAGGTCTTGCGCGGCCCCCTTGGTCTTGTAACGCGATCCCCTTTCCAGGCTGTCGCACCGCGAGCCAGCCGGGCTTCCCCGTCTTTGGCGATAGCAGCAAACCGCTGTTGGGTGGTGCCTACAGAATCGATTATGAGCCGATGACGCTCCTGTTCTTTCAATTCGACGAAAGACTGCCGCCGTATCTCAATTGGCTCGTTGAGAGAAACGACAATGCGTGACCGACCGGGCGCAATGGACCCAAACCGCACTCCTCGAACCAGCGAGGAAGGTGAGTTCGTAAGCTGCTCGCCAAGCGAAAACACCACTTCGTCCATGTCGATAATCAGCCGGCGCGGATTATCCAAAACGACCACATCACGCTTAACATCCTTATCGAAATCAACAATCAGTCGAAACCGCTCGTCGTTTCCGACGATGCGACCGGCAAACGCGATAGGAGGCATTGCTTTTGCATCTTGCTCATCCTGCGCCAACGCCATTCCGACGCCCAAGAGGGAAGCCCATAGCACTACCACCACCCCGAAAGGCAGCACCACGTATCGCCAAGCGAACCAAAGCGGATTGACTGGTTGTTGCAACGTATCTCTCTCGGCTTCTGGTAGGTGTTGAAGGTTCAGTCAGGCGTTGCAATGTGTGTCCAACGCGCTCCTGCCCGTACCATTGCCGTGTTATGGTTAATGTCGGGTAACTTTTCGGCAAAATTGAGCCCTGCGAAACGCCACGCTCCCATATTTTATTCACGGTTGCGGCCTGTTGGCGGCTGCAACATTCCCGCACGGTGAAAGCATATCTCAATCATCCTTCACAAATTCTCGCTTGTCTTGGATGCGTTTGAAGCATACATGGGAAAGGTGATGACGGTGCTCCAGCGAGCACGCGTTTTTCGGTTTGTATGTTTCAGGATTGTTTATTTCTTCCAGTCACGCAGGAAAATTTCGTAAAAGCGTGCGAATGAGGGTCCAGGCGGGCGCCTTTTGAGGGAACACAACACATCTGAGAGCGCATCGCGGCCAAGAGTCGGCGGTGATTACGGAAAGCGTAAGTCGGTCACTCAGAGAATTTGCGGCCCAGGGGATACTTGCCTCACAGCTGCGATATCAGCGCTTCGAGCCAACGCACAAATGCTCCGGCAGAAGCGATCACGCCTTAAAGGGCGTAACATCATCCGGCCTTCCCCATACGGGAACGGCCGTTAAACGAGGACAACCGACGCGCTCGGACAAGACATGAACAACCGCCTTCAACACGCTGATAAGAAAATATTTTCGCCCAACAGCAATGCTGTGACTGGGCCATTTTTCGCATCAGCGTATGAAGAAGGGGCGGTTTGATGTTCGGTCTTTTGGGAAACACCGGCACCGCGTGTGCCACCCCAGCAACGAGTTGCGCCTCGGTTTTGAAAACAGCCAGTCCCTTCAAATCCATTTACCCACCCTGCCCCAATCATTTGGCGCCGGCGTGGACGGTGGTGAAGCGGGCTGCGGAAAGTCAATTCAATGGCCAACAACAAAATGCTTATCGACGCCGCCCACCCGGAAGAAACCCGGGTTGCGATGGTGCGCGGCAACCGTGTTGACGAATTCGATTTCGAATCGGAACACAAAACCCAACTTCGCGGAAACATCTATCTCGCCAAAGTGACTCGCGTGGAGCCTTCGCTTCAGGCCGCTTTTGTAGACTACGGCGGCAACCGCCACGGTTTTCTTGCGTTTAGCGAGATCCATCCCGACTATTATCAAATTCCCGTAGCGGACCGTCAGGCACTGATTGAAGCGGATGCCGAAGACGCACGCATCGCAGCAGCCAAGGAAGCGGAAGAAGACGCCGACGCTGAAGCCGATGCGGAAGCTGATGAAGATGTGGCGGAAGCCAAACCTGCACGCAAACGCCGTTCACGCCGCCGGAAGTCTTCTGACGATGAAAACGGCGACGAAACTGTAGAAGCAAAAGCAGACACACAGTCGGATGCTGCCGAAGAGGAAACATCTGTCGAACAGATTGAGGAATCCGACGACAGCGAAGACGAAATCGGCGCTGACAATGACGGTGATGATGTCGTCTCCGAACCCGCTGCCGAGGAGCCGCCCAAGCGCCGCACGTCGCGCCCGCGCAAGAAGAAAGTTGCTGAAGCAGCGGCAGCAGAATCTGCACCGGAAGAACCCGAAGCAGAGGAAGCACCCAAGAAACGCACCCGCCGCAAGAAGGCCGAACCGAAAGAGGTAGAAGCAACAGACGAGGTTGCGGAAGCAACCGAGACTGAGGAAAAGCCGAAAAAGCGCGCACGTCGTTCCAAAAAGGCCGAAGCCGAGGCAACTCCTGACGAAACCACAGCGGAAGAAGCAGACGCTGAAAAGCCGAAGAAGCGCACACGCCGCAAAAAAGCTGATGTTGAGGCTGAGGAAAAATCCGAAGTCGAGGCCCAGGAAGAAGAACCGACAGAAGAAGAAAAGCCAAAACGCGCTCGCCGTTCGCGCAAAGCCAAAGAAGAAGTTGCTGAAGACGTTGATGGCGAAGCAACATCTGACGACGAGAGCGAAACATCCGACGACGACGAGAACACAACTTCACGCCGCGGACGTGGCAGAGGTCGTGGACGCGGTCGAGGCCGTGGCCGTTCGCGCGCAAAGCAAGAAAATGGTTCCGATGACAACGGCGACGATGATGACTCGCCGGTTGAGGCCGTAGGAGCAGACGACGCGCTGGAAGAAGTCCCGCAGCGCCGTGCGCCACGCCGTCACTACAAAATTCAGGAAGTTATCAAGCGTCGTCAAATTTTGCTGGTGCAGGTGGTCAAAGAGGAACGCGGCAACAAGGGAGCAGCGCTGACGACGTATCTGTCACTTGCGGGTCGCTATTCCGTGCTGATGCCAAACACTGCCCGTGGCGGCGGCATTTCGCGCAAGATCACCAATGCAGCCGACCGCAAGCGCCTCAAGGCAATTGCCGCTGATCTCGACGTGCCGCAGGGCATGGGCGTCATCCTGCGCACCGCCGGTGCTTCGCAGGACGCAGCCGAGGTGCAGCGCGATTTTGAATACCTTATGCGCCTGTGGGAAAACGTTCGCACACTCACGCTGCAATCGACCGCACCTTGCCTTACCTACGAGGAAGGCAGCCTGATTAAGCGCTCTATCCGCGATCTTTACGACCGCGACACGAGCGAAATTCTGGTCGCTGGCGAAGCGGGATACCGCGAAGCCAAAGACTTCATGACGATGCTGATGCCCGATCAGGCGAAGAACGTGAAGCTTTATAAAGACCGCGTGCCACTGTTTGCCAAAATGGGCGTTGAAGCTCAGCTGGATGCGATGTTGCAGCCGCAAGTGACGCTGAAATCTGGCGGCTATCTTGTCATCAACCAGACAGAGGCTCTCGTCGCCATTGACGTGAACTCCGGCCGTTCGACGCGCCAACATTCAGTTGAAGACACGGCCACGCAGACCAACCTTGAGGCCGCCGACGAAGTTGCCCGCCAACTGCGTCTGCGCGATCTTGCCGGTTTGATCGTCATCGACTTCATCGACATGGAAGACCGGCGCAACAACCGTGCCGTCGAGAAACGCCTGAAAGACGCGCTCAAACACGATCGCGCGCGCATTCAGGTAGGTCGTATCTCCCATTTCGGCCTGATGGAAATGTCCCGCCAGCGCATTCGCGCCAGCGTGCTGGAATCCACGACGCAAGTCTGCCCAACCTGTGAAGGCGTGGGCCATGTTCGCTCCGCTTCGTCGGTGGTACTGGGCATTTTGCGTGCGGTTGAAGAGCAGTTGAACAAGTCCAACAAGAACAATCTAGTCGTCAAGGTTCGCTCCGACAGCGCGATCTACCTGCTCAACCACAAGCGCGAGCACCTCTCGGATCTCGAAGCCCGTTTTGGTGTCAGCATTGAGATCGAAATTGACAGCGCGATCGGGCTGGAGCCTTGCGTGATTGAACGCGGCGAGCTGGCCAACCGCCGCGAAGTGCCCGAAAGCGCTGTGCAGCCGGATACAATCGTTCCGGAGACAGGCGAGACCGAGGCAGAAAGCACGCCTGTTGAGGCAAAAGCCGAGCGCCACGAGCAACCAGCGCGCGACAGCGACGAACAGCAGGGCGAGGGCCGCAAACGCCGCCGCCGTCGTCGCCGCAAGAAAAGCGAAGATGGTGATGCCCAGTCGAATGGAGACAACGGCTCATCCAATTCTGATGATGCCGATGCTGAAGCCGTTGCTGAACAGCCAACAGCGGAAGCGACACCACCGGAAGAAGCCCAGTCCGACAACGCCAAAGGCGACGATGAAACGCCATCTTCGGATGACAAGCCCAACACACGCCGCCGTCGCACCAGCCGCCAAGGCAAGGTGACACCGAAGGAGGAACCTGCGGAGGCAGCCGCTTCCAACGAGACCGACACGGTTTCCACAGAAGCGGAAGTGCGCGAGCCCGAAGCACCGGCTGAACGTGAAGTCGAGACCGAGGCTGACGCCACCCCTACCCGCCGCCGCCGCACAACACGGCGCCGCACGGAAGAGGATGACCAGAAAGCGGAAAACGCCTCTGCTGAAGGTTCTAATGAATCGGATGTTCAGTCTGGTGACAACACAGAAGACGATGGCCCGAAAAAAGAGGGCTGGTGGAAGCGTAAGTTCTTCTAGAGACGCGCAAGGCATTCATAGCGCCATCAGCCTTGACGGGTTGGTGGCGTTTTGCTGTTCGGGTGATGGTTAGGCGACCGAAGTGAACGACTGAAGACCATCAATGCAAGCGCCGAGCAATTGCTGCTCGTCATCATTGTCCGATTCCAGACCGCGCTCCTTGTAGCGGTTGACGACGCGGATCATGTCTTCGCTCCCGCCACATGTTTCACCAATGCGTTCCAGCGATTTCAGCGTGCCGCGGCACGTGTTTTCCACATCGCTCGCTTCGTGCGAAGGGGCAAGTGCAAAGCTGCGGGGTTGGGCCAGGTCAGCACGGGCATTCAACACGTAGTTCGCCGCCGCCTTCACGAACAGATCGTTCCATGATGAATGGTTGTGTGCGTTATCGCTGCGCTGATTGAGCCTGTGCAGCCAAGACATCTCGCTGCGGCTAAGAGCTTGGCAATCAGTGGATTCAGCTGCAATCAGCAATTCACGGATTAGCGAAACCTCACGCTCAGATAGCGCCTTGGATTTGGCATCGTGCAGGTTTGCCAATGGTCCTTTGTTCTCCAAAGCGGCAAGTGCCACTTGGTCGAGAGCGAGCTTCAACAGCGAAAACGGAACAGATGCGCCGTAGGCTATAACGGTGAACAGCAGGTCAAACCGCATCAAGCCATCGATCACCCCGCCTCTTGAAACGCAACCGGCCAGCCAATCAGCATCCGACGCTGTGACCGCACCATTGCGGGTCACAAATTCGGCGATGGCGGAAATGAGATAGTCTTGCCAAGCCTCACAGCTTTCCGGCAACGCGAGATCAAGCGCCAAAAGCATTTCCGCGTCATCGCGGCTCTGTAGTCCAGTGGGAAAGACGGTGGTCTGCAAATGTTCGACATCCTGCGTTTGCACGCAGCCGCGTTGCGCCAGCAATGTCAAAGCCTCATGCATCAAACCTTTGCATCTCCAATCGTGCGCTCACTCATGGTGAAGCGAGTGACACTTTGTTGGAGACAAATTGAGATAGTGCAAAAGGGATTGGTTAACCGAGAGTCAATCGACCGATTTGGTCCTTGCTTTCACGCATTACGGTTTGCACACTCGCATTACATTTCGATGAATCGAGGGGAAACAATATGGACGTCAGAGCAGCAGTCGCGATCCAGGCGGGCAAGCCGCTGGAGATAGCCACAGTTCAATTGGAAGGCCCGAAAGCGGGCGAAGTGTTGGTGGAAATCAAGGCCACTGGCATTTGCCATACCGACGAATTCACCCGGTCTGGCGCAGACCCTGAAGGCATTTTCCCGGCTATTCTCGGCCATGAAGGCGCAGGCGTCGTGGTGGATGTTGGACCGGGCGTGAAATCTTTGAAAAAAGGCGATCACGTTATCCCGCTCTACACACCAGAGTGCCGCGAGTGCGATTATTGCCTCAATCCCAAAACCAACCTGTGCCAGGCCATCCGCACCACCCAAGGCGCGGGGCTCATGCCGGACGGCACGAGCCGGTTTACGCTCGATGGCAAGCCCGTGTTTCACTATATGGGCACGTCCACCTTCGCTAATTTCACGGTCCTGCCGGAAATCGCGCTTGCCAAGGTGCGCGAGGACGCGCCCTTCGACAAGATTTGCTACATCGGCTGCGGCGTCACCACGGGCATCGGCGCAGTCATCAACACCGCAAAGGCTGAACCGGGCTGCAATGCGGTTGTCTTCGGCCTTGGCGGTATCGGCCTCAACGTCATTCAGGGACTGCGGCTCATCGGAGCCAACAAGATTGTCGGCGTTGATCTCAACGATGACAAAAAGGAATGGGGCGAAAAATTCGGCATGACTCATTTTCTGAACCCCAAAGGCATGGAACATCAGGAGCAAGTGGATGCGCTGGTGGAAATGACTGGCGGCGGTGCGGATTATTCCTTCGAGTGTATCGGCAACACCAAAGTCATGCGCGTGGCTCTCGAATGCGCCCACAAGGGCTGGGGTGAATCGATCATCATCGGCGTGGCTGGCGCGGGCCAGGAAATATCCACGCGCCCCTTCCAGCTCGTCACGGGCCGCTCATGGCGCGGCACAGCGTTTGGCGGTGCACGCGGGCGAACGGACGTTCCGCAGATCGTTGATTGGTACATGGACGGCAAAATCGAGATTGATCCCATGATCACCCACAAAATGCCGCTGGAAGACATCAACAAGGGCTTTGATCTCATGCACGAGGGCAAATCGATCCGCGCGGTGGTGGAGTTTTAAGCCAAGCCCGTGAACATCTTTATCGACGCTGATGCCTGCCCCGTTAAAGACGAGACGCTGAAAGTGGCGGCGCGCTATGGGTTGCACACGTTCATCGTCTCCAATGGTGGTATGCGCCCATCACGCGATCCGCTTGTCACCACTGTCACCGTGCCCGCCGGGCCGGACGTTGCCGACGACTGGATAGCGGAGCGTGTGGAGCGCAATGATATCGTTGTTACGCAAGACATACCGCTGGCCGCCCGCACATTGGAGCAAGGCGGCCATGCGATTGGACCTTCGGGAAAGGTGTTTGATATCGATTCCATCGGAATGGCGCTGGCGATGCGGGAATTGAACCAGCACATCCGCGAGGCAACGCAGGGCCAGACCAAACATCGTGCCTTCACAGACCGTGACCGTTCGCAGTTTCTGCAGTCGCTCGACAAAATCGCTACTGCCGCCAAAGCGGCGGATAAGAAGGAAAATCCATGAAAACGATATCCGAAGCCAAAGCTTTTGGCGGCGTTCAGGGCGTTTACAGCCACGAATCGAACGAGTGTGCCTGCGAGATGACGTTTGCGGTCTATGTGCCACCGCAGGCAGCAGACGGCCCCTGCCCGGTTCTGTGGTATCTGTCTGGCCTCACCTGCACCCATGCCAACGTGATGGACAAAGGCGAATACCGCCGTGCCGCCGCCGAACACGGCGTAATCATCGTCTGCCCTGATACAAGCCCGCGCGGCGACGATGTGCCGGACGATGGTGACAATTGGCAATTCGGCTCCGGCGCCGGTTTTTATCTTGATGCTAATGCTGAGCCTTGGCGCAAGAATTACCGGATGTATTCCTATATCAGCTCCGAATTGCCCAAACTGGTCGGGGAACACTTTCCCGCCGACATGGCGCGTCAAGGTATTTTCGGCCATTCGATGGGAGGGCATGGGGCGCTGACGATTGCGCTGAAACATCCTGACCGTTTCAAGTCCTGCTCAGCGTTCGCGCCTATCGTGCAGCCGACCACGGCGGATTGGTCTTCAGGTGCCTTTGCACGCTATCTGGGCGACAATCCTGAAAGCTGGGCAGACTACGATGCCTGCCTGTTGGTGGAGAGTGGCGCTCGCTTCCCCGAAATCCTGATCGACCAAGGAACGGCGGACGGGTTTCTCGAAGAAGGTCTGCGCCCCTGGCTGTTCGAGGACGCCTGCAAAGGCACGGAAATTGACCTCACCCTGCGGATGCAGGAAGGCTATGACCATTCCTATTTCTTCATCTCAACCTTTATGGCAGACCACATCGCTTGGCACGCCAACAGGCTCTAGCTCACGACGATTGAACCGAGCGTTCTCGGAAAATCAGATACAGTCCGGAGCCGACGATGATAGCGATGCCGACCCATTTCAGCGCGTCGGGAAAATCGCCGAACAGCCAGAAACCGATCAGCGTCGCGCCCACGATTTCGATGTATTGAAACGGTGCCAGCAGTGATGCGCTGGCCCATCGAAACGCCCAAACCACCATCAAATGCCCTCCCGCCGCCAAGGCTCCGATGGCGAATATGAGCGCCCAACGCACACCAAATTCGGGAATGTCTGGCGCAGAAATATCGGCGATACCGAAGAAATTTCCCGCAATCATGATCGTGCTCAAAGCCAACACACCGCCAATTCCAGCCATGAACTGCATGGCGACCGGATCATCATCGCCTGCAAACAAACGCGTGATCAGAAGATAGGTAGCGAACAGAAATGCTGTTCCAATGGGCAACAGTGAAACGGGACCAAAGAGATCATAACTCGGCTGAATGATAAACAATGCACCGATGAAGCCCATGATCACCGCCGCCGTACGCCGCCAACCGACAGTCTCTTTCAGAAAGACAACCGACATGATGGTAAGAATAAACGGTTCAACGAAGAACACAGCGATGGCGTCCGCAATGGGCATGTAGCGCAAAGCGGTAAAAAACATCAGCACAGCGCAGCCCATAATGGCACCGCGCAAAATATTGATTGCCCAGTGCTTCGGCACCATGCGGCCGCGGCCATAAAACAGCGCTAGAACGCTTCCCAACAGCACAGCCTGTACGAGAAACCGCCCAAAGGTGATCTGCCCCGGCGTCACATCGTATTGAGTCGACAGCACTTTGGCGATGCCGTCCATCATGGGCAAAATCAACATGGCGAAGCTCATCAGCACCATGCCGCGCACGACCAGCTTCCCACTGTTGACATTTTCCGATGGTGCGGACGTGCCGATTTCGGGAACGGTCGGCTGGATAGGCTTGTTCATTGGCTGACGCCCAAAACTGCAATTTCAGCGTTCAAAAACGCACGTTTGGGCGTGCTGTTCAAGCGTTTGCGGTCAGCCGGATGGCGTAGAGTTCCATTTTTTCATCCGCACCCTTCAAATCGAATTTCCCGATCCGTTCAAACTGCGTGTCAGCCAGCGGCTCAATGCGCTCGACGATTTCAGCAGAGGCCAAGAAATTTTGACCCAAATCCTTGCTCACCTGTTCGATGCGCGCCGTCATGTTGACCACGTCGCCAAGGAACGTGACTTGACGGCGGCTGTCGCCGCATTCACCCACAACCACCGGACCGCCGTGCAGTGCAGCGCGAAACCGGGCGCGGTGACCGTATTCGGCTTCGAAAGACGGTGCTTCTTGTTTCATCCGTTCGTCAATCAACCGCAGTGCCTTCAGGCAATCGGCATTGCGCTTGGGATCGTCGCGCAACGGCCATGTCACAATGACCGCGTCACCCACATACGAGACAATTTCGCCCCCTGTAGCCACGATGGACGCGTCGGCCTGAAAAAAGAATTCGGACAAGAAATTATGGAAACGCAGATCGCCCATCTCGCGGGCCAGTTTCGAAGAGTCGATCAGATCGACAAAAAGGAAAATACGTTCCTCTGACACCGGCCGGAAATAGCGGCCCACGACAAGGTTGCTGAAACGGCGAAAGCCAATCACCGAACCAAGCTGCGATAGCGTAACAAACAGCACCACCAGAGCCATTGAAAACAAAGTGTCACGCATTTCCTCCGCCATAGAACCCTCAACACCGATCTCCTGCCCCAGCAGAAAATCGGTGAGCAACGCGTTGCCAACCAAACAGACGCGGATGATGAGGGTGAGCACCAAAATACGCACCAGCAGGCCCGGCAAAAACGCCACGCGCCTGATCCATGACCGACGCACGGAGCGGATATAGAAGACCTCAATCACCGCAGAGATGAAACCGATGGAAGCGCCTGTGCGAAATCCTTGATAGTAGTCCGCATCGCTAGACTCATAAAACACCGCGCCATAGGCCTCGCCCAAAAAGCCTGACAAGACTGTGATGACGAAGACGGTCAGCCAAGCCTGTGCGGCGCTTCGCCGTTCATGGGTGGGTATGGAAACGGTTTGTTCCATGGCTTAGCGGGTCAAGGCGTCGATAATGGAAACGGCGGCGCGCAACTCTTCAAACTTGCGGGCCCGAACGGCCTGCGCCTCGGCATCCTCTCCCCATTGGCTGATGTTCCAGTCTTCGTCCACATGGGCGGCTTTCCACGCTGCATCGGCGTCGAGAGCGCCCTTAAATACAGCCATGCCGATGGTGGCTGAGCCGGTCAGCGTGGTCACAACATGGGTGGCGGCAAGCACAAGCGGCTCATCAATCTGACCGACATGGGCGGAGAATGCCGCAATGCTTTCCGGCGGCTGCGCCACATGCATAACGCCTTCTGCCAGATGAAAGTGACAGCCGAATGTTTCCTGCGCAAAGTCCAGCAGCGGATCCCAGTGTTCGCGCTGGGCATCGATCAAGCCTTGCGGGCCTTCGGCACGGTAGCAGATCAGATCGGTGCCGCTGTAGCGCACAATGTCCTCTTTCACCGCCTGCATGTCGCGGGCAACGCCATCGAGCGCGGTGTTCACCAGCCGTGTGAGCGGCATTTTCATCGGATCGATGCGTTCGCCCTGTGCTGCCCACTCGTCGGCCACGGCCTGCGCCAGACCCTGATGAGTGAATTCGAGCGTGTTGCGCCCCGGCGTCTTGACGCTGCGACCATCGAGCAAGATCGTGAAAGCGCCTTGCGCCTCATCCAAGGAGACCTCCTTGTAAAAGCGCTTGGGCAATTGCTCTTCGCGCGAAGGCTCCGCCACCCGCGTGGGGGTTTGGGGGATATTGGGGTCGCGTTCGCCAAGTATATCGCTCACCGGATCGCCCTTTCATTGGTCGGCATGGTTGAACCGCGCATTAGCAATAGAAGAATGGCGGAAAGGAGAAAGAGCAAATCATTCTTCCTCAACAAGCCCATCGGCCTCATCAAAACCCAACAGGTTCCAGCTTTGCACCATGTGTGGCGGAAGCGGCGCGGTCACATCAATGATCGCTTTGTCCGCATCGGGATGAGGAATGCGGATGCGGCGGGCGTGAAGGTGCAGCTTGTTCTGGATGCCGCCGGGACGCTCCCAGTTTTCAATATCGAAATATTTTGGATCACCGACAATCGAATGGCCAATATGCGAGGCGTGAACGCGCAATTGGTGAGTGCGGCCCGTCACTGGGCTCATCTCAACCCAGCAGACCTTGCGCGGGTTGGAATCGATCACACGGTATTCGCTCACCGCATGATCGGCACCCTTTTCGCCATGGCGGGCAACACGCATCTTGTCGTTTCCATCCACGCTTTCTTTCAAAAGGTGAGTGGAAATGCGCCCTTCGCGCTGGCGTGGCACGCCGGCGACGAGCGCCCAATAGGTCTTTTCCGTATCGCGGTGGCGGAAACTGCCGGTTAGCGCCTGTGCCGCACCGCGCGTCTTGGCGATCACCAAGACGCCCGATGTGTCCTTGTCCAAACGGTGAACGAGACGCGGCTTCTGCCCCTTCTTGTCGCGCAGGGATTCCAGCATGGAATCAACCGAACGGTTGATGCCGGAACCGCCCTGCACGGCCAATCCTGCCGGTTTGTTGAAAACGAAAACCTTGTCATCCTCAAACAGCAGCATATCGCGCAAAACGTCGGCGTCATGACGATCACGGATCGTGTTGGCGGTCATGTGCAGCGGCTTGGCGGCATCAGAATCAAGCGGTGGCACACGCACGGTCTGTCCCTGTTCCAGCCGGGTTGACGTTTTCACGCGCCCGCCATCCACACGCACCTGGCCGGAGCGCAGCAGCTTTTGCAGTTGGCCGAAGCCGACGCCCGGGAAATGGGCCTTAAACCATCGATCAAGCCGCATCGCGTCTTCGTCAGGTTCGACTGTCTTTTGGGTAACGCCGGAGAGAGCCATGAGTTAAACCTGCCGCATGATGAAGAGACCGGCGAAAACCGCCAACAGCGACAACACCACAGACGCCACAGCGTAGCCGAAGGCCGCGGTCATATCGCCCTGTCGCCACAGATTTGCAAAGTCGAGGGAGAAGGCCGAAAATGTCGTGAAGCCTCCAAGAAATCCGGTCGCTGCGAACAAGCGAAAGTCCATACTGCCGCCGCGCTTTGCCAGCCAGCCGATCAACAATCCCATCGCCAGCGAACCCAGCACATTCACACCCATCGTCCCCCAGGGAAAACCGGGGCCAAACTGGCGCAAGACTGCAAGACCAGCCCAATGCCGTGCCGTTGCGCCAAGGCCGCCGCCGATGAATATCAGAGTTGTCTGAAGCATGGCCCCGATTTAGCTGATCGTTGCGTCAAACGCTATTGAAAACAGGTCGGAGAAAGGCAAGTGGGGTGATTTCGACACACTATCGCAGAATGTTGCCAGCCGCTTCGACTTTCCACCAATCTATGCGGCATACACCTATCCGTGAACGTCACTGTCCAATATGTGTCAGCCCAGAATCTGACAAACACGTTTTCGGGGCACACTTTATGAAAATCATCAGAACGATCAGCCTATGCCTTCTGGCAGGCTCTACCGTCGGTTGCGCGACGGTTACACGCGGCACAACGGAAGATGTCGTCATCAACTATCAACCGTCAGACGCCAATGTGAGCACAGACATTGGCTATGCTTGCAAGGCGTCGCCTTGCGTTTTGAACATTGAGCGAAAAAAGGCGTTCACGGTGACAGCCAGCAAACCGGGCTATGAAACCAAATCCGTTTACGTGGGTACCAAGGTCGCCGGCCAAGGGGCTGCGGGCCTTGCTGGCAACATCCTTATAGGCGGTGTTGTGGGCGCGGGGGTTGATGTCGCAACCGGTGCCGCGCGTGACCACACGCCCAATCCGGTCAACATTCAACTGGTGCCAAAGGGTTCGCAGCGTTCAACCCCTGCTGCTAAGCCGAACAGCCCTTCAGCACCTAGCGTTCCTGTTAGCTGATCAGTCACGCTCGCGGCGCAACTTGTTCCAATAGTCCAACCGCTTGGCAATATCGCGTTCAAACCCACGGTCGACTGGTTCGTAGAATTTCTGTCGCCCTAGTTTTTCGGGGAAATAATCCTGACCGGAAAAAGCATCCGGTTGATCGTGGTCATAGAGATAGCCGCTGCCATATCCCTCATCTTTCATGAGTTTCGATGGCGCGTTGAGAATATGTTTAGGCGGCGGCAGCGAGCCCGCCTCTTTCGCGGTGCGCGTGGCGGCTTTGTAGGCCACGTAAAGCGCGTTGGATTTTGGTGCGGTTGCCAAATACACGCACGCCTGCGCAAGCGACAGTTCGCCTTCTGGCGAGCCTAGAAAATCGTATGCATCTTTGGCCGCGTTGGCGATGACGAGCGCTTGCGGGTCGGCCATGCCGATGTCTTCGCTGGCCATGCGCACAAGGCGGCGTCCCAGAAACAACGGATCTTCGCCAGCGTCGAACATGCGTGTGAGATAGTAGAGCGCGGCATCCGGATCAGAACCCCGCACCGCTTTGTGCAACGCCGAGATGAGGTTGTAGTGGCCGTCTTGGCCCTTGTCATAAATCGGCGCACGGCGTTGAAGGACCTCTTGCAAGGTCTTTGCATCAAAAACTTCACCGTCTCGCGCAGCCCGCCATGCTTCTTCCGCAAGCGTAAGCAGCGCACGACCATCACCGTCTGCCATACGAATTATGACGCCTCGCGCCTCTTTATCGAGTGGCAGCGGCTTGCCCTGTGTTTCCTGAGCCCTGTCCAAAAGCGCGGTGAGACTGTCTTCATCGTGCGCCTTGAAGGTTAGAACACGGGAGCGGGAGAGAAGCGCTGCATTGAGTTCAAACGACGGGTTTTCCGTCGTCGCGCCCACAAGCGTGATTGTCCCATCCTCCATGACGGGCAGAAACGAATCCTGTTGAGCGCGGTTAAAGCGGTGAATTTCGTCCACGAACAGGAGCGTCTTGGTGCCGTTTGTGGCGCGCATCCGAGCGGATTCGAAAACCTTTTTGAGATCTGCCACGCCGGAAAAAATTGCTGAAATCTGTTCGAAATGATGGTTGCCTTCGTCTGCGAGCAGCCGCGCAACTGTTGTCTTGCCGGTTCCCGGCGGCCCCCAAAAGACCAGACTGCCGAGCGAGCCAGATTGCAGCATTCTGGTCAGAACACCGTCCTCACCCAGCAGATGCGGCTGCCCCACCACATCGGCAAGCGTGCGCGGACGTAAGCGCTCGGCCAACGGTTTGCCCGTATCATCCGCCGCGCCTGCCTGTGCCGTTTTGCCGAAAAGGTCGCTCATCGCCCTGCCTGCCGCGTCTAGCGCAGCACGCGTGTGAATTGGCGACCATCGCGGTCAATGGTGAACTTCCATGCTCTGAACCGGGCTTGCGATAGCTTTTGCATCTGGCGCGTATTGCTGACGCGCTCCTCATTTACTTCCAACAGTATGTCTTTGGGCCGCAGGCCGATACGCTGCGCAGGGCTGCCGCGTTCAACGTTCATAATCACGACACCTGTGAGCGAAGCACGCATCTCCAATTCCGAAGCCACACGCGGCGAAATGTTGGCGATTTCTGCGCCAGCAAAAGGCGAGCGTCCTGTCAATTTCAACAAGTCCCGTGGCGGATCCTCCGGCGCAACTTGCAGGCGGATTTGCAGGGTTTTTTCCTGGTCCTGACTGAGCACTTTCACATCAACCGTTCGGTCCAGCCCGGCCGTCGCGAGCCGATAGCCAAGCGCGTTGATGTGCTCAACGGGGTTTCCGTCCAACTCCAACACGATATCACCGAGACGCATTCCTGCGGCCTCTGCAGGGCCGCCTTTGGCGACACCTGCCACGAGCGCACCGCGTGGGCGGTCCATGCCAAGTGATTCAGATATATCGGGTGTGACGGCCTGAAAATCCGCGCCGACCCAAGGGCGCAACAGGGTGGAAGATCCAAGATTTACCGATTCCAGCACCACCCGCACCATGTCCGACGGCACGGCAAAGCCAATACCGTTCGACCCGCCAGAGCGGGTGAAAATCGAGGTGTTTATGCCGATCAACTCGCCCTGCATGTTCACGAGCGCGCCGCCGGAATTGCCCGGATTGATGGATGCATCGGTTTGTATGAAGAAACCAAAATCATCAACCCCGCCCTGTGAGCGGGCAAGCGCGGAGACGATGCCACTGGTGACGGTCTGCCCGACGCCAAACGGATTTCCAATGGCAAGCACCAGATCACCAACCTCCAATTCGTCCGGATTGCCGAGAGGCACAGTCGGAAAGTCTTCCGGCTCCTGCACCCGCAAAACCGCTAGATCCGAGCGTTTGTCGATGAGCACTATATCGGCTGCAAATTCGCGACCGTCCGATAACGCGATCTTTACCTCGTCCGCGCCCTCAATGACGTGGTTGTTTGTCACCACAAGACCGTTGCCGCCCACGATAACGCCGGAACCAAGCGAGCGCTCCGTCCGTTGACGGGGCTGGCCAAACGAGCGGCCAAAGAACTGTTCGAAAAACGGATCGCCTGCAAAAGGCGAACGACGCTGGCGCACTTGGCGTGCTGCATAGACGTTGACCACCGCTGGCGCGATCTTTTTCACCAAGGGCGCATAAGAGAAGCGAATTTGTTCTGCCGATTGAGGCACCAGTTTGGTGGATTGAGCAGAGGCTAAGACACTGCCTGCCGCCGCGGTTGCGATGACGATGAATGAAAATAGGCGAAGGGTAAATTTCATTGAGGGAATCTCCGCTGTTCGGCTTTCCTCAATATAGGCTTTAGCAGGCGCGCGCCAACCTGAAACGAAAAAGGGCGGCCTGTTGGGGCCGCCCTTCTTGATGAATACGTATCGTTTGCCTACGCAGCGGCGTCGGCTTTCTGCTCAGCTGGCGCTTCGGCACCGTCCTCAGCTTCCATGCGCTTGCGGTCGGCTTTGCCTTTGGCGTCCGGGTCACGATCAACAAGTTCGATCACAGCCATCGGCGCGTTATCTCCGTAACGGAAACCGGCTTTGAGAACGCGGGTGTAGCCGCCGGGACGCTCTTTGTAGCGCTCGGCCAAAACCGAAAACAGCTTTTTGACGACTTCGTTGTCTTGAAGCTGCGAGACGGCCTGACGGCGGGCGTGCAGGTCGCCGCGCTTGCCAAGCGTAATCAGCTTGTCGACGACGGAACGCAGTTCCTTCGCCTTTGGCAGCGTGGTGACGATTTGTTCGTGGGTCAAAAGCGCCTGGCTCATGTTCATGAACATGGCTTTGCGGTGGCTTTGTGTGCGGTTGAGCTTGCGGCCCTGTTTACGGTGTCTCATTTGCCTTCTCCTTCAGGACGAAGCGCGGACCTAGGACTTAAGCCCCGCGCGTTGAAATTCTAGTATTGGTCTTCGTAGCGCTTGGCCAGATCGTCGATGTTTTCCGGCGGCCATGCGGGCACTTCCATGCCGAGATGCAGGCCCATTGTTGCGAGCACTTCTTTGATTTCGTTCAGAGATTTGCGGCCAAAGTTCGGGGTGCGAAGCATCTCGCCTTCGGTCTTCTGGATCAGGTCACCGATATAAACGATGTTGTCGTTCTTAAGGCAGTTTGCGGAACGTACGGAGAGCTCCAGCTCATCGACCTTTTTCAGCAATGCCGGGTTGAACGCCAGTTCCTGAACTTGCTCTTGAGCAACTTCTTTTTGTGGCTCTTCGAAATTCACGAAGATGGACAATTGGTCTTGCAGGATACGAGCAGCATAGGCCACCGCATCATCCGGCGTGATGGAACCGTCGGTTTCAACCGTCATCGTCAGCTTATCATAATCGAGAACCTGACCTTCGCGTGTGTTTTCAGTCTTGTAGGAGACTTTTCTCACAGGTGAGAAGAGGCTGTCGACTGGGATAAGACCAATCGGTGCGTCTTCTGGGCGGTTGCGCTCGGCGGCGATATAACCTTTGCCGGTATCAACCGTGAATTCCATGCGAATTTCAGCTTCTTCATCCAACGTGCATAGCACGTGTTCAGGGTTCAGAATTTCGATATCGCCAACCGTCTGAATGTCACCAGCCAGCACGGGGCCACGGCCTTCCTTGCGCACAACCATGCGCTTGGGGCCTTCGCCTTCCATGCGGATGGCGAGCTCTTTGACGTTCAAGATGATGTCGGTCACGTCTTCACGCACACCGGGAATAGACGAAAACTCGTGCAAAACGCCATCAATCTGCACAGCCGTCACAGCAGCGCCTTGAAGCGATGAGAGAAGAACACGGCGCAGGGCGTTGCCGAGCGTCAGGCCGAAGCCCCGTTCCAGAGGCTCCGCTACCAGCGTGCCTTTGGTGCCTTCTGAGGAAACATCGAGTTTGGTCGGCTTGATCAATTCCTGCCAATTTCTATGAATCATTTTTATAAAATCCTTCCGAATGGACTGCCGCCATCCAATCGCGACAACATACGTCAAAGCCCCCGGATGACTGGGGCCGGATGGAGCGGTTGTTTAGACGCGACGCTGTTTGCGAGCGCGGCAACCGTTATGCGGGATGGAGGTCACGTCGCGAATGGACGTGATGACCAGACCAATGGACTGAAGTGCGCGAAGCGCTGACTCACGACCCGAACCCGGGCCACGAACCTCGACTTCCAGCGTTTTCAAGCCATGTTCTTGTGCTTTCTTGCCAGCATCCTCAGCAGCGACTTGTGCGGCAAAGGGTGTGGACTTGCGGGAACCTTTAAAGCCCTGCGCACCAGCGGAAGACCACGAGATCGTGTTGCCCTGGGCATCAGCGATTGTGATCATGGTGTTGTTAAACGTGGAATTTACGTGAGCAACGCCGGAGGCGATGTTCTTGCGCGCGCGTTTTTTAACGCGGCCGGCATCTTTAGCCATTTTGGGTATCCTTTTGTGATATCTGCACCGCCGTAGTTCCAGCGGCTACATCTAGAGATGAGGCGAGTTTGGACGTAGCAAAAGCACCGCCCCAAACCAGTCCTTATTTTTTCTTGCCTGCAATCGCCTTTGCCGGACCCTTGCGGGTGCGAGCATTGGTGTGTGTGCGCTGGCCGCGCACCGGAAGGCTGCGGCGATGACGCAGACCACGATAGCAACCAAGGTCCATGAGGCGCTTAACGTTCATGGAGACTTCACGGCGCAGATCGCCCTCAACCATGTAGTCACGGTCGATGATTTCGCGAATCTGCAACACGTCGGCATCGGAAAGCTCGTTCACGCGGCGTTCCGCCGGGATTTTCGCTTTTTCGATGATTTCACCAGCAAATTTCTTGCCGATGCCGTGAATATACTGAAGCGCAATGATTGTGCGCTTGTTTGTCGGAATGTTTACGCCAGCGATACGAGCCACGCTGATCTCCTTGTTTTAAAACCACCGTTGCGTGCACGCATTAGGTGGGAACCGTCTATCTCAATGGGGTTTGGCGGGCTTTTGTTGCACTTCAAACCGAAAGCGACCAGCCCGCGCGTTATTTAACGCCCGAATCCGATCGCACAATTGTCGCGAATTATGAGGGTGACTTAAGGGGAATTGGATGCCGCGTCAATAGGCGAGACACCCCTGTTCGCCAGACAATTATTGTGCCCTATTTCGTCGCAAAGCAAAAGAGCCCGTTCTGTTTGAACGGGCTCTTTCTATTGGCGTTCGTGGTGAGAGAGCGAGTTACTCGACTTCACCCATATCGAGCGGCTCAACGTCATCGGTGAAGCGCACTTCTTCGATGCTTACCAAAAGGTCTACATCACCCGTATGGATGTTTTCCACGAAGAGCTTATGGCCCTCTTCCTTGAAAAGGTAGTCGCTGGCTGAACCGTCGAACTCAACGGTGTCGTGGCCCGCTCCGCCTCTGAAGATATCGTCACCTTCGGAATCGATGAACAGATCATCGCCCTTGAAGCCACGCATCTCGTCATTCTCGTGAGTGCCCGTGATTACATCGTCCGAGCTGGTGCCCTTGATGAGGTTCGTCGTGATCGGAACGGTATGACCGCCGCCGGACCCTGCGGACGCGGAGCCAGAGCCAGAACCCTTGGAGCCGCTGCCTGAGCCTTTAGAGCCGGAGCCGGAACCCTTGGAGCCGCTGCCTGAGCCTTTGGAGCCAGAGCCGGAACCTTTGGAACCGCTGCCTGAGCCTTTAGAGCCAGAGCCGGAACCTTTGGAACCGCTGCCTGAACCTTTAGAACCGGAGCCGGAACCCTTGGAGCCACTGCCTGAGCCTTTAGAACCGGAGCCGGAACCCTTGGAACCGCTGCCTGAACCTTTAGAGCCAGAGCCGGAACCTTTGGAGCCGCTGCCTGAGCCTTTAGAACCGGAGCCGGAACCCTTGGAACCGCTGCCTGAACCTTTGGAACCGCTGCCTGAACCTTTAGAGCCAGAGCCGGAACCTTTAGAGCCAGAGCCGGAACCTTTAGAGCCAGAGCCGGAACCTTTAGAGCCAGAGCCGGAACCTTTGGAACCGGAGCCGGAGCCCTTAGAACCACTGCCTGAACCTTTAGAGCCAGAGCCGGAACCTTTGGAGCCGCTGCCTGAGCCTTTGGAACCGGAGCCCTTGGAGCCAGACCCCTTAGAGCCACTGCCCGATCCTTTGGAACCAGAACCTTTGGAACCGCTGCCTGAGCCCTTAGAACCAGAACCTGAACCATCGCTTCCATCATCGTATGGATGTGATGAAAACTCGTACCAGTCGTAATAATTGTTGTTCGCCATGATAAAACCCTCCTGAGGTTGGAAGAGTAAATCAAATGCGAAGTAATTCGTCTACATATTGGTAAAGTGATGATTAATCGATAAAATTTGAATAAAACTGCATTGTTATCGATGGACGTCCAACTTGTAGTGCTGGGCAACTTGAAGCGTCCAGTCTTGCAAAGGCTTCCACTCTTCTACCCCATCGCTTAAACGGCGTATGCGGTTGATGATACGGCTGGATTCTTCGTGTGTGACGCCCACCTTGTCGTGCTGTAGGCAATAATCTCGGTCCCACCACTTGTTCTCGCGGCGGTGGAGTTTCAACGCTCTGCGCAAGCGCAACATGCAATGGGTCACGCCAAAGAGACGCAGATAGTGCTCTGCACGCTGCGGCGAGAGGCCGCGCGTATACAATGGCAGATATTTCTCCATCAGACGGTTCTCGGCCTCCGGCTCGATGTTTGTCCATTCGTCGAATAACACGAAAGCCAAGTCATCAAGCGCCTTGGAGCGAACACAGTCCTCCCAGTCAAACCAGATCACCCGCTCGCCATCATACAGTGCATTGCCGGGCCGTGCGTCCCACTTGATGAACTCGTCGCGTTTCACATCCATCAGTTTGACCAGCTTTTCACGATCAAGGTCGGGAATATCTATGCCAGCCGAGCGTGAGATGCGTTTGGCAACGCCGGTGCGGTTCCAGAGCCAATTCTCCGCTGTTCCCGCCTTGGGCACGCGGTGCGCCAGATTGAGTGAACGGGCTTGCTCGTGAATATTGAGCAGGCTCACAAGCGACAGATCGACAAGCAATTCACGCTCTTCGGCGCTTTTGGCATCATCGAGCGCGACGGGCAGACGCGCGCCGCCAACGAATTCTTGCACAACCCAATTGCCGTAGACGCCTTGCAGTTTCGGCACGCTGCCACTGGGTCCGAGATTGCGCAGCACGATGCCTTCTAGTTGGGCGGCATCTGGCTCCTTGCGGTCTGCAAAAACGTAAATACCGTCTTCCATATCCGCCACGAAAGCGCTGCGGCTGGTGCCGCCGGGAAACGCCACCCGCTTCGGCTCGCGTCCAAACGCTTTTTTAGCAAGAGCAGCAACTTCCGCTGTTCGGTCCTCGTTCATGACGTCGGATGATTTCTTGATCGTAGCCGCGTTCATAGCCTGTCCCTCATCATCGCGCACGCAAAGGGCGCGCCGTGGTGTTCGAGACAACCTAACCGATCAAACTTGTCATAGTCTTTACGCGCTTGCTTTGCGTTACAGGTTTCCAAGCACCGCAGCGATCTCGGCTGTGACCGTATCGATTGGCGCCATGCCCTCGACACGCTTCAATTTGCCCTTGGCGTAGTAATAGCCAATCAGTGGAGCGGTCTCTTTGTAGTAGGCCTGCAAGCGGGTTCGCATCGCGTCGGCATTGTCGTCCGCGCGGCGTTTGAATTCCGTGGAACCACACTTGTCACAGACGCCTTCTTTGGCGGGTTTGTTCAGCGTGTCGTGATAGCCCGTTCCGCATTCGGCGCATGTGTAGCGGCCAGAAACGCGCTCCACCATCGCATTGTCATCGACACGCAATTCGATGACTGCATCAAGGCCCATATCTTTGGAACCGAGCATGGCTTCCACCGAGTCGGCTTGCGCCAATGTGCGGGGATAGCCATCAAGAATGAAGCCGCCTGCGCAATCGGGCTCGTCAAGCCGCTCCGAGACGATAGCGTTGACGATCTCGTCAGAAACCAAACCGCCTGAATCCATCACCGCTTTGGCCTTGATGCCGGTTTCCGTGCCGGCAGCCACCGCTGCGCGCAGCATGTCGCCTGTCGACAGTTGCGGAATACCGTGTTTTTCAACCAGACGCTGCGCCTGTGTCCCCTTGCCCGCCCCCGGCGGACCCACCAAAATCAAGCGCATTACGGCTTACTTTCTTTTCAAGGCGCGTGGGCTGTTGCCCCCGCGCGGACCCTTTCCTCCGCGCAACGAAGACTTCTTGATGAGCCCTTCATATTGCTGCGCAAACAGATGGCTTTGCACCTGCGATACCATGTCGAGCGTAACCGAAACGATGATCAACATCGATGTTCCACCCAGGAACGCTGAGATACCGAGGTTGGACAAGAACATTTCGGGCAAAAGACACACGAACACCAGATACAGCGCACCCAGCACCGAAACGCGAGTCAGCACATAGTCGATATACTGGGCCGTCTTTTCACCAGGGCGGATGCCGGGAATGAAGCCGCCATGCTGTTTGAGGTTGTCGGCTGTCTCAGTCGGATTGAAAACGATTGCCGTATAGAAGAACGCGAAAAAAACGATCATAGAGCCGTAGAAAATCAGATAACCGGGCTGACCGCGACCGAGCAAAGCGTTGATCGTCGCCATAATGCCGTCAGGATCGCCCGTGCCGGAAAAGCCTGTAATCGTAGCTGGCAGCAGCAGCAGGGACGAGGCGAAGATCGGTGGGATAACACCAGCCGTGTTCAGCTTCAATGGCAGGTGGGACGAGTCGCCCTGCGCCATGGAATTGGCGGTTTGCCGCTTTGGATACTGGATCAACAGTCGGCGCTGAGCGCGCTCCACGAAGACGATCAGCGCGATCAAAGCGAGGATGGAAACCAGCACACCAAGCATGGTGAGCGTGGAAATTGCGCCTTGCGCGCCCTGGTCGAGCAACTGTGCAATAGCGCCTGGAAGTGCCGCCACGATGCCAGCAAAGATGATAAGCGAAATGCCGTTGCCGACGCCGCGTGCGGTGATCTGCTCACCAAGCCACATCAGGAACATGGTGCCGCCAACCAGCGTAATGACTGTGGAGAGCATCCAGAACCAGCCAGGGTTCAGAACCATGCCTTCGGATGCCTGAAGGCCGGACGCGATGCCGAAAGCCTGCGCAGTGCCGAGAATTACGGTGCCGTAGCGGGTATATTGGTTGATGACCTTACGGCCCTGCTCACCCTCTTTCTTCAAGGCTTCGAGCGTCGGCACCACCGACGTCATAAGCTGCATGATGATGGAGGCGGAAATATACGGCATAATGCCGAGCGCGAAGATGGCGAAACGCTCGACAGCACCGCCAGCAAACACATTCAGAAGGCCCAGAACGCCCTGCCCTTGCGTATCAAACGCGCGAGCCAATGCCTCTGGATTGATACCTGGAATGGGAATGTATGTGCCGATGCGATAGACGATCAGCGCGAGAAGCGTGAACCACAGCCGCTTCTTCAGATCGGTCGCTTTCGAGAAGGTCGAATAGCTTAAATTGGCGGCGAGTTGTTCGGCTGCAGAAGCCATGAATTTCTCCGGTCATTCCAGCACGGCGCGGGTGTCGCGCTGCACGCTTGCATGTGAACGACCAATATGGACATTCACATCAGGATTTCTAGTCAATTTCTCACACGGCCTTGCGACCGAACACGCACGCGGCGCGCAAACTGATTTGCTGCCGCGCTTTTAGTGCGCTTGGCAGTTATGAGCAAGCACGAGTGCGCCTGTTTTCATGTGCCAGTTTGCACCAGACTTGAAACAAAAAAGCCCGGAACGGGTCCGGGCTTCTCTTAAGTGTTTGGCACAGCCTATTTGGCTTTTTTCTTGGCAGCCGTTTTCGCAGCCTTCGAAGCGTTCACTTCAGCAGCCTTTTCGGAGCCGAGGTTTTCCTGCGTGAAAGAACCGCCGGCCTTTTCGAGCTTTTCCTGAGCGGCCTTTGAAATGCCCGCAGCTGTCACGTTGAGCTTTGCTTTCAGATCGCCGTCCGCGAGAACGCGGAAGCCGTCTTTGGCACGGCGCAGAACGCCCGCTGCAATCAGGGCCGCGCTATCCACGGTTGCTTTGGCATCCAACTTGCCTGCGTCCACGGCTGTCTGAAGACGGCCAAGCGATACAGTGTTGAAGTTTTTGGCAAACTTCGCATTGGAAAAGCCGCGCTTTGGTAGACGGCGGTAGATTGGCATCTGCCCGCCTTCGAAACCTTTAATCGCGACGCCCGAACGGGATTTCTGACCCTTGACACCACGGCCACCGGTCTTGCCCTTGCCCGAGCCGATGCCACGACCGACCCGCTTACGGGACGGGCTGGCGCCGTCTATTTCGGAGAGTTCGTTGAGTTTCATGTCATTTCTCCCGATCAGGCTTCGTCAACGACTTTGACGAGGTGCGAAACCTTGCGGATCATGCCGCGCACGGAAGGCGTATCTTCCAGCGTGCGGCGGCGGTTCATTTTGTTGAGACCGAGGCCGATCAGCGTTTGGCGCTGGTCTTGCGGACGGCGCAATGGGCTGCCGATTTGCTCAACGGTGACAGTTTTCTTGTCAGCCATGATCTAAACTCCTTACTCTTCGACGACGCCGACATTGCGGCGACGTTCTTGGAGGGTGGAATATTTCAAGCCGCGCTGCGCTGCGATGTCCTTAGGGTGCATCTGGCGCTTCAAGGCGTCAAACGTGGCGCGAACCATGTTGTATGGGTTGGACGAACCGAGCGATTTCGCAACGACGTCCGACATGCCAACGGTTTCGAACACAGCACGCATTGGACCACCGGCGATGATGCCGGTTCCTGGAGGCGCTGAACGCAGCACAACTTTACCGGCGCCGTGGCGGCCGTTCACATCGTGGTGCAGAGTGCGGCCATCGCGCAGCGGCACGAAAATCATGTCGCGCTTTGCTGCTTCAGAAGCCTTGCGAATAGCCTCGGGCACTTCGCGCGCCTTGCCGTGGCCGAAGCCAACGCGGCCTTTTTCGTCACCAACGACGACGAGAGCGGCGAAGCCGAAGCGGCGACCACCCTTCACAACTTTTGCAACACGATTGATGTGGACGAGCTTGTCGACGAATTCGCTCTGCTCTTCCTCATCGCGGCGGTTGTTGCGGCCGCCTCTTTCGGGTCTCTGTGCCATATCCTGTTCCTTATTCTTTTCCGGGAGCACATCGTTGAGCCGCAAGCCCGCTTAGCGGATCATGCGACGGTGAAAAAGCGAAGGCGCAGCTCATGGCCGTGCCTTGCACCTAGAATTTCAGACCGCCTTCGCGGGCTGCATCGGCAAGCGCCTTAACGCGACCGTGATAGAGAAAAGCACCGCGGTCGAAGACCACTTCGGTCACGCCAGCCTTGGTAGCACGTTCGGCAATTAACTTGCCGATCGCTGCTGCAGCGGAGACGTTGCCGCCTTTTTCCGCGACGCCTTTTTCCAAGGTCGATGCGGAAGCGAGCGTTGCGCCCTGCACATCATCGATCACCTGAACATAGATGTTGGCATTTGAGCGGTGCACGGAGAGACGTGGACGGCCATTGGCAACTTTTTTCAAGCTGCGGCGGACGCGAGAAGCGCGGCGTTGTTTGGTGTTGAGCTTAGCCATGATCTTACTTCTTCTTGCCTTCCTTGCGGAAGATTGTCTCGTCCGCATATTTCACGCCCTTGCCTTTATACGGCTCTGGCGGACGGTATGCGCGGATTTCTGCAGCCGCTTGGCCGACAACCTGCTTGTCGTGACCTGTGACGGTCACTTCAGTTGGCTTAGGGCAAGCCAGCGTCACGCCTTCTGGCGGCGTGTAAATGACTTCGTGAGAAAAGCCGAGCGACAGCGAAAGGTTTTGGCCCTGCATTGCTGCGCGATAACCCACGCCATTGATTTCCAAAGTCTTCGTGTAGCCGTCTTTGACGCCTGTGAAGATGTTTTCGATCATCGTGCGGGACATGCCCCAGAACGACCGGGCTTCTTTGGAATTGTTGGCTGGATTGACGGTGATGGCACCGTCTTCCATTTTTACCAAGACCTGCTCGTTGACCACGAAGGACAATTCGCCCTTTGGGCCTTTGGCAGATACGGTTTGGCCATTGAGATCAGCCGTCACCCCATCGGGGATCGTGACTGGCTTTTTACCAATACGTGACATTGTTTTCTCACTTGCTTTTCATGTGGGCAGCCTGTTCGACCACCCGAAAAATTCAAATACAGCTCTGCCGAACTAGAAGATCTGGCAGAGCACCTCGCCACCAACATTCTGTTCGCGGGCATCGTGGTCTGCCATCACGCCTTTTGGCGTGGACAGGATCGCGATGCCAAGACCGTTTGCAACGGTTGGCAGGCTTTTGACCGACGAATAGACACGGCGGCCGGGCTTGGAAATACGGGTGATCTCGCGGATAACCGGAGCGCCCTCGTAGTATTTCAGCTCGATTTCGAGATCGGCCTTGCCGTTGTCGTAATCGGTGCGGGTGTAGCCACGGATGTAGCCTTCGCGCTCAAGAACATCGAGAACCGACGCACGCAGGTTGGAAGCAGGCGTTGAAACCTTGTTCTTACCGCGCATGTGGGCGTTACGGATACGGGTGAGCATGTCACCGACTGGATCGTTCATCATGTCGGATACTCCCTTACCAGCTGGATTTCACGAGGCCGGGCACTTTGCCCATATTGCCAAGTTCGCGCAGCGCGATGCGGGACATGCCCAGTTTGCGGTAGTAACCGCGTGGACGACCGGAGACCGCACAACGGTTGCGCAGGCGGGTCTTTGCGCCATTGCGAGGCATGTCGGCCAGTTTCAACTGGGCCGAGAAACGCTCTTCGATGGGCAGTTCACGGTTTTCGATGATCGCTTTGAGAGCCGCACGCTTGGCAGCATGCTTCTTTACGAGGCGCTCACGTTTTTTGTTCTTTTCAACGGCACTGACTTTGGCCATAGGTTTTTTCCTTCTTTCGCTTGCCGTTACGGCTGGGATAGGGCTGCGGTTAAGCGGCCTTTTCCTTCTCTTGCGGGAACGGGAAGTTGAAAGCGCGCAACAGTTCGCGTGCCTCATCATCCGTTTCAGCCGTCGTACAGACGATGACGTCCATGCCCCAGATCGCTTCTACCTTGTCGTAGTTGATCTCTGGAAACACGATGTGTTCTTTGATGCCCATGGCGAAGTTGCCGCGACCGTCAAAGGACTTCGGATTCAAGCCGCGGAAGTCACGAACGCGCGGCAGCGCGATGGTGACCAGGCGGTCAAGAAATTCATACATCTGCGCACCGCGCAGTGTAACTTTTGCACCCAGTGGCATCTCTTCACGCACTTTAAAGCCAGCGATGGACTTCTTAGCGCGGGTGACGACAGCCTTCTGACCGGCGATCAATGTGAGATCGTCAGCAGCGGACTGTGCCAGCTTGGAGTTACCAGTGGATTCGCCAACGCCCATGTTGATCACGACTTTGTCGAGCTTGGGCATTTGCATTTTGTTCTTGTAACCGAACTTTTCCTGCATCGCAGGAACCACGGTTTCCGCATACATTTTTTGGTAACGCGGTTGATTGTCGTTAGCCATCGATCAGGTCTCCAGAACGCTTGGCGAAACGGACTTTCTTGCCGTTGTCGTCGGTTTTAATGCCCACGCGGGTTGGCTTGCCGTCCTTAGGATCAGCGAGCGCCACATTGGAAATGTGCAGCGAGGCCTCTTTAGTGATGATACCGCCTTCGGACGTCTGTGATTGGCGCGTGTGGCGCTTCACAAGGTTCACGCCGGACACCAGAACGCGGTCGGTCTTCGTGACCATCTGCAACACGGTGCCGCTCTTGCCCTTGTCCTTGCCGGACAGGACGACGACGGTATCGCCTTTTTTGATCTTGTTCATTTCAATCGCCTCCTACAGCACTTCAGGCGCAAGGGAGATGATCTTCATGTGACGCTTGGCGCGCAATTCGCGCGGCACAGGGCCGAAGATGCGGGTGCCGGTAGGCTCGCCCTTGTTATCCACCAGAACGGCGGCATTGGTGTCGAAACGGATCACGGAACCGTCAGCGCGCTGAATGTCTTTCGCAGTGCGGACGACGACAGCTTTCGCAACATCACCCTTTTTAACGCGGCCGCGCGGAATAGCTTCCTTGACGGATACGACAATCGTATCGCCAACGTGAGCATATTTGCGCTTTGAGCCGCCCAGCACCTTGATGCACATGACGCGGCGCGCGCCGGAATTGTCGGCAACGTCCAGGTTAGTTTGCATCTGAATCATGGCTGTTCTTCTCTTGCTTTGTCAGGCGGCGCAGAAATTCTGCCCGCCTGTTTGCCATTTATGGAGTGCCGTGTGGCGCCCCGCTCGTCTTTTAGAGGATCGTTTGCGAAGCTTACGCTTCAATGACGATCCAGCATTTGTCTTTAGAAATTGGACGGGTTTCCTGAATGGAAACCTGATCGCCAACCTTCTTCACGTTTGCCTCGTCATGGGCTTTGTAGTTTTTCGTGCGACGCACCACCTTTTTGAAAAGCGGGTGGGTAAAGCGACGCTCGACCTTCACAACGATGGTCTTGTCGTTCTTGTCAGACACGACAGTGCCCTGCAAAATTCGTTTCGGCATATCGGTAAGTCCTTACGCGCTTTGCGGCGCGCTTGCGCCTTCAGCCTGCTTGACGCGGGCAATTGTCTGGATACGCGCAATATCGCGGCGGATCTGGCGCATGCGCGCCGTGTTTTCCAGCTGGCCGGTGGCCCGCTGAAAGCGCAGGTTAAACTGCTCTTTCTTCAAGTTGACCAGAGCATCTTTCATCTGGTCATCGCTCATTGCGCGAATGTCGCTGGGCTTCATAGCCTCAACCTTTCTTCGTTCTGGCCACTTTCCCCTGCCCCGAATGGACAAGAGAGTTGGTCCGGAAAATTTAGTCCGTGATGCGCTGAATGAACTTGGTTTTCACCGAAAGCTTCATCGCACCCAGACGCAGTGCTTCGCGGGCAATCGGCTCGCTCACACCATCGATTTCAAACATCACGCGACCTGGCGCGACGCGGGCTGCCCAATATTCTGGCGAGCCCTTACCCTTACCCATACGAACTTCAGTCGGCTTCGACGAAATCGGAAGATCAGGAAAAATACGGATCCACACACGGCCCGCACGCTTCATGTGACGCGTGATGGCACGACGTGCCGCCTCGATCTGACGTGCGTTGATGCGGTCCGGCTCAAGGGCTTTAAGCCCATATGATCCAAAGTTCAAGTTCGTTCCGCCTTTGGAGTTACCCTTAATACGGCCTTTGTGAGCCTTACGGAACTTTGTGCGTTTTGGTTGCAACATTGTTGATTACCTCGTCAGCCGTCTAGCGGCGTTCGCGGCGGCCACCGCCACCACCGGATTCTTGTGCTTCGGTGTTGCGACGCTCGGAAGCCATTGGATCATGCTCAAGGATCTCGCCCTTGAAAATCCAGACTTTCACGCCACAAATGCCGTAAGCGGTTTCAGCTTCTGCCACACCGTAGTCAATGTCCGCACGCAGCGTGTGCAACGGCACTCGGCCTTCGCGATACCATTCGGTGCGCGCGATCTCTGCGCCACCAAGACGGCCACCGCAGTTGATACGAATACCACCGGCGCCCAAACGAATAGCACTTTGCACGGCCCGCTTCATTGCACGGCGGAAAGCCACGCGGCGTTCGAGCTGCTGAGCGATCGACTGAGCAACAATCGTTGCATCGACTTCAGGCTTGCGGATTTCGACGATGTTGAGCGAAACCTCACCATCCGTCATTTCGCCAACCTTCTTTTTCAGCCGCTCAATATCTGCGCCCTTTTTACCGATGATTAGACCGGGACGCGCAGCGTGAATTGTGATGCGGCACTTCTTGTGCGGGCGCTCAATCACAACCTTGGCGACGGAAGCCGCTTTGAGTTCTTTTTCGAGATAGCTGCGGATCTTGAGGTCTTCGGCCAACAGTTTGGAATAATCGCCCTTCGTGGCGAACCAACGGCTGTCCCATGTGCGGTTTACGCCAAGACGGAAACCAATTGGGTTAATCTTCTGACCCATTATGCGGCCTCCTCTTCGACTTCACGCAAAATGATCGTCAGGTGCGAGAAGGGTTTTTCAATACGGCTGGATTTGCCGCGACCGCGTGCCATGAAACGCTTCATAACAATCGATTTGCCGACATGGGCTTCCGCCACGATAAGGCTGTCGACATCGAGATCGTGATTGTTTTCTGCGTTGGCGATTGCAGACTGCAGGCATTTACGCACTGTCTCAGCGATACGCTTGTTGGAAAATTCCAGATCGCTGAGCGCACGTGACGCTTTTTTGCCGCGGATAAGCTGAGCCACGAGGTTCAGTTTCTGCGGCGAAATGCGGATCATGCGGTGGACCGCTTTTGCCTCGTTATCGGCAAGCTGTCTTTCGAGCTTCTTCTTGCCCATGACTTACTTCCTCTTCGCCTTTTTATCGGCGCCGTGACCGTAGTAGTTGCGGGTCGGCGAATATTCACCGAGCTTCTGCCCTACCATGTCTTCCGAAATGTTGACCGGGATGTGCTTCTGGCCATTGTAGACGCCGAACGTCAAACCAATGAACTGAGGCATGATCGTAGAGCGGCGGCTCCACGTCTTGATAACTTCGTTGCGGCCGCCTTCGCGAACCTTCTCGGCTTTCTTGAGAAGGTATCCATCGACAAACGGGCCTTTCCAGACTGAACGTGACATTGTCTAGCCCCTTATTTCTTACGTTGGTGGCGCGAGCGCATGATGAATTTGTCGGTCGTCTTGTTGGACCGTGTGCGCTTGCCTTTAGTTGGCTTGCCCCACGGTGTCACAGGGTGACGACCACCGGATGTACGACCTTCACCACCACCATGCGGGTGGTCGATCGGGTTCATGGCAACACCACGAACTTTCGGGCGGTTGCCATACCAGCGGTTGCGGCCGGCTTTACCCATGTTGGTGTTTGAATTGTCCGGGTTCGACACCGCACCGACAGTTGCCATGCATGTGCCGTGGATCAGACGCTGTTCGCCAGAGTTGAGGCGCAGGATCGCGTAGTCGCCATCGCGGCCAACCAGTTGAGCATACGTACCGGCGGAACGGGCAATCTGACCGCCCTTGCCCGGCTTCATCTCCACATTGTGGATGATGGTGCCGACTGGAACAGCCGAAAGCGGCATTGCGTTGCCCGGCTTCACGTCTGCGGAAGCGGCAGCGATGATCTTGTCGCCAGCCTGAATGCGCTGTGGTGCAAGGATATAAGCCTGTTCACCATCGGCGTATTTGATCAGCGCAATGAACGCCGTGCGGTTTGGATCGTATTCCAAACGCTCGACCGTGCCTTCGACGTCAAACTTGCGACGCTTGAAATCGATCATGCGATAGCTGCGCTTGTGACCGCCGCCGATACCGCGTGTTGTCACGCGACCGGCATTGTTGCGGCCACCAGACTTCGTAAGACCTTCCGTCAATTGCTTGACGGGCTTGCCCTTCCAAAGACCGGAGCGGTCAACGATCACGAGCTGGCGCGTGCCTGGCGTGATGGGGTTGAACTTCTTGAGAGCCATTTGTCTCTACCTTCTCTTCAGCCCGGCCTTACAGGCCGGTTGTCACATCGATCGACTGGCCCTCGGCCAATGTCACGAAGGCGATTTTCTTGTCGCTCTGCTTGCCCAAATGGCCGCGGAAGCGCTTCACCTTGCCCTTGCGGAGCACGGTGTTCACTGCGGTCACCTTGACACCAAACAGGCCTTCGACGGCGCGCTTGATTTCAGGCTTGGATGCATCGCGTGCCACATTGAAGATGACTTGGTTGCTTTCGGCAGCCAGTGTCGACTTCTCGGTGATCGACGGCGAAAGGATCACGTCATAATTGCGAATGTCGGTCATTTGACGCCTTCTCCATTAAAGCGGGCCTCAAGAGCCTCGACTGCTGCTTTCGACAGGACCAACGTGTGACGGCGAAGAATGTCGTACACGTTGATACCCTGAATTGGCAGCACGTCGATGTTCGGAATGTTGCGAGCAGCTTTCTGGAAGTTTCCATCCAGTTCGGCTCCGCCGATCATCAGAGCGTTCTGCAGACCCAATTTCGTGAACTGACCGCGCAGAGCGGCCGTCTTAGGGTCTTTTGCGCTCATGTCATCAACGACAACAAGGGAACCGTTCTTTGCTTTCGTCGACAATGCGTGGCGCAGCGCGAGAGCACGGAACTTTTTGGTCAGGTCGTGGCTGTGATCGCGAGACTGTGGGCCGTGCGCCTTACCACCGCCACGGAACTGCGGGGCAGCCTGTGAGTGGTGGCGAGCGCCGCCGGTGCCTTTTTGGCGATACATGCGAGCGCCTGTGCGATCGACGTCGGAACGGCCTTTTGTCTGGTGCGTGCCCTGACGCGCTTTGGCGCGCTGATAGCGGACCATGCGGTGCAGAATGTCTTCACGTGGCTCCAGACCAAACACGGTATCGGAAAGCGAAACCTTGCCGGATTTCTTGCCGTCGAGGGTTGTGATCTCGATGTCCATTATGCATCCCCCTCTTTGTTCTCAGTGGCTGTTTCAGCAGCCGATGCCTCAGCAGCAGCAGCTTCCGCGGCCTGCGCTTCTTCAACTGCGGCTGCGGCTTCTGCTGCTTGTGCGGCTTCAGCGTTTTCTGCAGCTTCAGCAGCAGCTTCAGCGTCGCGGCGGCGTGCAGCCGGGAAAATTGCATCTGGGTGAACCGGCTTTTTGATCGCGTCTTTAATCGTGACCCAACCGCCTTTAGGACCAGGAACAGCGCCCTTGATCAACACCAAACCGCGATCCACATCGACAGAGACAACCTGAAGGTTCTGCGTGGTAACGCGGGTATTGCCCATGTGACCAGCCATCTTCTTGCCTTTAAAGACCTTACCCGGATCCTGACACTGACCCGTCGAACCATGCGAACGGTGCGACACGGAAACGCCGTGGGATGCGCGAAGACCACCGAAGTTGTGACGCTTCATAGCACCGGCAAAACCTTTACCGACGGAAGTTCCCGTCACATCGACATATTGTCCAGGCATGTAGTGGGCAGCGATGATTTCAGCGCCCACCGGGATCATGTTCTCTTCGCTCACGCGGAATTCAGCCAGCTTGCGCTTTGGCTCAACCTTGGCAACCGCGAAGTGGCCGCGCATGGGCTTGGTGACGTTCTTCACCTTGGCCGTGCCAGCGCCAAGCTGGACAGCGGTGTAGCCGTTCTTTTCTTGTGTGCGTTGGGCGACGACCTGAACCTTCTCCATGCGGAGAACGGTTACCGGCACGTTCACACCCTCTTCGGTGTAAACGCGGGTCATCCCAACTTTCTGTGCAATCACGCCTGAGCGCATTGGTCTGTTCCTTTAGCGTTATCTGCTTTTGCAGAGGGTGGGCAGGAGGATCGTGTGTCTCAATCGACTGGCGATCACTGCCCCGCTTGTTCTTGTTTGCGATGGCTTTCAGCTAGGCTGTCACCATCGTATTTGTCTCGCTCGGTTAGAGCTTGATCTCGACGTCCACACCGGCAGCGAGGTCGAGCTTCATGAGCGCGTCCACGGTTTGCGGCGTTGGGTCCACGATGTCCAAAAGGCGCTTGTGTGTGCGCATTTCAAACTGTTCGCGGCTTTTCTTGTTCACGTGAGGTGAGCGGTTGACCGTGTAACGCTCAATGCGCGTTGGCAAAGGAACCGGGCCACGAACCTGAGCGCCTGTGCGCTTGGCGGTGGATACAATTTCTTTGGCCGACGTATCGAGGATACGGTGGTCGAACGCCTTCAGGCGAATGCGGATGTTTTGGCCGTTCATTTCAGTTTTCCTTTTTCAAATCGCAGCGCGACGCGTTCGCCGCACCGCGATTAGAAGATGTATCCGCTTAGTCCAAAATCTCGGCAACGATGCCGGCGCCGACGGTGCGGCCGCCTTCGCGGATCGCGAAGCGCAGGCGGTCTTCCATGGCGATCGGCACGATAAGCTCAACCGTCATTTCAACGTTGTCGCCAGGCATAACCATTTCCGTGCCTTCAGGAAGGGCGCAGATGCCCGTCACGTCGGTCGTGCGGAAGTAGAACTGAGGACGGTAGTTGGTGAAGAACGGCGTGTGACGGCCACCCTCTTCCTTCGTCAAAATGTAGGCTTCCGCACGGAACTTCGTGTGCGGCTTGACCGAACCAGGCTTACACAGAACCTGACCGCGCTCGACGTTTTCACGGTCGATACCACGGATCAGTGCGCCGATGTTGTCGCCTGCTTCCCCACGGTCGAGGAGC
>NZ_JBHTJV010000025.1:0-259617 GCF_042676045.1 Pseudahrensia aquimaris | reverse complement strand
CGCCCCATTATGAGCATCAACCGGAAGCACATCATCAATCGTGATGTTCCCAGTGTTCACAACCTCATACGTATACGTCACCGTATCCCCAACATCAGCATCAGAAGTAACCGAAGGAACCTTCGTAATCGTCAAAACGGGGTTGGCGTCAGGGCCGGGAATGGAAAGAGTTCCGGAGACGTTGCCGAGAGAGCCTTCGGTCGGCGTCGCGGTAACCTCGGCGCGGTTGAAGAAAACGATGTCCTCATCAATATTCGCCTGCGTCACCACATGCTGCGCGGTACACGTCATGGACTCGCCGCTGGCGAGAGTTGTTTGAGGACAATTGACAGCGCCCGTAATGAAATCGTCGGTAACAACCACGCCGGTCAGCAAAACCGAGCCGATATTGCTCACATCGAACGAGTAGTTGATCACATCGCCCACAGCAGCATAGCTTGTGCGATCAGCCGTTTTCACGATGGTAATGCCCGGCGCCACTTCAGGTGTGCCGGTTGCATCTTGGCCGTCGGTGAAGAACCAGAAGTTATCGCCCCGGCGTGTGCTGCCATCACGGTCAAAAATCTGCGGCGTGGTCGAACCTACTGCCAAAATATTGTTGAGCAGCGCTGGATTGGTGCTTTCGAACCATGCGGTCGTTGTCTGGTTCCTGCCCTGGTTGCCAAAGCAGGTAGTCGGTCCTTGGGAAACCGTACCGTCCAGATTTGTGTTTTCACCGTTCACTCCGGTGAAACTTGAAACATCAAAGCCGTTGACCCTGAATGTGATGTCGTTTTCGTCGAAATTACCGGCGCACGCATCGCCATCCCGCGCTGTCAGGCGCACATACATTCGCGCTATCGATCCACCAAAATATGTGGTGCAAGGCGTAGGGCCACAATTGAGGTTTTGCGTTGGCCCAAGCTGGAACGGTCGACCACGGAAAGCTGTCGGTGTTCCTGTACGCTCGTAACCCTCAAACTGGGTCGATGGATTGACGAACTGGTAGTAGTAATTGCCGTTTGCGCCTTCGAGAACAAAAACCGTACCGCCCGCTTCCGGATAAGTGTTGGGAAGCTGCGATCCACGACCATCAGGAATTGTCGTTGTAAATTGCGTAGCACCGGCAGATGAGAACATCGCCAATGCGGACACTACGGTCACCACCCACGATTTCACACTAAGCAACCGCTTAAGGGCCGTGTTCACACGCGCCTCCGCCATTTTGACAACATTCCAAACACAGGACGACCAAAATGACGCAAAACGAATCTGTCCTAACGTCAGTAATATACACCGCTAAATCTTCGCACAATCAAACCAAAAGCCTTACACACAAGACTTTGTTTTGGGGAATGAAGCGGTGGTAGGTTTCACATATTTGCAATCAATACGTGCATTATATAATATATGCAACCTCACAAGAAATTCGGATAAGAGCAGCCGTATCTTGGTGACAGATGCAAAAAAGTGATAAGCGGAATAAAGTACGTCGCCACACGATTTTGGAAACCAAACTATGAGCTGCATTTTTGTCCAACTGCGATGCAAGCCCGGAACGGCCTATCAGGTTGCTGATACCTTGTTTGATCGCGATGTCATATCCCAGCTTTTTTCCACCAGCGGCGAATGGGACCTGCTGGCGCAAATCTATCCACCAGATGGCGAAGATGTTGGCAAATGGGTCAACGACAACATCCTGGATGTACCCGGCATCGAGCGCTCGCTGACCACTCTGACATTCAAAGCATTCTAGGCATTCCGGGCATTCAAAGCGCTCTACGCGATCTCTTGAGTGTCACTGACGGGTTCGTCAAACCATGCAATATCAAAAGTGGACGCTTCGCCAAAGCTTTCGCCGTTCTGCATAGAACGCTTCATGATTGTCCATGCCGTGAAAGGCTGAAGCCACAGCGGCAATGGATCACCCCATGAAAAATTGACGTCCTTGGCTTTGCGAAAGACCGAGAATTTTCTCGCAAAGTCATCGCGCCGAAACGCGGCCATTTGCGTTTCTGTCAGACTGGGAAAGAACTGATGCATCAGCTCAGCAGGCTTCGTCTTGAGACTGTACTGTTTTTCTGGTGCCAAAATCGCGCCCGCAATATCCTGCTTCTCCACAAAATGGATGCCGCTCGTCGCGCGAGGGTTACATTCAATTGCCAGCGGTGCGCCGTCGTCGTCTTCAATGAAATCGAACGACACCATGCCGCTGTATCCGCTTGCAAGGACAAAACGCTCAATCCAGCTTTCGATTAAAGTCTCTCCTTCCAGCCTGCGGAAAGCGGCCGCCACCGTGCCGGAAAGCAATGCGGCCTCATAAACCACCGTGCCAATAACGCGCCCCTCATGCGCCATCGAAAACGTGCTCTTGTGCGCTCCCTTCAGACAAGCCTGCACCACGGTTGGCGCACGCGTATAGAGTTCCGGCAGAGAAGCGCCTGCTGCACATATCTCCAAACCTTGTCCCGAACAGGTGGAGACAGGTTTCAATATGTAGTCTTGGTTTGCCGCCAGTTGGGCAGCCTCTTCGCTGCCAAGAAGGTGCGTTTGGGGAACGCCAAGACCATGTTCTTCAGCAAAACGAATAAACCGCAATTTATCGTGGTATTGCCGCACAGCGGCATGGGACATCGAATACACCTTTACCCCATCGCCAAGTCGGTCTTCGATCATGGTGGCGTGCAGGCATTCTTCGGAAACTGGAACCACGAGCGACACGTTCTCTTGCTCGATAATTCGCATCAAATCTTCAAGATAGGCTTGCTGATCGGAGTTGGGCGCTGAAGTTTGGTACGACGTGGCCACATGGCGCGACACCCGGCACAGATGCCACGCGAAAGGCTCAGCCACGATCACCCGCCAACCGGCAAGCGATAAGGCCTGCGCAATATCAAGCGCCTTTGGCAGGCGCCCTAACGTTAGCAGCGCCGTTTTGCTCACGATGCGGACTCTGCCCCGATACCTGACGCAGCCGCAGCCCCACGCGAACCGCTTCCTCCACGACGGCGCACCCGTCTTTGGTGATAGACTATCAACGAAATGCCAGTGATGAGCGGCACAGCCCAAAGCGCCGGACTGAGCGCCATCGAGGGCATAAAGCGCACAGCTCCAAAGGCCAGGAACGCGGTGTAGACAGATATCCCGGCACCAACGATGGCCTTGATATGCTCCATCATCCAATCGCGCGGTCCGGGCTTTTCCTTCATCAGAAACCACATATTGGTGGCGACCGTGGCAAAGCCGACGAAAGATATGCCGATCATCAAAACCTGCCCGATTAGGATGCCTTGAACCAGGCAATTCACCGCTGTTACCGTAACCAGAACCTGCAAAACCAGATTGCGCCACTCCCAGTTTTTGGCGTGATCGCGCTTATTCCAGGCCGCCTGCCAGCCGAACCAAGCCAGATTGATGGTCAGCAGGGCAAGATACAGCATCATCCAACCGAAAATCCCGCGCACCAGCGCAGCATCATCAAAAGCCGGATGGGTTTCCAGCGGCACCAACAATGTGGATGTTGAGATGCCGATGGCAAAAGTACCCGTCATCAACATGCAGACCGCAAAGATGCGCCCGAAAAGCACGTGCTTACTGCCGCCCTTAACAGTGGTGACTGGCACCCAGAATGCGACAATACCAATTGCGCCTGTAATAATGTGGCAAATGACCAGAAAATGAAAAACGTCGACCATCAATTCCTCGGAGCGGCCCGTGTCGCTTGCGATGCGTGGCAGCAACTGTATGCTTATGTTGACGTCAATATAGCCTGACATTCATATGAATTTGAAGCCCGTGGGCGCAGAAGATGCAACAGAAGCCCAACCAACGCACTGCCCCCTGTTCACACCACCAAGACCAAAGTCTCTCGGTCCGCTGGCAGCACTTCTGCGCGCCGGAATAACCCGCGACAGCAATCTGCTGGGGCTGCTTCCCAAACAGGCCTACAGCATGAAGATCGGCAATCTGGGCTACTCGCGCCGCTCAATCATAATCATCAACGACGCAGATACCGTGCGGTCTATACTGACCGACCCGACAGACATCTATCCAAAGAGCGATTTGATGGTAGGGGCGTTGGCGCCGCTGGTGGGCGATTCGATTTTCGTCTCGTCTGGCGACACCTGGCGCAAACAGCGCGCTATGGTGGCACCAGCTTTCAACCACATGAAATTATCCAAGGCGTTCGAATCGATGCAGGTGTCGGTCGAGGATTATGTCGACGTCATCAATGAACATGCCAGAAGCGGTGAAGAATTCTCGCTCGATATGGCAATGAGCCACCTGACGGCCGACATCATCTGCCGTACGGTTTTCTCCACACCGCTCGCATCTTCCACGGCCAAAGACGTGTTTGAAGCCTTCACCGTCTTTGAGCGCAGCGTGGCTCATGTTGAGATCATGAAGCTAATCATCGAACCGGCGTGGAGCGACATTCCCCATCAGGCGCATGTGCTGGAAGCTTGCGAGAACATTCGACATCACATTGGCGAGTTGGTCGATACGCATATGAGAAAAGGTGCCGGTTTCGAAGACATCGCCACCGACATTATAGCAGCCCGCGATGGCGCAACCGGCGAAGGCTTTACGCGCAAAGAGCTGATCGACCAATTGGGTGTTTTCTTTCTAGCGGGGCACGAAACCACGGCGAGCGCCCTCACATGGGGCTTTTATGTACTCGCCACGCAGCCGCAGGTTTTGCAGCGCATACGGGAGGAAACTGAAGTCATCACAGGCGGCGAACCAATTGGCTTTCAGCACATCCGGGATCTCACTTTCACGCGCTCGGTTTTCAAAGAATGTCTGCGGCTATACCCACCCATTACATTCATTCCCCGGGTAGCGGCGGAAGCGACCATGATCGGAAAGAAGAAGATCAAGAAAGGCGCAATGATCATGATTGCGCCTTGGGTGATCCATCGCCATCAAGACTATTGGAAAAACCCGGACCAATTCGACGCAGAACGTTTCATGCCTCATCGCGAAAGCGAGATTATACCCAACACCTACATGCCGTTCGGCCTGGGTCCGAGAGTTTGCGTGGGTGCAAACTTTGCAACCATTGAGGCGACTCTCATTCTCAGCCGCTTGGCACAAATGTTTGATTTCACAATCGATTCACCTGACACAGTGCGCCCCGTCGCTCGATTGACCACCCGGCCAGCAGAGCAAATTATGATGCGTGCTAAGCGACGCTAAAACAAAAAGAGACGGATCGACAAAGTCGGTCCGTCTCCAAAGTCTCCGTCTTCGACGTGAGGCTTAGTTGCTCTCGGTCGTCGAACCTTCGCCTTCTTTATAGTCTGGCGAAAACGTCTTGATGTAGGCGATCACATCATTGCGCTGATCGTCCTTCTTGAGTTTGAAAGCCATTTTCGATTTGGCTTTGTTGTCGTCAAGCTTTGCACGGAGATATTTGCGGGGATCTTCGAGGTAGGCAAACATTTCTTCCGGCGTCCAAACAGCTCCAGTTGCACCCAAAGCAACAAGGCTGTCGCCATACTTGCCTTCAAATTCTTCAGATGCGCCCATCGTGCGGCCAAATACGGCTGTCAGTGGCGGGCCCACTTTTGCTTTCGCATCAGGGCCGACCATGTGACAGCTTGCGCAGCGCTTGAAAACCTTCTCACCCGCAGCAGCATCGCCCTCTGCATAGCCTTCCGCCACGGCACCAGTGGTGCCAGCGAGAAGAAAACCGCCCAGCAAGACGCTGGCTTTGGTGAGTTTCATGAAAGTGGACATATAATTCTCCGTTTGTTGATCGAGCAACGTTTCGGGCTCTTGCGGCGTTCTACGCCATAGTGTCCCGCATGACAAATACGTTTTTGGTTATGAATGGTTCCTGAACAGAAGCCATTTCTTCGAGTTTCTCGACCCAAAAATGTCACAGGGATTTTCGCACGTCCGACGCGCAAGTTCCTCCAACCCCTACTATAGACACGAACTTGGCGATGTTAAGAAACAGGTCTGCGACCAATTCTACCGCTGCCAGCGCTGAACAATGTCGCAAACATGAAAAATGAAAGCAATCAGCAGCGCAATTGCCAAGTACAGAGATGATAGCTCAGCCATCACAACAAAAAGCGCTGCTGCAAAACCAAGACCTGCACCGAGAAAGCTGATGATCTGGCCGGGCGGCAGACCACGCTGTGATTTTTGCCAAACAAAGGCCAGACCCAAGCCTTCAACCACTAAAAAGCCAAGCAAAAACAGCGCGATTGCAGGGCTGTCTAGAAACGACGTCATAAAGACAGCGCTTTAAGTCTTTGCCAGTCCGAGCAAATGCGACAGGTCTTTGAAAAATACCCGTACGTGAGCCATCGGCTCGCGCTTGACGAGACGCTTGTTCATATAGCTCTCCCACGTGAGACGCTGCACATCTGGATCTTCGCAGATTTTGACAAAGCGCTCGCGACGACGATCGCCGCCATACCAGAAATATTGCAGCAGCCCGAGAACGAAGAACACCTTGCCGTGCTCTTTCATGAACGTCCGTCGCGCCGTAGCGAGCGCTTTTGCCTCGCCTGTAAGGAGCGTCATATGCACGGCATCGGCCACCATTCGGCCGCCCGCCATTGCGTAGTAAATGCCTTCGCCAGAAGCCGGAGCAACGACACCAGCAGCATCACCGGTCACAATCACATCGCGTCCATTGTCCCAGCGTTTGATAGGTTTCATTGGAATGGGCGCACCTTCGTGGCGCACAAGGTCAGATTCTTCCATGCCTGCATCACGGCGCAAGTCCGCCACCGCTCCTCGAAGCGAAAAACCTTTTTTGGCAGAGCCAACGCCAATTGAGGCGGTATCACCATGGGGAAAGACCCATGCGTAAAAGTCTGGCGACAGACGGCCCTGATAGTAAACATCGCAGCGCGTTGGATCGTAGTTCGCACGCGCTTCGCCATTGGCTTTCGGCGCTTTGATGATCTCGTGATAGGCGAAAACGTACGGTGCTGGCTTTACATTTGGCAAGCCTTGCTTCAGCACCTTCGATTTTGCACCGTCAGCGCCGATAAGCAATTTGGTCGATGCACGAGCCTCAGCACCTTCCGCATCAGTATAGACAGCAACCGGCTGGTCCGCCTCATTGCGCTCAAGACGGACGAATGTGCCAACGCGGCGTTCTGCGCCTGTCTTCTCAGCCCGTTCCCGCAACCACTCGTCAAACGTCTCACGGTTCACCATACCGACAAAACCGTTCTCGATGGGCATATCGACAGCTTTGTTCTTGGGCGAAATCATCCGAGCCGAACGGATACGTGCGCAGATGAGTTCATCGGGAATTTCGAAGTCTTCGATACAACGAGGCGGAATAGCGCCACCGCATGGTTTGATGCGCCCTGCCCGATCAAGCAACAAAACGCTGTGGCCTTTGGCTGCCAAATCGTTGGCTGCAGTCGCGCCGGAAGGGCCGCCACCAACGACTATGACATCAAAGTCGGCTTTCGGGGCAGAGGAGTTTGGAGTGTATGCCATTGTTTGGCTCCCTATTCGGCCGCTTGCAGGCCAAGATTTCTGTTTGGCGCCCCATGCTCACGCGCCCCTTCGCCAAGCGCAGCACATGGTGCTACTTTCAGCGCTATGAAAGCGGAAAGGACGAACAACGCCCCTTCGACCGTGAATACTATTGCGTAGGCGAGTGCGTCGTCGCTCAGCGAGGCGCGGGCAATATCCACAGCGACCGTGCCCAAGAAGCCACCAAGGCCAAACGCGATCGCTTGCGACGCGCCCCAAATGCCCATCCGTGTGCCTTCGCGCTGACCCCGCCCGTCAGTCGCTAATCCCATCATCGAACCGATGGCAGCCACGGCAAACGCGCCATTGGCAACGCCAAGAGCAAAAGTATTGAGCAGCAGCGGCCATGCTTCGCCCACTTGGGCGGCCATTGCCAAACCGGCAAATGCCAACGCCGAGGCCAAACAACCACCAACAGCCCAAAAGCGCATAGAGCCGAGCACACGCCCACCTATAGCACTGCCGCAGATGGCGACCACGATCATGCCGGCCATCACGCCACCGTGCTGCACGCTGGCCAGTTGGGTGGATTCGCCGGGGGTGAATTCAAAGACCAATCCTGCAAACGGCTCCAATATCAAATCCTGAGCGCTATAAGCCAGCATGGAAACAAAGACGAAAATTGTGAAATGACGTGCCTTCGGCTCATCCCACACTTCACGAAATACTTCCCAGAAGGCCGGTTTTTCCCGCTGTTTTTGAATGTGTTCGGGCACCGTATCCGCCTGTCCCTCAATGCCTGCAACCGCGATGCACGCAACAATGAAGGCGACAACCGAGACAACGGTACAAACCGCGACAAGCCGCTGCGGCGAATACGGATCCAACTGCGCACCGGCGGTGGCCGCAGTGACCACAAACCCGGCAATCATCATGATCCAAACAATCGAGGCCGCAGCAGGCCGTCGCGTGGGCGCCACGCGGGTAGCAAGTAAAGCCAGCAGCGATGTGCCACAAGCGCCGACGCCCACCCCAATTAGGGCAAAAGCGATGATGGCGAGAGCCAGTGCAGGCCAGAACTGGGTTGCCATCCATGCAGTTGCCAACGCAGCCAACGCGCCACCAATGGCAAGAATAGCCATGCCACCGATAATCCAGCGCGTGCGCCGTCCGCCCATATCGGAGCCATAACCCCAGCGCGGACGCGACATTTGCACGGCATAGTGAAAACCAACCAGCGCACCAGGCAAAACCGCTGGAAGCGCGTATTCAACAACCATGATCCGGTTCAACACCGAGGTGGTCAGAATAACGATTGCACCCAGCGCAGTCTGCACCAGCCCAAGGCGGAAAATACCGAACCATGAAAGCGGAGCCTGCGGAGCGCGATCAGCCATGCTCAAGCTCCTCCGCTCAGCAACGAACCAATGCCAAAGGCGCTTACCAACATTCCCAGCACATAGAGTGTTGTGCCGGTGCCGTTATATATGGCCGCAATTTTTTTGGGGTGCAGCAGCAGGTTGACCTCATCCATGAGGTATTTCTTCATCAACCAGAGCTGCGCCAACAGAAGGCCACAGACCAGTGCCGCATGAACTTGCAGGCCCCAGGAAAGCAGAAGGCCAATCACAACCACTTGCGGAAGTGCCATGACAACGCTCGCCAGCTTGGCCGCGCTGTCTGCGCCGATTTGCACTGGAATCGTGCGCACGCCCATCTGCCGATCGCCGGAAATGGACTTGAAATCGTTGAGAGTCATGATGCCGTGGGCACCGGCGCTATAGAGCGCGGCCAGCACGATAATGCGCCAATCTGGCAGACCACCCACCATGATCGCAGCGCCTGTGAACCAGGCCAGCCCCTCGTAGCAAATGGCAACAGCGGCGTTCCCGTACCAACCGTTTTCCTTCAGCCGCAATGGTGGGGCGCTGTATGCCCATGCCAAAACAAGGCCGACCAAGGTTGCGACAACCACCCAAAAGCCAAACAGAGATGCCAACGCCAGCGACAGCAATGTCCAAACACCAGCGATATACAAACCCCACTGCCCCGGCACGCGACCGGAAGGTATCGGTCGCTCAGGCTCGTTGATCGCGTCCACGTGGCGGTCGTGCCAATCGTTGATGGCCTGGCTCATTGCGCAGACCAGAGGTCCGGCGAGAACAATGCCTCCCAAAATCATCAGATAACGCCCCTCAAAGGCGATACCAGCCGATACCACTCCGCACATAAACGCCCACATTGGGGGAAACCAGGTGATTGGCTTGAGCAATTCCAGGACAGCAGCAGGATGCGGATAACGTGCCGCAGTTGCGCTTGAGCGCGGTGCTGTGGATGGAGATGCAGAACTCATGAAGCTGACGTTAAAAGCGCCAGCAAACTATGTCAATTAAACTTTACACAATTGACTGTCTACACAATCGGACAGGTCAGCCCTTGTCGCTGCGCCCTTTATCCAGCTTGGCATAAAGGCTTTGGCGGGAAAGGCCCAGCATCTGCGCGGCTGACGCACGGTTGCCGCGCGTCAGTTCAAGGGCCGTGTCGATGCATAATTTTTCGATCATATCGGTCGTCTCGCGAACAATGTCCTTCAGGGGCATGTGACCAACAAGATTCGTGATCTGCTCATCCGAGCGTGTTGTGGCGCTATCATCGGTCTCAGCCATCATGATGGAACTGGACATAGGCCTGATAGCGAAGCCGAAAAGAGGATCGCCCTCTTTGCGTACGACACAAGCCGCGATTTCAACATTTTCCGTCTGACCGTAAGCACCGCGCATGACCGTAGCAAAACGCTTCACCAGACCATGCTCGCGCACATTGGCCATCAGCACATTGCAATCCACATTAGGCCGCTCAAACCAATTATCGATCAAGACACCCTCAGCGTCTTTTGCACTCTTGAGATGGAACATATCCACGAATGCGGGATTAACCGCGACGATCTGACGGTTAGCGTCGGCGACAACCATCGCATCCGACATCGTATCAATCATCTCAAGGAATGTGCGGCGTGAGAAAGACGACGCTGGCTGTATTTCCATGCCCTTCACGCCAAGACGCATTAGCAAATAGTTTTTGCGGTCTTCGCGAAACAACGACAGTCCGATTGACAACACATCACCATTGCGCAGAGCGATTTCAACCGCATCTTCGTTGCTATCCTCAACAGCAGCCAGCAGCAGCTTGTGCAGCACTTCGCTGTTTACCGAATCGAACAACGACAGAACTTTTGAGCCCTCACAACGAACTTGCCCATGCCCCAGCATCTGCCGCGCGGCTTCGTTTACATCAGTCACACGCAAACTGGCTGCATCAACGACAATCTGCGGCATATCAGAAAGCTGGAAAAGCGTACGATAGCGGCTCTCAGCTGCTCGCAATCGCGAAAACTCGCGTTCAATCGAAAGCTGCGAATTCATCAGTTTTTGCTGCAGTGACGCTATGCGCGAAATATCACGACCAAAAAGAATGACGTGGTTGTTGTCTGCGATACGTGCTGCAGAATAGCGCACAGGCACATCATCGCCATCGGGCATCAGATGGTTGATTTCACGCGCCCGGATCGGCTTGCCCTTGTGCGCCTCTTCGATCATCGCATCAATCTTGCCGAAACACTCGGCTGTGACGAGATCTTTAAGCGGTCGGTTCACCCAAGAGCGCCCACCAGCTTCGTAGAGAGTGGTTGTGCCGAAGGCAGCATCAACCACTTCTCCTTCGGGAGAGATAACAAGAGTTACATCTGCAGCCGCAGCGAGAATTTCGGCAGCATTTTGGGGAGGGAGAGACTCAAAATGCCGATGTGGCGATGAGAACTTCATTTCCGCCGAGTTTGAAACGCGGTCGTCCAATGGGTCAGCTCCTCTGACAGCCCGTGCTCCCTCACGGACATTATCTGCGCCAGTCGCACCATAGCGATTCTGGCTCCGTAGCGAACAGGTTCACGCATATTCACGCGGCTCCATCCAGTCCTCGTCTCGTCTGCAAGCCCATAAACCGAAACTCAATTATCTGTTCGCGTCGGGAAACGGCCTTAGTCACTTACCTACACAGATCAAACGCGACCTGCACCGCAGAAATCGCATCCGGGGCAAAACCATCGGCCCCCGTTGATTTCCAGTCTCCACCGCCCGCAGCAAACGCTGCACCTCCGACGATGACTTTCAAATCGTTCCTGCGACTGCTCGAACGCACTCGCGTGATCAATTTGTTCGCATTCTCGATCTCGTTCACGGTGGCAACTGAAAGCCCCACCACATCCAACTGTTCATGGCCAACCGTATCGACCAAATCGCGTTCCCGCATGTCAAACCCGGAAAGCACCTGCCAGCGGGCCGCTTTGAAATATTCTTCCACCATCGCCAAGCCGAATATGTGAAACTCTTCCGGCATCGGCGTCACGAGCACAGAAAGCTCGTGATTGTCGGCAACCAGCTCAACATTCAAACGATGCCCGTTGCGCCGCAAAATCTGGTGAAGTGTGGAAACGCCCAAAGTGACATCACCAAAGTTCACCGTATCGTCACACCACATCTCGCCAAGCTCGATAGCTGCAGGAGCTAAAAGAGACGAAAAAAGAGTATCGACGCTTATTCCCGATTCAAACAAATGCTCGAAAGTCGCTGCTGCGTCCGCCTCCGATTTATGGAGCAGCGTTTGAACAAAGCGATCAAGCTCTCCCTGGCTTATTTCGCCGTGGTGGCTGACATTTTCATTCGCAGCCTTTTTCGGATCGTTTCTTCCCATATGCGACCTTAGCAAGTCCGGCACGATACGACCACGCACCGTCGACCGGATTGCGTCTCGTGTAACGGACAGAAGCCTTTCGTCCTTCATTGGGCCTCGCTCGCCGCAAATGCGACATTCGGAATTCAATTTTCCGAGCTCCCCTTCGGACACTCCCTTTGTGCGCTTTATAAATCATTACGTCAAGCATTCTTGACATTGTTGACAAGTCATAGATACATTTTCAAGTGTCCAATAAACTTGACACATACGCAGCTGACCAATAAAAATGACACATCGGACGCAACACCGCGTCCAGAGGTAACAAAGTGACCAACGGTCGTTCAACCACTCCACATCAGTCCGCGCAACATGTTGTGGGCCTCTACACGGCTGAACAAAAACGTCGTCGCGATGAAAGTGTCTGGACCTTGGTTCAAGGTATCTTGGCGCCAGTCCAGTTTCTGGTCTTCATAGTATCGGCGGGCTTGGTCATACGCACACTCGTAAACGGCGAGGGTTACGACTTAGCAACCGCATCAGTCGTCCTTAAAACTCTGATTTTATACACGATTATGATTACTGGGGCGATCTGGGAGAAGGTCGTCTTTGGGAAGTATCTCTTCGCTCAAGCGTTCTTCTGGGAAGATGTTTTTTCCATGCTCGTTCTGGCTCTCCACACTGCCTATCTGGCGGCTCTTTGGACTGGTGGGATGAGCAAAACAGCCCTGCTTTGGCTTGCCCTTGCAGCCTATGCGGCATACGTCATCAATGCCGTCCAATTCGTCTTGAAGTTGCGTGCTGCACGCCTTCAGGCGGCAGAAATGGCCCAAAAGGAATCGACGCCAAACGCCGAAAACTCCTTTGCAGACAGCGAAGGACTGCCGGCATGACGCTCGCTCCCGACCAAATTGTCGTCCCTGCCCCTGTCGGTTGCACAGACCGTCCAGTGCTTCATCAACGCGGCCAACACGAAGTTTTCTGTGGTCTGACAGGAATCATGTGGCTGCACCGCAAGATTCAGGACGCGTTCTTTCTCATCGTCGGCTCCCGCACCTGTGCTCACCTGATGCAGTCTGCAGCCGGTGTGATGATCTTTGCAGAACCCCGCTTCGGCACTGCGATCATGGAAGAGCGTGATCTGGCAGGCATTGCCGACATGAACGACGAGCTTGATGCGGTTGTCGAAAAACTGCTCAAACGCCGCCCGGAAATACGCCTGCTCTTTCTGGTAGGTTCCTGCCCGTCCGAGGTGATCAAACTTGACCTTTCGCGCGCCGCCGAGCGTCTCGCGCTGCGCCACAATCCCGACGTTCGCATACTGAACTATTCCGGCTCAGGCATTGAGACCACTTTTACACAGGGTGAAGACGCTTGCCTTGCAGCACTCGCACCTTCGCTTCCCGCAGAACCTGAAACAGCACCCGCAACACTGATGGTTGTCGGCGCTTTGGCTGATGTCGTCGAAGACCAATTCGCGCGCATTTTCGAGCAGTTGGGCATCGGTCCCGTCCGCTTTCTCCCGGCGCGACTGGCTGACGACATGCCCCCGGTTGGGCCAAACACGTTTGCATTATTGGCCCAACCGTTTTTGACCGATACGGCGAGAGCTTTGGAAGAGCGCGGCGCAACTATCCTGCAAGCGCCCTTCCCTTTAGGTGCGCAAGGCACAACCGCATGGCTGAAGGTTGCCGCAGATGCTTTCGGCATCAGCGATGAGACCTTTGAAGCAGCCACCGCAGCCCCCAGAGCCCGCGCAGAACGCGCGGTCGCCCTGCACAAGCCGGGCTTGGAGGGGAAAAGCGTCTTCTTCTTCCCTGATTCCCAATTGGAAATCCCCCTCGCCCGCTTCCTTCATCAGGAACTGGCGATGGAGCTCACCGAGGTGGGCATGCCCTATCTCAATAAGACCATCATGGCACCCGATATGAACGCCTTGCCGGATCACATTCAGGTGTCGGAAGGACAGGACGTTGACGAGCAACTCGACCGTTGCCGTGCCATCCGCCCAGACATCACGGTTTGCGGCCTCGGCCTCGCCAATCCGCTGGAAGTGGAAGGCATGACGACCAAGTGGTCGATCGAACTCGTCTTCACCCCCATCCAAGGCTACGAACAAGCTGGTGACCTTGCCGAATTGTTCGCACGTCCTCTCAATCGCCGCACACGGTTGGAGGTGTAGTCATGCAGCTTACCGTTTGGACATACGAAGGCCCGCCGCATGTTGGCGCAATGCGTGTGGCAACCGCCATGCGCGATTTGCACTACGTGCTGCACGCGCCCCAAGGCGACACTTATGCAGACCTGCTGTTCACGATGATCGAGCGGCGCAAGGCCCGCCCACCGGTGACATACACGACTTTCCAAGCCCGCGATCTCGGCGGCGACACATCACAACTGTTCATGGACGCAGCACGGGCCGCGCAAGAGCGTTTTCAGCCGGCTGCCATGATCGTCGGCGCTTCTTGCACAGGCGAGCTCATCCAGGATGACCCAGGCGGCCTGTCAAAAACACTGGGCCTGCCTGTTCCCGTCATTCCGCTTGAATTGCCTTCCTATTCGAAGAAGGAAAACTGGGGCGCTTCAGAAACATTCTATCAAGTTGTGCGCCACATCGCACCAATGGGCGAAGCCACACCGAAGCCTGAGCGTACCCGCCCAAGCTGCAACATTATCGGCCCAACCGCTCTCGGCTTCCGTCACCGCGATGATGTGACCGAAATCGTCCGACTGCTCGGCCAGTTGGGCGTTGATGTAAACGTGGTTGCCCCACTTGATGCCTCAGTTCACGACCTGCTGCGCCTCGGCCATGCAGACTTCAACGTCGTTCTCTACCCCGAAACCGGCCTTTCTGCTGCTCTTTGGCTGGAACGCCGCTACAAGCAAAAATATACACGCACTGTGCCAATTGGCGTTGGCGCAACGGAAGACTTTATCCGCGAAGTCTGCGATCTGGCAGGTCTGGACGCCGATGCAGCGCTGGAAAACGCCCAAGCGCGTCTGCCTTGGTATTCGCGCTCCATTGATTCCACTTATCTCACCGGCAAACGCGTCTATCTGTTTGGCGATGCGACCCACGTCATTGCGATGGCTCGGGTCGCAGAGAAAGAAATGGGCTTCAGGGTCGTCGGTATGGGAACCTACAGCCGCGAGTTCGCCCGCGACGTGCGCGATGCCGCGAAGCTTTACGGCATCGAAGCCCTCATCACTGACGATTATCTTGAAGTTGAAGACCAAGTGCAGGCGCTCCAGCCCGAACTCGTCCTCGGCACGCAGATGGAACGTCATCTGGCCAAGCGTCTCGGCATTCCCTGCGCAGTCATTTCCTCGCCAGTCCACGTGCAAGACTTCCCCGCCCGCTACTCGCCCCAAATGGGCCTGGAAGGCGCAAACGTACTCTTTGACACGCTGGTCCACCCCCTCACGATGGGTCTGGAAGAACACCTCCTGCACATGTTCCGCGACGATTTCGAATTTAACGACGAGGCAGGCCCGTCCCACCTCAACCACGGCACCGTGCGCAAAACACCGATTGCAGAACCCGCAGAAGAAACGCTGACTGCACCGTCCGACGGCTCACCGATTTGGGCAGCGGATGCTGAGAAAGAACTGAAGAAAATTCCATTTTTCGTACGCGGTAAAGCCCGCCGCAACACGGAAAAATACGCAACCGACCTTGGCTTGGCTGAAATCACGACGGAGACGCTCTATGAAGCGAAATCGCACTTCAGCCGCTAAGGCTCCGATAAATGTCGTGCTGATCACGCTGGACAATCACATGTCCGGCGCGGTTGATGAAGCCCGCACATTGCTCCGGCAGGATCTGCCGGGCCTCAATCTGTCCGTTCATGCGGCAACCGACTGGCACGAGAATGATGCCAAGCTCGACGCCTGCAAAAGCGACATCGCCAAAGGCGACATTATCGTCGCCTCAATGCTTTTCGTCGAAGACCACGTCAAAGCAATCCTCCCCGACCTAGAAGCTCGCCGTGATCATTGCGACGCAATGGTTTGCTGTATGTCATCCGCCGAAGTGGTGAAAAACACCCGCATCGGCAAATTTGACATGGGCAAAGAAGCCTCTGGCATTACCGGTCTGCTGAAAAAGCTGCGCGGCAAAAAACCAACGGGCAAGGACACAGACAAAACCGCTGGCGAACGCCAAATGAAAATGCTGCGCCGACTGCCCAAAGTGCTGAAATACATTCCGGGCACCGCGCAAGACGTTCGCGCCTATTTCTTGACCCTGCAATACCGTCTGGCCGCTTCCAGCGACAACATTTCCAACATGGTGCGCATGCTGGTCGATCGCTACAGCGACGGCGCACGCGCCGAACTTCGCGGCATCCTCGATGTGAAGGAGCCTGCGGACTACCCCGAAACAGGCGTCTACCATCCAGCCATCGAAGGCCGCTTCAGCGAGGAAGCTTCTGCGCTGCCCACCAACCCGGACGCCAAAGGCACCGTCGGTTTATTGCTGCTGCGCTCTTATCTACTTTCCGGCGATACAGGCCACTATGACGGCGTGATCCGCTCACTTGAAGCCCGCGGCCTTAACGTCATTCCTTGCTTCTGCAACGGCCTCGACATGCGCCCTGCCATTGACGCTTTTCTCAATGGTGGCCGCATTGACGCTATGGTTTCGCTTACCGGCTTTTCGCTCGTCGGCGGTCCTGCCTATTCCGACGCAAAAGCTGCTGCCGAAGCGCTGGAAGCGCTCGACGTTCCTTACATCACAGCGCACGTTACGGAATTCCAGTCCATTGAAAAGTGGGAAAGCTCCGGCACAGGCCTGCTGCCCATCGAAACCACAATCATGGTCGCCATTCCCGAGCTTGATGGCGGCACAGGCTCCATCGTCTATGGTGGCCGCCATGAAGAGAGCGCAGAAGCCCGCGCTTGTTCATGCGCCCGCAATCTTGGCACCTGCCCGCAAGGCCGCGCTTGCATGCAGCCGCACAACGAGCGGGTGGAAATGCTCTCCGCCCGCACGGCAAAGCTCATCGCTCTTCGCAAAGTGGAGCGCGCCAGCCGCCGCATCGTCATTCCGATTTTCGCCTTCCCGCCAAACGCCGGCAATCTCGGCACCGCAGCATTCTTGGCTGTCTTTGAGAGCCTTTTCGAGACACTCAAAAAACTGTCTGCTGAAGGCTACAGCGTCGAAGTTCCCGAAAGCGTTGACGCCCTGCGTGATGCAATCCTGAAAGGCAATGCCTCTGAACATGGCGCCCTCGCCAATGTCCACGATTTCATTTCCGCTGAAGACCACGTGCGCCGCGAGCCGCATCTGGCGCAGATTGAAGAGCAATGGGGCCCAGCACCGGGCCGCGATTTCTCCAACGGTTCGTCGATCTTCGTGCTCGGCAAAGAGTTCGGCAATATCTTCGTCGCCATACAGCCGGGCTTCGGTTACGAGGGTGACCCGATGCGGCTGCTTTTTGAAAAAGGCTTCGCGCCCACCCACGCCTTCTCCGCCTTCTACCGCTATCTGCGCGAAGATTGGAAAGCCGACGCCGTACTGCATTTCGGCACCCACGGCGCACTGGAATTCATGCCCGGCAAGCAAGTTGGCATGTCAGCTGAATGCTGGCCCGACCGCCTTATCGGCGATCTGCCAAACTTCTACCTCTACGCCGCCAACAACCCGTCAGAAGGCACAATCGCAAAGCGTCGTTCGGCTGCAACGCTTGTCTCGTATCTCACGCCGCCGCTGACGCAAGCTGGCCTCTATCGCGGTTTGAACGATCTTAAAACCACACTCGACCGTCTGCGCGCACTAGAGCCGGGCGACACGGAAGAGCGTGACAGCATGATGGAACTTGTCGAAGCGCAAGCCGAACAACTCGATCTCAAAGGCGAATTGCCCAAAGACGAAGACTTCGTCACCGCGCTGACTAAAGCCGTACTGGAGTTGGAATACACACTCATTCCCCACGGCCTTCACACTGTCGGCAAGGCGATGGATATCGACCAGCGCCGCGAAATGCTGACGCTGATGAATGAAGCGGAGACCGAAACCAAAATCGCTCTGGAAGCGGTTAACGCCATCATCGATGGCGAAACGCCAAGGAGCGAAAACGAAGCGGAAACCGCGATCATCGAGAAGCTGACACGTGCCAACACGAACCTGTCAGAAAACCGCGAACTCGACGGACTCGTGACCGCACTGGACGGTCGTTTCGTCTCGCCCTCACCTTCCGGTGATCTGCTGCGCACACCGGATATGCTGCCCACGGGCCGCAACATCCATGGCTTCGACCCGTTCTCTATCCCGTCATCTTATGCGGTGCGCGATGGTGCCCGTCAGGCCGCCAAGGTTTTGCAACGGCATCTCGACGCAGAACACGCCCTGCCCGAAACCATCGCCTTGGTTTTGTGGGGCACGGACAACCTGAAATCCGAAGGCGGCCCGATGGCCCAAGCCCTCGCATTGATGGGTGCCAAGCCACGGCTCGATTCCTACGGCCGTGTTTGCGGCGCGGAACTCATTCCACTTGATGAACTAAAACGCCCGCGCATTGATTGCATCATCACCTTGTCCGGCATTTTCCGCGACCTGCTGCCGATGCAGGCCTCCATGCTGGCCGAGGCCTCATACCTAGCAGCAATCGCAGACGAACCGGCGGACCAGAACTTCATCCGCAAACACGCGCTTGCGCACGCCACAGAGACCGGCTGCGATTTGGAACAAGCCGCCCTTCGCGTATTCTCCAATGCGGAAGGCGCCTACGGTTCAAACGTCAACTATCTCATCTCGTCGTCCGCGTGGACCGACGAGGGCGAAATCGCAGACACCTACACGAACCGCAAATGCTTCGCGATCACCCGCAAGGGCAAGACGGAAAAGCAGCCTGAAGTGTTGAACTCGGTGCTGGCGAAAGTCGACATGGCCTACCAAAACCTCGACTCAGTCGAATTGGGCGTCACGACGATCGACCACTATTTCGACACGCTGGGCGGCATTTCGAAGGCCGTCACCCGCGCCAAAGGCAAAGAGATCTCGGTCTACATTTCCGACCAAACCCAAGGCGAAGGCCGCGTTCGCACGTTGGGCGAACAGGTCAGCCTGGAAACCCGCACCCGCTCGCTGAACCCGAAATGGTTCGAGGGCATGTTGGAACACGGCTATGAGGGCGTTCGCCAGATCGAAGCCCAAATCACCAACACGATGGGTTGGTCGGCTACGACAGGCGAGGTCCAGCCATGGATCTACCAGCAGCTCAGCGAAACCTTTGTGCTCGACGAGGAAATGCGCAAGCGCCTCTCCGAGCTTAACCCGGCCGCTTCATCGCGCATGGTCAACCGTCTCATCGAGGCGAGCGAGCGCGACTATTGGCAGCCGGATGACGCAACTCTCGACGCTTTGCGCGATGCAAGTGACGAACTCGAAGACGCCCTTGAAGGCGTGGAGGCCTAAATGAACATCATCGGACCCAATTCCCACTTCAAAGACAAGTCACGCCCCTTACCAACTGGCCTGGATGGCGAAGGCAGCGTGCAAGTGCATCTCGATCCGACACTTGAGGTGGGCAATACCAAAGTCTTCGCCGTTTATGGCAAAGGCGGTATCGGCAAGTCGACCACTTCATCAAACCTTTCGGCAGCTTTCTCCAAGCTGGGCAAGCGCGTCCTTCAAATCGGTTGCGATCCAAAGCACGACAGCACGTTCACGCTGACCAAAAGCCTTGTGCCAACGGTTATTGACGCGCTGGAACAGGTGAACTTCCACTCGGAAGAACTGCGCCGTGAAGACTTCGTCTACGAAGGCTATAACGGCGTCATGTGCGTTGAAGCTGGCGGTCCGCCCGCTGGCACAGGCTGTGGCGGATATGTCGTTGGCCAGACGGTCAAACTGCTGAAAGAACACCATCTACTGGAAGATTCAGACGTCGTGATCTTCGACGTTCTCGGTGATGTGGTCTGCGGCGGTTTTGCCTCGCCGCTCCAACATGCCGAACGCGCCTTGATCGTCACAGCAAACGATTTTGACAGCATTTTCGCCATGAACCGAATTGCTTCGGCGATCGGTGCCAAGTCGAAAAACTACGAAGTTCGCGTCGGCGGCGTCATCGCTAACCGCTCCAAAGGCACCGACGAGATCGACCGCTTTAACAAAGCTGTCGGCATGGACCGCATTGCCCACTTCCCGGACCTCGATGTGATCCGCCGTTCGCGGCTGAAAAAATCGACCCTGTTTGAAATGGAAGACTCTCCAGAACTCAATGCAGTTCAGAACGAATATCTGCGCCTCGCCCAAGACCTTTGGGACGGGCGCGATCCGTTTACACCAACCCCAATGAAAGACCGGGAAATCTTCGATTTCCTCGGCTTCGACTAGGAGGCACCGACCAGGTGGCTGATACCAATTACGACACCCGCAGGGGCGAGCTGAAAACCTATTTCGACCGTACGGCGGCCGACAAATGGGTGGCCTTGACCTCTAACACGCCAGTTTCGCGCATTCGCGAAACCGTGCGCGCGGGTCGCGAAGCCACCCGCAGCACCTTCTTGGAGTGGCTTCCGCACGATTTAACCGGCATGCGTATTCTCGATGCCGGTTGCGGCACGGGCATGTTGGCAGCAGAAATATCGGCCCGCGGCGCCCATGTGGTCGCCATCGATATTTCGCCTGCTCTGATCGAAGAAGCCAAGCGCCGCTTGCCCACAGACCTGCGCGCGCACATTGATTTTCGCGCCGGTGATATGTCGGACAGTGACCTGGGCACGTTCGATTACATCGTGGCAATGGACAGTTTTATCCACTACCCGCTGTCCGCGATCATCGAATTGCTTGAGGGCTATGCACCGCGCGTCAAGCGGGGGCTGATTTTCACTTTTGCGCCGCGCACCCCTGCGCTGGCTGCGATGAAAACAATCGGAAAATTGTTTCCCAAGAATGACCGTTCGCCTGCAATCGAACCCGTGGCCGAGGACCGTCTTGCGGCTGCAATCGAGGCAAGCCACGTCAAAAACTACGGCCTGCGAGCTGCCCGCACGCGGCGCATTTCCACGGCCTTTTACAAGACGCAACTGATGGAGCTTGTGAACGCATGAGCGAAGCAAAACCTGCAATGGCTGATATGTGGAGGCGCGCTGGCACGCGCTTTCTGCCGTTCGCTGATGCGGGAACGGACGAGCTTCCGCTCGCCCGACTGTTGCGCCTTGCGCTTTTCCAAATTTCGGTCGGCATGGCGGCCGTGCTCCTTACCGGCACGCTGAACCGCGTGATGATCGTGGAATTGGGTGTCTCGACTACCCTTGTTGCCGTGATGGTCTCCCTGCCCTTCTTGTTCGCGCCCGCGCGAGCGCTTATCGGCTTTAAGTCAGACACCCACAAATCTCTGCTTGGCTGGAAGCGCGTGCCCTACATTTGGTTCGGCACGCTCATCCAGTTTGGTGGCCTTGCCATCATGCCATTTGCGCTCTTGCTGCTGCAGAGCCAGGCCTATGGCCCAACATGGGCTGGCCCGGTTGCTGCCGGTTTCGCCTTCCTGCTGACAGGTATCGGCCTCCACACAACGCAGACCGCTGGCCTCGCGCTGGCAACCGATCTTGCACCGGAAACGGCTAGACCCCGCGTTGTTGCTTTGATGTATGTGATGCTGCTTGTCGGCATGTTCCTGTCGGCACTCGTTTTCAGCGGCCTGCTGGTCGACTTTTCACCAAAGCGCCTTATCCAGGTTGTCCAAGGTGCTGCTGTCGTAACTATGGTGCTGAACGTAATCGCGCTGTGGAAACAAGAACCTCGCCGCCCGGCAGAAACCTCTCCCGAAATCGAACACCCTTCCTTTTCCCAAGCATGGTCAGAATTTCGTAAAGACCGCCGCTCCTCGCGGCTATTGGTTGCTGTTGGTCTGGGCACTGCAGGTTTTTCCATGCAGGACGTCTTGCTGGAACCCTACGGCGCGGAAGTGCTTGGGCTTTCCGTCAGCCAGACCACGCTGCTGACAGCCCTTTTTGCTGCTGGTTCGCTCTTAGGCTTTGCAATGGCTGGCCGTATGCTCGGCAAGGGCAGAGACCCGCACCGCCTTGCAGCGCTTGGCACACTCATTGGCGTTGTCGCGTTTTGCTGCGTAATTTTCGCAGCCCCCTTACAGTCTGCCTTAATGTTCCGCGTTGGTTCTTTCCTAATCGGCATGGGTGGCGGCCTGTTTGCTGTGGGAACGCTTACCGCCTCAATGGACCTGGCCGAAACAGCGGGCTCCGGCTTGGCACTGGGCGCTTGGGGTGCCGTGCAGGCTTCCGCAGTTGGCATTGGACTGGCTGCAGGCGGCATCATCCGCGATACTGGATCGACACTGGCCTTGTCGGGCGCGTTTGGTCCCGGCTTGCGCGACACGGCGCTTGGATACTCGTTCGTTTACCACATCGAAATCGGACTGCTCTTTGCAGCTCTCATCGCCATCGGCCCCCTTGTGCGCACAGCCGCATGGGACGCCAATGAAACATCAACATCCCGAAATGGAATTGGACTGGCCGAATTACCCGGCTGAAACTTGGAGAAGACTAATGGTTGAAATTACTGGCTACATAGATGTTGCCCAAATGGTGCTTTATGCATTCTGGGTCTTTTTCGCAGGCTTGATCTGGTATCTACAGGCTGAAAGCCGCCGCGAGGGCTATCCCCTCGAAGATGACGTAACGGGCGCTTACAACCCTGATCCGTGGTTGCAACTGCCGTCACCAAAAACCTTCAAGCTGCCTCACGGCATGGGCGAACGTACCTATCCAAACATGGAAAACCGCGACACGCGCCCCATCAAGGCCAGGCGGGCGAGCGCAACTTCCGGTTCGCCGCTGATCCCAACAGGCAATGCGATGAAAGACGGCGTCGGCCCGGCTGCCTGGGCAGAGCGTCCCGATCATCCTGACATGACCCCGCACGGCACGGCGAAAATCCAGCCGCTTGCTGTCGCCACCGATTTTCACATCTCCGAGAACGATGTCGACCCACGCGGCCTAAACGTTGTTGGCCCGGATGGGGAAATCGCTGGTCAAATCGTTGATGTGTGGGTGGACCAGACAGAGAGCTATATTCGCTATCTGGAAATGAAGTTCGGCCGCAACAACCGTCTGATCCCGCTGCACTTCGCTGTCCAGCGCAGCGCACGCGGCGGCGGGCGCGAATATTACGTCCACAACCTCACAAAAGACCATTGGAGCGATGTTCCGCGCACCAAGTCGAAAACCGAAATCACCATGCTCGAAGAAGAGAAAATCATGGGCTATTTCGGCGGCGGTGGTCTTTACGCCATGCCGGGACGTGCGGAGCCGCTGCTGTGAGCCATCACGACGACTTCCAGACCGAACCGGTTCTCGGTCTTCCTGCAAACCTGCCAGAAGGTGAACACATCGTCTGGCAGGGCGCACCGGACCGCGCCACAACCTTTCGCACCGTCTTTAAGGGCAATTGGCTCATCGCCTACTTCGTTGGCCTTGCTGGCTGGCGCTTGGCAACTGGCATTTACGACGGAAGAGCGATGTACGATATCGCAGGCTCCGTTTTCACCGCCTTCGTTCTTGGTGCGGTGGTTTTGGCGATCCTTTTCGGGATCTCCACATGGATCGCACGGTCTACGGTCTACACCATCACAAACAAGCGTGTGGTGATGCGTATCGGAATGGCATTGCCGATCACATTCAACCTGCCGTTTAGCCAAATATCTTCCGCTTCGGTGGTATCGCACGGCGGAAAATCTGGTACGGTCGCACTGACCCTGGCGGAAAATACCAAGATCACGTGGCCCGTTCTTTGGCCCCATGCGCGACCTTGGAAATTGGCCAATCCGCAGCCCGCCTTTCGGGCGCTGGGCGATGTTGAAACGGCAAAAGCCCATCTCGTTTCAGGACTGCGTGAAGCCCACGGCATCGAAGGCCGGCCAGCAATGGCTGCCGTCGCTGCCAAAAAAGCAAAACCAGCCAAACGCACCTTGCGCGGGCTGGAAACAAAAGGAGCCTAAGGACGTCAGATGGCCAAACCAACCGCACCACCACCGGCAGAAATCACCGGCATCCACCGCGCCCCTCTTTATGGTGCGCTTGGAGTGGTACTGTTTACCTTGGCTATCGTCCTTGGTTCCGCGATCACCGACGGTGGCCGGGTTACAAAAGAGCTCGGCCAACCGGTCGCAGAGCGCGATTTGATCTTCCGCGACGGCGAGGCAGGCACAATCGTGGTGCGCGATGCGGCCTCTAACGAAAAACTAGCCACCTATGGTAAGGGCGAAGGCGCATTCATCCGCATTTCCATGCGCGCCCTCACCCACGCCCGCCGCACCCGCTCTGTGCCGCTGGGCAAGCCTTATCGCTTGGTGCGCAACGCACAAAACCACCTTTCTATTCTCGATCCGCAAACCGGCGAGTTTATCAAACTCATCGCGTTCGGATCGGTAGCAACGGAAAGCTTCGGCCGGTTCCTCAAAGCGCCCGTCCGCACTTCCGCCCACCCGTCAGCAAAGGGAGCCTGACATGACACTGAACCCATTTACCAAACAGAAGGTGGAAGTCGACTGCACAGTCGAAATCGAAAACACCTTCGAGAGCCTGGAAGCGCATGTACGCTTCAATGACGGCACAACCGTCAATCCGGGCGACGAAGTGATCGTCCACGGCCAGCCAATCGAAGTGCCCTATGGACACAAAGAGCAGTTTGATCGCCGCGCAACCATCACCCGCGCCTCAGCAGTCGAACGCCTTTGGACCCGCGCCACTGGCGATTTCGAGTTTATGGAGTTGTGCGAGTTCTCGTTTTCGGAGGGTCGGCTATGAACGTCCATACCCCCAAACCGACAAACGCTAAGCCAATCGATCTGGCCTCACAGAACGAAACCACGCAAATGGCGGCGGCCTCCAAGACCGTTCTCGACCCACGCTTTTACACAACGGATTTCGACAAGCTCGACAAAACCGATGTTTCCGGCGTCCGCGAAGAGTGGGATACGCTGATTGCCTCAATGGTATCTGACCCCAACAAAGGCCACTTCAAGCGCAACGAGGCGTGGGACGACATCGATCTGGATTCGCTCGACCCTGCCCTACGCGCCGAGTTCGTAGACTTCTTGGTGGCGTCGCTCACATCGGAATTCTCCGGCTGCGTTCTCTACAAGGAGATGAAGCGCCGCGGTTCCAACGAAGACTTGAAGACACTGTTTTCATGCATGAGCCGTGATGAGGCCCGCCATGCCGGTTTCATCAACGATTCGCTGAAAGACTTCGGCATCGGCGTAAACCTTGGCTTCCTAACGAAAGCCAAGAAATACACTTTCTTCCGCCCGAAATTCATCTTCTATGCAACGTATCTGTCCGAGAAGATCGGCTATGCGCGTTACATCACGATTTTCCGCCATCTCGAGAAGCACCCTGAAAAGCGCTTCCACCCGATTTTCAAGTGGTTCAAGGAATGGTGCAACGACGAGTTCAGCCACGGCGAGGCTTTCTCGTTGCTGATGCGTTCAGACCCCAAGCTGCTCTCTGGTCACAATAAGCTGTGGATCAAGTTCTTCCTCTGCGCGGTCTACGCCACCATGTATGTGCGTGACCACGCCCGTCCGGAGTTCCACAAGGCTCTCGGTATTGGCATCGAAGACTACGACATGCGCGTGTTTGAAATCACCAACGAGATCTCAAAACAGTGCTTCCCACTGGTTCTCGACATCGACAACCCGAAATTCCTGAAAATCCTGCGCAAGCTAAACGCTATTTCCGTTGATATGGATCAAGTTCGCGGGAAGCCTGGAATGGTAGCAAGGTTGAAGCGTGGCAAACTTTTGGGAGCATCGGTTGTCCAGTTCGCACAATTGTACTTCATGCCTTCCAAGAAGAATGTCATCCCCGAAACCTCTCACATGGTTCCGAGCTGGTAGAGGGGCAAGCGGCGCGATGATGCATACCCTTCTTCCAGTGGCCTTTGTCACACTGCTTTGGTGGTCTTCCACCGGGGCAGTGCTTTGGCTGGCCAATGGAAGAACGGAGCAACTTCATTTTCGCCTGCTTGGCATTACCCTTACATGCGCCTTCGGCTTTGCAGGTCTGATCGTTGCTTCTACCAGCGATGCCGCATGGTCGCCCTATCTCGCTTTCATCTCGGCGCTAGCCGTTTGGGGCTGGATTGAGTTCACGTTCCTTGCAGGCATGGTTACAGGCCCGCACTTCGGCGATTGTCCTCCGGACGCTTCCGAGCGCCAGCGCTTCCGCCTCGCCTTCCGAACGATCATGCACCACGAATTTACACTGTTGGCGGCTTTGATCGGCATTTGGGCGATCAATCACGTTAGCGGCAATATGATGGGCTTCTACACATTCGCCCTTCTATGGCTGATGCGCCTTTCAGCAAAGCTGACAATTTTTTCTGGCGCACCCACACTTTCCATCGACATGATGCCGCATCGTCTCGCCCATATGAAAACCTATTTCAGGGTCGATCGGATAGGCCCCGTGTTTTGGGCGTCAATCGTCACAAACAGCGTTCTGCTGGTGGCTGCGATTTGGTGCCTGATGAACGAAAAGATCAGCGCGGACGCCCATGTGGGCTTGGTTATGCTCACCACGTTGGTGGCTTTAGCCGTGCTGGAACACCTGTTCATGGTCCTGCCCATGCGCGACAGCGCGTTGTGGGGTTGGGCAATGAGCGAAGAAAACGACAAAAAAGCCGCGGCTACAGCGGCAGAATAACACGGAGGGGCCGCTTGCGGTCACGAAATGGGGATGCAAAAGAAAACCATGGATTTCGAGAACTTCTTTACCGCCGAATTGGACAAACTCCGCGAAGCTGGAAACTACCGTGTTTTCGCTGACCTGGAGCGTCACAAAGGCCAATTCCCCAAAGCCACCCGTTATGGCGAAGACGGCGAGTCCGAAGTCACGGTTTGGTGTTCCAACGACTATCTCGGCATGGGCCAGCACCGTAAAACGATCGACGCCATGAAAGAGGCGATCGACAAATGCGGCGCAGGCGCAGGCGGCACGCGTAACATTTCTGGCACCAATCATTATCACATTTTGTTGGAAGAAGAGCTCGCCGACCTCCACAATAAAGAAGCAGCATTGATGCTTACGTCCGGCTACGTAGCCAACTGGGCCGCTCTTGGCACTTTGGCTTCACGCATACCCGCTTGTGAAATTTTCTCTGATAGCGACAACCACGCTTCGATGATTGAGGGCATCCGTCACTCGCGTGCGCCAAAGCATCTGTGGCGTCACAATGATCCCGAACATCTTGACCAGATGCTGTCGCAGGCAGATCCCGACGTTCCAAAACTCGTGGCGTTTGAGTCCGTCTATTCGATGGATGGTGACATCTGCCCAATGGCTGAAATCCTTGACGTGTGTGAAAAACACGGTGCGATGTCGTATCTCGATGAAGTCCACGCCGTTGGTCTCTACGGCCCGCGCGGCGGCGGCATCGCTGAACGTGAAGGCTTGATGGATCGCGTCACAGTCATACAAGGCACGCTTGGCAAAGCCTATGGCGTCATGGGTGGCTACATCGCGGCGTCCGCAAATCTGGTTGATTTTGTCCGCTCCTTCGCGTCCGGTTTCATCTTTTCAACTGCCCTGCCACCCGCACTTGCCGCCGGTGCCCGCGCTTCCATCCGCCATCTGAAGACCAGCGACATTGAGCGCCTGCGTCAGCGCCGCAACGTGGCCTTGCTGCGCGAACGCCTTGATGCGATCGGCGTGCCGCACATGATGAACGAAAGTCACATCGTGCCCGTGATGGTCGGCGATGCGAAAAAGTGCAAATTCATCTCCGATCTTCTGCTGGAAAACCACGGCGTTTACGTGCAGCCGATCAACTACCCTACCGTACCCAAAGGCACAGAGCGCCTGCGCATCACACCATCGCCAATGCATACGCAAGCCGACATCGAGCATCTCGTTGGCGCGCTGTCCGAGCTGTGGTCGCAATGCGCACTCTCACGCGCCGTAGCCTGATCCGATGTTGGATGAAGTTCTCTTCCTGACGCCGGACGCGGAAGATGGCCCGGCAGACGCTAACGGACACGATGATCAAAGCGCATGGCCTATTCCCGCAAGTGATCCTCCGATCATGATACCAGGCATCGCTGCAGACGATACGCTCTACCCGGTCGAGAAGATTGAGGCTCATATCAAGGGCCTTCACCACGTGGCACTGTCGGTTTTTGTGTTTGATGGCCCTCGCCTGCTCATTCAACGCCGTGCGTTTGAAAAATACCATTGCGGTGGTCAGTGGGCGAACACCTGCTGCACCCATCCGCACATGGACGAGGATATCCAGACCGCCGCAAAACGCCGCTTGCGCGAAGAGCTTGGCTTCGAATTGCCCATCGATGAACGCCTGATTGTTGAATATTCGGCCGATGTTGGCGGTGGGCTGTGGGAACGCGAACGGGTTCACATGTTCCGTGCAGAGGCAGACAGGTCAAAGCTTGAAATAAAACTTAATCCCGATGAAGTCTACGAGACCAAATGGTTGACAGGCGACGAATTACGCACGGAGATGGCACTGAACCCCGCAGATTTCACGCCATGGTTCCGCATCTATGTAAACCGTTACCCCGCCTTGGATTTTTAGCAACACGAGCGTTTATCCTATGGAGAAGTCGTCTCGTCTGTGAAGAACAGCCTCCAAGCGCTAGCCTTGGGCAGCAGCATTGGCACATTTGCTTGATAAGCCCGATATGCGTCACCAAAACGCAATTGCAGCTCTCGTTCTTCCATCTGTGTGATACCAACCAGAGCCACTATGGACACGACCGAAACCGCATAAACGCCGGCGTAATTTGACATAAACGCCCAACCGATAACGCCAACGATCACCATCAGATAACGAGGGTGACGAACTGCCGAGAACGGGCCACTGGTGATCAACGTTTGAGCCTCACCCTTTATTTCAGGCACTCCAGCAAAGGTGCGAAAGGCTAAATGACGCCGCACAGATCGTGCCATCACCAATGATGTCAGATAAATCAGCATTCCCGCCACAAATAGAATGAGGCTCTCGCCAAGATCAGTTCCAAGAAGCCAAACGCGCAGGCCGTTAACAACGAACGCACAGAAAGCTAGTGCAACCAAAGCGGCCGAGTAAGCCTGCCAAATCGGACGCTTTTTCCAAAGAGAGTGACCAAGATGAATGACAGACCAGAAGGTGATCACGAGCGGTAGAAGAAAGATCAGCCCATAACCAAGACCGAGGCGAATTCCATCAATCATGGCGCCACTCGGCCCAACAGAGCACGCCCGTCTCGCGTCAGAATGGATATGGAAAAAGTCTCACTTTCGCTTGTCGAATTTAAGAGCAACTTCAAGTTTTTCATGTTTTTTAACATGCGTTTACGCTAACATATGGACTTATAAAGTCACCCGTTTTGCAAGCGGAATAGACATGAATTTTGAGCGATGGACCAACCTGCCAAACAGATGCAAGATCCAACAATACAACAAATAATCGATGCCATGCCGGAACGCTTTGACCCGCACGCCGCTGACGGCGTTGATGCGGTGTTGCAGTTCAATCTCACAGGCGAAGAAGCACGAAACTTCTATGCAATCATCAAAGACGGTGCCTGCACTCTGAAGATCGGCCAGCACGGCTCGCCCACCATGAGCATGAAGATGTCCGCACAGACCTATGTGGACATGGTGATGGGTCGCATCACGGGCCAGGAAGCGTTCTTCCGCCGCAAGCTCACATATCGCGGCCCCATAAATCTGGCCATCCGCATCCACCGCTTCTTCCGACCACCGGAAACCGCAGCTTCTGCTTAGACGCTTACTCGGCTTCCGGTTTCACAACATTGGAAATTCCAAAAGAAAAAGGGGCAGTCCATCGGACCGCCCCTTTTGATTTCAGACCAATCGGATTGGCCTATGGGTTCAAGTTCGAACCGCTTTCGGCCAGAACACCGTGCTTGATTGCCCAAGCGGACCAATCATCAACAACCGTGCCCGTGAGCAGGATGCCAATGCCGCCGGTCAGCGTGGTCAGCATGGCGAACCACCATGCCCAACGGTGGATTGATTCCATCGTAGCGTTGAAGCCCATCGTCCAGCGCCAGAACAGTGCGGCGCGTTCAGAAGCCGTACCACGGTCTGTGATCTGCTCGATCTCGCGTTCGCCACCGTAGCGGGAAACGGCCAGGATTGTTGCGCCGTGCATGGCAAACAGCAGAGCCGAGCCATACAGGAACACGATCGAAAGCGCGTGGAACGGGTTGTAGAACAAATTGCCGTAGATCAGCGAAAAGTTGTTCGTCCAATCAAGGTGCGAGAACACACCGTAAGGCACCGCATGGCTCCATGAGCCCATCAGGACCGGGCGAATGAAACCCAGCACCAGAAACAGCCAGATGGCGGACGCGAAGGCAATCGGAATGTGCATCCCAAGGCCCAGCGACTTGGCGCGGCGGTAAGACCGCAGCCACCATGACATGACCGACACCGTGAAGAAAAAGCCGACGATCATGAACCACCCGCCTTCCTTAAGCGGCGGCAGAACTGTCAGTCCGTATTCCGGCGAAGGCGGGTCAAGCGACAGCCAGAAGAGCTGGCGCAAGAACTGCACCGGATCCCATCCAACCTGCATCCAGAAGTTCAGACCGATAAGGTTGAACGCGATGAGGCCGCTGAGCAGGGAAATGACACCGAGTGTGCCGAGGTAAATCGGCCCGATCTGCGCATTGCCCAGCTTGCCTGCCCAATACTGGATCGAGCCAGTACCGATGCGTGGGTCGTCACCTGGTGCAGTCGGTATGCCCATTTGCGGGGCCGCATGCACCTGCGTCGTGGTGAAGATATTTTGATATTCTTTGAGCATGTGCCCTCTCCTTAGTCGAGGTAATCGAGATCGCCGATCTCACGCACCAGGTCTTCCTGAGCGAAAATCGGGAGTTCGAGCCACCAGGTCCACCAGTCAGCCCATGCGTCGGTCCATAGCGGGCCCGAGATGATGATGCAGACCGCGCTCCAGAAACCGGCATTAAGCGCCAGAAACAGGCCAATGCGGTGAATGCCCAGCGTGCCGATGGAATAACCGATGAAATCGCGGAAATAGGTGTCTTCGTGTTCCGGCGTCTTCACTTCTTGTCCGCCGCCAGGGTTGGTGGAAGACAAAACCAAACCACCATGCAGCGCAAGCGCCAGTGTGGTGGTGAAGAAGAAAGTGATGGCGATCATATGCGCCGGGTTGTAATGGAAGTTGCCATAGGCGTAGCCAACGTTGTTCACCCATTCGAGATGCGAATAGATGCCATAGGGAAAGCCGTGGCTCCAACCACCGTCGCCGGTCAGCCACATGGCCATCGGACGGAAGACATTGAGTGTAACGAAGGCGAATACAGCGACTGAAAAGGCGAATGGTACGTGGTAACCCATTCCCAGTTTCCGGCTAATCTCAACCTCGCGCAGCACCCATGAGCCAAAAGCTCCGACCGCACAGAAAGTAACGATCTGCCAAAGCCCGCCTTCGGCCATTGGCGCCAGCGACATGCCATAGTCCGCAGTCGGTGGATTGATGCTGATTTGCCAGATATTCCAAGTTGGCCCCAGCGCAGCGCCGTAAATGAGAAGCAGCGTGCCAAGGACAGAGAAGAAGATCGTGGTGACTCCGAAGAAACCGACATAAAACGGCCCGACCCAGAAGTCGAATAGGTCACCGCCGAGCAGTGTACCACCACGAACACGATATTTTCGTTCGAAACTCAGCAAAGCCATAGCTGGTTCTCCATAAATTCAAAATTAGATTCCGGCAGGCGAGAGCGACCCCCCGCCTGCCAGAGGAAGGCCAACGCTTACGTATGAAGCGATGTAACCTCGGTAACCTCAACAGAGGCGACCGGCTTGATGTCGAGCCAGTTGTACCGCTCAGTTGAGAGCAGGACGAAGTGGATCAAGACAGCCAGCGTGAACAGAAACACGGCCAGTGCGACCATGATCCGGCGCGGATCAAAGATGAGCCAAATTTTATGCATTTTGGTTCTCCTTAGACCATTGCCGTCACGATAGATGTCAGGGAATTAATCCCGTCCATCATCGAGGACTGTGCGGTTGCGTCTTGGAACATCCATGGGCGCCACATGTGCACGAGGACGTGAGCAGCAAATGCCCAGCCTGTGAACGCGATCGTGCTCTTCATGAAGATCCTATGAAATTCCCGAGCTTCGCCACTGGTCATGCCAGTCGCAGATGCTGTTTCGGAAGCGGCCATAAGAAACCTCCTTCATTTGCCTTTCGGCAGTTACCGCGGCATACCCCCGCGGCAGGGTTCGGTTCCCACGAACCGGTATCCCCTTCGCCCAAAACGGACTCAGGAAATTCTTGAAATCTCAATATTTGACGGCGTAGCCGGCAGCCGCATGGGCGTTGGCGCGAGCCTCGCTCCAGATACTGCCCTGCCCGGCGCGTCCGGCCAGACGGCCAGCAGCGATGGCCGCGATTGAGAAAATGAAAATCACGCTAACGAGGCCGCGATAAACGATCGCGGAACCGGTTTGCGAGGTGTGGTGAACCATGTGGCGGTCCATTGGTGCGTCAGACATGTGCATGTCCTCCCGTTGCGGACGCGGATTGGTTGGTCATGCCGCGCTCCTTGAAATTGTCTTCGCCGAGGCAAGAACGCGCTCGATCGAAATGAGGTCTTCGCCAGCCGCGAGCGCATCGCGCTCACAGGCATCCCGAAGCCGCTTGGCTGCGGAAATCCGCACAAGGATCGGCTCACGGTCGACGATTTCGTCGAGCTTGCGGCGAGCTTCCTGATCCCAAGGCGGGGCGTTTTTGATTTTTGCGGGGACGGCTTCAGCCGTTGCATCCATCTGGCTGGTTAGCGGCAGGATGTTGAACAAAAAGTCGAACAGACTGTTGCAGATTTCCTGCATCAAATACGACGTGCCCGCATAGCCCATGAAGGGTGTGCCGGTATGGCGGCGAATAATGGCACCAGGAAACGATGCAGGGATATACGCCGACCGCGAACTTTGATCAGCCATGTACATGCGCTCGTTGAACGATCCGAAAACGATCATCGGCGCTTTTTCCGCGATCAAATCTTGGACATTCTGGTTGTCAGTCTTCACACCCACACACCGCGAGATCGAAAACTTGCACGGCATGCCCATTTCCTCTTCGAGGAAATTGCGCAGCCCGCGCGCATAGGTGTCGTTGGCGACAACCGCAAAACTCGCGGTGGCATAGAAATCCTGCGTCACCGAGCGCCACAAGTCCCACATGGGTTTCAGCGTCGTGTGCTTTTCTTGTTCGATGAACGGTTCTGGATCGAGGTCCAGCATTTCGCCCAAAGTGCGCAGAAAGGCCGTCGTCGAATGGATGCCAATGGGCGCTTGCAGATATGGGCGATCCAACGTCTCGCAAAGCAGACGACCGAACTCACGGTACATGCAGACATTCACCTCCGCATTGGAAAGCCGTGAAATATCCGCAAGATGCGAGCCGAGCGGGAACGTCATGTTCACTTCAGCGCCGATGCCTTCAATGAGACGGCGGATTTCTGCCAAATCGGACGGCATGTTGAACGTGCCATACATCGGGCCGATAATGTTGACGCGAGGCTTTTCGCCCTCCTTAAGCGCCTTCACCTTGCCGACCTTTTTCGGGCCGAATTCCGTCCACAACCACTTCAAGGCGCGGTCGGCGGATTGCCACTGATCTTCATCGATGGTGCGCGGCAGGAAGCGCTGAACATTGGCGCCTTCCGGCGTCACGCCGCCGCCGATCATCTCAGCAATCGAGCCCGTCACAACAACGGCAGGCAAATCGGGATCAAGCGTCGCGCGAGCGCGGCGCATGTTGGCTTCCGTGCCTGTCTGGCCCAGTTCTTCTTCACCAAGGCCGGTGACAACGATGGGAAGCTCATGCGGCGGCAGAGCGTCGGTGTAGTGCAGAACCGAGGTCACCGGCAGGTTTTCGCAACCAACCGGACCGTCGATAATCACCTGCAAGCCTTTGATGGCTGTGAAGGCGTAGACGCTGCCCCAATAACCGCCAGCGCGGTCGTGATCGAGAATGAGGGTCAATTTCCTATCGCCTCCCCAGAATCAACGGAGTTGGCTGCGCGTGCGGCTTTAGCTGCAAACTTCTTGCGGAAAGCCGGACGATCTTCGGGCGTTTTTTCCCACACACCAGCGGTGTGACCCGTGCCGACACCCTCAAAGAATTCCTTCATCGTGTCGAAGCGTTCTTTGTTGGCAATGGCGCCATTGACTACTTCCGCCAACGAACCGGCACCAGCAGGCCCCATCAAAGGACGGGCTGAGATGAGGTTGGTGAAGTAAAGACCAGGAGTGCCGCGCTCCTTCGCCTTCTGCACAACCGGCGTGGTACCGATCGCCAGATCAGGTTCAAAAGCTTCCATTGCCGCGCAATCGTTTTCGAGCGATGCGCGGTATTGGACGTATACGCCTTTGGCTTCCAGCCAAGCGCAATCGTCAGCAGAGAACCGCGTTTTAGGGCAGGCCGTGCCGACGTAGCGAACGTCTGCACCGCTTTCAATCAACAACCGAGCGACCAGCAATTCCGAGCCTTCATAACCAGAAATCGTGATGCGGCCATTGATGGGCTTGGCTTCAAGCGCTTCGCGAATAGCGGGCAAAATCAGGTTTTGCGCTTTGGCTATGGACTTGGCGTCCACACCGCAGGCATCGCCAATAGCTTGCAGCCATGAATGGGTGCCATCCAGTCCCACAGGGGCAGACCCGATGACAGGCCGTCCCGCGCGCTCAAATTCGCGGAACGAAGCTGTGTAGAACGGGTGGATGGCAGCGACGGCCGCGCAGTCGAGAGCGGAATACAATTCACGCCACTCGCGCGTGGGAACCACGGTGCCCGCTTCAAGCCCCATGGGCTCCAACATGGCACCGATGCTTACGGGGTCGACGGGGAACATTTCGCCAACCATCGTGATGCGCGGTTTGCCGCTTTTCTCTTGGGTCGAGGGTGCCTGAACAGGCCCGGCCGCAACTTCTTTCGCCGCATACGCCAGCATGGCACCGGCCAGAACGTCTTTGGCTTCCGCATGTGTCGGGATGCCAAAACCGGGAACGTCAATGCCGACAATGCGCACGCCGTCGATCTCACGCGGCAGCATCTGCAGCGGAACACCCGACGCGGTGGGTACGCAAAGATTGGTAACAACGATGGCGTCGTATTTTTCAGGATCAGCCATTTCATGAACGGCATCACGAATGTCTTCGTAAAGCTTGCCCGTCACGAGGCTTTCTGAATCAAACGGTACGTAGCCAACTGTGCGGCGCGCGCCATAGAAATGCGATGTGAACGTCAGGCCATAAACGCAGCAAGCCGAACCGGAGAGGATTGTTGCAGTGCGGCGCATGCGAAGGCCTACGCGCAAAGATCCAAAGGCAGGACACATGCTTTGAGGCTGATCGTGCGGGCCTTGCGGATAATCTTTGGCATATTGCTCCAGAATTTCGCTCTTGCCCGCTTTCGCAGCTGCATCGCGCATCGTATCGGCACCGGCATGACAGCCAGCACCATCGACGGCAGTGTCAGCTGCCTCGATGGGAGCGTCATTCGCTTCAACTTCTTCAATAGAAGCAGCAATGCGCTCATCAAGTGGGGTTAAATCGTGTGTCATGGGCATCAAACGTTGTCGTAGACAACCTCCAGGGATTCCTTGGAGATCAGCGACGGGTCGCACATGTCTTCAACAACAGCAGGTGTCAGCACGTAATCCGCACCCGTTTCAGAGGCAGCAAACAATCCCAGCAGACCGTCTTGGTCGAGTGGGTTGGGCTGACGCGGAGGCGCGGTCATCATGTTGTCAGCGAGTTCGGAGAACATCGGGCCCCACGCTCCGGCAGGGTCACCAACGATCTGATAGCTGGCTGATTTGCGGCGAATGTCTTCGTCTTGCGGAATGGCTGCGAGAACTGGAATGCCGACTTTGTCTGCGAATGCCGCAGCTTCGCCGGAACCGTCGTCTTTGTTGATCAACATGCCGGCCACACCGACATTGCCGCCCAGCTTGCGGAAATATTCAACCGCCGAGCAGACATTGTTCGCCACGTAGAGCGACTGGAGGTCGTTGGATGCAACGACGATTACTTTTTGGCACATGTCGCGGGCAATCGGCAGGCCGAAGCCGCCGCAGACCACGTCGCCCAGAAAATCGAGCAATACATAGTCGAAATCCCAGTCATGAAAGCCGAGCTTTTCCAGGAGTTCAAAGCCGTGGATGATCCCGCGACCGCCGCAACCGCGACCCACTTCTGGGCCGCCAAGCTCCATGGCGAAAACGCCATCGCGCTTGAAGCAAACGTCGGAAATAGACACTTCCTCGCCCGCTGCCTTTTTGGCCGAAGAGACTTCCAAAATGGTGGGGCATGAACGACCGCCAAACAGCAGCGATGTCGTGTCAGACTTTGGATCACAACCGATCAGCAAGACCTTCTTGCCGCGCTGCGCGAGGTTGTAGGATAGGTTCGCAAGGCTGAACGATTTACCGATGCCGCCTTTTCCGTAGATCGCTATGATCTGAGTTTCCTTGGTGACTTCACCGGTATGCACCGGATCTGGCTCTTGCGCAGCCTCGTCTTTCAACAAGTTAAAGATATCGACATTGTCGTCTTCACGTGGCGTGTCGTCGCCCTTGCGTGTCATTCCGTCGGTCATACTGTCTCCCTCCAGTTTAGGACCATCTTCAAACATTCAGCATCGCTGAACGCTGTCTCGTAGGCCTGCGCAGCATCGTGCGCAGCGTGTTCGTGTGTGATCAGACCATCGAGCGAGAGCAAACCCTCACCGAGCAGTCGGTTTACGATTTCCATATCGTCGGGCTTCCACTCGGCAGCGACCCGCAGCCGCGCCTCTTTCATGAAAGCAGGCGGAAAAGCGAAGCTCAGCCGGTCACTGTAGAAACCGGCCAGAACGATCTCTCCGCCGGGCACCAGATGGCCGACGAGTTGATCGAGAATGTCGGCGCTGCCGCTGACATCAAAAATGGTTGCGTAACGCGCGCCTTCATCTTCCGAAGGGTCTACGACGCGGAATGCCTCATCATCCGTACGACGCGCAGGATTGGTTTCCCAAACTGTTGGTGGCTCTCCGCCGAGAGCCACGGTCAACCGTGCAAGCAAACGACCCAGAACACCGTTGCCGACAATCAAGTCCGGCAGGTTTGCACCCGGTGCCGCCAACGCGTGGCAGGCAGTTGCAGCAAGCGCCATCAACACAGACTGGGTTTTCAGCGACGCATCGACCTTCAAAGCCTTGTCGCTATCGACAACCAAAGTCGAAGCCGAACCGCCAAACAGGCCACGAACGTCCGAATATTTGCCACAGCCGGCAACAAAAACCGTTTCGCCAATGCGGTGCATCAAAGACGTTGGGGCAGATACGATTTCACCGACAGTCTCGTAGCCAGGAACAAGCGGATAGCCCATGCCAGGGAAGTTCGGCATCTTGCCGGTCCAGAGCAAACGCTCCGTCCCTGTGCTGATGCCGGTCCAGCGCGATTCCACCACCAGATCGTTGCCAGCCGGATCGGCAAGCGCAGTATCTGCGAGGTGGAGCACTCCTGGCTCTTCAAAAATGACTGCATGCGTAAGCACGTAAAAATGTCCCTTCATTCTGCACAAGCGGTGCAGACGCAGGACTCCCTACGCGTAATATTAAATAGACAGCCTAGACTGTCAAGCTGAATTGACAGTCGGGAAGCTACTTTTGTGCGCAAAGAATGCTGGTGATCAGCGGCGCACGCGTTGGAACGAGCCGAACGGACGAAAACCCGCACGATTCCAGCATATTTGTCAGCATTTGCGGCGATCTGGGCCGGCCGCTGCCCATCGCGTAGAGATAGAAATTAAAGTAGGCATCAGCGATTCTGTGGGCCGATCCGCCTGTGGACATCGGCTCACACAGAATCAGCGTTCCGCCTTTTGGCAAGCAATCGTAGACCGCCTGCACGATCTTCTGCGCGGGTTCGTCGTCATGGTCGTGAACAATCCGCACCAGCGAAACCAGATCGGCACCAACAGGCAGCGGATCATCGAAAAACGAGCCGCCATGGCACACGATACGGTCGCCAAATCCGGCGTCGGCGAACTGTTTTTCAGCTCGCGCCGCCACGGCAGGAAGATCAAACAACATCAAATCGAGATGCTCCGCATGGGGTGCGATGGTGCGCAGGAATGTGCCCTGCCCTCCGCCAACATCCAGCAGCGTCTCGTAATCGGCAAAATGAAAACAGGCAGCGATCTCCTCAGCCACCATAATCTGGCTTTCGCTCATCAATTCGCTGTACGGCGCAACGTCGGCATCATCCGAACGAACGGGATCTTCGCTCATCGCATAGTCCCAATAGCGCGAAAGATTGGTTTCACGCCGCCCACCGCGGAGCAGTTCAACAGGGTCGGTCAAGTCTTTGTAAAGTGCGCCGTGATGGCGAATCATGGCCAAAACGCCCTTGTTTATGGATAGCGCAGCGCCCAGATCGCCCAATCTGTAGCGATCCTCGATCTTTTCGAGCAAACGCAGCGAAACTGCACCGTCCAACAGACGGCGCGTTTCGTCTTCCGGCAGTTTGAGGGTTCCCGCCAGACTTGCAATCGTACGACCCTTGCCGGCGACATGTGAGAAAATATTCAGCTCCACACAGGACGCTAGAATTTGGGAATAAACGAAACCGGATACGAGATCGAAAAGCTCACTTTGGCGTTTGCGCACAACGGGGCGCGTGAGCGGAAAACGGATGGCAAAGTCGTGGAAGCGTTTGGAGGTCAGGCACTTTTCACGGAAGTCGAGCCAGCTTTCGTATAAGCTCACCCGAAGCCCCGTCCGCAGCCTTAGGCTGCTGCCTTGGCAAGTTTTGCAGGCACCAGGCGCGTGGCTTGGGCAGCGATCAGATCACGAAGATCCTCCGCGCCCTCGCAATCAGGGATGCAGGCAACCGCCTCACCGACCGTTTGGCGCAACAACTTCATCGTGCCTTCAATGCCCAATCGCGCAACGGCGCTGGGGCGATCATGGCTGCTGTCTTGCGCTACCGGCTTGCCACATTCGGCCTGTGTTCCGGCTGCATCCAGCAGATCATCGGCAAGCTGATAAGCTTCGCCGATCTTTTGTCCGAGTGGGCGCCACGGCTCAGGGTTTGCACCCGTTGCTATGGCGCCCGAAACCACCGCGCCGACAAAGAGGGAGCCCGTCTTTGCGCGATGGTATTCGTGAACATCAACGTCCCGCTCGCTTTCCCATGCCTGACCGGCAATTATGCCGCCGGACATCCCAACGGATCGGCTGATACAGGAAAGAAGGGGCGCGATGCGCTCAGGCTTGTGTGCACAAGCCAGTGAAACAGTGTTGAAAGCCTCGACGATCAGCGCATCACCCACGAGAACCGCAATCGGCTCTCCAAAGCGTGTGTGGACCGTTTCCTTGCCGCGGCGAAGGTCTGCATCGTCAAAACAGGGAAGATCATCATGAACCAGCGAAGCGCAGTGCATCATTTCAATTGCACAGGCAACAGCGTCTGGAATTTGCTCATCCGTGGCAGAACAAGCCGCAGCAACAGAAAGGCAAAGCTGGGGGCGAACACGCGCTCCACCGGGAAATACAGCATGGCGAACTGCCTGTGCAAGAAGCGGTGGGCACTGCTCTGCCGTGGCGCGATCAATCGCGTCTTCAAGGCAGGATTCTATCCGGGCTACAATTTCCATTTGGCCAATCAGCACTCCGTGTGTCCAATTTATATGACATATTGTTTTGTCAGTTGCAATTGACAATAATCGTTTCACGAAATTAGCGCCGCTGCTTTTTGGCAGCCCAAACCAGCAGGTTTACGAACCCCTTTGGCCACTCACCACACGATAATTGTCGGCGCAGGCATGGCCGGCCTTGCGGCCGCCATCGCTCTGAGCGCAAAGGGCGAGAGCGTGACAGTGGTTGAAAGCCGCACTTATCCGGGCGGGAAAATGCGGCAAATTCAAACACCTGGTGGCGGGGTGGACTCTGGTCCAACAGTCTTCACCATGAAATATGTCTTCGATGAATTGTTCGACATGGCAGGCCGCACCGTCGAGCAAGAGCTTGGCCTGGACCGCACAAATATCCTGGCCCGCCACGCCTGGGATGATTCCGGCACATTCGATTTGTTTACGGACAGAAAAGAAAGTGAAGACGCCATTGCGCGATTCTTCGGCAAAGCGAACGCAGATGGCTACCGTCGATTCTGCGCTGATGCAGAAAACATCTTCGCCACTTTGAAAGACACATATATCGGCGCACAGCGCCCCGGTCCGTTCGAGCTCGGCCGCCGCGTTGGCCTTACTCGCCTCCCCACCCTGCTCGCGCTGCGCCCGTTTACAAGCCTCTGGAACGCGCTGGGAGATTATTTTCCCGACGCACGCCTGCAACAATTGTTTGGCCGTTATGCCACTTATGTCGGCTCATCGCCCTTCCAGTCCCCGGCAACGCTCATGCTGATCGCCCATGTGGAACAAGAAGGTGTCTGGTTTGTAGAAGGAGGCATGCACGCTTTGGCAAGAAAAATGGCCGAGGTCGCGGAAGGCTGCGGCGCAAGATTCCATTGGGAAAGCCCCGTTGCACACATCCTGGAAACAAAAGGCCGCGCGAGCCATGTGGAACTGCAAAACGGCGTTCGACTGGAAGGCGATACGATACTCTTTTGCGGCGACGCTTCCGCCTTGGCAAACGGCGTGTTGAAATCTTCGCGGATGTCGGTAGTGCCCGTGCCGCGCAACAAACGCGCCCTTTCCGCTCTCACATGGTCGATTACGGCAAATACAGGCGGCGTAGACTTGCACCGACACAACGTGTTTTTCTCCGATGCCTATAAGGCAGAATTCGACGCCATATTCAAAAACAGCACCACACCGGCACAACCAACCGTCTATGTTTGCGCCCAAGATCGGCAAGCTGATGGAACGCTGGCCACTCAAAATGGCGAGCGGTTGCTTTGCCTAACCAACGCCCCCGCTTTTGGCGATGAAAAGCGTCTGACCCAAGAGGAAATGAACCGATGCGAAGACGCGATGTTTTCCACCCTCACAAAATGCGGCCTGCAAGTGGACCGCGCCTCGATGAAGGGCACGATCACGCAACCGGCGGACTTCGAAGCGCTGTTTCCCGGATCGGGCGGCTCCCTCTATGGCCGCGCAGCCCACGGATGGCTGGCATCGTTTGCTCGCAGCGGAGCGAAGACGGCGATACCGGGGCTTTATCTGGCGGGGGGCAGCGTGCATCCGGGGCCGGGCGTGCCGATGGCAACCCGTTCGGGCATGTTGGCGGCGGAGCAGATTCTGAAGGACCGCGCTTTGACCTGACCATACCACCTCAAGGTTACGCTTGGTGGTATATCGACGCCATCAGCGACGATGGCACCCACGGCTTTTCCATCATTGCCATGATCGGCTCGGTTTTCTCACCTTACTACGCATGGTCAGGCCGCCACGACCCGCTCAATCATCACGCCTTCAATGTCGGTCTCTATGGCGGCGGCAAAAAGCGCTGGACGATGACAGAGCGTGGCCGCAACGCGCTGCACCGCGATGCGCACAGCCTCCAAATGGGCCCAAGCAGCCTTTCATGGGACGGCGATACGCTGATCATCACCATCGACGAATGGGCCAATCCCCTGCCCCGCCGTGTGCGTGGAACTATTCGGGTGACGCCATCGGCGATCACCCAAAAATCCCACGTTATCGACGGCCATGGCCGCCACATCTGGCAGCCCATCGCTCCTGTGGGCCGTGCAGAGGTGCGTCTCGACAGCCCCGATCTCAATTGGAACGGTGAGGCCTATCTGGATAGCAATTGGGGAACCGAACCGCTGGAGACAGGGTTCAAGAACTGGGATTGGTCTCGCGCAGCGCTCAAAGACGGCGCAGGCATTTTCTACGATTCGACTACGCGTGATGGGAAGAACCATAGATTAGCTCTTCGCTATGAAAGCGATGGATCGTTTAGAGAAGTCCCCGCTCCACCACGCCAAACCTTGTCGAAAGGCCCGATCTGGCGGGTCCCGCGCTATACGCTGGCAGAGACGCCCGACACGGTGACAACCGAACGAATGCTGGAAGACACGCCGTTCTATACCCGATCACACATTCAAACCGTGTTTGATGGCGAGCCTGCCCGCGCAGTGCATGAGAGCCTGGACTGTGACCGTTATGCAAGCACTTGGGTGAGGTGTTTGTTGCCGTTTAAGATGCCGCGCAGATCAGGCTAACTTTCTTCGCGCTCGGCGGCTTCTTTGGCCAGCCGTTCCTGCTCCGCTTCCTCTGCGTCGAGTTTATCGAGCTTGCGCAATTGCCACCAGCAAAACAGACATAGGCTTCCGAAGAGGAAGCCGAACTCAACTGCGAAAACCCAATCAACCGTTCTCATGCCCGCGCCTGCGCCTCCTCAGGGTTGAGCCTCCAAACCGTCCGGCTGAGCACAAAGGCAACGGTGACCCATGCCAGATATGGCAGCGTGATGAGCGCCGCGATTGGTTCGATTGGGTAGAAGACCGCGATTTGAGCCACAAGCGAAAGCCACAGAACAGCAGCCTCGTAAGTCGCTAAATCCATCCGCTTCATTCCGAAAAACAGCGCGGACCACGCTGCGTTTAGCACCAGCGATCCGACATAGATCGCCATGGCCAACATGCCGCCATCGCTAAACCCGACCTTTGAATAGACCAGCCAACCGGCAACGGAGTTGAGCAAAAACAGGATCGACCACACGACTGGAAATGCCCAATCCGGCGGCTGCCACGTTGGCTTTTTCAGCGACTTAAACCACTCGCCAGGCGCAAAAACCGCTCCGCTCAAGGCGGCGAAGAAGTTCAAACCAACAAATGCTAGAAGTGACCAGCTCATAGGTGTTTCCAATGATTTTCAGGGTTCTCCCTTAAACCACCGGGAGGGCCGTCGTGCAGTCTAAATATCGTCGCAGGCGCCGAACGGGTATGACTAGGCGAGCTGACCGACCCTTTGATCGCTTGCTTGGCCAGTTCTTGGTGTGCGTGTGTTTGCTTGGGCTTTTGCTATTGAGGCGCGGTCGCGCCTATCAAGCTCTGCAAACATATCCAACATCCACTCGCCATCGCCTCGAACAGCTTCCGGCGTACGTTCACAGGCATCCACCAGAAAAGCCACCTCTTCAACAGGAGCTGCCGTATCGCAGCCGCTAAAGTTCAGCGGATTGCCGGGCGAACGGAGCATGAGGCCAAGCTTGCGCCCCCGGGTCGTGTAAGCCCGTTGGTCTATGGAATTGTAGCCATTGGCACGCACTTTCTCGCCGATCTCGGCATAGACCAAAGCGGCTGCACGAACGCCAAGACGCGATGAAGCAGGAAGGTCGGAAATACCGGTGACGCCAAGTCTGTAAATCTGGCTCGCTTCATCCAGCAACCGTTTGATGACACGTCCCAATGCTGGGGTGAACTCCGGCGAGGCGATCAGGCGCTCAGAGTTGAGCCCTTCTTCCGCCAACCACTCCTCCGGCAAATAGCATCGCCCGTTGCGCGCATCCTCGCCCACGTCTCGTGCAATGTTAATCAACTGCATCGCCAGGCCAAGCTCGCAGGCGCGGGCCAGCGTGTCGCGACTGCGCCGCTCCATCACTGCACTCATCATCACACCGACGGTTGATGCAACGCGCGCCGAATAGTCGAGAACATCGGAAAGCGTATTATACTTCTTACCGACCAAGTCCCACTCGAACCCTTCGAGCATCGCCATCGGCACGGACTCGGGAATATCGTAGGATTCTACAACTGCGGCAAAGGCCTGATCGGCGGCATGGTCATAGGGGGTGCCAGCATAAGCAGCATCAAGACGCTGACGCAGATGATCCAGCGCCGCTAAGGAAGCGCCGGGCTCATCAGCAATATCGTCAGACACGCGGCAGAAAGCGTAAAGCGCTGTCGACGCAAGCCGCACCGAAGGGGGCAGCATCAGCGAGGCAAAGTAGAAACTCTTTGACCCATGACGGATGATCTTTCGACACTCAGCCAAGTGGGCACTCGCAAGCTTCATCTCACCCATAGGTCGCCCTCCGCGCCTCGATTTCATCTGCATGGGGAATGACGCTGTCCAGCACTTTAGCGGACGTGACAACGCCGGGAACGCCAGCGCCGGGATGGGTGGTCGCGCCGACGAGGTAGAAGTTCTCCACCTCTTCCGAGACATTGTGCGGGCGGAACCAGCCGGACTGGGTGAACAGAGGCTCTGGCCCAAACGCCGCCCCATTGGGCGCGTTCAGCCGGTCGCGAAAATCGAGCGGCGTGAAGATTTTCGACGTCACCACGCTGTCGGCCAAGCCGGGCATAATGGTCTTTTCCAGATGCGCCTCGATTTTACGGCGGTAAGGCTCAGCCTGCGTCTCCCAATCCACATCCGCGTCCAGATGCGGCACGGGTGACAGCACGTAGAACGTATCGCAACCTTCAGGCGCCAAGGACGGATCAGTGGCGGTGGGACGGTGCAGATACAGACTGAAATCGTCGGCAAGCACTTTGCGTTTGAAGATATCCTTCAGCAAGCCACCGTAGCGCGGCCCCATCAGGATCGTGTGATGGTCTACGTCTTCAAAACGCTTGTCAGTGCCGAGATACCAAACGAACAGGCTCATGGAAAAATTCGTGCGATCAAGCTTGCGCTCCGTCCAGCGGCGCTTTTTGCGCTTGGGCAAGAGATTGCGGTAAACCCAGTTGGAATCGGCATTTGATACAATCACGTCAGCGCGAACTTCCTCGCCATCGTTCAGCTTCACGCCAACAGCCTTGTCGCCTTCTAACATCAACTCGGCCACCGGAGCATTCGTGCGAACCTTGCTGCCTTGGTCTTCAATCAAGTCGACCATGCCCTGCACCAACGCGCCCGTGCCACCCCATGCGAAATGCACGCCGTATTCGCGCTCTAGATAGGCGATCAGGCTGTAGACGCTGGTCACGTTCATGGGATTGCCGCCCACAAACAGCGGATGGAACGAAAGCGCTTGGCGCAGCTTTTCGTTTTTGATGTGCTTGGCAACATGGCCATAAACCGTGCGGTCGGCGCGTTTTGTCACCAGCTCCGGCACGAATTTCAGCATCTCGATCAGCTTGTGGAACGGCCGGTCCATCAGACCGAAGCCGAGGCTGTAATTGTTTTTGCTCTCTTCGAAAAACATCTCGTATCCCTTCACATCATCGGGATTGAACCGGGCGATCTCCGAGCGCATGAAATCGGCGTCGCCGTTGCAGGTGAACCACGTGCCGTCATCAAAACGGATGCGGTAGAATGGATCCATCGGAGCAAGTTTCACATGGTCTTCCATGCGCTTGCCACAAATCGTCCAAAGCTCTTCCAGGATGAATGGCGCAGTGATGATGGTTGGACCGGCATCGAACGTGAAGCCGTCTTGGCGGAAGACGCTGGCGCGCCCCCCTGCCTGCTCCAATTTCTCCAGAACGGTGACGCGATAGCCGCGCACTCCCAGCCGAACAGCAGCGGCCAAACCACCAAAACCGGCCCCGATTACGATTGCGTGAGGCTTGCCACCAGAAAGCGGTTCAGCTCGATGAAATTGTTTGTGAGGCGGATGTGTCGTCATAATTGGACACTTAATAGTGTAAAGCCAGCTTACGCAAGGTCCGTGACCTGCTCAGGCGGAAATCTCTTGCCTCACCGTGGCTTCGACAAAATGCAAAATGGCATCAGCCACTTCATCCGGTGCTTCTTCATGCACCAAATGGCCTTTGTCAGGAAAAACCACCATGGAATCATGGCGCAACAGTCGTGCAGTCTGTTGTGCCGCTTTCGGCTCGATTGTGCCATCACGACCGCCGATGATTTGAAGAACGGGAATATTCAGATGACGCAACATGGTGGCCATAGGCTCCAAGTCCCAATTCGCCATCATTGCGAGCGTGCCTTCTACATGCTCGGCATCAGAAATCGCTTTTTGATAAAGATCGATTCCCTCCGGCCCCAGCTTTGACCCGGTGGAATCGATCAAATCCTGCACCCGCCCACGGCTGCCTGCGCCAAACGCAAAAAGGTGCGGCACAAACGGATTGAGGAACAACAGTCGTGCTATCGCCGGAAACAGATGGCCCGCCATGCCCGGGAACGGATAAAACGCCCCATTGATCGAGACGATGCCGCCAACATTGATCACACCAGTGGATTGCATCTGCACAGCAATAGCCGCGCCGGCGGAATGACCAACCACGAGATCGGGCGCGAAATCCTCATATTCCAACAACTTGCCTAGCGCTTTGGCTATGTTCGGCAATGTCGGCTTTTGCGCATCCAACGGCCCGCTGAATCCATGACCGGGGATATCGGGCGCTAGAATATCGAACTTGCCCCGCAAATTTTCGATGAGCGCCGCCAGCGAGTGGGTGGTTGCGCCAGATCCGTGCAACATCAGCAGCTTGGGCAAGCCTTCACCGCCCGTTCGCTGAACGTGGTAACGAGTGCGATCCACGATCTCGAAACGGCTGATTTCGCTGTTGGGCCAAGAGCGCCCGTGTTGTTCCCACTTCATACGCTGTTCGCTTTCACAACGCTGGAAAGCGCTTCAGCATTGGCAAACGGCATCGCAATGAGTGCGGCTCCCATGGCATCTGCAATCGCGGTGGAGTTTCGCCCCGGTTTGCGGCCAACGTCGATGACGATGGAGGACACGCCAGCACTGCGAAATCCTTCAGCCACATCTTGCGCATCTTGCGCGGCTTTCGCCCGCCCGCCTTTGCCATCCAGCCCGACATTGGCGCTGCCGTCGGTGAGAACAACAACACTTGTCTGATGTCCCTTGCGCATCTGATCGAGCGCCAGCGCCAGCGCCGTTTGCAAGCCAGATGCCAGCGGCGTGCCGCCACCACCGGGCAAAGCCGAAAGCGCCTTTTTGGCCCGTGCCAGTGCGCGAGTTGGAGCCAGCAGCACTTCCGCTCCGGTGCCGCGAAAGCTGACCAGCGCCACGCTATCACGGCGCGAATAGCTCTCCGACAACAGCAATTCGACCGCGCCCTTGGCTTCCCCCAGCCGGTTGAGAGCCGTGGAGCCGGAAGCATCAACGAGAAATATCGTTGTTGTCTCCGCGCTTTGGCGAAACCGCCTAATCTGGAAATCGGAGGAACGAACGTGCAGCGTCCGTGCCCTGCCGCGGCGCTGCTCAACTTGCTGGCGGCGCAGCTTTTGCCACGGCGCGGCCTTGCGCAGCGTTGCGATGAGATCAAGTCGCTTGAAGCCACCGGGCTTGCCCGCGCGGGACGCGAGCGGGCGGCCCCGTTTGAAATTGTCTTTCTTTGCCCCGCGACGGCCCGCCATGGCCGATTGGCGCAAAAGGACCGGGCGCATTAATTGTTCCAGCAAGCCCTCAGGCAGCATGGTATCAATGGCATCCGTTACGCTGTCTTCCAACGGACCATCCGCGTGGGAAGCATCGGACTCGTCCGGTTCATTATTGGCTTCCGGCTCCGGCGGCGCAGGCTCCTGCTCCGGCTCAGGCGGCATGGGAAGGCGCGTTGCGCGCTGAATGTAAGACAGGCGCATCGCAACCGCGATATCCTCTTCGCCAACAACATCGCGTCCCTGCCAACCCGCATGGCAACAGGCAACGCTTAGCGCATGATGCACGGGCCGCATGGAAAACAATCCGAACGCCAAAGCCATTTGGCAAAGGGCCTGCAATTCGTCATCACCGCAAAGCGCAGAGTGATCGGGTTTTACAAGGGAAAGTCTTGGCAATGGTTTAAGGCTTCGGATGCTGACCTGCGTTAGGTCAACATGAAACATGCAACGCTCGGCAAGAGAGGCCGGAACGCCGTCTTCGTCATCTTCGCTTTGGTCAACTGCAACGAGCGCGAAGCGGGCATCATCCACCCGGCTCATGCCATCACGTTCCACGCGAACAACGCCGGAATCGAGCGCACCGTTGATAATCGAGACCGCACCTGCATCCATCGTTTCCGCTTGCGGCAAAAGGACGATTTCTCCGTGGGCCTGTTGCAAAAGACCGGGCGAAAACACGCTGCGTGAAGCGTCCACCGTGGCGGTGATATCCAGACCGCCGATCAGGTGGGCGGCATCAATGCCCTGTGGCACACGGCGAAGCCGCTTGCCACCTGCGAGCATCGTCACCATTTCCAGCCAAGCGTCGAGAACAGGTCCGGCCTTGGCACGCGCCAGAACGCTTGGCATTGCCCCGCTCCGTTCAACGCTTGCCATCTTGGCAAACAGGGTCGCGGCCAGACAGGCATCGTCCCAAAAGGCTTGTTCAGCCGTATCGATTGTGAGGGGTGCGGCTGACATGGTGAAGCGCCTTAAGCGGCTTGCAGCCGTGCGAAAATCTCGTCCAGCGCCCGTTCCACGCGCACTCCACCACGCGTATCATCCAACGGGTTGCGCCGCAGACGGTGCGCGAGCGCCATTGGCGCCATCGTGCGCACGTGCTGGCGCGTCACCGCCCCATCGCCGCTCAGCGCCGCCTCGGCACGGGCGGCTTTGATGAGCGTCAATTCACCCCGTAGACCATCGGTGCCAAGGGCGATGCATATCTCGGCAATCAGCGCCAACACGTCGTCGCCAACGGCAATATCACCAAGCAGCGCTTGGGCAGATGTGATGCGCTTGCGCTCTTTCGCCGTCGCCCGTTTCCATTTGTCAGCAAACGCTTGGGGGTCTGCCTCATAGGCTTCCCGCCGCTTGATGATGTCCACCCGCTGGGCAATTTCAGTGGGCGTGCGCACTTCAACGGAAAGGCCGAACCTGTCCAACAATTGCGGGCGCAATTCACCCTCTTCCGGATTGCCGCTGCCCACCAGCACAAACCGCGCCGGATGTTTCAGGCTCAAGCCCTCACGCTCAACAACGTTCCAGCCGGAGGCGGCAACATCGAGCAGCACGTCGACCAGATGATCTTCCAGCAGGTTGACCTCATCGATGTAGAGAAACCCGCGATTGGCATCAGCAAGCAGTCCCGGCTCAAAACTCTTTTCGCCATCGACCAGCGCCCGCTCGATATCCAGCGCCCCCAGCACCCTGTCTTCTGTCGCGCCCAAGGGCAGATCGACCACTGGCACGGGCACAGTTTTCGCTTTCGCTGCGCTTAAATCCTTTTGCGCCGCACAGATTTCGCACAGCCCGCTTTTGCCGGTTGGGTCGCACTTGTATCGGCAATCGGCGACCGCCTTCATCGGCGGCAAAAGCGAGGCAAGCCCGCGTACGGCAGTGGTCTTGCCTGTGCCCCGGTCGCCCAGTGCCAACACGCCACCAAGCGAGGGATCAACCGCCGCAAGCATCAAGGCGTGGCGCAAATCGTCCTGACCGACGATGGCCGCGAAGGGATAGGCGTGTTTCGTGCTCATGGGTCTATTTCCTCAGTCTCTTCAACGCCAACCACACCGTCAGCAACACGAAGGGAACGGCGAGACCGACGATTTCCTTCACGCCGAGACCGGGCACATAGCCAGCGATGGCAGCCGCGATATAGGCCAGAATGCCCAGCGCGTAATAGGTTATGGCGACGGTGGACAGGCCCTCAACCGTCTTTTGCAGCTTATATTGCGCCTCGGCCCGCTCGTTCATGCTTTTCAGCAATTGCTGATTCTGCTTGCCGATTTCCACCTCAATGCGCCCGCGCAGCAATTGCGTGGCGCGGCTCGTGCGGTCAGCGGTTTCCGCTTGGCGCTTCAATATCGAGCGGTAGGTGCGGGCGGCGGGGTTCATGCGCCGCTGGATGAAGTTCGCGAGCCGCTGGCAGCCCTCAATGCGCTCCTCGCGCAGCTCTTCAAGCCGCCGCTGCACAATTTCATAGTAGGCCAGCGAAGCGTTTAGCCGGAAATGCGAGCGCGTCGTCACCTCTTCCTGGAAAGCTGAGACCTCCGACAATTCATCCAGCATCTGCTCATCAGATTCACCAGCATGTTTGGCGAGCCGCGTCGTGATGCTTTCAAGCCGTCGCTCCGCCTCGCCCAATTTAGGGCCGATCTCTTTGACGTCTTTCCAAGCGTAGAGGCAAAACGCACCGTAGCTTTCAATCTCGATTAACCGCTGCACAAGCCGCCCAATCCGCGTGGGCTCCTTGTTCGATGTCGTCACAAGATAGCGCGTAAACCCGCGCTCGTTGATTGTCATGTCCGATTCCACCTGCGTGGTTCCCGACATCACCAAAGAAGCACAAAGCGGAAGTGGATTGGCCCAGTCAAACATTCCGGACTGTTTCCAAACGCGGCTGCGTTTCGTCTCAATGCCGATGACAAGCGAAACGAGAAGATTGCCCGTCACGTCTTCCCAGCCCAGTTCCCGCTCCGACCACGGCACGAAGCCTTTGCGGTCTTCCACGTTCTGCTGAACGATCGTGTAGGAGCAAAACTCGGTATGGCGCTCCCATTTCAGAAACACGCCTTCGCCAACCGCCTGAATCTGGTCAGTCAGTTCGCTGGAGGGCATCAGCCCCAGATTCTCGCAAATCGTTAGGCAGGCCCGCCGTTCCGACGCAAGATCTGTCACCTGGCTTTGCAGGGCGATGTATTGCACGACGGCCGGCGCTTCGATGGGTAAAGGCGGACGGGCGTGGCGCTCCGCGTCGATCAGCGCACGGCGCGGGTCTTCATCGAAAAAGCGCGATTGAAGGCCATTCATTTCGCTGGTGTTGAGTGCGTCCATTGTTGTGACTGCCGCCACCTATTTCTAAAGTCCCGGCCTCGCCGCCTCGCGCAGCATGATTGACCTTTGCCATCAACATATGACAATTTTGGTTTACATGTATAGCGCCAAGAAAACTTTACAGTGCTGACCCGCCCGCAATCGACCCCACCATTGCGGCTCGCAGCCCCTCGCACATTGTGCACCGATTGCGGGGTTTCGCGCATGAAAGACCCGACTTTATGCGGTTCTGCCTGCCAATTCATCAAGCCGGATTATCCAAGATTGGAAAAAGCCGCCCACGGACGCGAGAGAGCGGACAATCCCGACCCCGATGCCGCCCATTTTGGCACCTTCACCCGAATCGTGCGCGCATCGCTGCGAAAACCCGCCGAAGGCGCACAATGGACGGGTTTGACCACCCGCCTTGCCGAACGGCTGCTGGAACAGGGCAAGGTCGATTGCGTAATCGCCGTCAAACCCGCGCCCGAAGACCGCTGGAAGCCTGAACCCGTCATCATCACCCGAGCGCAAGACATGGCCCAGTGCCGCGGCATGCGCATGGGTTATGCGCCGACCTTGGCCCTGCTGGAACCCGCAATGGAAGCAGGCCACCGCCGCATCGCGGTCGTCGGCATACCCTGCCAAGTCTACGCCCTACGCGCGCTGGAGGAAAAGCTGGGGCTGGAAGCGCTCTACGTCATCGGCACCCCCTGCTCCGACAACACCACGACCGAGAATTTCCATACCTTTCTCAACCTGTTGGACGGAAAACCGGAATCAATAAATTACCTTGAATTCCGCGCCGATTATCAGGTGGAACTGCGCTTTGACGATGGGCATAAGCGCGAGATTCCGTTCCTCAAACTGCCAATCTCCAAATTGCCCGCCGATTTCTTCCCTCTCACATGCAAAACCTGCGTTGACTACACCAACGCGCTGTCAGACATCACGGTCGGCTATATGGGCGGCACGGGCGAGCAATGGCTCATCGTGCGCAACCAGCGCGGCGAGGAATTGCTGGAGGCTTTGGGCGATGAAGTGAAAATCTCCGCGCCCGAGAGCAAAGGCAAGCGCCAAAAGCACGTCGAAGGCTTCAAAGCCAACGTAGAACGCGCCGCCGGCGGCCTCCCCCTGCGCGCCATGCCCGATTGGGTCCGCCCCATCGTCGCATGGCTCATGCCAAAAATCGGCCCAAAGGGCATGGAATTCGCGCGGACACGGGTGGAGATGAAAGCGATAGAAACGGTGTTGCACTTAAGAGCAGACATGCCAAGCAAGATGAAAAACATGGTGCCGGAGCATGTTTGGAAGCTGGCGGCGGCTTATGGATTGAAGCGGGGCGATGGGGAGTGAGCGGGAATGCGCTTTTGTCAGCTATGCGGACAGAGCCGCCTTTCACGGCACCGGCACTAAGGTCCGCTCTGCTATCGAAGCTTAAGGATGACGTTGTCCTCCGCTTCCGTTCCACCAACTCCATGCACAGCGATAATCTCAACCAGCCAGTCGAACACTACAGGTCCCTCGCTGCTGTGCGCGCGTTTCAGTTGTTTCCTCACGCAGTTCCTGTTCGTTGGGTGACAGCGTTCGAGACGCTGCTCCAATTGGCGAACAGTTTCCGAGTATCCCAATCGGCTTTTTGATAGCTCAGAATTTTCCCAAATCAGCATAAAGCCTTCATCAGGCGTTCCAAAACCACCGCGCAGAATATCGTTGAACGCATTCAGATTGTAGCCCCATTTTGAACCAGGAATCAGAACGCGGCTGATCTCTTCGTAGAATTCTTCAAGTGTCGAGAACCTTTCGCCATTGATGCGATAGATTTTCATGCTTTGGTATTTTTTCCATATCTCTTGGGGCATCTTGGCGTTGTGCCAAGCAAAACACGGAGGTTCAAGACCGGACATTCCCGATCATGCGGCAATGTAGGAGGTTTGGGCTCGGAACTGCCGTTGGCGCAAAAAAGCCCGCTTGAGGTTATCAGGCGGGCTCAATTGAAGGGCTACCCCCTAAAACAGTCCCTCAATCAGCCCCTCATCATTCAGCATGATCTGTTCTGCGCTTGGCACTCTTGGCAGGCCGGGCATGGTCATGATCTCGCCGCAGACGACTACCACGAACCCTGCCCCCGCTGACAACCGCACTTCGCGGACGGGAACCGAATGGCCGTCCGGTGCGCCGCGCAGGTTGGGGTCGGTGGAGAAGGAATACTGCGTTTTCGCCATGCAGACAGGCAGATTGCCAAAACCGGCCTCTTCCCACTGCTTGAGTTGATCGCGGATTTTCTTGTCAGCCAAAACCTCATCAGCACGGTAGATGCGCTTGGCGATGGTTTCGATTTTCTGCATCAGCGGCATGTCGTCGGGATAGAGCGTCTGGAATTGCGCCATGCCGCTGTCGGCGATTTCTGCAACGCGGGTGGCCAGCGCCTCGGTGCCTTTTGAGCCATCCGCCCAGTGTTTGCACAAGATCGCTTCGGAGCCGAGGCTCTCAACGTAATCCTGACAGGCCTTGATTTCCGCTTCCGTGTCGCCGTGGAAGTGGTTGATCGCCACCACAGCAGGCACGCCAAAGCTCTTGATGTTTTCAATGTGGCGGCCAAGGTTCGGGCAACCGTCGATCACCGCCTGAACGTTCTCTTCGCCGAGGTCCGCTTTCGCCACACCGCCGTTCATCTTCATGGCGCGGATGGTCGCTACGATGACAATCGCAGACGGCGCAAGGCCCGCCTTGCGGCACTTGATGTTCATGAATTTCTCAGCGCCCAAATCAGCGCCGAAACCGGCTTCCGTGACCACATAGTCGGCCAGTTTGAGCGCAGTCTTCGTGGCCACAACCGAGTTACAGCCATGCGCGATGTTCGCAAACGGGCCGCCGTGAACGAAGGCCGGATTGTTCTCCAGCGTTTGCACGAGGTTTGGCTGCATCGCGTCTTTCAACAGCACGGTCATCGCGCCATCTGCCTTGATGTCCCGGCAGGTGATCGGCGCGCGGTCGCGGGTATAGCCGATGATGATATTACCAAGCCGCTCCTGCAGATCCGCCAGATCATTGGACAGGCACAAAATCGCCATGACTTCTGAGGCAACCGTGATGTCAAAACCGGCCTGACGCGGAAAGCCGTTTGGCACGCCGCCCAGCGACGTCACCACATCGCGCAAGGCACGGTCGTTCATGTCCAGAACGCGCTTCCACACCACGCGGCGGTTGTCGATGCGCAGATCGTTGCCCCAGTAAATGTGGTTGTCGATCATCGCCGACAGCAGGTTGTGGGCGGACGTGATTGCGTGAAAATCGCCCGTGAAATGCAGGTTCATGTCTTCCATCGGGATCACCTGCGCGTAGCCACCACCGGCAGCACCGCCCTTCATGCCAAAGCACGGGCCAAGCGAGGCTTCACGGATGCAGATCGCCGCTTTTTTGCCGATGGCATTGAGGCCGTCTCCAAGACCCACGGTCGTCGTCGTCTTGCCCTCGCCCGCGGGCGTCGGGTTAATGGCGGTGACGAGAATCAGCTTGCCGTCTTGCTTACCAGCCTGCGCCTTGATGAATTCGGCAGACACCTTTGCCTTATCGTGGCCGTAGGGAACGAGATCCTCCGGCCCAATGCCGAGTTTGGCACCGATTTCCTGAATCGGCTTTTTCTTTGCTTCACGGGCAATTTCGATATCGGTTTTGAAGGCCATGTCAGTCATTCTCCAACGGCGCAAATGTGCGGCAATTGGGCGCGATGGTTACACGGCCTGCGGGGTCGCAAACGACGCATTTGCGACGGCCTATGCCATTTTTCAGACACGCCTATTGCGGCGCGTGGCACACCGCTTCGATGTTGTTGCCGTCGGGGTCGAGCACGAATGCGCCGTAATAGTGCTCATGATAATGCGGGCGCAGGCCGGGAGCGCCGTTGTCGCGGCCACCGGCTGCCAGTGCGGCGGCGTGAAACGCATCCACCTGCGCACGGTTTTCAGCCTCAAACGCGATGTGCGTGGTCGGCTTTGGCTGCCCCTCTTCGCTTATCCAAAAGATCGGGCGATCAGAACCGTAGCCACCAACCTTTGTGCCGCCGGTAAACTCCTCCGGCACCACGTGAAGCAGCGCCCCGCCAAGTGGTGCCAACGCCCCATCATAAAAGACTTTGGCCTTATCAAAATCGCTGACGGAAACGCCGGTGTGGTCGATCTTCATGGCACGTCTCCCTTATCGCGGATCGAGCGGCGCTGCGCCCAAATCCAACACCATTTCAAGCGCCCGTGCCACAGCCAAAACCTTCGCATCTCCGCGCGGTGGGCCGATCAACTGGATGCCCACGGGCATGCCTGATTCAGTAAAACCGCACGGCACGGAAATGGCGGGCAGGCCGGTAACCGTGGCAAGAAAGGAGAACTTCAGCCAATCAATGTAATCGTGTGTCTCAACACCATCGACGGAGAGCGGGTATTCGACCTCGGCCAGCGTCGGCTCAAGACCGACAACGGCACAGGCCAGCACGTCAAAATCGTGCAGGAAGGTCCGCATCGTATGATAAAGGCTGGTGCGCGTCAGGTTGGCATCAATGATTTGGTCAACGGTAAGCTTACGCCCTACTTCGATGTTCTCCACCAGAGTGCGCTTATAACCCTCCTGCACAGCCTTCGGCGCACGCCCTGGCAGGCTTGCCCATGTCAGCGCCCGCAGAGTGACATAAGTGTCTTTCAGGCCGGGCAGATCGGGACAGACCTCATCAATACTGCTGCCACTTTTCTCCATCTGCTCAAGCGCCGCTGCCATGACCGAACGAATTTCGCTTTCGACCGGAGCAAAGCCTGCTAGGTCCGGCGCGTAAGCGATCCGCACTTTCCCTTCAGCCCGCGCGACCGCCTCCTGAAACGGCGCATCAGGCGCGGGTAGCGACAACGGCGCGCGTTCGTCAAACCCGCTCATGGCATCAAGGAAAAGCGCACAATCGCGCACATCACGCGCCATGGGGCCGGATATGCCCTCACCAGAAAAGCCCAACGTCATCGGCCCGCCGAAAGCCCGACCCGGTGAAGGACGCAAGCCCACGACCCCGCAATAGGCCGCCGGCGTCCTCAGCGAGCCCGCCAGATCAGACCCTTGCGATAGCCACACCTGCCCCGTGGCCAGCGAAACAGCGGCACCGCCTGATGAGCCACCAGCATTCTTGCTCACGTCCCATGGGTTGCGGGTGTGGCCAAAGACGGCGTTGAACGTGTTGCCCCCCGCCCCCATTTCCGGCGTGTTGGTTTTGCCCACAACCACCCCGCCCCGTGCTTCCAATATATCGACGATAGGGTCGTTGGTTGTGGCGATATGGTTGGCCATGGCAGGCGTTCCCATCGTGTGGCGCACGCCGCTGACAGCGCTCAAATCCTTAATGCCGATGGGCAGACCCGCAAGGCAACCCACGTGATCGTCAATCGCTGGCACATCAAACGCCGCCGCACGGTCGTAGCAGCGGGTCACCATCGCGTTCACTGCCCCGTCCGTCTGCTCCACCCGCGCATGGCTGGCGCTCTGCAATTCGGCGGACGACACCTCACCCTTGCGCAGCAGCTGAACCGTGTCATAGGCCGAAAGCGCGCAAAGTTCTGGGCCAGTATAGGTGGTGGCAGGACGCTTCAAAGTCATAGGGCTATCGCTTTCAGATCGCTCTGCGGATCGGCGGCTTGGGCGGGCGTGATCGACTTACCACCTTCCAGAATGCGCCGCGCCATCATGAAGGCGGGCGCATCGTTCATGGCATCGACCGCCAAAACTTCGCCATCGCGGAAATACCACACCGACTGCGCCCCCTCCCGCTTGCCGGGGCGCACCACGGTTTCATCATAGCCCATGTTCAGGCCGGCTATCTGCAACTTCACATCGTATTGATCCGACCAGAACCACGGTGTTGCGAGATATGCGACACGCTCGCCCAGCATGTTGCGGGCTGCTATTTCGGCCTGATGGATAGCGTTCGGCACGCTTTCAAGCCGGATGCGGCTGTTCTTGAAGATAAAACTGGCACAATCGCCTGCTGCAAAAATATCGTCATCGTCGGTGGTGCAATAGTCATCCACCGCAATGCCGTTATCGAGCGTGAGCCCCGCGTGATCGGCAAGATCAACATCCGGCACGATGCCGATGCCAACCACGGCCACGTCCGCTTCAATACTGGTGCTATCGCTGAGATGGGCGGTAATCCCTTCGCCCGCTTCCTCTAGCCGTTCCAAGCCGACACCTTCAAGCAGGCGCACGCCGTGGCCGGTGTGAAGCGAGCGGAAGAAGTCTGATGTCTCCGGCGCGGCTACCCGCTGCAAAATGCGCGGGGCCATCTCGACAACGCTGACTTCCATGCCAGCGGACCGGGCAACGGCGGCAACTTCCAAGCCGATATAACCACCGCCCACCATGACCATCCGACCACCCTCTTTCAAATAGGGCGCGAGGTGATCTGCATCATTCGTGGAGCGCAGATAGTGGACGCGGCTGCGGCCGCCACCGATGGAGGCGGGCAAGCGCCGCACGGATGAGCCCGTGGCGAGCAGAAGTTTGTCGTAGATGTAAGCGGAGCCGTCGCTGCAAATAATGGTCTTCGCCCCGCGGTCGATGCTCTCAGCCAACACACCGGTGACCACATCCACCCGCTGGTCGTCAAACCACTCCTGTGGACGAAGAACCAGACGATCGAGCGGCATCTCTCCGGAGAGATATTTCTTCGAAAGCGGCGGGCGCTGATAGGGCAGAACAGGTTCGCCGCAGATCATGGTGATCTCCGCGTCACTATCCAGTTCGCGCAGTTTAGCCGCAGCAGATGAAGCCGCCTGCCCGCCGCCCACAATCACGCATTTCATGAATTCACTCCGACAGACTGGATCGCCTTCAGCAGATCATCGTCGATTTCGATCCCGTTTTCACGGACTTTTTGTGCAATCTCCCGTCGCCGCGCCCCCGGCACCCGCGCGCCGTCTTGATTTTCAATCTGACAGGCGAGCGCATTGATGTGATGAATGATGGCTTCTCCACCGAACTTCGTTGGGTCGATTGCAATCACCAACTGCCCTGTTCCGGGCGGCGGCCCGTCTGCGGAGAGAAACGAACTCGCATCAGCCGCATAGCTCGCGCCAGTTACGCCAGCAGCCAAAAGCTCCACCATCAACGCCAAGGCAGTGCCTTTGGCGTCGCCTATCGGCAGCATTGTTCCAGCCAAGGCCGCATCAGCATCTGTGGTCGGCTCACCATCTGGCCCCAGTGCAATACCTTCAGGAATGGGCTTGCCGGATTGCTTCGCAGCCATGATCTTGCCCCGCGCTACCTTGGACAAGGAAACATCAACAACAATCGGTCCAGCGTCACCGCGCGGTGCAGCGAAGGCGATCGGGTTGGTCCCATAAATCGCCTTGCTGCCCCCGGCTGGTGCCATTGCTGCGGGCGTGTTGGCGAACATGAGCGCCACAAGCCCCGCATCTGCCAGTTGCTCGACAATCACTCCGGCAACGCCACAATGATGGCTGCGGTGGATACCAGCGACCGCAATGCCATTGGTTTTGGCCATTTCTGGAAGCCGCGCGTGCATCGCATCCAGCGCAGGATAGGCAAAGCCATGTGCCGCGTCGATTTTCAACGCGGCAGGCGCGACCTGCTCGCAAACCACCCTGGCATACCCGTCCACTTTGCCGCTTGACGCCTGCGCTGCATAGGACGGGAGACGACGCATTCCGTGTCCCGCCTGCCCCGCGCACTCTGCTGCTATCAAAGCCTTGGCAACAGAAGCAGCATTGGCAGGCGAAGTGTCACACCGCTCAAGCGTTTCTGCGATGAGACGATGGGTGTCTTCGATAGAAAGAACAAACAAAATGACCCCAATTGGTTGAACAGCGCGACGCGCTCTAAACCATCAAGGTCGCGCAAGACGGGCAATCCTGCAAAGCAAAAAGGAGAGAAACAGTGGGGCCAGCAGCTCAAGCCCACAGATTTCCGCTGGCTTAACCCATCATATCGTCATCTGTGCCGCCAAGATCAGCGTCGGCCAAAGCATCCATTTGCATAAGGTCGGCCATATCGTTGGCTAGAGCGTCTGCGGCTGCATCGCACGGCGAGAAACATGGTGAATCCTCCAGACGTGCAAAGAGGTCTCCGGTTTGATCAATAAGTTCCTGGATTGCCTGCACCACCTCGCCTAACGCCGATAAGCCGTTAGCACCCGGCGTTGTCCAGTCGACGGAATCCAAGTCACAGCCGTCAGCCATCATATCGGCCGCAGGGTCACTGTCCGTCGTTGTGACGGCTGCGTCGTCCGCTGTCATGACCACATCGCCATCCGAAGAGTCGATAGCAGTATCATCGCCAGCGCTGGCGTCGTCAGCGGGTGTTTCCGCGTCCATATCGGCCACATCAACGGTCATCATATCACCCGTAGCTGTGTCGTCGCTCATGTCACCCATCATCGGGCAGGCATCCATGCCTGCTGTATCAGCGGCAGCATCAGTATCATCCGTCAGGACGCCAGACTGAGCCTCAACGCCTACATCCATCTGACTATTCGCCAGCAGTTCAGGGTCAATCGCTACATCGGCATTGTCGTCATCAACAAAATTGTCCAGGGCCGTTGTTGGCCCCTCGTCTATCTGGTCTGTAATGTCAGTTGTTGTTAGCGCGGTGGGCACCGCCTCGTCTTCGACTGCCGTGTTGAGTGCGGCAGCGTTGACATCAAGTGCTAGAATTTCTTCGATCTCGTCGTCATCGACCCCATTGCTTTGAAGTATGGATTCGAACGCCTCGGCAATCTCATTATCCGCCACAAACTCAGGCGGAGCATCGCGGATTGCCTCAATTACATCGAAATCACCAGCGGTGGAATCGTCAACAACCTGAACAAGTGGTTCAATTTCTGGTGGCCCGATATCCTCAACGAATTCCATATCATCAATTGTATCGTCATCGCCCATTATGGCCGCGATATCAGCGGCAAGCACAGTGTTATTTCCAATTCGATCGTCAAACACAGCCGCAATCCGACCGGTCTCATCTTCAATGATCTCATCCATATTCTTTACTCCACCAATCGCAGACGGGCACGCGCTGCTTTTTTACCATTCAGTCAAAACCGACATTCAGATTTTTTTCACTATCGAATTTAATCAATTGTTTAGCAAGATCGGTGGAATCAACTTGGTAAACAGCCCTGAAACATAAAGGCCGCCGCCCCTTTCGGAGCGACGGCCCAATTGATGCGATCGACGCAGTTTTTATGCGCTTCGATACAGTTTCGTCATTGAAAACTCGCGGTGACCAAGAGCCTCGGCAGCCGTGTTACGCCCATTGGCCGTGCGGCGGATCATTTCGATGAGATCATCGCCCGCCTCGTCGATGGTTTTCTCGCGGGTGAGAATACCTGTCACGTCCACATCCACGTGCTCGCCCATCGTGCGCACCGTGCGCGGATTGGCGGTGATCTTAATCACCGGAACAATGGGGTTGCCCACCACATTGCCCTGCCCTGTCGGGAAGGTGTGAATCACCGCACCACCAGCCGCCATTAGCGTCACGCATTCAGCAGCTGCTGAGGAAGAGTCCATGAAATACAGGCCCTTGCCCGATTGCGGCGCTTCAGCCGGCTCCAGAATGTCGATATAGCGGCATTCGCGGCCAATCTTCTCCAGATTGCCCAAGGCCTTCTCTTCAATCGTCGTCAGCCCGCCTTCGATGTTGCCTTTCGTCGGCTGCGAATCAGACAGATCGTCTGTCTGGTGCGCGAAGATCACATCGTTCTGATAGGCTTCCCACATCTTGTACCAGCGCTCACCAACCTCTTCGTTAACCGCACGCTCCTTACAAATGTGCTCTGCGCCGGTGATTTCCGACGTTTCGCCAAAGAAGCCCGTGATGCCCTGCGGGATGAGCTTGTCGTACATGTTGCCAACCGTTGGGCAGGAACCCAGACCAGTGGTCGTGTCAGACTCGCCGCATTTGGTGGAAATCCAAAGCTCGTTCATCGCACATTCTTCGCGCTGAAGCTCGGTCGCCCAGTGGACGTATTCCTTCGCCGCCCATGAAGCTGCGCGGATAGTTTCGAAATCGCCCTTTTGTTCGATGGAAAATTCCGCCACCGGCTTGCCCGTCTCGCGGATGCCATCGGCAATTTTCTTCGTCCAGCCCGGCTCAATGCCGATCACCACCACAGCTGCAACGTTAGGATTTGCGCCGGTGCCGATCATCGTGCGGAAATGCAGATCAAGATCCTCACCAAACTGCAAACGTCCATAGGCATGGGGCAGCGCCATCGTGCCTTTGACATTGTTGGCAACGGCCTCGCAGGCGGCGTTTGAAATATCATCCACTGGTAGAATGATGACGTGATTGCGAACGCCGACTCGGCCATTTTCGCGGCGATAAGCCATAATTTTATCAGACATGGCGGTGCTCCCTACCAGCGTTTCGTTTTGAGATTGTGGGTGTGGACATGGTGACCCTTTTTGACAGAAGCCACGAACTTGCCGATGTCCTCGCCGTATTTGATAGCGGTGTCGCCCTCGTTGATATCTTTCAACGCCACTTTGTGGCCAATCGGCACATCGTCTTCGGCTTTAAGGTTGAACGTTGAGTTGTCATGGGTGACGACACACAGCATGTCGGTTCCAGCTTTCAGGTCTTCGACAACGACAACACCAACATTGTCCTCGTGATCGTGCACCAACAATTGGGGGATATTGCTCATGGGTTTCCTCCGGTTGAGCGGCAAGGTCTAACTCTTGTATAAGACATAAGACTATGCGAAAAACGAAGTCAACGATCTTTCGACCCACCTGTGGACGTCCATGGCCGCTTTGGAAAAACCAGCGAGAAAACTGGAAGCCCAGCCGCTCTACGCCCGGGTGAAGGGAGCTTTGGTGGAGCGGCTGATTTCCGGCCAGTGGAAACCGGGCGCTATGCTGCCGTCTGAATTTGCCATCGCCGCCGAGCTTGGCGTCAGCCAGGGCACGGTGCGCAAGTCGCTCGATGAAATGACGGCCCAAGGTCTTCTGGTGCGCCGTCAAGGCAAGGGAACATTCGTTGCCGAGGCCGCCGACACAGAAATCCTGTTCCGCTTCTACCGCCTCACCCGCGATGAAGACGAGGGCCGCACGGCAACCCGCTTTCCTGACTCTCGCTATCTCGCACAGTTCCAAAACACCGCTAACGAAGAAGAGCGGCGCATCTTCAATCTACCGCATAGTGCCAAGGTCTGGCGTATCGACCGGACCCGTCATGATGGCGCACAGACACTACTGTGGGAACGCATCACCCTGCCCTGCACACTGTTTGAAGGTTTGAGCGAAACGACTGAATTGCCCAACAACGTCTACCGTTTCTACGCAAAGAATTTCGGCCATATCGTCTCCCACGTGAACGAGAAACTCAAAGCCGTCGCGCTTCGTGAAGACATCGCTCCCCACCTGGGGCTGGAAAAGGGCACTCCCGTTCTGGAGGTCGATCGCCGCGCAATAGCACTGGATGGTCAGACAATCGAATGGCGCGTCTCGCTTTGCAGAAGCGATGTGCAGCATTACCGCAACGTTTTGCGATAAGAACAAGCGGCGTTAATACCGCCACATTTGTGCACCCTGACACGGTCGGAGCATTGTCCGATAAGAACGTATTGTCCCTGCAGATGCTGCAACATGGTCCCTGAGTTACGGACTGCGAAGTACTGACTTCAGCAATGTGGGCGGCGTATTCACCTTGGCTGAAAATCATGTGGCCAAGGTAAAGACCGCTCTGGAAAAGGCCGGTCTAAAACCGGAAGAATTCATCATTTCTCCGCTGCAAAAGCGAGACACCACGCGGCGAAACAAAGACGGCGATGTGACAGAACGGTTCTTTCAGGTCACCACCAACGTTTTTGTGTCCACCAGTGAGCCGGCAAAACTCGGCGGAGCCTCCGCCGCAATTGCTGCCCTGACCCGTGAGGGCATCGCGATCAATCAGAATCCGGTGAATTATGAATTCACGAAACTAAACGACATAAAGCCGGATATGCTGCGCGAGGCGACGGAAAATGCCCGCATCGCCGCCGATCAGTTTGCCGAGAACGCAGGCGTACAAGTCGGAGGTATTCAGCGCGCCATACAAGGCGGCTTCACTGTCCAGCCAGCCAATACAGGCGACGCCAAAAACCGACAACTCAACAAACTTGTACGAGTGGTAACGACAATCACTTTCTACTTGGAAAACTAAACCAAACTCCTCAGGGAAGTCCGCCCTAGCACTATTAGGTTGAAAGCCAGATTTTTCATCCCATTTACGTTTGCGTAAAAACCGCGGAACCGCTAGGAAAACCGATAGCGTTGCCACCATGATGTGTGGCTGTTTAGAACATCCAAATCGAAGGAACACACACCGTGTCCACATTCGACAAAGTCGCCGACATCATTTCCGATACAAGCGAAATCCCACGTGAGGAAATCACGCCAGAAAGCCACACCATTGACGATCTGGGGATCGACAGCCTCGATTTCCTCGACATCGTATTCGCCATCGACAAAGAATTCGGCATCAAAATCCCGCTCGAATCTTGGACGCAGGAAGTCAATGACGGCAAGGCATCAACGGAAGACTATTTCGTGATGAAAAATCTTTGCGGCAAGATCGACGATCTGGTTGCTGCTAAAGCCTAATAGCGCACAAGGCGTCCGCCCATGCATCTAGAATATTTTCAGATGATCGACCGGATTGTTTCGGTCGATCACGCCCGCGATGTATTGACCGCTCAAAGCGTAGTCCCTGAAAAAAGCCCTGTGTTTGAAGGTCATTTCCCAGGCATGCCTTTGGTGCCAGGCGTCTTGCTGATTGAGACCATGGCGCAGGCATCCGGCTTTCTCATCATGGCGCGTTCAGGCTTTGCACAAATGCCGTTTCTCGTCGGAACGAAAGAAGCGAAACTTCGCACATTTGTTGAGCCGCTCACCCGGCTGGATATCACCGCCACGATCGAACACGACGGGTCGGGCTTTGCCATGACCAAGGCTGCCATCCGCTCCGCAGGCAAACGCATCTGCGAAGCGCAACTTACTTTCAAGACGATGGAATTTCCCGACGCGACGTTTGCCAAGATGATCGCAGACCGCGCTCGAGAAATCGGCATGCCCTCCGACCTGCTTCCGTCCACCTGATTTCTAGCCTCCCTGACTGGTCAGGCCACGATTTCCCTCTTAAAAGGCGGCAACGCGAGTGCCTCGCCCTTTTTGAGTGATTTGAGAAACCGATGACCGTTCTAGATGACGCTGACGACAATGCCGTTGTTATAACAGGCCTGGGCCTGCTTTCTGCACTTGGCGAAGGCCCGGACGCGCATTTCGATGGTTTGAAAAGCGGCAAGCCCGCAAACCTCGACACCCAAACATTCGCTCCCTACTCAGTCCACGCGCTTGGCGAAGTCGATTGGTCCGGCCAGATTTCGCGCCGTGATATGCGCCAGATGGAACCGTGGCAGCGCATCGGCACCTACGCCGCCGGCCTTGCGCTCGATGATGCTGGCGTCAAGGACAATGAAGAGCTTTGCGGCCGGATGGATATGATCGTTGCCGCTGGTGGTGGAGAGCGCGACGCGGAAGTGGATGCCAGCGTGCTGGAAGACGTGCGCGGCAAGACCGATGTAGACAATTTGATCGCTGAACGCTTGGGCAACGATCTACGCCCCACCCTCTTCCTTGCGCAATTGTCCAACCTTTTGGCGGGCAACATTTCCATCGTGCACAAGGTCACCGGCTCATCGCGCACATTCATGGGCGAGGAAGGTGCAGGCATTTCAGCCATTCAAACCGCCCACGCCCGTATCGCGTCGGGCCAAAGCGACATCATGCTGGTCGGCGGCGCTTTCAACGGTGAGCGCGAAGACATGATGTTGGTATTCGAACTTGGCCAATATCTTGCCCAAGGCGCACCCAAGCCAATCTGGTCGCGCGAGGGAGATGCCTCCGGCATGGTTCTGGCATCCGTTGGCTCTTTTCTCATATTGGAATCCGCCGCTCATGCGAGAGAACGCGGCGCGCGCGCTTATGCAGAAATTGCAGGCGTTGTTGCCGATCACGGGTCGAGAGCAGATCACGCAGCGACAAAACGGATGACCAAAGCCCTCCACTGCCTCCCAACAGACGACGGCACAGTCGTACTGTCAGGCGCATCAGGCATTGAAGGCATCACTAAAGAAGAAAAAACGTTTTTGAGCGCCGCCATGCCAAACGCCCCTGCCCGCGCTTACGGCTCGGTCGTCGGCACCTCAATCGAAGCACAGTTTCCCCTTGGCATCGCACTTGCTGCCCTTGCCGTTCACAAAGGCGACTTTATCGATCCTTTAGAAGCGGCTGAGCAGCCATCAGAGTCATCGCCTTCCTCAGTTCTCGTCACAACGTTCGGCCATTGGCGCGGCGAAGGTATGGGGCTTTTGCGCCCCGTCGGCTCAAGCAAGAAGGGCGCATAAATCATGTCCGATTCCAAAAATCACGCTGACCATCTTGGCCGCCCTGTTGTGGTTGTTACGGGCGTCGGCGTTGTCTCCTCACTTGGCAAGGGCAAGGAAGAAAACTGGAAAAAGCTCACCTCGGGCATATCCGGCATCCATGCAATCAACCGCTTCAAGACCGACGATCTGCGCACCAAAATCGCGGGAACAGTCGACTTCATGGAGCTCGACACCCCCATGTCAGCGCCGGCCTTGTCATTCGCACTGGCCCAATCGGCCGGCAGCGAGGCCTTGGGTGAAGCCGGTCTTGGCAATGGCGAATTCCCCGGACCGCTCTTCCTCGCAGCCCCGCCTGTTGAAATGGAATGGCAACACAAGATGTCAGTGGATGGGGAGATCAACTCCGACCAGCAGGGCTATCCACGCATGCTGGAAGCGGCACGTGCGAGACCCCACCACGATCTGCATCAGCTTATCCAGTTCAACCGCACCGCAGATTTGTTAAGCGAGGAATTTGGCACGCGCGGTTTGCCGATTTCGCTTTCCACGGCTTGTGCATCTGGTGCAACAGCTATTCAGCTTGGCGTGGAAGCCATACGACGCGGAGAAACCGATGCCGCACTTTGCATCGGGACAGACGGTTCCGTGACGATCGAAGCGCTTATCCGGTTCTCTTTGCTGTCTGCCCTTTCCACCCAAAACGACAATCCTATAAAAGCCGCCAAGCCCTTCTCGAAAGACCGCGACGGTTTCGTCATGGCCGAAGGCGCAGGAGCGTTGGTTCTGGAAAGCCTCGCTAGCGCAGAAAAGCGTGGTGCCGAAGTCTTGGCGGTCGTGAAGGGCGCAGGCGAGAAAGCCGACCACTTCCACCGCACCCGGTCTTCGCCAGATGGCGCACCCGTGATCGCCGCAATGCGTTGCTCGCTGGAAGACGCAGGACTGGGAATCGACGACATCGATTATGTAAACGCCCACGGCACATCGACACCTGAAAACGACCGCATGGAATACAATTCGCTGCACGAAGTCTTCGGTGATCGAATTCACCAAATTCCCGTTTCATCCAACAAGAGCATGATCGGACACACGCTAACCGCAGCTGGAGCCATCGAGGCTGTGTTCTCGGTTTTGACACTACGCAACGGCGTTGTGCCGCCAACAATCAACTACGACACCCCTGATCCAGACATCCCGCTGGACGTGGTGCCAGAAAAAGCAAGGGCGCAAAAAGTGCGCACGGTGCTGTCGAATTCCTTCGGCTTCGGCGGACAAAACGCCTGTCTGGTTTTTGCCGACGGTATCGGCTAAAAGGCGGCGTTCTTCCACAAGTTCCGAGCTTACCATGCGCGCGTTGCAGCTAATTTCCGACCGTGAAGTCGCCATCACCGAGGTGGACGCTCCGCCGCCGCCCGCGACCGGCGAAGTGCAAGTGCGCATCAAAGTTGTGGCACTCAACCATCTCGACGTTTGGGGCTGGCGCGGCATGGCGTTTGCTCAACGCAAATTACCGCTCACGGTGGGCGCGGAAGCCTCCGCTGAAGTCGTAAGCCTTGGTGAAGGGGTGAGCGATTTCGTTCCCGGTCAGTTGGTCTCGATCTTCGGTGCCCGCGTTTGCGGAACTTGTGCAGACTGTCGCGCGGGGCGCGACAACCATTGCGACCACGTTGCCGGCGTTCACGGCTTTCACCTCGATGGCTTTGCCAGTGAATTGGTCAACCTGCCCGCCCGCCAACTCGTCCCCGCCCCACCCGGCTGCGATGAAGTGGGCGCGGCGCTTGCACCCATTACATTCGGCACGTCAGAGCACATGTTGTTCGACAATGCGCTGCTGCAATCAGGAGAAACTGTTCTAATCCATGCTGGAGGTTCCGGCATTGGGACAGCAGCCATTCAGCTTGCCAAAAAAGTTGGCTGCACCGTCATCGCCACCGTTGGCAGCGATGAAAAGATTGAGCCTTGCAGAGAGCTCGGCGCCGACCACGTTATCAACTACCGAGAAGATCGCTTTGAAGGCAAAGTGCGGAAGTTGACGAAAAAACAAGGTGTCGATGTTGTTTTCGAGCATGTAGGAAAAGACACTTGGGCCGGTTCCATGCTGTGCATGAAGCGTGGTGGCCGTCTCGTAACGTGTGGTTCGACGAGCGGCGTATCGGCCGAAACCAACCTCATGATGCTGTTTCAACGCCAATACCGCATCATCGGCTCTTTTGGTTGCAACAAGGCAAATATGATTTCATCGATGGATAAATTTGCAAGTGGCATCGTCCATCCCGTCATCGACACCGAAGTTGAGTTTGGCGATTTGAGCACGGCGCTGGAGCGCATGGAAAGCCGGAAGGTCTTTGGCAAAATCATCATGCGGATGGCGTGAGCCGAATCTTATGGCCCGCCTTATCCGCAATCCTGCCGTTGAGCGCATCGCGCTGAAGCTGAAATCAGCGTGGGACTGGACGGTTGCTAAACTGGTTGGCCTGTTCATCCATCTGGTGAAAAAACTGCCACCTGAAAAGTCAACGGACATGGCCGAACGGGCCGGACGGCTGCTTGCGCCAATTTTACCGCGCACGCGCATGGCGCGTGAAAATATGGCTGCCGCCTTTCCAGAAAAATCCCCCGAAGAAATCGCCGCACTGACGAAAGAGATGTGGGGCTATGTCGCCCGCACAATGGCAGAGTACGTATTTCTCGACGATCTGTTCGACTACGACCATGACAATCCTGACAAAGGACGTGTCGAAATCGCCGGTCTCGAAAACTTTCTGAAAGTGCGCGAAGGCGGCAAACCTGTGATCATTTTCACGGCCCACACGGGGAATTGGGAAATTCTGCCCGTCGCCGCATCCACCTACGATCTGTCCGTAACCGCCCTCTTCCGTCCGCCAAACAACCCTTACCTCGCCAAGCGTGTGTTGAAAGCCCGCCAAACCGCCAAAGGTTATCTAGTCCCCTCCCGCGCTGGTGCAGCATGGGCGCTGGCCGATGTCTTAGAGCGCGGCGATGCCGTTGGTCTTCTCGCCGACCAAGCCTTCACGCGCGGGCCACACATCGAATTTCTTGGGCGCAAGGCGACCGCAAACCCAATCGCGGCAAAACTTGCACGCCAATACGATTGCGACATTTATCCCGCCCGCTGCGTGCGCTTGCCCCAGGGGCGTTTCCGCATCGAGTTGCAAAACCCGATCGACCCACCCAAACGAGAGGATGGTTCGCTGGACATCATCGGCACAACGAAAATGATCAACAATGTCATCGAGGGGTGGGTTCGCGAAAACCCTGCGCAATGGCTCTGGTTGCACGACCGATGGAAGATCAAAGGCGAAGAAGCCGCCAAATGGCGTCGCTGAACGGTCGAAAATGTGGTTGCATTTTCTATTTATACAACCCTTGGTAATATTTCTCTGCTTAGGTGACCGCAACACGCCACTCGTTTCGGTTTAAGCATGACCCAGATACCAAACTCCAATCCACTCGCCCGCCCTCTCGGCGTGGTGTTGGCCTCATCACCCAATCTCCACCTGTGGCCGCTTTCACGCACCCACATGCCAGTGCAGTTTGTGCGCAGCGAAACCGGCCTCAGTAGCTTTCAAACGGCGCTCAATCGTGTCCGAAAGCTGTCGCTCGCTGCACGGCCCGTGGTCACCGTGAACGCAGCAAATCTCTCAACCGCACGCGAACAGATGGAGGAACTTGACTTCGAGCGCCCGCCCCACCTGATTGTTGAGCCGGTTTGGCGTGGCGATATGGCATCTCTCGCAATCGCATCTCTGTTTGCGGCCAGATACGACAGAACCGCACTAATGACAGTGATCGAAGCGCATCGCCCGCCAGTGAACGAACAAGGCTTCGACCACCTAACAGGCCAGATGCGAGACGCCCGCTTGGCCAGAAATCGAATGATCATTGGCGTACAACCGCTGCGAGGAAATGGCTTTGACATGCCGCTTGATCTGCAGGTCGGGGCAAAAAAGGGCACCAATCATCTCTTTGAGGCCACGGGTTTTAGGGTTCCTGATCATCTCAAAACGTTGGAACGCAATGGGGTCATCTACACCACGCCGCGCATCGCGTTGCAGGCTCTAGCCATAGCTGACCGCACGATTGTCGATGCCTGCGCAATGGCGCTAGAAGCAAGTCCGCAGGCGCACGGCGTGATCTGGCCGCAAATCAACGTCTGGTCGGCACTGCCGGAAACGTCGCTGGACGATGCCCTGCCACGCACAACAGACCATCTCTATCTGCGCCCTATGGACCTCGGCATCGCCACGCCACCCCACGAACAAATCATTAAACGCGACAACACCCGCGTCGTGGAAATGGGCAACCGACTTTTTGTTTTACAAGACTGCGAAGACCTCGAAATCATTGCCTCTCAGGACGCGGCTCTGGTCCGACCCAAAAAATCTTCCCGCGCCGCCCAACGAGCGACGGAAGCCTTGAAGAGCACCAACATGGCGCAACTCCACACCCATATCGCGCAAAGCATGCCTTGGGGTAGGATTGAGCGCGTGGAGCGAAATTTGTCTTTTGAGGTAGTGCGTATCGTGATTGAGCCGCAACAGACTATGCCAGAGCATTTTCACAACCACAGAACCGAAAACTGGACAGTCGCGCAGGGCACAGGCCGGGCATGCATTGATGGCATTTGGCACGATTTGAAGCCCGGCAAGGCGATCACCGTTCCAAAACAAGCGCTGCACGGCCTTCACAATACAGGAACCAAACAGCTGATCGTTTTGGAAATGCGGCATGGCGACTTCCTCAACACGAGCGATCATATCCGCACGGTTGATTTGCCAAAAGCGAAGCTGAAGCTGGCCTAATGCCTATTCAGCAGGCGCCAAACCGTCTTCGCCACCGTAGTAAAGGCCAACTGCGTGCTTGGCGTTGGCGAAAAACAACCAACGCTCAACAAACACGCCTGCGAGGTGGCACTGGGCGGCAAGAGCTGCGAACACCACGCTCGCACCAGGCAGAGCAAGAGCGAATGCCAGCAAGACGGCAGGCAAAAACAGACCGATCAACACTGTGATTTTCCACAGCATTTCATTGTGCTTGCGTGCGATGCGAAAGCCCATTTCATTAGTCAGATAATTGCCCATGGAATGGGGCCGCTCCAGCAGTTTCACCTTGCCGATGTGGCCAAGCCCGGTGGCGCTTTCCATTGTGGATTCGCCATAGCCGATATCACCAGCACGGCGAGCCCAGAAGTATTTAACCGCCCAGGCGCAAAACAACGCGATGATAGCAGCCAGCGTCAAACCACTGTTTCCGCCGCTGGTGCCCGTGAAAAATCCGAGATAAATCAACAGCCCCAGCGACAAGGAAAATGCCAGATAACAGGCAGCGGTCAAAGGCGTGTGCCACGTCGCCACCGTGCGCAGCGAGGCGTAGATCATAGCCGTGCAATACACGGTGAACGCACAACAAGCAGCCGCTATCAGGCCCAGGATCAGCGAATACGAGTCACCAAACAGGCTCATCGCCGCCAGAGCAACCAGCGGCACGAATGTGATGATCGCCATACAGCCTTCGCGCGATAGCCAGCTGGAACGCCACTGGGAAAAGGCACGCCATGCCCTCTGCGGATTGCCAAGATGAAGCGTCGAGAATGCAAGCCCGAGCGCGATCATCGCCAGCGCCACGAACCAGGCAAGCTTTGTCGACGTTGCAGATGGATCACCCAAACCCAGCGCCAGCAGAAACGCCAAGCCGTAGCCTGCGCCTGAAATCGTTGTGAAGAAAATAACGGAAAGTGCCGGATGCATTAGCGCGCCCCCTTCGACTTTTTGCCATCGAGCGCGGTCAGCGCCTTGTCAATCCAGCCCAGCAGGCCATCGGCGGAAATACCCCCGTCATCGATGGCAATGGGCGCTGTGTTCGCGCCCAAATCAGTGCGCTCGCGCGGCGGCAGGTATTTGTTGACCGGCTTGTTGCCTTGTTCCGGCATCAGATCAAACCCGCCGCGTTCGGCGACCAGTTTCGAAACTTCCGATTCAGGATCAGCCAAATCGCCGAAATGGCGAGCACCGGCCGGGCATGTGCGGACACAGGCCGGTTGGCGGTCGATCTCTTCAAGTTCTTCGTTGTAGATGCGGTCAACGCACAGCGTGCATTTCTTCATCACGCCTTCGGCAAGGTCCATTTCGCGCGCGCCATAGGCACAGGCCCACGCGCACAGGCCGCAGCCGATGCACATGTCTTCGTCCACAAGCACAATGCCGTCTTCGCTGCGCTTGTAAGATGCGCCTGTTGGGCAAACGGTCACGCAAGGCGCATCTTCGCAATGCAGGCAGGATTTCGGGAAATGAACGACCCGCGCTTCGCCCGCAATGCCGATCACGTCCGCGTCGGGTTTCACCTCAAACGAGTGAATGCGGTTCAGCCACGCGCCGGACGGGTTCGCGCCATACGGATCCTGATCCGATAACGGCGCACCGTAGCCGCTCGTGTTCCACTCTTTGCACGACACAACGCAAGCGTGACAGCCAACGCAGGTATCAAGGTCGATAACGAGACCAAGTTTCTTGTCAGTTGAAGCGGGAAGCAGGGTCATGCTTTGCCTCCCCCTTGAGGGGAGGCCCAAGAGGCGCAGCCGATTGGGGTGGGGGCAAAGGAAAAAACAGCAAGGTTTCGAGAATGAGATGGGCATTCCGTCCCCCACCCGGATCGCTTCGCTCTCCGACCTCCCCTCAAGGAAGAGGTTGCGACTGCTAGAATTCTCATCATTTCGTCCACTCCAATCCGTAGCGAAGTTCATCCGGCGTTTTTTGCTCCGGTTGTCCTTCAACCTTCGGCAGGCTTACTTCTTCGCCAGCATCTGCCTTCTCGATGTTCACCCGCAGGTCATACCAGGCCGCCTGCCCGGTTATCGGGTCGGAGTTTGCCCAGCGGTGCCCGTCGCCTTTCGGTGGCAGCAGCTCGGAAATAAGGTGGTTGAGCAGGAAGCCCTTGGTGGCTTCCGGCGCATCTTTATCGAGCGCCCAGGCGCCCCGGCGTTTGCCGATGGCGTTCCACGTCCACATGGTAGAGCCGTTGACCGCATCCATGGGCGCGACCTGAACCTTGATCTTGCCATGCCATGACGTCACCCATGCCCAGTCCCCCTCTTCTAGGCCCTTGGCGCGGGCCAGATCGGAGGGAATATACAGCGGGTTGGTCGTGTGGATCTGGCGCAACCAGGCGTTCTGCGACCCCCACGAGTGATACATCGCCATCGGGCGCTGCGTTAGCGCATGATAGGGAAACTCTTTGTCTGTGCGGTCGCCCAAACCAGCGCCTTCAAACGGGGCATACCAGATCGGCAGCGGCGAGAACGTCTCCACCACCCGTTCGCGCAGACGTTCCGGCGGCTGGTGCTCGCCGTGGCCTTCGCCAGCGAGACGGAACTTCTGCAGAACTTCAGAATAAAGCTGGAACGTCACCGGCTGGGGCGCATCGAAGAAACCCATATCGACAGCAAAATCCTGATAAGCCCTGTTGGCGTGTTTGAAGAACCGTGCCTCCTCGGGAATGTGATGCATGAAGAACGACCCGTTCTTCTTGTACTCCTCAAGCTGGTTCGGGTTTGGCTCGCCCCGCCCCGCCTTATCGCCCTTCTTGCCGCGCCAACCGGCCAGCGGGCCAATGCCGGGCTTGCGCTCGTGGTTGACCATGTAGTCGGCATAATCGGCATATTTCGCGCTTCCGTCTTCGTTCGTCATGCCGTTAAGCCCAAGCCGCGCGCCGAGATCGAGCAAAACGGACTGAAATCCGCGCACATCGCGCTCCGGTTCCACCACAGGCCAGCGGATGGAATCGCACACCGCTTCCGGCTCAGAAATCGGGCGGTCCAGCAACGAGATACAGTCGTGACGTTCCAGATAGGTCGTATCGGGCAGGATGAGGTCGGAGTAAGCCACCATTTCCGACGAATATGCATCGGAATAGATGAGACGCGGGATCACATATTCGCCGTTCTCGTCCTTGTCGGTCAGCATGTCGATCACGCCGCGCGTGTTCATCGATGAGTTCCACGCCATGTTCGCCATATACATGAACAGCATGTCGATCTTGTAAGGATCGCCCGCATGGGCGTTGGCGATGACCATGTGCATCATGCCGTGGGCAGAGAGCGGCGCGTCCCAAGTGAACGCCTTGTCGATGCGCACGGGCGAGCCGTCATCGTCCAGCAACAGATCTTCCGGCCCATGCGGATAGCCCAGATGCGGCCCGGGGATGGGCCCCGACTTCGCCTTGTCAGCGGCAAAACCGTGAGGCTTGGGATGCGCCGTGTAAGGCTTCGGGTAAGACGGCTTGTAGCGATGCCCACCGGGGCAATCGATGGAACCGATCAGCACCTGCAAAACGTGGATGGCGCGACAGGTCTGGAAACCATTGGAATGAGCCGAGATTCCGCGCATGGCGTGCATGGAAACCGGACGGCCGATGAAGCGGTCGTGCTTCTCGCCTTTCATATCCACCCATTCCTGCTCGATCACGATTTCCTGCTCGAAGGCGACATCGGCAATTTCCTTCGCCAAGCCGCGGATCGTCTCGGCTGCGATGCCCGTCTCGTCAGCCACCGCTTCTGGCGCGTATTTGGCGTCGGAATATTCCTCAATCATCAGCGTCAGCGCGGTCTTGGCCTTTTGGCCTTTTTTCGGCGCAAATGTCCCCGCCATGGCAGGCTTCACACCCTTCGTGTCGTGCGGAACAGCTTTCTTCTTCGCAGCATCCCAGACCAGTTCCTTGCCGTCTTTATCGCGAGCAAACAGGCCGTGATCGGCACCACCCGGATTGTCGATCACCAACCAAGGCGCGTTGGAATAGCGGCGCAGGTAGTCCAGATCAATCTTCTGCATTCGCAGCAATTCGTGGATGACGGACAGGATGAGCAAACCGTCAGTGCCGGGCTTCACGCCCAGCCAATTGTCGGCAATGGCCGAATAACCTGTTCGAACGGGATTGACGGAAACAAACCGACCGCCGTTCTTTTTCAATTTCCCAAGGCCGATCTTCAACGGATTGGAATCGTGGTCTTCCGCTACGCCAAACATCAAAAACAGCTTGGTGCGCTCCCAATCCGGCGCACCGAATTCCCAGAACGCGCCTCCGATTGTGTAGATACCGGCTGCCGCCATGTTCACCGAACAAAATCCGCCGTGGGCAGCGTAATTCGGCGTGCCGAACTGCTGCGCCCACCAGGATGTCAGGGACTGCGACTGGTCGCGGCCCGTGAAGAAGGCCAACTTGCGCGGGTCTTGCTTGAGCGGCTCCAGCCAGTCTTTGGCAATCGTCAGCGCCTCTTCCCACGAAATTTCTTCAAACTTGCCGGAACCGCGCGGCCCCACCCGCTTCATCGGCGCGTTGAGCCGCGCAGGCGAATAGTGCTGCATGATCCCAGCAGACCCCTTGGCGCAAAGCACACCCTTGTTGATCGGGTGGTCGCGGTTGCCCTCGATGTAACGCACGGTCTTTTCGCCGTGCGCACCGGGCTTCAGATAGACGTTGATGCCGCAGCGGCAGGCGCACATGTAGCATGTGGTCTGCTTCTTCTCGCCAAGCTTCTCATTCAGCTTCACATCATGCTTCATATTCCGGCTCCCAAATTGTTTCACGCACCCAACACCAGCCGCATCAGGCCTGCGCTTGCCAAACCCATCAGCAACAGCAGGCAGAAGGGTTTGTAGTATGGTTCAAGGCGTGGCGTGAACAGCATTTTGCCAATCACAACCCCGATCAGGCAGGGCAAGGTCAACACAAGCCCCCGCGTCAGCGCCTGCCCGTCCATCATCCCAAACCACAATAGCAGAGCAAGACCGAAAAACGAGTTCGCAAACAAGTATGTCACAAGCGATGCCCGCATGTTGCGCGCGCCCTGCCCTTGCGACAGCACGTAAAGCGCGACAACCATGCCACCGACGCTGGCAAGACCCGTCGCAACCCCTGCCATAGCTCCGGAAAACCACAGGCCCGGCTTGGTTGCCAAAAATTGCGAACGCACCTTCAGCAATTGCAAAACGGCCAGCACAATAATGACAGACAAGGCCGCAGCCTTCGATACATCGGCTGCCACAACCGTTGTGAACCAAAGGCCCGCCGGTTGCCCAACCAGCCCGCCGATCATCAGCCCGAAAACGATGGGCAAACTGGCTTGCGCCAAAATGCTGTCGCCTTTCACCAAGCCGGGCCCAATCATCAACACACTTGCCGACAGTTCCAGCACCCAACATACCGCGATCAGCTCCACCGGCGGTATGACCAGCGCCAAGGAGGCCATCACCAGTGCGGAAAGCGCAAAGCCCGAAAAGCCCCGAACCATCCCGGCCACGAACACAACCCCGACCGCAGCGGCCAGTGTCCAAGGTGAAAGCTCAGTGGCGGCGGCCAGCGACTGCACCGCTTGATACAGCGGAAAGGCGCTGGCCGGTTCAGCCAATTAGGCGACTTTCTGCGGACGCATGTCGTTCGGGTCGATTCCGGCAACCGGCACCGGCTTCTTCATGGCATCGCGGCGGAAAGGCTCACCCAATTCCTGGTTCAGCAGCGCTTCGATGAAGGTCGTCTTGCCCTCTTTCATCTGCGCCTCAACCGCCTTGTCCAAGGCTGCGGTCAGTTCGTCCATCGTGGAAACCTGAACACCTTCCATGCCGCACGCCTTGGCGATAGCTGCGTAGCTGACGTCTTGGTCCAATTCCGTGCCGACAAAATTGTCTTCATACCAAAGCGTCGTGTTGCGCTTTTCCGCGCCCCACTGGTAGTTGCGGAAAACAACCATCGTGATCGGTGGCCAGTCGCCACGGCCAATTGCGGTCATCTCATTCATCGAGATGCCGAAAGCACCGTCACCGGCAAAACCGACAACCGGCACATCGCGGTTGCCGATTTTCGCACCTGTGATCGCCGGGAAACCGTAGCCGCAAGGGCCGAACAAGCCGGGGGCGAGGTATTTGCGGCCCTCATCAAAGGTCGGATAGGCGTTGCCTATCGCACAATTGTTGCCGATATCGGAGGAAATGATCGCTTCTTTCGGCAGTGCAGACTGAATGGCACGCCATGCCATGCGCGGGCTCATCCAATTCGGCTTGGCCACGCGGGCGCGCTCGTTCCAATCCGTGCCCGGATCATCGTCTTCGTGGTCCATCGAAGACAGCGCCTGAAGCCATGCGGACTTCGTCTGCGAAACCAGCGCCTCGCGGTCTTTTGAGCGGTTGTCGGACACTTTCTCCAAAAGACGCTCCGCCACAAGTTTGGCGTCGCCCTGAATGCCGACTGTGACCGGTTTGGTCAGGCCGATACGGTCTGCATTTATGTCAACCTGAATGAGCTTCGCATCCTTCGGCCAATAGTCGATGCCGTAACCCGGCAACGTGGAAAACGGGTTCAGGCGCGTGCCCAAAGCCAGCACCACGTCGGCCTTGGCGACCAATTCCATCGCGGCTTTGGAGCCATTATAGCCCAGTGGTCCAACGGAAAGCGGATGCGAGCCGGGGAAAGCGTCGTTGTGCTGATAGTTGCAGCAAACCGGCGCGGAGAGCTTTTCAGCGAGTTTCGCGGAGGCCTCAATCCCGTCAGCCAACACCACACCCGCGCCGTTTAGGATAACCGGGAATTTCGCGTTCGAAAGCAGTTCCGCTGCACGGTCCAAACCTTCTTCGCCGCCTGCGGAAGGCGAGAATTCAACAATCTGCGGAAGCTCGATGTCGATCACTTGCGTCCAGTAATCGCGTGGCAGGTTGATCTGCGCCGGCCCGGAGCGGCGCTTGGCGTTCATGATCACGCGGTTCAGCACCTCGGCAACACGGGAGGGATCGCGCACTTCTTCCTGGTAGCACACCATATCTTCAAACAGTTTCATCTGTTCGATTTCTTGAAAACCACCCTGCCCGATTGTCTTGTTGGCGGCCTGCGGCGTCACCAGCAGCAGCGGAGTGTGGTTCCAATAAGCGGTTTTCACAGGGGTCACAAAGTTGGTGATACCGGGTCCATTCTGCGCGACCATCATGCTCATTTTACCGGTGGAACGGGTATAACCGTCCGCCATCATGCCAGCATTGCACTCGTGGGCGCAGTCCCAAAACTTGATCCCAGCCTGCGGAAACAAGTCCGAAATTGGCATCATGGCCGAACCGATAATGCCGAAAGCGTGCTCGATACCGTGCATTTGGAGCACTTTGACGAAAGCCTCCTCGGTGGTCATTTTGGTCATGCGGGTTCCCTTTTCGATGCAAAAAATGAGACTTTAAGTCCCAATCATAGTGGTTATAGAGTTTAGCAATACCGTCACAATGTTCATGGGTCCAGATGGCTGATAGCAGTTGCACCAGCAGGGTTGTAAAACACTGTTCAGGCATTCTGCTGCCGCATTGTTGGGCAAGTGTCATAGCCACGAAATACGAGTTCGGGGAACAACCAATGATACGCTCACTCACTCTAGCAGCGCTTACAGGCGGCAGCCTGCTGTTGGCCTCAGCGATCGTGCCGAGTTCAGGCAGCACGGCCGAAGCGCGACCCAGCACAAAAAACTTCACTTGTTCGGGGGCTAAACGGTTTGTCCGGCAGCGCGGTGCCGTGGTCATGAGCCACAAGGCTCCACATCTTTTTCAACGCTTCGTTGCAGGCAGTGGATATTGCGATCGGGACCAGGAAGCACTGCCCTTCCGCGTTCCTACAAAATCCGGATCTTGTGCCTTGAAAACCTGCCAATTGCGCATGCGCTGGGGTTTTCACGACGATTAATGGTTGAAGCGCAACCTGTAGAAATTATCGAGCGCGCACCGCGTCACGAACCTGATCAGACGTGCGCCAATCAGCCACCGGTTTGGACTGTGCTTTATAGCGGGGGGCTGAATCCAGCGAACGCCAAACAACTGTCGTGACAGGAGCGGCGCTCGTGTTTTTCGCTGGTGCAACGGCAGGTATCTCTGCAGCGGGCGTGTCCACCAGCTCTTCCATCACGCGATCCGGCAATGTGATCACAGCCGCAGTCTCAACAGTTTCAATCTCGGTCAGCTGCTTTTCGATTGCGCCGATAGCAACATCATTACCTCTGGCAATGGGGTTTGGCTTCGGAACAGCTAAACCAGCGGTTTTTTCGATAGCGCGATCAACAAGTCTGGCGACCAACTTGCCGGACTTGTCCTCGATTTGTTTCGGAACAACGATTGCGACCTCGTCACTATCAGCTTCGACAAGAGCCTTCGGTGCCAACAGATTACCAATCGCGGCCTCGGCTGAAGACTTCGCAGGCACAGGCGCATACGCTCGAGCTACTATCGCAGCCCCAGGTTGCGCAATGGCAACAGGCACGCTGGGACGCGCCTTTGGTGTGGTTTTGGAGGGAGACGGCTTTGCAGGCTCAACTTTTGCAACCAAAAGATCGGGCTTGTTCTTTTTCAGCGGACGGTCAATCGCAGTCCAGTCGTCGAAAGGCCATAGCTTGCGTGCGGTCGCAACCGAATAAGGTGCCACGTTTACATCAACAGTTCTGTCGGTGCCCTTCACCCGGTACAAACAACGCCGCTTGGTGCAATTGTGGATCGATGAGAATTGCCAGATCGTGTATTGCGGCCAATGCCCGAGTGGGAACACGCCCGGTATACGGTCCTTATAGCGGGCATACCAGAGATTGAGCTTCGACAGGAGCGGATACTTATCACGGTTGCGGGCAATGTATTTGGCCGTATCATGATTGGTGTACAGCATCGGATATCGGCCAAGTTTACGCTTGATCGTGCGAGCAAAAATCTCTGAATCCTTCAGCGACATCCACTTCTTCGGGTCGTTGTGCTCAATATCAAGCGCAATAAGATCATCCGGCTGTGGATCTGCATACTGAATGTAATGCAGCGCTTGTCCGACAGGATTGCCGGGGCGAGCAAGGTGATAAGAACCCCACTTCAAGCCGAGCGCTTTTGCCAAGGCGCGACGTGTCAAAAACAGTTCATGCTCCGCCTTATAACGGCGCCAGCGAACCTTGCAGTAGTTTTGTTGTAGCTCACTTCCCTTACACCGCCACGGATCGACCAAACCATCAGATGCCTTGTTGATAAAGCCAACCAAGCGTTTGTTGTCACGCAGCTTTCCCCAGTCAATCGGGGTGTAGGCATATGCATCAATAATGATAGATGTATTCTTCGAGTGCCACGGGCTCCACGCATGCTTTTTAGCATGAGCAGGCAGCAGCCAAACCAACATAGCGGCCAAGGAAACGGCAAGCAGTTGCAACGGCCGTGCGGCGAAGCCGGACGCGAGTGGCATAAGGGTCATTCAAACTGCTCCAGAAAACAGAATTCCGTAAAAATACATTCCCAATGGTTAATAAGTCTTAACCATACCCCCACCGCAAAGTCTCGGGATGCCTGAGCGCAGACTATGTCACTTTTGCGATGGCCGCTAGTTTTTCTATTCCAGGAGCGATCATCTTGGAATCAATTGATGAAAAACCCAGACGAAACGCATCGCGACGATCTTGCCCTTGGAAATATACGCTGCCCGGTTCTATGAAAATACCTGATTCCAATGCCTTTTTTGCTAAAAGGTCAGTATCAACTCTCCCATCCATTGATACCCAATAGGATGAACCGCCCATACCCCGCACCGCGTCAGCCTGCGGCAAAAAGTCTGCCAACGCCTGCCCCATCTGAGTCCAGCGCTCTTTGTAAGCTCGGTGCAGGCGGCGCACGAACACATCGTAATAACCGAGCGAGAGGAAGAACGCTGTCGAACGCTGATTGTTCGTTGGCGGATGGCGAACCATAAGCCTGCGCAACGCCCGCATTTCACTGATCAAATCAGGCGACGCAACCACAAACCCCAGCCGCAAGCCGGGGAATAGCGTTTTGGAAAATGATCCGACATAAAGCACCCGCCCTGCCCTATCGAGCGATTTCAATGCGGGCAGTGGCTTGCCGACATAGTTCGTCTCCAGCTCATAATCGTCTTCAATTACGATGAAATCGCGTGCCTGCGCCTCCGCCAGCAGTTGCTTGCGCTGTTCGGTTGGCATGGTCACCGTGGTGGGGAGTTGATGGCTGGGAGTGGTGTAGACAACATCCGCCCCTGCCAACCGCTCATCAATGGGCAGGCCGGTGCGGCTCACAGGAATGGAAGCGATGTTGTCGGTTCGAAGTGCGAAAATATTCCGTGCATCTGCATAGCCAGGCTCTTCCACCACCACCCGCGTCTGCGGGCCTATGAGCAGACTTGCCGCGAGATAAAGCGCCTGCTGTGCGCCAAGTGTGACGAGGATTTGGTCTTCGCCCACGAATATCCCACGGCGCGGCAGGATGCGGTTGCGGATCTGATCGACCAGCATCGGGTCGTCATTGTCCATCGTATCCTGACTCCATTCATCGAGCCACTTCTTCCCCATCGCCTTGTAAACGCAGTCACGCCAATCAGTGATGGGAAACAGCGACTGATCAGGCTGCCCATAGATGAACGGATACGGCATCGAACGCCAATCGCGCGGCTTCTTGATGTTGGATTGACGGCTGGGGCGCTTGACCAGCTTTTCACTCCAATCGATCGGCTCGACAGCATCATCAGGCACCGTCACCCCGGACGCTTTAGCCGCCTGATACATGCCCATCTCAAGCACCGTCTCATTGACGAAATACCCGGAGCGCTCTGACGTACGCAGATAGCCATCGTCCGTCAGCCCCTGATAGACCATGACCGCCGTATTGCGCGAAATGCCGAGTTGTTGCGAAAGATGACGTGTGGATGGCAGCTTCTCGCCGGGCTCCACATGGCCGGAAAGAATAGCAGAGACCAAAACTTCCCGCAGTTGCGCTTGCAGGCTTTTGGCCCCGTCACGTTCCAGATTGATCAGAAAATCTCGCATGAATTGCCCAGATGAAGCTGCCCTCAACTGGACTTATACAATGACTTCCATCTGGACCCAAGAGGAATACGTGTCACTCAGTTAAGCAAACTTGCCACATCGTCGGCGCTGGCCACAGGGCCAAGCGCATACCCGTCCGGCCTGATAAGCGCGGCCTTTACTTTTGCTTCATCCAATTTTTCCCAGTCACCCAAAACCACTGGCACAGAGGCGTCCATTGGCTCACGGGCCAGCACCCAAAACCCACCCTCTGCGGCATCATCTGCCAAGGCCCCATCCGAGTTGCGCAATTGCGGAGCCAGTTCACCGCCAATACCATCGCGCTCGCCCAAGCCGGGGCCGAGGCTGGGCCAGATGGATTTCATCGACCCTTTAGGCACTTCTCCCGTTGCAGATTGATTGATTAAACGTCCCAACCGCACCGACAATTCAATAAACTGTCGAACATTTGCCTCGCGTTCGCTGCCATAGGTATCAAGAAGAGTATCGTCGCCCGTTTCCAGCACCCGCTCCAACTTCCAAACAAGATTGGCGCAGTCACGAATTCCTGCACACATGCCCTGTCCCATAAAAGGCGGCATTTGGTGGGCAGCATCTCCCGCCAGCAACAAGCGCCCCCGCCGCCATTCCTTCGCAACAATCGAACGGAAGGTATAAACGGCCTTGCGCTCCAGCGTCGCTTCCTTGGGATTAATCCAGCGCCGCAGCTTGTGCCAGACGAGTAGATCGCTCGGCTCTTCCGGATCACCATCCTTCAGTCGCATCTCCCATCGTCGACGATCGCCCACCCCGCGCACATAGGTGGCCGGATTGTGCGGATCACAAAACTGGATGGAGTAGTCGCCAAGATCGTCGCGGGGGACTTTGAGCATCAGATCGACAACCAGCCAGCGCTCCTCAAAGCCGAGAGCATCGAGTTCGACGCCCATTTCACGGCGCACCAAGGAGTTCGCACCATCCGCACCAATTACATATTGCGCCCTCACTGATTGGTCTTTGCCGAAGCGAACCAAGGCACCCGTCTCATCCTGCTCAATCGAGGTCACGGACGCGCCGCGAACCAGTCGCACGTGGTCGAAACGGTCAAGCCCCTCAAGTAAGGCCGCTTCCAAACCCGGTTGGTGCACACGGTAGCTTTCATACCAGCCCATCGGGCCGATCTCCTGGGCTCGTGACCAGTCAATCAAAAGGTCACCGTCCATGGTCTTAAACAGCATGCCCTTACCGACCATCGTGGATGGCAAGATTTCGTCAGTTAAGTCTGCTGCCTGAAATACCCGCATCGCCTCACCATCGAAATGGATGGCGCGTGGCAAATTGTAGGGCTTGACCTGTTTCTCCAAGATAACGGTAGAGATACCACGGCGACCTAAGAGGTTGCCCAATAGAGCACCAATTGGGCCGCAACCGACGATAGCTACCTGTGTTTCCATCAAAGCTCTTCCGTCACGGTGCCTTCCATCCGCACCCCCTCGCCGTTGCGATGTATGCCGTCCGGGTCAATAGTTGCCAAATTGCAGAAAATCTCGATGCGGTGGCCATCTGGATCAAGCAGGTAAAAGGCCTCGTTTTCACCCCATGAACCATCACCGCGCGGATCAGCGTGAGAGTGCAAAACCGGACCGCGCACGATGGGCGCACCATACGCTTTCACCTTTTCCAGCATAGCTTCCCAATCGTCACGGCTGTCACACTCGAAAGCGAAATGGTGGAACATCGGAAATCCATCAAGATCGTCTTCCGGCCGGGTTGGTTTTTCGCGGTAGGTTTTGGCAGGGTTGTGAACCAGCACCAATTCATGGTGCACATCGCCAAGGCGCATGAAAGTGAGTTCAACAGGGATTGCCTCAACCTCACCCGCAGCGTGGCGTTCGGTGAGCTTAAAGCCCAAACATTCGCGGTAAAACGAAATCGCGCGGTCAGTATCGCTCACCTCGACCGCGAAATGCTGCATCCTTGCCAGCTTTGCTTGCCCCATTAACTCGCTCCCAACAATTCATCCTGTCAGGCAAAAGCTATAGCGGCAGATTTGGGAGCGAAAGGGAAATAATTCGCTCCCAACCGTTTGATCAAGCAGCCGTTACGCGGGTCAACGCTCCATCCAACGCTTCGACCATTTCATCAAGGTCAGACTTGGTGCAAATCAGCGCTGGTGAGAAGCACAACGTGTTGTTGAAGCCGGGGAACGAGCGGTTCGTTGCGCCGATCACGACCGCATTGTGGGCGAAGCAATCCGCAACCACGGCCTGAACCATCGATTCCGGTGCCGCTTCACGGGTGTCACGATCAGCCACAAGCTCCATACCGCAGAACAAGCCCTTACCGCGCACATCGCCGACGATTTCGTGCTTGCCCTTCAGTTCCTCCAAGCGGCCCATCAGATAATCGCCCATAGCCGTGGTATTTTCCAACAGGTTCTCGTCTTCAAGAATGCGCATATTTTCCAGCGCCGCAGCGGGGCCAGACGTGCAACCGCCAAAGGTGGAAATATCGCGGAAATAGCTCATAGGGTCGTCCATATCGCCCTTGAACTCGTTGTAGACGGCCTCCGTCGTCACGAGGCAGGAAATGGCGGCATAACCAGAGGCAACGCCCTTCGCCATGGTAACCATGTCCGGCTCAATGCCGTAGTGCTGGTAGCCAAACCAGGTGCCCGTGCGGCCCATGCCGCAGACCACTTCATCGATGATGAGCAGCACATCGTATTTCTTGCAGATTTCTTGCACCCGATCCCAATAGCCCTTTGGCGGAACGATCACCCCGCCCCCAGCCGTGATCGGCTCCAGAATGAGGCCGCCAACCGTGTCCGCACCCTCGCGCAGGATCACTTCTTCAATCGCATTGGCCGCGCGGACGCCATAATCCTCAACTTCGCCCCACTGGGAGCGGTATTCAAGGCAATGCGGCACGGGCACAAAACCCGGTGTGAACGGCCCATATTGCGCGTTGCGCTCCGTGTGTCCGCCAGACGAAAGCGCCGTGATCGTCGTCCCGTGGTAGTCGCGCTCGCGGAACAGGATTTTGTGCTTCTTGCCGCCATACTTCTTGTGGGCCAACTGACGAACGAGCTTGTAGGCCTTCTCGTTGGCCTCGGAGCCTGAGTTTGCGTAATAAACGCGGCTCATGCCCGGCATCTTGGAAATCAGCTTTTCAGCAAACTGCGCGCCGGGAACCGTGCCCATGGCACCAGCGAAATAGTTCATCTTCACCAATTGGTCGCGCACCGCGTTGGCGATGCTCTCGCGGCCATAGCCAACATTGACAGTCCACACACCGCCGGAAACGCAATCGAGGTGCTCACGGCCCGCCTGGTTCCAAACCCGCATGCCCTTGCCCTCGATGATCATCAAAGGATCAACAGCGTCGAACTTCTTATGATTGGTCAGGTGATGCCAGACATTGGCTTTATCAGCTTCAACGATGGCGGTGATGTCATTTTCAGGGACGTGTAGGTTCATAACGCAAGCTCCCGATGGGCCATGAATGGCGACTTGGTGAACTATCATATCATCAGAAAGCGGGCGTGTTGAACAGCAGGCCAAAGGTGCCAGTTGCCGCCTTTGCGCAGGTCCAGCCAACCGAGACACCTGAACGCCAACTGCGCAAAAAAATGGCCCGCTCGTTTCCGAGCAGGCCATTTTTTAGATGACTTAGGATAAAGTCTTACCAAGTAACTTTAACCGTACCACCTTTGCGACGAACCATAGAGAACAGCTTTGCTGCATTCTTTGGGTGCAAGCGAACGCAACCGTGGGAAGCCGGACGGCCAAGGCGGCTGATCGACCCTGTGCCGTGAATGGCGAAACCGCGGTAGTAGAACATTGCATAAGGCATTGGAGCATTGTCGTACTTCTTGGAGTAGTACTCTTTGTGCATCCGGTGGATTTTCCACGTGCCCGTTGGCGTGCCGTAACCCTTGCGGCCTGTCGAGACTTTCCAAGTGTGGCGCAGAACGCCACGGTCATAGACGTACATGCGCTGCTTAGACAGATCGACGCGAGCAACGATGCCAGAGCTGCGTGATGGGCGATAGGAGTTCTTCGAAATACGCTTGCGAGTGCTCCGTTTGGAGCGGCTCTTCACGCCAGCTTTGACCCAGCGGCCATTGCGCTTTTTGTAACCATTGTTTTTGTACCAAACGCGCGTCCAGTAGGCTTTATCTTTTTTGACGTAGCCTTTGGATACACTCGGTACCGTTTGTTTCGCACCCTGATCAGCAAAGGCCGATACGGTGAAAAGGCTCATGACAAACGCCATGAGAACGACAATTTTTTTCATTTTTCCCTCCAGTTGGAAAAGCAACTTGCCCCGTTAATAAATGCAACTTCTGGAGTGTCCCCAAACCGTCGCGCTCACGAAGCCAATAAAGGCTTCATTCCTTGAGGACATCTGAACGATCCCCGCCAATTCCTCGATGTGGTGAACGTAGCCTAAACAAAGGCCGCCTTACTGTGTGAAAATTCACACTCAAAACCGGACGCAAAACCGTCTGACGCACTACCAACCGCTTTAGTCGAGTTGCACCTATGAGGCACAAGGCCAACTTGACCGCCTTCATGCTGCCCCATTTTGGGACAGTGACGCAATGACTTTTCCGTGAGAAAGAATAGCGTGGAAAAACTCTTCCGCCCATGACACGCTTTTAAACAGGGCAAATCTCAACCGCAGGCAGGGGAAAAATGCTGGAAGCCGTCAATCGCCGCATTGATTCAAAACGCAGTGATCTGGTCTCATTGACCGTTGATCTGGTGCGCATCCCGACCATCAATCCACCTGGTGATGCTTACACACCCTGCGCGGAATACATCGCGCGCCGATTGAAAGCCCGTGGCTTCCATGTGCAGTTGATGCGTGGAGAGGAAACGCCCGGCGACAGCGACCGCTATCCGCGCACCAACGTGGTGGCCCGCCTTGAAGGCAAACGCCCCGGCCCCACCATCCACTTCAATTCGCATATAGATGTCGTTGAAGCAGGCTCTGGATGGACGTTCGATCCGTTTGGAGGAGAGATACGCGACGGCCGCATCTATGGCCGTGGAACATGCGACATGAAGGGCGGGCTTGCCGCATCCATCATCGCCGTGGAAGCCTATATCGAAGCAAATTCAAACTTTGATGGCGCAATAGAAATTTCTGGTACGGTGGATGAGGAATCCGGCGGCTTTGGCGGCGTTGCCTATTTGGCCTCGAAAGGTTTGTTTTCAAAACCCCGCGTTGACCACGTCATCATACCCGAACCACTCAACAAGGACCGCGTTTGCCTTGGTCATCGCGGTGTATGGTGGGCAGAAATCGAAACATTCGGCACGCACGCCCACGGCTCTATGCCGTTTCTCGGCGACTGCGCGGTGCGCCATATGGGTTCTGTCGTTACCAAAATGGAAGAAGACCTATATCCCTTGCTGGCCTCAAAACGCACGGACATGCCAGTCGTGCCGGAAGGTGCCAAACAATCGACGCTCAATATAAACTCGGTCCACGGCGGCGAGAACGAGGGCTTTGACGGGCTGCCCAGCGCAAACGTTCCTGATTCTTGCAGAATGATCATTGATCGTCGTTTTTTGATCGAAGAAGACATCGCCACCGTCAAAAGCGAGGTAATCGATTTGCTGGAAGGGTTGCGCAAGGACCGCGAGAATTTCAGCTATGCCATTCGCGACATAATGGAAGTGTTACCCACTATGACCGACCGCGACGCGCCCGTAGTGCAAGCCGTAAGCGATGGCATCCGTTCCGTCATGGAGCGTGAACCGGATTACGTCATTTCCCCCGGCACTTACGATCAAAAACACATTGCCCGCATCGGCCATCTGCACGACTGCATCGCCTACGGGCCAGGCATCTTGGATCTTGCCCACATGGCCGATGAATTCATCGTCATCGACGACATGATAGAGAGCGCAAAGGTCATGGCCCATGCCACACACGCGCTTCTACACCCGCTTTCTTTATGAGCCACGCTTGACGATTGGCTTTCCCTGCCGGAAGCTAATAAAACAATCCAACACGGGGAATGACCGTCTATGAAAACTGTAACGACCGTATTTGCCGCGATGGCCGCGCTTATGTTTGCCTTCGCGACAACCGCCCAAGCGCGCGTTATCATCAAAGAGCGCACGACCTACTACAATGTGTCCGGCAAAACCGGCAAAGCGCTGTTCGCGTCAATCAGCAAGCGCGGGCCTAAACTAAACGCCCGCCATGCTATCGCAACGACAACATCCAGCATCAAACTTCGCAATCTGAAACCAAAGATCACCAGCACGCGCTGCCGCGTTGGTTCGGTAGATGTTATCGCCAACATCACCTACCGCTATCCCCGTTGGAGCGGTGAACGCAACGCTTCGCCTGCTGTGCGCAAGGCATGGAAACGATTCATGAAAAAGGTTGTGCAGCACGAAGAAATTCACGGGCAGATCGCCAAGGATCAAGCCCGCTCGCTTGAACGCGCTATGAAACGCTCCAGCGGTCGCATTTCGCGCGGTTGCGCAGACTTTGGCCGTAGCGTTTCGCGCAAATTCAATAGCATTGTCCGTCAGGCTGACCGCGCGCATCGTCGTCTGGACCGCCGCGATGGCCGCGTGTGGAGCCGGAATGCCCGCCTACAACGCGCACTGTTTAAAGCAAGATAGCCGCAGCGCGGCCACTTTTGGAGCTGCATATTCTAATAAAGTCGCCTTTCTTCGGGAGAGAAACATGTCGAAACTAGTCAAACTCACACTCGCCGCCGCTTTGGCCACAGCACTTTCGCCTGCCGTCACGCTATCTTCAGCGTTCGCAGCAAAGACGAGCTTGATTATGGGCATGGTTCTCGAACCACCTCACCTGGACCCGACAGCTGGAGCGCCCGCAGCAATTGACGAAATCGTTTACGCCAACGTCTTTGAAGGTCTCACCCGCATCAACGACAAAGGCGAGGTAAAACCCGCGCTGGCGGAAAGCTGGACGATTTCTGAGGACGGTCTGGAATACACGTTCAAGCTGCGCAGCGGGGCGAAATTCCACGATGGAACAGCGCTTGACGCGGGAGACGTGAAATTCTCCCTCGACCGCGCCCGCGCAGATGGCTCCACCAACGCGCAAAAAGCGCTGTTTGCGGACATCAAGAGCGTCGATGTGGTGGACGACACGACAGTCAAGGTCACGTTGTCTTCTCCCGCCGGCAGCTTCCTGTTCAACATGGGTTGGGGCGACGCGGTCATCGTTGCGCCGGAATCGGCAGACGGAAACAAAGCCAATCCCGTTGGCACCGGCCCTTTCAAATTCTCCCGCTGGGCCAAAGGTTCCGCGCTCGATCTGGTGCGCAACGAAGATTACTGGGGCGACAAGGTTGCGCTTGAGAAAGCCACTTTCCGCTTCATCGCTGATCCCGCTGCAGCCCTCTCGGCAATGCTGGCAGGCGACGTAGACGCGTTTGCAAACTTCCCCGCGCCGGAATCAATTCCGCAGTTGGAGGCTGATCCGCGGTTTAAAGTAGTGATCGGATCTACCGAAGGCGAAACGATCCTTTCGACCAACAACGCCAAACCACCGTTTGACGATATCCGCGTGCGCCGCGCTATCGCCCACGCCATTGATCGCAAGGCTATAATCGATGGGGCCATGTTCGGCCTTGGCACGCCAATTGGCACGCACTTTGCGCCCCACCATCCTGCCTATGTCGATCTGGTCAACGCCTATCCCTACGATCCGGCCAAAGCCAAAGCCCTGCTGGCGGAAGCGGGCCATGGCGACGGCATCAAGGCAACGCTGAAACTGCCACCGCCATCCTATGCCCGCCGTGGCGGCGAAATCATCGCCTCACAGCTGCGAGAAGTGGGCATTGACCTTGAAATCATCCCCGTCGAATGGGGCGTGTGGGTGCCGGAAGTCTTCAAAGGCAAAGACTACGATCTCACAATCGTCTCCCACACAGAGCCGATGGATATCGGCATTTATGCCCGCGATGACTATTACTTCAATTACAAGTCCGAGGCCTTCAACGCCACAATGGCCAACCTAAACGCTGAGGTGAATCCAGAGAAACGCTATGCGTTGATGATGGAAGGCCAGAAGCAGTTGTCACAAGACGCCGTCAACGGCTTCCTTTTCCAGCTTGCCAAAGCGGGTGTGTGGAACGCCAAAATCAACGGCTTGTGGGAAAACTCTCCCGTTCAAGCCAACGATCTGACCGGCGTTAGCTGGAGCGACTAAGCCGCGCCAGCCTCGTCATAGGTCCGCCCGATGACCGTTTATCTGTTGCGCAAACTCACGTGGGCTTTCGCCACGCTCATCGTTGCGTCAATTGCTATTTTTTGTGCCTTGGAAATCGTGCCGGGCGACCCCGCACAGGTCATGCTGGGCATAAATGCAACCGACGAGGCGGTGGCCGCATTGCGCACCGAACTGGGCATCGACCGCCCGCCCCTGCAACGCTATCTCGAATGGGTCAGCGGCATGCTCATGGGCGATTTCGGCAAGAGTTATACATTCGCCGTCCCCGTCTCCGAACTGGTGGCCGAACGCGCCGTTGTCAGCCTGCCGCTGGCGCTGCTTGCCTTGGCACTTTCAACCGCTATCGCAATTCCTGTCGGCGTCTATGCCGCCTCCAAGCGCGGCAGCCTGGTCGATACGATCATCATGGGACTGACCCAGTTCGGCATCGCAATCCCGAATTTCTGGTTCGCGCTGCTGTTGGTTTACGTGCTCGCAATCTGGCTGCAATTGGTGCCCGCCGGTGGCTTTCCCGGCTGGGAAGCTGGCGTTTGGACAGCGCTCAAAGCGTTGTTTCTGCCGGCAATCGCGCTGGCCCTGCCCCAAGCTGCCATTCTCTCCCGCGTTACCCGCTCAGCTCTGCTCGATACGCTTGGCGAAGACTATATTCGCACCGCCCGCGCCAAGGGACTGTCACGCAATGCCGTGCTGTGGAACCACGCCATGCGCAACGCGATGATTCCAGTTCTCACCATCCTCGGCCTACAATTCGCCTATCTGCTGGCGGGCACGATCATCATCGAAAACGTCTTCTACCTGCCTGGCCTTGGCCGCCTCGTGTTCCAGGCCATAAGCCTGCGCGATCTGATCGTGGTGGAATCCACCGTCATGATGCTGGTCTTTACCGTTATCGTCATCAATCTCGCAGTTGACCTCGCCTATGCGTGGGTCGATCCGCGTCTGCGCCGACGGACGGCCTGATGGACGATATTCTCAGCCCCCCCGTTCAAGGCTTTTGGTCGCGGGCCTTTCGAAACCGCAATTTCGTGATCGGCTTTGCGATTTCCGCGCTTGTTATCGTTATGGCCGCGATCTCGTTTGTCTGGACGCCCTATGACGTCACCAAACTGGTCATAACCGAGCGCCTGAAAGCACCATCGGCAGCCTATTGGTTCGGCACAGACCATTTTGGCCGCGATATCTTTTCGATGGTCATGGTGGGTGCGCGAAACTCAATCGCGGTAGCCCTCGTCGCCGTGGTGATTGGCCTCGGCATCGGCGTACCACTGGGCTGCTGGGCTGCGGCCAAGCGCGGCTTTCTTGATGAGGCCTTGATGCGCGGCAACGACGTCATCTTCGCCTTCCCCGCGCTGGTTTCTGCCGTCATCATCACGGCCATTTTCGGCCCCGGCGCGATCAATGCCATCATCGCCATAGGTATCTTCAACATTCCCGTCTTCGCCCGTCTTGCCCGTGGTGCCGCGCTGGCACTTTGGCTGCGTGATTTCATCATGGCGGCACGCGCCTCCGGCAAAGGCGCTGCCCGCATCACCGCTGAACACATCGTGCCGAACATGGCGAACCTGCTGATCGTCCAAGGCACGATCGCCTTTGCACTGGGCATAATCCAAGAAGCAGGTCTCGCTTATGTCGGCCTCGGCACCCAGCCGCCCATGCCAAGCTGGGGCAAGATGTTGAACGAGGCGCAGACAATGATGAGCATCGCGCCCCACATGGCCATTGTGCCGGGGCTGGCCATCGTGATCACTGTTTTGGGTCTCAATCTGCTAGGCGACGGCCTGCGCGACCTGCTTGATCCGCGTCTGGCGCGGGAGCGCTGACATGCTGGAAATCGACCGGCTCAACCTCTCCATTGGCGACAAGCCGATCCTGAAGGATATATCGCTCTCGCTGCAACCGGGGCGAATTCTCGGTGTGGTGGGCGAAAGCGGCTCCGGCAAATCGCTCACGGCGCTGTCGATCATGCAATTGCTGCCCCGGGCATCGCAAACATCCGGCTCCGTGCGTTTCAAAGACCAAGAATTGTTGGGCGCGGAAGACGTGCTGATGCAAGACCTGCGCGGCGATGATATTTCGATGATCTTTCAAGAGCCGATGACCGCTCTCAATCCTGTCCACACAATCGGCGACCAAATCGCCGAAGGCATAGCGCTTCACGCCAAGGTCTCCCGCGCGGAAGCGCTCGACCGTGCAGCAAAGCTCATGGGCCGCGTCGGCCTGCCGCCCAAAACCTATCCGCTGGCTCGCTACCCCCATGAACTTTCCGGCGGCCAGCGCCAGCGCGTCATGATCGCTATGGCTTGCGCGCAAAAGCCGTCGCTGCTGATCGCGGATGAGCCAACCACTGCGCTCGACGTCACACTGCAAGCTCAAATTCTGAACCTGCTGCGCGATCTTGTAGAAGAGGACGGCATGGGCCTGATGCTCATCAGCCATGACCTGGCGGTGGTGGCCGAAATGACGGACGACATCGTGGTGATGCGCAACGGCGAAGTTATGGACGCTGGCCCCACCGGCTCGATACTGCGCAAGCTTGCCCACCCCTACACGGCGCAACTGGCCAAAGCCTCAACCCATATTCCCACCCGCACGCGCCCGCCCGTGCTCACAGACGATTGCCGTGCGGCCAGCCTCAATCCGCTGGTGGAAACCCGTGGCCTAGTGCGCGACTATCCCACGCCCCGCCGCAGCCTTTTCAAAGCCGGGCGCCCCTTCCGCGCAGTCGACCGCGTCGACCTTACGCTTTATCCCGGCCAAAGCATCGGGCTTGTCGGTGAAAGCGGCTGCGGGAAATCCACGTTGGCGCGCATGGTTCTGGCACTCGATAAACCCACGCAGGGCGAGCTGCTTTTTGAAGGCAAAGACCTCACCCACCTCGACGACGATGAATTGAAAACCACCCGCCGTCACATGCAGGTCGTCTTTCAAGACCCATTCGCCTCGTTCAACCCGCGTCACAAGGTCGAAAGGCTCGTTGCCGAACCGCTCTATCTTGAGCCGGAGCTTAGCCCCGTCCAAAGGCGCGACCGCGTTCTCGCTGCGCTGGATGAGGTGCGAATCGGCGCGGATGCACTCGACAAATATCCGCACGAATTTTCCGGCGGCCAGCGCCAGCGTTTGGCAATCGCCCGCGCCCTCATCACGCGCCCCAAGCTCATCGTGGCTGACGAGCCCGTCTCAGCATTGGATGTTTCCATCCGCGCGCAAGTGCTGGACCTGTTCGCTGAACTGCGCGAACGGCTTGACCTCACATATCTGTTCATCAGCCATGACCTGAGTGTGGTCCGCGCCATCTGCGATGAGGTGATGGTGATGGAGCATGGACGCATCGTGGAGCGTGGGCCGAGTGCAGAAATCTTCGACAACCCGCAAGCCCCTGCTGCAAAACGTTTGGTGGAAGCCACCCCAAACCTTGAGCGCGCTATCGCCAACCGCCATGATGACTAAGCGCTGAATCGGAAAACCAAAGCTATGAGTGACGCAATCGACTACGCCAAGGAATACGATAATTCCGGCCGCGTTCCCAACGCAGACGAACTTATCGAACTCTACCAAATGGATGCTTCGTTCTACCGCGAGCAACGCGCCGAGCACTGCGACCTGGACAAACGCTATGGCCAAGGCGAACGCAACAGACTGGATGTTTTTTGGCCCGACGAAGGAAAAGACGTTCCCTTGGTCATGTTCATTCACGGCGGCTATTGGCAGAGACTCGACCGCAAGAGCTTTAGCCACATGGCAAGCGGCTTAAACGATCACGGCATTGCGGTTGCCATACCTTCTTACACTTTATGTCCGCAAATCTCCGTTATGGGCATCATCAACGAAATGCGCCGTGCCTGCATTTTATTGCATCAGTCTTATGGTCGAGAAATTGTCACCATCGGCCATTCCGCAGGCGGTCACCTTTCCGCATGTATGATGGCAACCGATTGGGCAGCAATTCATCCTGATTTGCCGGACGATCTGGTCACCGCAGGCATGGGTATTTCGGGCCTATACGATCTGGCACCCATACTGCAAACACCGATCAACGGTGCATTGAAACTAGACGAACAATCGGCCCATGCAGCCAGTCCGCATTATTGGGTGCCGGAGGGGCTGCACAAATTCGAGGCTTGGGCAGGTGAAGAGGAATCGAGCGAATTCCATCGCCAATCAAGAGAACTGGCCGAACGCTGGACCATGCTGGGCACTCCTACAAACTATGTCAGCGTCGAAGGCAAAAACCACTTCACCGTTGTCGATCCGCTAACCCGTGGAAACAGCGCGATGGTGGAAAAAATCGTGGAACTGGTTGCAGCGCCCGCGATTGAAATCGAACTTGATCCAAAAAAGACAAAACCCAAAAAGCCGAAAGCACCTGAGAAAAAAGCGGAAACCTCAAAAACAAAACCGCGCAAGACAGCCGCCACAAAGCCTAAGACTCCTGCCAAGACCAAAGCGTCAACGGCTTCAACCAACAAGGGCAAGAAGACCGCAAAGACCGATGAGAGCAAAACAAAGGCGGCTGAAAAGACCAAGGGCGGCTGAAACATCAACAACACTGAGCAATCCGCGGCCTTCCACGTTCAATTGCGGTGCAGAGACAAAATCATCGCCATAGCGACGCGGTCCGCCCAAAGCCAAGCCCAGCGCAACGGCAAAAGCTGTCTCCGGCCAGCCTGCATTGGGCGATCGGTGCGAAGGGGCATCCCGCGCAGTAATCGACAACAACCGCCCCGCGCTCGCAATCCCATCACGCACCGCCACCACCCCCGCCACCAGCAGCGCAGTCAGGCGTGCGGCAGGCCAATTCATAACATCATCCAAACGCGCAGCGGCCTTGCCGAAATACTCATAGCGCTCGTTGCGATGTCCGATCATTGAATCAGCCGTGTTCACCGCTTTGTAAAAAATAATCCCCGGCAGGCCCGCCAGCGCATACCAGAGAACTGGCGCAACCACACCGTCCGATGCATTCTCAGCGAGACTCTCCACCGCCGCTTTTGACACACCGCTTTCGTCCAATTGCGAAACGTCGCGCCCCACGATCATGGAAACCGCTTTTCTTCCGCCCTCGACACCATCTCTTTTCAGCGCATCGGCCACATCTTGCACATGATCTTTCAGGCTCTTTTGAGCAACCAGAATGGTCACGATGGCAAGCTCCAGTAACCAGCCAAATGGCCAATATAGAAATTGTACAAACGATGAAATCAGAATGCTGATAGTGAGCAGTGCCGCCAACAGCACGATGCCCATCCAGAACGCAAGGCGATCAGGCGATAGCCGGAAACGATCAGCCAAAGTCTGATCATCACGCTTCTCATCAAACCAATCAATTACCTTACCAAAAAGCACAACTGGATGCGGCACACGCCGCCACAACACATCGGGTTCGCCGATGAACCAGTCGAGCGCAAGGGCAATCGTGAGCAGCAACATTATGTGCAAGCCAGACTAAAGAGCATTAAAAGCTGTTAGCGCTTTGGTTAGGCGGTTGAGGTCGCTTTTGCGGGCTGGAATACCAAACCTGATCCACTCAGGCTTGCGCGGAAAGGTGCGAACAGCAATGTGCTTGGCCGCCAAAGCCTCAGCAACAGCGTCGGCCTTTTCATGCCGCGCTAAAACGAAAAGATCGGTGCCACCCACAACCTCCAGTTTCGCATTCAGCAGAACTTCTTCCAAAGCCTCCCGACCCGCACTTAACGCTTTGCGGGTGCGGGCGCGCCATTTTTCATCAAGAAGCGCTTTGGTACCGATTTCCAAAGCCGGCCCGGAAACCGCCCACGGTCCCAGAGCGCTATCAAGTCTTTCACCCAACATGGGCGCACAAAACGCCATTCCGAGCCTCGCTCCTGCCAGGCCATAAAACTTGCCGAGCGAACGCATCACAACCATGCCATCACGACCCGCCTCCGGCACAACCGATGCGTTTGGCGTTACATCGCCAAATGCTTCATCAACGACCAACAAACCACCTTTTGCGCCCAGTCTTCTGGCAAGAGCGACGAGGCCAGAACGGCCAATGATGCGCCCATCGGGATTGTTTGGATTGACCACAATCACAATACGGGCGGTCGCCTCTGCACTCTCCAAACCGTCCGTTACGTAGACTTCGTGACCGGCTTGTTGCCAGCAGACACCGTGCTCCTGATAGGTGAAGCCAACCACAGCCACAGGCTGCGGTTTGAACAGGCGAGGCAGAACCTGAATGTGCATCTGGCTTCCTGGTGCCAGCGAAACATGCGCGACCTCGTGAACACCATAAGCTTTCCGGGCCGCTGCACGGCAGGTATCGGCCAGCCCCTCGTCCGGCAGTTCTCGCCAAATGCTGGCTTCAAGTTCAGGAACTGGCCAACCTTTGGCATTGATGCCAGTGGAAAGATCGAGCCACTTGGCGCGGGTTCCACCATGTTTGGCAATTGCCGCATCGATACGGCCCCCATGAACAATACGGCTCATCAATTTAACCCCTGCGGTCGATCAAATGCATGTAGGAACCCATAACACGGTCCCGGCGCAGGCCGCACGGGCCTAAATAATCTCCAAGCGCGTCCTCAACTGAAAACAAGCGATCAGCCGCACCTTCGTCTTCGATTGTCGAGTAATGAAACTCATGGGCGGAAAAAAGGCCTCCTTTTTGCCCAAACGGCAAGTCGTCAAGAGCAGACGCGATGCGATATCCAAGATGCAGCTTTCTGCTGGCAAAACTGGTGGTCAGCGGCAAGAGCCCCGCCATGGCGTGGAGCATCCCATCCTTGTCGGTCAGCCCGTCGCCCAGCACCATATAGCCACCGCACTCGCCGTAAATGAACGCACCCCGAGCCGCCACTTGCCTCAAGCCAGTGAGAAATTGGGAGTTTCCTGCCAGCCTGCCTGCGTGAAGCTCAGGATAGCCGCCGGGCAGGAAGACGCAATCGACGCTTTCATCGGGTCCTTCGTCGCCCAAGGGTGAAAATGGCAGGATTTCCGCGCCCGCCTCTTGCCAGCCGATCAACTGGTGCGGATAGCAGAAGGCGAAGGCTTCATCGCGCGCCACCGCAATACGCTGGCCAAGGGGCGGGATGGAGCCGCGAGCGCTCCCTTGCCCATCGTCACGGGTCAAATTCAGCAGCGAATCAATGTCGACAGCAGCTGCAACGGCCCGCGCCGCATGGTCGACAAACGCTCCCAGATCACCATGCTCGCCCGCCTGCACCAGCCCCAGATGCCGTTCCGGCAAGACAAGTTCAGCATCACGCATAATGGCACCGAACATCGGCACGTTGATGGCTTCCAGCGCCGACTTCAGCATCTTCAAGTGCCGTGGCGAACCGACCTTGTTCAATATCACGGCTGCCAAGTCCACATCATCGCGGTGATCTCGAAACCCGCGAACCAACGCCGCGATGGAATGGGATTGCTTGGCAGCATCCACAACCAATACGACGGGCAAACCCAACATAACGGCAAGTTCAGCCGCCGATCCGCTCCCGTCGGCAGCGCCATCGAACAGGCCCATCATGGCCTCGACCACCAACACGCGCTTTTGCGCATGGTGTGCAACCAGCGCCGAGATCAATTCGGGACGCATGGCCCAAGGATCGAGATTGATGCAGTCGGTTCCAGCTGCGAATGTATGAAATGCGGGATCAATGAAATCCGGTCCGGCTTTTGCGGGAGCAACAGCAGCGCCCCGCTTTTCCAGCGCCCGCAACAGACCGAGCGTCAATGTCGTCTTGCCGCTGCCGGAATGGGGCGCGGCGATCATGAACCCTTTAGGAGAAGCCAAGGCCTGCCTCAGGCGCTTTGCGAAACGGCGCGCAGGCCAAGCGGATCAGTCTCAAGCACACGTCCGTCAATCGCGCCCAGCCAATCAAGCGCCTTGCGCAAACGCACCACTTCGCCCAGCACAACAATCGCGGGGGGCTTCAAGCCAAGGCTTTCCAGATCACCCAGATTACCCAGCGTGGTCTCATGAACCCGCTGATGCTCGGTCGTCGCGCTGCAGACGAAGGCAATCGGCTCATCCGGCTTGCGTCCGGCAGCCAAGAGTTTTTCAGCAATTGCATGGGCGTGTTTCATCGCCATATACATCACGATCACAGGCGACCCCTTAGCGACACCTTCCCAGTCGATAGCATCCGGCACAACGCCGCCTGCGTCATGGCCAGTCAGGAAAGTTACGTTGTGGTTAGTATCACGATGCGTCACCGGAATACCTGCATAAGCCAAACCACCGATGCCGGCAGAAATGCCCGGAACGATTCTAAACGGCACAGAATTCTCAACCAATGTCAGCGCTTCTTCACCGCCGCGCCCAAACACGAACGGATCACCACCTTTCAAACGGCAAACACGTTTGCCTTCACGAGCCAGATCAACCAGCCGCAAGGATATGTCACGCTGCTTCGGCGAAGGCTTCCCGCCGCGCTTTCCCGCATATTCCATCTGCGCCGTCTCGGGTGCGAGCGCAAGGATCGCTTCGTTCACCAAAGCATCATAAACCACCACATCAGCCTGCTGCAGAGCGTTCACGGCGTGCATGGTCAACAGTCCCGGATCGCCCGGTCCGGCGCCTACGAGCCATACCCATCCAGCATCGAATGTCGGCATATTGTCGAACGGTAGTTTCATGCTCCGACTATTGCGCAAGAAAGCGGCAAAAACCATAGCTTTTACGTCTAACTTATGTCGCCTATAAGCCATTCATGACGCCTGAAAACGATAACGAGCCAGAGCGCAAACCAGCAGGCGAATTGCGCCGTGGCTGGACCACTGGCGCTTGCGCTGCGGCGGCCACAAAAGCGGCTTTGACAGCGCTTATTACAGGCGAATTTCCAGACCCCGTCGCCATATTGTTGCCCAAGGGCGACGCCCCGCATTTTCCCCTTTGCTATGAAGCGCTAAACGACACAGGTGCACTTGCTGGCATAGTCAAGGACGCTGGCGACGACCCGGATGTCACCCACGGCGCAACGATCATCTCCCACGTTGTACCACTCCCCCCCGGCAGTGGAATTGTCTTTCAGGCCGGCGATGGTGTCGGAATAGTCACCAAAGCAGGCCTGCCCATCCCGCCGGGCGAGCCCGCCATCAACCCTGTCCCCCGCGATTTGATGCGCGGTGTGGTGGAAGAACTGTGCACGGCACACGACCTGCCCGCCGATCTGCAAATCACGATTTCAGTGCCCGGCGGCGCGGAACTGGCCAAGCAAACATGGAATCCACGCCTTGGCATCGTCGGCGGGATTTCCATCCTCGGCACAACGGGCGTGGTGCATCCCTTTTCATGCTCGGCCTGGATTCACTCCATCCACCGCGGCATCGACGTATCACGTGCAGCAGGACACGAGCGCGTATTGGGCGCGACTGGCTCAACGTCCGAGACAGCGGTGCAGGCACTCTACGGTTTGCCCGAAACCGCATTGCTCGATATGGGCGATTTTGCTGGAGGAATGCTTAAATATCTGCGCAACAACCCGGTTCCCAATGTCACAATCGCAGGCGGTTTCGCCAAGATGGTCAAACTTGCTCAAGGAGCACTTGATCTTCATTCGGGTCGTTCACAGGTGGATTTTGATTGGTTGGCAGAGCGTGCGCAAGAACTTGAGCCCGCCTTGAATCAAGATCTGAAGAAGATGATAACCGGCGCGAACACCGCAGCCGAAGTGCTTGGCCTGACTCGCGAAAACGGCATCGACATGCCAGCCCTGATCGCGCGGATGGCGCTGCATACGGTGCGTAAGACGCTGCGCGATGCGCCGATTGAATCGGAGGTGATCATCGTCGACCGAGCGGGGGAAATCATCGCCCATGCCGAATAAACCGCGCAAAATCCTGCTGCTCGGCGGCACCAAAGAAGCCGCTGAGCGCGCAGCGGAGCTCGTCGCGCAAGGTGCCGACGTCACCACATCCTTGGCAGGCCGCACGCGCGAGCCGGAGCCTGTTGCAGGCAAAGTGCGTGTAGGCGGCTTTGGCGGTGTGGAAGGTCTGGCCGATTATCTGTTGCAAAACGCCATCAACGAATTGATTGACGCCACCCACCCTTTTGCAATCCAAATCAGCGCCAACGCAAAAGCTGCCGCAGAGCGCACGGGCGTAACGCTCACCGTCTTGACCCGCGCTCCGTGGCAGCGCGAGACGGGCGACAATTGGCACATATTGCCTTCTCCCGAAGCCGCCGTTGATTCACCTCCGCCAGGCGCGACTGTGCTTCTCGCACTCGGCAGCCAACACATTGCTCCGTTCGCCCGGCGAAAAGACGTTCATTTTATCATCCGCATGATCGACCGCCCCCAAGCGCCACTGCCTTTTGCAAAGCATACAATCGTCTTGGGCAAACCATCCAGTGAACCAGACAAAGAAGCCTCATTACTCAAGGCTTACGGGGTCACTCATATAGTCTGCCGAAACTCTGGCGGGCCAGGCGCATACGGCAAAATTGTTGCCGCACGCACCCTTGGCTTGCCCGTGATCATGATCGAAAGGCCCACCCCATGAAGGCACCGCCAGAATTCGGTATAATTCCGCAGGCTTTTTGGGACGATCCCTACCCCACACTCGCTGCCATGCGCCGCGACGCGCCCATATGTTTTGTTCCCCAACTCAATGCAATCCTACTGAATAAGCGCGATGACATCTTCACATGTGAAAAGAATGTTGCCGTATTCTCATCCCAGCAGGCGGGCGGACTGATGACCGTGTTGATGGGCGAAAACATGATGCGCAAGGACGGCGACGCGCATATGAAAGAGCGGCGCGAGATTTTTCCAGCCATCTCGCCCAAGACTGTGAAAAACACATGGCGGACGCATTTCGAGCGCGAAACACGCACCGTCATCGACGGTCTGAAAGACCGCAGCGGCTTCGACATAGTGCGGGATTTTGCCATGCCAGTCTCCGGCCATGCACTTCGACACATTACAGGACTAACGCAACTGCGGCCCGATGAAATAGACCAGACCTCTCAGGCCATGATTGACGGCGTCGGTAATTACGGTGGCGACCCCGCGCTAGAAGCAGCCTGCCACGCTGCTACTGCCAAGTTAGACGCGGCAATTGACGCCCGCATCGCTGCAAACGCGCCAGACGATGATACGAGCATCGTCGCGGTACTCCACCGGGCGGGCCAACCGATCGAAAGCATCCGCGCCAACGTGAAGCTCGCAATCAGTGGCGGTCAAAACGAACCGCGTGACGCGATTGCCGGAGCCGCTTGGGCGCTGCTTACCCACCCGGAGGAACGCGCCAAAGTAGCGAAAGACGAAGCAACATGGCTTCAGGTTTTCGAGGAATATGCCCGCTGGATTTCCCCCATTGGAATGTCGCCGCGCGAAATCAAACAGGACTTTGAATGGGGCGGCGTTACGCTGGTCAAAGGCACGCGCGCATTCCTGATGTTCTCATCTGCCAACCGCGACGAAGATCACTTCGACGAACCCGATGCGTTTCGAGTCAACCGCGACACATCAAAAGCGATCTCATTCGGCGCGGGTCCGCATTTCTGCGCCTGAGCCGCCGCTTCGCGCACACTTATCGCAGAAGTGGCGCTGCCCATGCTGTTCGAAGCCTTCCCAAACATGCGCTTAAAGGCAGACGTCACATTCGGCGGATGGGCCTTCAGAGGCCCATTAAAGGTGGAAGTTTCGACACACTAAAGCGTCACTCCAGCCTTCGCCAGCAGCTTGCGCAGGCTATCAAAAGCCTCTTCCTTTCCCCAAGACCGTTTAGCGGAATCGATGTTTTTTCCCGCCTGCACCACGATTCCGCTGTCCGGTGTTGTTGCAAGAATATGATCGAAGCAACGGTGGGCCGCTTTGTCCGGCGTTGAAGACGCGAATTTCGCCAAGAACCTCAAAGGCGCTGGCATGTGCGAATTTGTGTGGGTCATTTTCGTTTTCACAAAACCGGGCTCAGTGGACAATATCCGCATTCCCTCAAAAACCCGCGCCAACTCAATCGTCAGCGCGTTGGCCGCCGCTTTTGATAACGCATAGTCCCCAAAGAGCGAGGAGCCGTTCGGTTCGATAATCTTGGTATAATCGTTCGATCGCGCGAAATTCGCAGCCGTTGACGAAACAATCACCACAGTTGGATCATCTGAACTCATATGTCCGGCAAGCGCCTTTGTTAGACGTGCAGGCGCAACGACGTTGACCTCTGCTTGTATGCCAAGACCATTTGCACCCAGCGTCTTGTCTGTCGACAGAATACCCGCGTTATGGACCAGCAAATCGACGGGGCCAGCCTTGCCCACTTGCCCTGCCAGCGCATCAACTTCTTCAGCCTTCGTCAAATCGCCCCAAACGGCAACGCGTTCCGTGCCGTTGGTCACGGCACGCGCCTTTGCTTCGTCGCGAGCGTGCGCAATGATCGAATAGCCGCGTTGTTCGAAATAGCGGCACATGGCTTCGCCAATGCCGCCCGATGCGCCTGTGATAAGTACTTTTTTCATGTCCCGCTTCGCCCCCGAAACTCGTTACGCCGTTACTTTCTTTTTGCCGCGGTTGCGCAGCACGTGGCTGTATTCGGGATTGTAGAGGTCGCTGTCGCGAAACTCCACATCACCAAATACCGGCCCAACCAAAACAAGCGCAGTGCGCGTGATTTTCGCTTCGCGCACAGCGTCCTTCATTTCGGCCAGCGTTGTCCGTATGTACAGCTCATCAGGCCAAGTCGCACGATAAGCAATCACAACAGGACAATCGTCACCGTAGTAAGGGGCCAAGGCAGCGCGAATGTAAACAAGGTTTCGAATGCTAAGGTGAATCGCCAAGGTCGCGCCGGACTTGCCAAGCGTCTCCAATTCCTCACCTTTTGGCATTGAAGAGGCCTTCATGCCCGTGCGTGTGACGATCACCGTCTGCGCGATTTCCGGCAAGGTTAGTTCGGTTTTCAGCTTCGCCGCAGCCGCTGCAAAAGCGGGAACGCCGGGCACGATTTCATAGTCGATGCCCCGCGCATCGAGCCGCCGCATCTGCTCCGCCGTCGCACCATAGATCGACGGATCACCGGAATGGACCCGAGCCACGTCCTTGCCATCCCCGTGCGCTTTCTCGATTTCCGCGATTATGGCGTCCAGATCCATCGGCGCAGTGTCCATCACCAACGCATCGTCGGGCGCAGCCTGCACGATTTCCTCCGGCACGAGCGAACCGGCATAAAGACATACGGGGCAAGCCTCGATCAATTTCAGGCCACGAACCGTGATGAGATCGGGCGCACCCGGCCCCGCTCCGATGAAATAGACGGTCATGCCGTGCTCCCCAATTGTGTGCCATCTTTGGCGGAATAGCCGCGCGGCGTGTAAACCCATTCGCGTCCGTCGCCAGTTTTCACTGTGCGCGTTTCGGACGAGCCAACGATCACCACCGTCAACATATCCACATCATCCACCTGCAATTCGGCCAGCGGCACAACCCGCACCGCTTCGCCGTCACGCCCAAGATTGGTCGCCAGAATAACGGGCGTATCGGCGGGCCGATGCTTGAGCAAAACATCGCGGGCATAGGCCAATTGGGTGCGGCGGCGTTTGGACACCGGATTGTAGAACGCGATTACGAAATCACCTTCGGCTGCCGCCTTCACCCGCATCTGGATCGCCTCCCAAGGGGTCAGCAGATCCGACAGCGAGATCGTGCAAAAGTCGTGGCCGAGAGGCGCACCGGCGCGGGCGGCCGCCCCTTGCAGGGCGGAAATTCCGGGCGAGACATAAATCGAAATACGGCTCGCCGCATCGCTCAAGCCGCCACCGTTAAGCAGTTCAAAAACCAGCGTTGCCATCGCATAGATGCCCGCATCGCCAGAGCATACAAGCGCCACATCCTTGCCCTGCCCGGCCAGTTCCATCGCATGGCGCACGCGGTCTTCCTCGCGGCCCAGATCGAAGTCATGCCGTTCGCGCCCTTCGCAGAGCGGACCCAGCAGATCGAGATAGAGCGAATAGCCCACCAGATCGGACGCCGCCAAAACAAGCCGCGTCACCTCCGGCGAGCGCCATTCGTCGCCGCCGGGGCCGATGCCAACGACGGATAAATGCCCCCGCACCCGCGCCTCGCCATTTTCCAAAATAGGTTCCGGTGCTTGCGCCACGGCGGCAGTCGCCTTGTCCGTTTTCATCTTTTCCACGATCAACACTCCCTTGTCGCCGGCAAGTGCCAGAGCCGCCGCTTCGGCAACCCCGTGACACCCGACCTCGGCAAATACGATCTTCGACGGATTGGCAAGACGCGGCGTCTCCCGCTCCAGCCTTTCGGCGGTGAAAAACAGCGCAGGCAAACCAAAATGCCTCGCCACTGCGTGAACTGCAGCCTCGTCGGCCTTTAAGTCCAGTGACACCACGGCGGCCAACGATTGAGGGGCAAGGTTTTCGCTCGCCAAGGCCCGCTCGGCCAATTCGATCACATGGTCTTCCGCCGCACCACGCTCGCACCCGATGCCGAGAACCAGCAAACGGGGATGCATGAGCAGCGCGCCATCGCCCCGGCGCACGGTCGAGCGCACAACCCGTTTCGCGTTCGCACCAACAGGAAGATCGCTTTCTCGCAGCCAATAGAGCCGCCCATCCACCTCATCGAGCGAAATCGCCTCGCCAGACAACGCCGCTGCCATCATTTCCTTTGCGAGCGACAAATTGCCGACGCGCCAGCCTGGCGGCGGCTCATCCAGCGCGATGCCGAAACGGATATCGCCAGCGGTGGTAATGGCGGCGTGGCCACCCAGCTGTTCGGCCAAATGCCGTGCAATCTGGTTCGCTCCATGATGCCCACCAAGCAGAGGCACAACGCTGCCCCCATCTTCGGAAACACAGACCACGACCGGATCTTCGTGCTTCGATTTCAGCACGGGCGCAAGAATGCGAATAACTGCCCCAGCTGCCATCACCGCAATAATTGTTTCGCCAGCGTGAAAAAGACTGCGCATATGCACAGCAGTTTCCGTGAACTCAATATCGCCGGAAGCCCGTGAGGAAAGCGCATGCACAGTGCCACCACTTGCCTGTTTAAGCGCTGCAGCGGTCTTCTCCGCGCCCGCCGTCAGGATGATGATCGCTGGCCCGCTCACTGCGCTAACCCGTCAATCGGCAGAGCCGCAATCCAGTCTTCCGCGCCTTTGTAGACCAGAATGATCGAGAAATAAGGAGCAGCACCCTCGTCAACGGCGGAAAGCGGCATGATCTTTTGATTGTCCAGCGTCACCCGCTCCAGATAGGCTGCCTGCCCCGTCAATCCGGCGCGGTTGATGAGGCCCGCCACACGCTCTAAATGCCGCCCGACCTTGATGAAAGCCAAGGCATCCGCCTGCGTAAGCGCGGTTTCAATCGTCTCGTCGTCGCTGGGCGCAGGCACGATGGTCAGCACATCGTTGCGTGCAGCCAGCGGTCGGCCCAGCACGGCGCTGGACGCCATCAGCGAGGAAATGCCCGGCACGACCTCACACGGATAATCACCCGCCAGCCGTTCGAACAGATACATGAAAGAGCCGTAAAAGAACGGATCGCCCTCGCACAACACAACCACATCCGCGCCCGAATCCAGATGCGAAGCGATCTCCGAAGCGGCTTGATCGTAAACGCTTTTTGCCGGGAACCGTTCGACCCGCATGGGAACGATGATAGGGATTTCGATCTGATCGGCGTTGAGAAACTGCGCCACGATGGAGTGGGCAAAGCTCTCGCCGCTGTCGGGCGCGGGATAAGCCACGACCTTCGCTCCCGTCAAAATGCGGTGTGCCTTCATCGTCAGCAATTCGGGATCACCCGGCCCGACGCCTATGCCGTAAAGCGTGCCCTTCATTTCCCGCCTTCTTTCACCACCAGCCACTGCGTCACAGGCATGGCCGCACGCCACCCGCGATAGGGGCCGACGCGCTCCGCCTTTTGAACCGCGAGACGAACCAGTTCGCCGCCGTGTTGTTCGTGAAGCGCAATCAGCCGCGCCTCGCTCTCAAGCGTGACCGTGTTGGCCACCAGTCGCCCGCCTTCGCGCAAAGCCTGCCAGCAGGTCTCAAACACCCCCTCTTCCGTCAGCCCGCCACCGATAAAGACAGCATCCGGCTGCGGCAGGCCCTTGAGAGCCGCAGGAGCCTTGCCGTCGACAATCCGCATTTTTTCAGCACCGAGCAGGCTGCAATTCTCACCGATCATCTCCAGCCGCTTGGGCTTGTGTTCAACCGCAACCGCCAGCGCCCCACGGGCGGCCCGCATCCACTCAACGGACACCGATCCGCAACCGGCACCCACATCCCAAAGCACCGCATCTGGATAAGGCGCGAGTTTTGCCAGCGTCACCGCACGCACGTCCTGCTTTGTCATCTGCCCGTCAGAGACAAAAGCATCGTCCGGCAGACCGCCCGTGCGCGGATACCAGCGGGCGTTGACCTCCGCGACACACTCCACTGCCAGCGTGTGAAAATCCGGCACGTCATGCGCCCAGTCTTCGGCCAACCCATCGAAGCGGTCCTCCCGCTCCCCACCGAGCGCGGCGAGGACGGTCATTTTGCTTCGGCCAAACCCCCGCTCGGTCAGCAGCATTGCCACAGCGCCGGGGCTTTCGCTGTTTTGCGTTAGCACCAGCAGGCGCATATTCGGCGCGAGATGCGGCAAAATCTGGCTGTCCGCCCGGCCATGAATTGTGAGCGTATCGCAATCAGCAAGGCTCCACCCCATCCGTGCCGCCGCCCATTGAAAGGCTGAAAGCTGCGGGTGGAAGCGCACTTCTTGAGCCGGAATAGCCCGGATGATGCGGGCGCCGACCGAATACCAAAGCGGATCACCCGTTACCAGAATGACAAGCCGCTTGCTCTTGTACGATCGGATCACGTCGATCATTGCATCGAACGGCGATGGCCAGCTGATGCGCTCGCCTGTCACGTTTGGCGCAAGACTGTGGTGACGATCTCCGCCAATGATGACTTCCGCCGCCTCCAGCCGCGCACTAGCTTCGCGGGAAAGGCCATCAACACCGTCTTCGCCAATACCGATAATGTCGAGCCAGGGTTCGCTCATAAGGCTACCACCATTCGGATGAAAACCACCACAGCCATGCCCAAACAGGTTGCCGAGGAAAACAGCGGATACCAATGGCGCACAGCCACGCCCCATTTGCCGCCATCATGCATCTTCGACCACTGCGCCTGCACCACAAAGCCGACGATCAAGAGATAGACATGAAGCTGAAACACCAGAGCGATCACAACTAAACTCAACAGCCCAACCGACACTTCCTGCAACAGAACATTTCGCTCTACCGGCTGCACCAGCAAAGCGCCGAGCCAAAGAGACGTCATCACCGTGAGATTGATTGTGTTGCCAAGGACAAAAATATCCGGTTGCGGCAACAGCATAACGGCGCTGAGCGCGATGCCGAAGACAAGACCGCCGAGATAATGGAAAAGCGGATGTGCGATCATCCCAAGCCTCCGGCCAAGGCGTTGACCACGCTGCTGGCCATCGCGGAACCGCCCCGTCGGCCATGGACGGTGATGAAATTCAAGTCTTCGCTGAATTCCGCAAGCGCTTGTTTTGACTCAACCGCACCCACAAAGCCGACAGGAATGCCGATCACCAGAGCGGGCAAGCCCGCCCCCTCCAGGATGCGCTCCATCAGGCGGAAAAGGGCAGTCGGTGCATTGCCGATCACGCAGACCGAACCATCGAGAGGTTCCCAAAGATCGACCGCCGCTGCGGAGCGTGTGTTACCAATGGCTTTTGCATGGGCCGGAGTGCCAGGATCGTTCAACGTGCAGACCAGCAGATTATCCGCAGGCATGAGGCGCGAAATGATGCCGGAGCGCACCATCTCCACGTCGCAATATACGGTGGCGCCCAGTGCCAGCGCATTCCGCCCCACTTCGGCGGCGCCTGCGCTGAAGGCCAGATCGTCGATGACGTCGATCATGCCGCAGGAATGGATGAGCCGCGTTGCAACAGGCTGCATGGCTTCCGGCAGACGATCCAGCGCGGCTTCGCGCTCTACGGTCGCAAAAGACTGGCGGTAGATTTCTGCCGGGTCGCAGACGTAATCGAAGGCCATCATGCCGCCTCCGCAAGGGCGCTCAAATCGTGGCGCGCGCCAACGATCCAGCCCTCTTCGCGCAGCACTTGCTCGCGGTGTGCTTCGCTCAAATCCTTCGGTGCGGAGAGCAGCGTTCGAAGGTGGCCGCTGCGATCAATCCGGGCGAAGGCCTCAGCCAGCGTGCGCACCTGCGCTGCATCCTTGATTTCGGCAGCAAGCGGGCGAACGGGGATCATGGAAGGATAGACCTCGCAGAGCGTCACCGGCTTGCTGAAATCGGCGTCGAACGCCGTCTCGAACGGCCAGACAGCGATCGCCTCGGACATGCTCTGCCGCAGATTTTCCAGCCGTGCGATGCCCAGCAGGGACTGGCTCCCGACCGACCCCGTGTAAGCCAGTTTCCACATGGGTTGCGCGCTGGCGAAGCATTCCTCGACCAGCCGCTTTTCCGAGACTGCGTTGTAAAGCGGCCTTTTGGTTTCCAGATGGGCGTAACGCCCCGCATGCGCAGCTGGGTGGCCCCAGAAGGGACGCTCGCCATGAGCGGCCTCAAACACGGCGTTGAAATGCGAGCCCACGTCGAAACGGTTGGAGCGGTTGTCCTCTTGGTCTTCCACGCGTGCCGCGATCTCGCGCCAGACGTCCCGCCATGCCACGCCATCGCTCATCACAGCAGCCGCACCGGCAGGGTAACCGAAGCCGAAATCGAAACCGATGAGCAACCGCTTGCCATCTGACATCGCCTCGCCGATTCCATCAACGATCCAAGCCACAGCCTGCGCCCGTGTGGGCATATTCAAGCAATCCGGGGCTTGGCCGACGCGGCAGCGATAAATCCAGATCGAATCCGCCCCGCGCTTCGGCGAATTGTTGGCAGACCAATCGACGATCACATGATGGTCGAAGAGATGCCCCATCAGCCCTTTTTCATCGAGTTCGGCCCATGCGGATGGTCCGCATGGGGGTATGGATGATGGTGGTGCCCGTGGTCATGATCGTGGGAATGATCGTGGTCATGCTCGTGCCCGTGATCATGGCTGTGGTCGTGGGAATGAAGCGGGGTCCATTTCAGACCGTGCTTCTTGCAAAATTCCTCATCGCGGCACGATGCATCACAATCGCCTTTGCAGGGGCAATTTTCTAGGCCGCCGCCAATGCCTTCCACGTGGTGGTGATGGCTTTCCTGCGCGAGGCCAACCTGATCTTCGAACCCCAGAACCTGCTCGCGGTATTTGCACATCTGGCAGTTCATGACGTTCTGCCCGGCCTCGATTTCGTTCACGCGGTCCACGAACGTCGACAGCACCAAGTCGTGGTCGTTCAGATATCCAGCCTTCAAGAATTCAATATCGGGATAACGCTCAGCCACCTGATCCGTGAACGAATAAATCCGCTTGATCAGCACGCCGGTGAACAGGAAATACGGGAAAACAACAATGCGCTTGTAGCCCAGCTTGGCGGCGTGTTCGAGGCCCGGCTCCACCAGCGGGAACGTAACCCCCGAATAGCAGACCTCGCCCCAACCAAAGCCGAAGCCTTCCCACAGCATACGCATAATCTTGTTGATGTTGGAGTTTGCATCCGGGTCCGACGACCCGCGCCCCACCACCATGAGAAGTGTTTCATGCTTGTCGGCATCGCCTTCAGCCGCGTCCAGCGCCTCCTGGATGCGGGAGGCAGCGGCGCGGATCATCTTAAGATCCACACCCAATTCGCGGCCATAAAGAATTTCCATGCCCGGATTTTGCGCCTGATAGGTGTTCAGCACCGAAGGAATGTCGTTCTTCGCGTGACCGGCGGCAAACAACATGCCCGGCACGGCCAGCACCTTCGTGCAGCCCTGCTCGCGCAGGCTGTCGAGACCGTGGCTGATCACCGGATTGGCAAATTCCAGATAGCCGTATTCAACTGGCGCATCGCCAAATCGGCCTTTGAGCCCTTCAGAAACTTTGGCAAATTCCTTCATGGCATTTTGATTTCGGCTTCCGTGACCGCAAATCATGATGCCGATTTTTTCCGTTACACTCATGCCGCTTCTCCCTCAGCTTCCAGCTCTTCGGCGTCTTCTTCGTTCTTGCGAGCTTTTCGCTCCTGCGCCTTTGCCCGCGCCAAAGCCGCCGCCAGCGCAGCTGCAGCAGCCGCCACACCGATGGCAATCGCGTGGCCATGGCCCGCCAACTCGCCCACATGTCCCCAGTGGGCATGGGCCTGCGAGGCTGGCGCGAAGGCCAGCAAAGCAAACACCAGAGATTGGAGAAGAGGTTTCGTCATGGCGCCTATCCAAACAGTTCAAAGATGAGGCCGCCACATGCCTGCCCTTTTCGAGCAGGCTTAACGCGTTCGACGGTTTCGGGTTTGGCTCCCGGTCTGGGTCAGCCGCACCGAAATCGCTTTCAGCCCTTACAGGGGCACCATCGGTTATTCTCCAGAAGGTCTACGCAAAGCGCACCGTACAGGCAATTGGATTCGCGCCGTTGTGGTGATCTTTTGCGACGGTTGACCAACTAGGCCGCTTCGTATTCGCTCAATTTGAACAATTTAGCCAAGTGTTCGAGCAGTTCAGTCTCCAGCGGGTGACGTATTCCATCGGAATCTGCCAGCGAAACCAGATGATCCATAACTGCCATCCGCTTATCGATGTCGAAAGCGGAATTGATGATTGAGGCAAACGGGAACAGGCTCGGTGATGATGCATCAGTCTCTGCACCGCGATGCATCAGATCGTGGATTTGATCGTCATCTAGATCAAACTGCTCGCCCAGGATATTCGTAAACGTCTCAATTTCGCGCAGGGTTACTGCCCCATCAACGGCCATCATATGATAGTAGATCGCTGCAACCGCGGTGCGCACATCGCGGCTCGGGAAGTCCCCTCCCTCGCCCTTCTCCAGCCATTCGATAATACGATCGAACATGATTCCCGCCTGTGTTGCGTAAGTTTACGCCCCACAGGCATCAAATGCCAAGGTAGGATGGGTCTACAGCCAGCCGCGCACTTCGTCAGGATCGTAGCCTAAGACCTTGGCAACGCGCGCGATCATGTCCACTTCAGCCTCATGCATACGGCTATCAGCCCGCGCCATCGAGATCAGATTGACCAACAAATCGCGTTTGCGTCCACCGTCCATGTCTTCGAACATCGCTGCTAATTGCTCGCCTGATGTCTCGTAACCATAGTCTTTGAGGAATGCGATGACCTCAGGCACATCAGCTTCAGGGATTTTGAAGACGGTGCTGCACAGCATTTTGAACATCGCGATTTCTTCAGCCGACATTGCGCCATCGGCAAACATCATCCGCATAACCAGCAAAAGTTCTGACGCCTTTTGTGGATCATCAGCCACCATCTGTACCGAGGATTTCGTCCCCAGCATGTCTTTCACACTTTCAAGTATGCCCATTGCCTGAACCCTGTACTCAGTCTCATTTGTAGTAGTTTTCCGTCATGTTGGACGCCAGGACAAGCGGTGTTTTGACGCCCACTAAAACTCCACACCGACCTGCGCTTTCACACCATCGCGAAACGGATGCTTGATCATTGTCATTTCCGTCACAAGATCGGCGAAATCCATCAACTCGTCCTTGGCATTGCGGCCCGTGATGATGACGTGCTTCATCTCCGGCTTGTTGCGCAGTGTCTCGATGATTTCGTCCACCGGCAGATAGTCATAACGCAGAACGATGTTCAACTCGTCGCACAGAACCATGTCGTGCTCGTCGTCCATGATCATTTCCTTGGCCCGCTCCCAAGCGGCACGGGCAGCATCAATGTCGCGTTGACGGTCCTGGGTTTCCCAAGTGAAACCATCGCCCATCGCAGTCATGGTCACCTGATCGCCCAGCTTCTCAAGGATGACTCGCTCGCCCGTTTGCCATTTGCCTTTGACGAACTGCACGACGCCAACCTTCATGCCGTTGCCCAATGCACGAAACACCATGCCGAAGGCGGCAGTGGACTTGCCCTTGCCCTTGCCGGTGTGAACCATCACCAGCCCTTTCTCACGGGTCTTCGTGGCGATGATCTTGTCGCGCGCGGCTTTCTTCTTCTTCATCTTATCCGCGTGGCGGGCGTTCAGTTCTTCCTCGCTCATATTGGCGAGGGCTTCCGATTTCTTGGCCATGTTTGTTCCTCAAGTCTCCGGTTTCTGCGCGAGGTCGCCATCGCGCCAAAGATAAATCGCCACCAGCGGCGCGTCGGGTGTCTCGATGGCGTGGGGCTCGTTGCTGTCGTGAACAATCACCTCACCCACTTTGCGTTCCTCAAAGGCTCCACCATCACGCATCCAATAGGAACCGGCTGTCAGCGGAATGCAAAGCTCTTCGGCAACCTGTCGGTGACTGGGAAAATGCTGCATCGGGCCAAGCACCAAAAAGCCACCCGCCATGTCGCCGCTTTGATAAGCACCGCGAGTGCCCAGCATTTCGATGAAACCATAATTGTCGGCAAATGCCTGCCCAAAGTCGGTGGCGGCGAAATTCTGCCCCCAATGTAGGCTCTGCCGGTTCGTAGCCAGCGCTTCCACGATACGCTTCTCCCAACCCGATGAATGTTCCGCTGCGCCCTCCAGTTGGCCCGCGACCGGAAGTGTGTTGGGTGCGAGATTGCGCGGAATCAGATTCCAGTCGAAATCACCCACAAAATCGCGCACAGCATCGTCAGGCTTCATGGAAAGATAATCGCGTAAGTCGCCAAACAGCCCTTTGATGCTCATGCGCTTTCCCTGCCTGCTAATTGCTCCAGATCGAACTTTGCCGAGTTCGACCGTGCTGTCCACAAGCCCCGATCCTGCGCTTCCAGCAGCCGGTCGGCCATTTCCTTCAGCGCGTGGGGGTTTTTGTCAGCGAGAAACTCTCGCACTTCGTCATCAACAAGAAACGCCTGATAAACCGCGTCGAAATGATGGTCTCTCACCGCCCCCGTGGTCGCAGAAAACGCAAACATGTAATCGACGGTCGCCGCCATCTCGAACGCGCCCTTGTAGCCGTGGCGCATGACGCCCGCGATCCATTTCGGATTGACGACGCGCCCGCGCACCACACGGCCAATTTCCTCTTCCAGCGTGCGGATGACGGGCCGTTCCGGCCGTGAATGGTCGTTGTGATAGACCGCAGGTTTTGCGCCCTGCACATGCTCCACAGCCGCCGTCATGCCGCCCTCAAACTGGTAATAATCATCGCTGTCGAGCAAATCGTGCTCGCGGTTGTCTTGATTGTGAACCACGGCTTCCAGCGTTGAAAGCCGCGTCACAAACCGTTCTTCATCCGCAGCACCAGCCGCCTTCGCGCCATAGGCGTAGCTGCCCCACGCGAGATAAGCGCGGGCAAGATCAGCCGTCTCATTCCAGCCCTTCTCGTCGATCAGCGCCTGCAAACCTGCGCCATAGGCCCCCGGTTTAGAGCCGAAAATTCTGAAGCCTGCCCGCAAATCGGCTTCGGCCTCGGCCACGCCCTGCCCGATCAATTCGGCCCGCTCTTTAGCGACCCGCGCTGCAATCGGGTTCTGCTTGGCGTCTTCGTCCAGAGCCGCGACCGCGCGAACGGCCTTGTCGAACAATTCAATCTGCGCTGGAAACGCGTCACGGAAAAAGCCGGATATGCGCAACGTCACGTCCACGCGTGGACGCCCCAATTGCGCAGGCGTGATAACCTCATAGCCCGTCACGCGCCGAGAGCCGTGGTCCCACACCGGCTTCACGCCGATCAGCGCCATCGCCTGCGCGATGTCATCGCCGCCAGTGCGCATGTTGGACGTGCCCCAAGCGGACAGGCCAAAAGATGTGGGCCAAGCGCCATGATCCTGCCGATGCCGCTTGATCAGCAGTTCCGCCGATTTTTGCCCCAGATACCAAGCGGCAGGCGTCGGCACGGCGCGGCTGTCTACGGAGAAAAAGTTGCGCCCGGTTGGCAAAACATCCAGCCGCCCCCGCGTCGGCGCGCCAGACGAACCGGGTTCCACAAACCGCCCATCAAGCGCAGTCAGCAGACCGGAAATCTCTTTCTCGCCAGAAAGCGTCACCGCAGGTTTGATGCGCCCTTCAATGCCTTCAAGCACCGTCTGCGTGCGTTCCCAAGGGGCGTTGCACGCCAGTTCACCACTCACCAGTGCGGTCGCCAGAAGTTCCAGCCGCTCCACCGTGTCGCCGTTGGAGCGCCATAGACCATCATCGACCGACGCCAGAGCCTCAGGCCGCGCCCCCTCCCAGGCCTTGCCCATATCGCAATCGAGCGGGTCGAAACCGTCCAATCCCAGATCAGCCGCCAAAGCCCGTTGCAGGCTCGCATCCGCGCCCTCGCCCTGCCCGCGCGGCACACGGGCCAGCGCCACGGTCAAATCCGTCAGCAAACGCCCCTGCGGGGCTTCTCCGAAAATATGCAGGCCATCGCGGATCTGCATTTCCTTCAATTCGCACAAATAGGCGTCCAGTTTCTCCAGCGCCGCGCCCTCATCGTCGCTGTCTGCGATTCCTGCATCCTGCTGCAGCCCCGTATCGCGCATCAGGTCGACGATTTGCTTCTTCAGATAGGCCAGACGGCGCGGATCAACGCCCGACGCCTCGTAGTATTCATCGACCAGCGCCTCCAATTCCTTCAGCGGCCCATAAGTCTCCGCCCGCGTCAGCGGTGGGGTAAGATGATCGATGATGACGGCGGAAGCCCGCCGCTTGGCCTGCGTTCCCTCGCCCGGATCGTTGACGATGAACGGATAGACGTGGGGCAACGGCCCGAACACCGCTTCCGGATAGCAGGCGCGAGACAGAGAAAGCGCCTTGCCCGGCAGCCATTCCATATTCCCGTGCTTGCCCATATGCACGATGGCGTGCGCACCGAACTCCTCACGCAAAAAGAAATAGAACGCGAAATAGCCGTGCGGCGGCACAAGATCGGGAGAATGGTAGGTCTCGGTCGGGTCAATGTTGTAGCCCCGCGCCGGTTGAATGCCGACCATCACACCGCCAAACCGCGCCAGCGAAAGCGCCAGAGCATCACGGTCCGGCAGATAGAACGGATCGTTCTCTACGCCGCCCCAGCGGCTCGTCACCTCATCCTGAATCTCTTTGGGAAGCTGCTCGAACAACTCCTTGTAGCGACTCGCACTTATCACCTCGCGGATGACGCGCCCATCGCTTGCCGCATTGGTCGGGCCTGCCTGAAGGTGCTCGATCAAAGCGTCCCCATCGACGGGAATATCGGCAACGCGATAGCCCTCGCCCGCCATTGCCCGCAGCACGTTCATGGTTCCCGCTGGCGTGTCCAGCCCAACGCCGTTGCCCAAGCGGCCATCGCGGTTGGGATAATTCGCCAGCACGATTGCAACATTGCGCTCCGCAGGCTTGGCGGTGCGCAGGCGCACCCAGTTGGCGGCAAGATCAGCCACAAAAGCCACGCGGTCTTCCATCGCAGCGTGTCGCACGATGTTGGCCTGCACCGCCTCGTCAAAATCATCGGCATTTTTGAACGCAATAGCCCGCGCCAGAACGCGACCATCAACTTCCGGCAAGGCCACGTTCATGGCCAGATCGCGGGATGAGAGTCCTTGGTCTGAGGCTTCCCATGCCTCCCGCGCACCACCCGCCAGCACCGCTTGCAGCACGACCGCCCCGCCCTCTTCCAGCACCGTTGGCACACGGTTCCCATCGGGCGATGACACGGCAAAACCCGTCAGATTGATCACCACGGAGGGCTGGGCATCATCGAACAGAGCCCGCACCGTCGCCTGCGAGACATCATCCTTGAGTGAGGAGACAAACACCGGCAAAGCGTTCACGCCCCTTGCCGCCAATGCCTCCACCAACGCGGCAACAGGCTGCGTGTTACCGCCCTGCAAAAGCGCCCGATAGAAGGTGATGGCAACGACAGGCGCACCTTCGCGCCATGCTCTAAGCAGATCATCCATTGAGGGGGTGGCCACCTCCGGCCACCACAGCCCGGCCTTTAACAAAGGCTGAGCAGATAGAACGTGCGAAACATCTCCATCAATCAACCCACGGCAATAGGCGAGAAAATGCCCAGCATTCTCCGCCCCGCCCTGAACGAGATAGCCCCACAGAGCCAAACGATGCTCATCAGCGACCGAATTGAACCTGTCCAGCGAGGCATCGGGCTTGTCGTCTCCGGGCAGTGCGATGAACGTCACCCCAGCATTCAGGCAGGTCTCTTGCAGCTTCTCCAAGCCATAGGCGAAATAGCTCTCGCCACCCAGCACCCGCGCGACAACCAGCTTGGAACCGCACACAGTCTTCTCGCACCATGTATCGACCGACAACGGATGCGACAGGCTCATCATGTTCGCCAGCCGCAACTCCATCCCGTTGGGCCGCGCCGCCGCGAGGCAGGCAAGCTCCGTGTCCGCTGCCGACAGGAACACCACTTCGCCGGGCGTCTGGCCCAGATCCACGGCTTCGCTGTCATCAACCAGCGATCCCTTTTGAGCGAGCAGCAGGTGCATGGTTTATGTCAGCGCCGCAGCGACCTCGTCCTTGACGCCGTTCTCGTCAAAATCGTGTAGCCCGATGACAACCAGACGCGAAACGCGGGCTTCGCCCTCGTTCCAATCGCGGTCGAAATAGGTATCAATCCGATTGCCCACAGCCTGCACCACAAGGCGCATGTCGCGGTCTTTCACGGCGCAGAAACCTTTGAGACGCAGCACATCGTGCTTCTCAATAATGTCTACCAGCTTTTGCGGCAGCGCGGTCATGTCAGAGACCTCACCGCCCTCAACCACGAAACTTTCGAAATCGTCGTGATCGTGTTCGTGCCCATCGGCATGGTGCAATTCGTGGTGCGATTTGCGGTTTTCAATATCGGCTTCCGTGCCAACGCCCAGACCCAGCAGAATATCCGCACCGGGTGCATTGTCCTTGCCGGCGCGGATCATCTTCACACGCTTTTGCGTTGAATGGCGCACATCATGCTCCACTCCAGCCATCTGCGCCTCGTTTACGAGATCAGACTTGTTGAGAATGATCATATCCGCACAAGTGATTTGATCTTCGAATAGTTCCTCCAACGGGCTTTCGTGATCTAGATTTTCATCCGCCTGCCGTTGCGCATCAACAGCATGATGGTCATGGGCGAACTTGCCGTCGGCTACTGCCGCGCTGTCCACCACCGTCACCACGCCATCGACGGTCACTTGTTCGCGGATTTCCGGCCAGTTGAAAGCGTTGACCAGCGGCTGCGGCAGCGCGAGGCCGGAGGTTTCTATGACAATATGGTCCGGCCTGCGGTCGCTGTTGAGCAGCTTCGTCATGGTGGGCACGAAATCATCCGCAACCGTGCAGCAGATGCAGCCGTTGGTCAGTTCCACGATATCATCTTCCGTGCAGGTTTCGTCACCGCATCCGGCCAGCACATCGCCATCGACGCCAAGATCGCCAAATTCGTTGATGATGAGCGCGATGCGCTTGCCGTTGGCGGTTGCCAGCAGGTTGCGCACCAAGGTCGTTTTGCCCGCGCCAAGAAAGCCGGTGATCACGGTTGCGGGAATTTTCTCACTGTTCATCGGGGTCTTTTCCTATTTCAATTTCTGCGGCAGACCGGCGGTCACGAACCAGACGTGATCGCAGGCGCTCGCAATGTCTTGGTGCAGCCGTCCGGCGTGATCGCGAAAATCCCGAGCCATCTTTTCCATAGGCACGATGCCCTGCCCGACCTCGTTGGAGACGAACAGCACCGACGCCCCTTCCGGCAAATCAGCGAAGCCTTCGACGAGTGCGGCGCATGCAGCCGCCACATCGCGCTCCGCCATCATCAAATTGGTCAACCAGAGCGTTAGGCAATCAACCAGAATACAGGCGTCGTCAGCGGCGTGGTCGGCCACCGCCTGGCCAAGCGCCAAAGGCTCCTCCAGCAAGTGCCATTCCGGTCCGCGTCGCTGCTTGTGCAAGTCGATGCGCTTTTCCATCTCGCCATCAAAGGCTTGGCTTGTGGCGAGATAAATTTTGCGACGACCAGAGGCATCCGCAAGGCTTTCGGCAAATGCGCTCTTTCCGCTGCGGGCGCCGCCGAGGATCAGCGACACGCCCGCGTGAAAAGTGCTCATTTATGCAGCAAAGCCCAGCGCAGCCATGGCATGTTCGGAAAGCAAAAGGCCACCGGCACCAGCAACAACGCCGCCTGCAATACGAGCCGGCATGTTGGCCGACCATTCAGCAGCCTTGCCGAGCGTTGAGACAACCAGCGTGCCAGCGCCAACGGCAATCGCATATTGTGTCAGGCCAAAGCCCGCCAGATAAGAGAGCAGCGGCGTGGCTTCTGCGCCAAAAATCGCCTCGCCATAGGCAAAGCCGTGGAACAGACCAGCCGCAGCAAACAGCCCACCAAGAGCCACCAGCGAAACGCGGTAGCCGGACAAGACAACCACGCCAATCAGCGCGACGGAAGCGGCGATCACCAGCTCAACAGCTGGAAGGTTAAACGACATGATATGAACGACCGTGCCAAGAACGGTTGCTGCAATGAAAGCCAACGGAAGCAACAAGCGCGAACCGGCAAGAGCAGCAGCAACACCAACAGCGACTACGAATGCCAAATGATCAAGACCGATGATCGGGTGGCCGATGCCAGACAGCAGGCCGTCGCCCATCGTGGCAGGCGTCGTGCCGCCCATCGGATGGTGCGCAAAGGCAGCGGTGGAAAATGTGGTTAAAGCGGCGGTGATGCCACCAAGGGTGAATTTATTCATAGCGCAAACAACTCCCGTGTTTTGCCTGTGGCGGAGCGCTGCTTGCGGTTGATGATACCGGCACCCCAAGCGCCTGCATCTTCAATTTCGCAAACGGCTTTTCCCCGGCCGTTTCATCGTTCCGGAAAACTCCTCCGGCGGACACAAGGCAGGTCTCCTGGCTACGGATCGTCGGCTCATCTTCCACCTTCCCGGCGCGAACGCCAGTGGCATTTGGAAGAGGCCTCACCGCTACAGTCGCGGGGTCGGCTGCGGTTAAAGCCCCCGGATTGGGTCGGCCCTCCACATTCCCTATTGCTTTCGAATCCCTCTGGGGACGTCTCGAAAACCCTGTGCCTCTTCACCTAATCAGCAGGCGCAAATCCGGTCAATCGCAATTGCGACATCTTGTGCCGAAAGCTGCAATTACTTGTGCCGAAAGCTGCAATTACAACTCAAAAATGCCGGGATCGACCAGTTTTTCGAGCCTCTGGGCCACCAAATCGAGCGTTTCGTCCACAGTATCAAGATAAGCACGCCCACCGCTCTTCACACCAAGAGATGCAAGATAGTCTCGCCGCCAGCGGTCGCTCGTGAACAGGCCATGCAGATAGCACCCTTTCACCCGCCCGTCAGCGGAAATTGCGCCGTCCGGCTCACCGTTAAAACGCACCATGGGGCGAACGCAATCCTCGCCTGAAGTTTCGCCCAGATGGATTTCATAGCCCGACAAAGCCTCGCCAGACGCAGCATCAACGGCCTGTCGGTTGCGCACGGTTTTGGCCTTGCTCAATTCGGTATCCACATTCAGAAGGCCAATCCCTGCGGCTTCCCGTTCGCTCCCCTCAATCCCGAGAGGATCACGCACTGTGCGGCCCAGCATCTGGTAGCCACCGCAAATGCCCAGCACATGCCCACCCCGTTCAACGTGATTCAGAAGTTCACGATCCCAGCCCAAAGCCTTGAATTGATTCAAATCCGCAATCGTGGATTTCGACCCCGGCAGGACCACCAGCCTTGCCTCGCGGGGCCAATCATCGCCAGCGCGCACGAAGCGAACGTCGACATTCGGTTCAATCTTCAGCGGATCGAGATCATCAAAATTCGATATCCGCGAGAGGGTCGGCACAGCGACAACCATTGCCCCCTCCCGGCCCTGCCCGGACACTGCATGTTCCAGCGCGACAGAATCCTCTGCGGGCAAGAGCCGCGCTTCATCCAACCACGGAATGACACCGAAACTGGGCCAACCTGTAAATTGCTCAATCTGTGTCAGCCCGTCATCGAACAGGCTCACATCGCCACGGAACTTGTTGATGAGATAGCCGCGGATCATTCGCCGGTCTTCATCGGGCAAAATCGTGTGTGTGCCGACAATGCTGGCAATCACCCCTCCGCGATCAATATCGCCTACCAGCACAACAGGCACGTCGGCGGCAGTTGCAAAGCCCATATTGGCAATATCCCCTGCCCGCAGATTGATTTCAGCCGGAGACCCCGCACCCTCAACGATCACAAGATCAGCGTCAGCCCGCAGCCGCTCGAAACTCTCCAGAACAGCGCCCAGCAATTGTGGCTTGAGTTTCTGGTAATCCCGGCCTTTGGCTGCGCCCCAAACCTTGCCGTGAACGACGATCTGGCTGCCCACCTCGCTCTGAGGTTTGAGCAGAACCGGGTTCATATCGACGCTCGACGGCACGCCGCAGGCCATTGCCTGCAGATATTGCGCCCGTCCGATCTCGCCACCGGAACCGTCAGCCAGCGGCATATCGGCGACGGCCGCGTTGTTGGACATATTCTGAGGTTTGAAAGGCCGCACGGACAGCCCCTTTTGCCGCGCGAGGCGGCACAGGCCCGCGACAAGCACCGTTTTGCCCACATCCGAGCCGGTGCCTTGCAACATAATCGCGCGAGAAGTGCCTTTTGCCATGGTGCGAGCGTTAGCGAAAAACACAGCCGCACGATAGCCACTGCAAGCATCAGTTTTAACAAGGGCTACAAAAAATTCGCGGCGGCCGGTCTTTCAAGACCCGCCACCGCGAAAATGTACTCTACTGGGTACTCCACACCGACGAAACGCAGCCGGTTGAAACCTGCCCGGTACGCAGAACCTGATCCGGGAAGCGGGGCGAGAAGATCAATCCGTCGCCCTGAGATCAGTTCTAGCGCCTGTTTCCTAACACACGGCTAATGAGTGGTTAATCAAATGGAAATCCGGGCGGAAATTATTGCCGCTCCGCGCTTTTCTCGTCCGTTTTCTATTTTTCCTGAAGCGTCTTGATGATGCCGGAAAAATCCATGCCGCCGTGGCCTGCCTGTGAGAAGGCTTCGTAGAGCGCTGTCGCCTGCGCACCGAGCGGCGTGCTGGCTTCCACCTGTCCGGCTGCTTCTTGCGACAATTTCAGGTCTTTGAGCATCAAATCGACCGCAAAACCGGGCTTGTAGTCGTTATTTGCCGGCGAAGTCGGCACAGGACCGGGAACGGGACAGTAAGTGGTTGTGGACCAACTTTGGCCCGAAGCGTTCGAAACGACGTCAAACAAAGCTTGATCGGTCAGCCCCAGTCGGCGCCCGAGCTCAAACGCTTCGCAGGTGCCAATCATTGTGACGGCCAGTATCATATTGTTACAGACTTTCGCCGCCTGCCCCGCGCCAGCGCCGCCGCAACGGACGATTTTTCCAGCCATCGGCTCCAAAATCGGCGTCGCTGCATCCAGTGCTTCATCGCTGCCGCCCGCCATGAAGGCCAAAGTGCCGTTGATCGCGCCCATAATGCCGCCCGAAACCGGCGCATCCACACTCATCGCGCCCATGGCCAACGCCTTTTCGTGGGCCACGCGGGCAGATTCGACGTCGATTGTGGAAGAATCGATCATCAATGAGCCGCTTTTCACAGCGCCTGCAATTTCCTCGTAGACAGAAAGCACGTGCTTGCCTGCTGGAAGCATGGTGATGATGACGTCTTTGTCTGCAACGGCTTCCACCACGTCGCCTGCTATTGCGCAGCCGGCCGCCCGGCCAGCTTCCTTGCCAGCATCGGTGAGATCAAAGCCTGTTACAGTATGACCTGCCTTCACCAGATTGGCCGCCATCGGCGCGCCCATGTTTCCAAGCCCGATAAATGCAATATTACTCATGATAATCCCCAAACTTTGGCTCCCACGGAACGAAAAACGACCGCCGCCACTGCAGCGCGCCCGCGCAGCGAAGGGCGAAGCGCGTCAGCGTGAGCGAACTAAGCCGCCATGCTCCGCGCAATGATAACCCGCATGATCTCGTTGGTGCCTTCCAAAATCTGGTGCACCCGCAAATCGCGCACGATTTTCTCGACGCCATATTCCGCCAGATAGCCGTAGCCACCGTGAATTTGCAGCGCTTCGTTGGCGACGTTAAAACCAACATCGGTGGCAAAACGTTTGGCCATCGCGCAAGCCTGCGTCGTGTCCGGCGCTTTTGCATCGAGCTTTGAAGCTGCTGAATAGAGCATCAGCCGTGCGGCTTCGAGTTCGGTAGCCATATCTGCCATTTTGAACTGGATCGCCTGAAACTGCCCAATTGCCTGCCCGAAAGCCTTGCGTTCCGCTGCGTAGTTTTGCGCCATTTCGAGCGCCGCCTCTGCGCCGCCGATTGAACAGGCCGAGATGTTAAGCCGCCCGCCATCAAGACCACTCATAGCGATGCGGAAGCCTGTGCCTTCTTCGCCGATGCGGTTTTCGACCGGCACGCGGCAATCGTCAAAGATAACCTGAGCGGTTGGCTGGATATGCCAACCCATTTTCCGCTCCTGCGCGCCAAACGACAGGCCGAGTGCGTCTTTCTCGACGATAAAGCAAGACACGCCCTTCGCGCCCTCGCCACCCGTGCGGGCCATAACGAGATAAACATCGTTCGACCCTGCGCCCGAGATGAACTGTTTGGTTCCGTTCAAAACGTAATGATCGCCATCCAACCGCGCGGTCGTCTTCATCGCCGCCGCATCGGAACCAGAACCGGGTTCGGTCAAACAGTAGGATGCGATCTTCTCCATGGAGGTCAGCGAAGGAAGAAAGCGCTGGCGCTGCTCTTCCGTGCCGTATGTGTCGATCATCCAAGCGGCCATGTTGTGGATCGTGATGAACGACGACAGCGCAGGACAACCCGTCGCCAGAGCCTGAAAAATCACCGCCGCATCCAGCCGCGAAAGCGCGGAACCGCCAACATCTTCACGCACATAAACACCGCCCATGCCCAATTCCGCTGTCTCACGGATCACATCAAGCGGCAGATAGCGCTTCTCGTCCCAATCAAGCGCGTAGGGCGCGACTTTCTCACGGGCAAAATCCAAAACCATATCGCGCATCGAACGCTGGTCCTGATTTAAGTCGAAAGCCCGTTGTTCGGTTGCAAGTGCGTCCATGGTCATTCCTCCTTCAAGCCTCTAACGAAGCAGATCGGCAGCAGCCTTGTCCAATGCGACCTTGCAGATCGCAGCAGCCTCATCAATCGTCTCGCGTGTCCAGATCAGCGGCGGTGACAAAATCATGGTATCGCCCACGGCGCGCATCATCATGCCTGCTTCGATCGAATGGTCGCGCACACAGACAGCCGCGCTGCCCTCGTTAGGGAAACGCTCGCCTGTTTCGCGATCTTTCACGATCTCGATAGCCGCGAGCAAGCCCATGCCACGCACTTCGCCTACAAGCGGATGATCGCCGATCACCTCCTGCAGCCGTTCGAGCAGATACGGCCCGGTATCGTCACGAACCCGCTCGATCAGACCTTCACGCTCGATGATGTCAATATTTTCCAGCGCCACTGCACATGTCACCGGATGCCCCGAATAGGTGTAGCCGTGGTAATATTCGCCTCCCTTGGAAATCACATCGGCAACACGGTCCGATACCAAGACTGCCGACAGCGGCTGATAGCCAGAGGTGATGGCTTTCGCGACCGTGATCATATCCGCCTCAATGCTCATGCTTTCAGCCGCGAACCATGCGCCGGTCCGTCCAAATGCGGTGATGACCTCATCCAGCATCAACAAAATATCGTACTTTTTGCAGATACGCTGGATTTCGGGCCAATAGGTTGGCGGCGGAATTTTGACGCCACCCGCGCCCTGGATCGGCTCGCCCACAAAGGCGGCGACGTTCTCAGCGCCCTCCTGCAAGATCGCCACTTCCACAGCCCGCGCGGCGCGAATGCCGAAATCCTCCAAGCTTTCACCCTTGTGCTTCAGTTCGAAATCGTAAGGGCACATCACATGGCGAAAGCCAGGCAGCATCGGGCCAAGCTGCCCGTGCATTGCGCCCATGCCACCCATTGACGTCGCAGCAATGGTGGAGCCGTGATAGGCGTTGTCGCGCGAAATGATGATGTGTTTTTCGGGTTTGCCCTGAAGCTGCCAGTAATAACGAACGGTGCGAATTGAAGTGTCGTTGCTCTCTGAACCCGAAGCACCGAAGAACACCTGATTGAAATTCGTCGGTGCGAGGTCGGCGATTCGCTTGGCCAGCATGGCCGCTGGAGCGGTCGTCGATTTGAAGAAAGTGTTGTAGTAGGCAAGCTCTTTCATCTGCTCGTAGGCAGCTTTGGCCAGTTCTTCGCGGCCATAACCCACATTCACACACCACAGCCCAGCCATGCCGTCGAGGATACGCTTACCCTCGCTGTCGAAAATGTAAGCCCCTTCGGCGCCGGTGACGACACGAACACCCTCGCCGCGCAGGCCCGCATGGTCGGTGAAGGGGTGCAGGTGATGCGCATTGTCCATTTCCTGCAACTGAGTGGTCGAAAAATTGCGATAGGCCACGAAGAGGCTCCAAAGACTTCGAGAACGATGTTCCCCACCCTTACAGCACCAGCGCGAAATCTCACAACACGCTTTCGCTCCCAACCGCCTTTTGCCACATCCGCACTTTGACATTTCTGAAGGGAACCGTTTCACTTCCAAACGAGACATATGCGTTGGGAGGGAACCGAAATGCGCACCAGACTTACAGCGATCGCTCTAATGGGCCTAACGGCTTTTGGCGGCCTTGCAGCCGTCCAGCCAAGCCATGCGCAAAGCGTGACCATTGGCAACAGCGATCAACAGATCGCTCGCGCGCTTTCCGGGCAAGGTTACAGCGACATTGTGATTACAAAGCGCGGTTTCACCATAACCACACTGGAAGCATGCCGCCGAGGCGACAAATTCCAGATCAAAATGAACATTCTGGGCCAAATCAAATCGAACCGAAAAATCGGCAGTTGCGGAAATCGTTTTGCCGCTCGTGACGCGGAAGCCGCCATGAAGAAAGCCGGCTACACCGACATAACTGCCAGCGTGCGCGGCGAGCAGGTGGTTGCCATGGGCTGCCGCGAGAACCGCCAATTCGAATTGACCTTCAACCTGCGTGGCGATCTGATCAACCGGGATCGTCAGGGCCGTTGCGGCCTCGACGCACTGCGCCCACGGGAAGTCCGCGCCAGCCTGCGCGAGCGCGGTTACAACCGCATTAAGTTCATCGACAACGAATTGCCCCGTTATGTTGCGGAAGCCTGCCAGGACACTGCTCGGGTTGAACTCGTTATCAACCGTCGGGGCAAGATAAACCGCGAACGCCGCATCGGCAATTGCCGTGGCCCGGTAGATCCCAACAACATCGCGCCAGTTCTGCGTCAGCAAGGTTATGACCGCGTTGAAGCCGTTCAAACCCGTCGTGCACCTTATATGGTGCGAGCGTGTAAAGAGGGCGAGCGTCAGGAAATTATTGTCAGTCGTTTTGGGGAGGCGCTGTCAAACACAAAAATCGGTGAATGCGGACAGCCAATCGATCCGAATAATCTGGCCGCTGCCGTAGAAAAACTCGGCTACCAACGCGTCAACGTGCTGCGTGGCAACCGCACGCCTTATCTGGTGGAGGCGTGCAAAGGCCGCGATTTGCTGGAACTTACCATAGGGCGCTTTGGCGATGTGAAAGAAGAGCGCGTCGGCTCGTGCGCGAGGCCACTGAACGAGGCCGATGCTCGTGCAAAACTTGCAGAGGCAGGCTATTTCCTGCCAACGCTCGAACGCCGCAACAACGGCTCTTGGAATGTGGAAGCCTGCAAAGCAACCACCAAGGTTTCGCTTCGCATCAACCGCTTCGGCGAATTCGCCCGAGAAAACAAAATCGGCAGCTGCCAATCGGCAACGGCCTATGACGTGCTTTCAACACTGGAGGCACGGGGCGCTAGTGGCGTGACGATGTATGTTGAAGGCTGCTTCCGCAACCGCACATATCGCTGGTCGTTTGACCGCCTTGGCAACCGCACCGGCCGTGAGCGTTTGGGCGGCTCCTGCTAGGCAAACGCCTCAACATCTGCAAAGGAAGGCGGGGCATGCAAACCCCGCCTTTTTTATAGCGTCCCGCAGAGGCCACCGAATGACCGATACCGAACCCCGCATTGAGAAAATCTGCCCCGTCGTGCTGCGCCGCAACGGCGAAGGCTTCGACATTTTGGCCTTTCGCCACCCCGAGGCGGGCAATCAAATCATTCAAGTCATGTTAGAGGACGACGAAGCACCAAGGACCGCAGCTTTGCGTGAATTGACCGAAGAAAGTGGGCTGAAGGCAGATGGAGAGCCGTTGGACTTAGGCAAATCCAAGGGCATCGAAAAAAGCGAAGCATGGCATTTTTTCGCCTGCCCGGTAAGCACTGCACCCGACGAATGGGTCCACACCGCACCAGATGATTCCGAACAGGAATTCAGCTTTTTCTGGCAGCCCTTCGCAGATTTCGTGGACGAAGAGGAATGGCACCCTGCTTTCATCCGCGTCATCCGCTTTGCCCAAAGCAAGCTAGAGCGCATGGACGAAGCCACACGCAACCGCATCGCACCCAAGCGTGACTCGGGCCTTGCCGATACAATCATGACAATGGCCCACGAGCGCGGCGCGGAAAAATCGCTTTGCCCCTCTGAAGTCGCTCGCGCCATAGCAGGCAAGGACGAGAAACAATGGCGCGCTTTGATGAAGCCCATACGCGCAGAGGCTGTGCGAATGGCAAGGGCCGGAAATGTGGCAATCACCCGCAAAGGCAAGCCAGTAGACCCGGACGATTTCAAAGGCATCTACCGCATAGCTTTGCCAAAGTAAGACTGAGAAAACCTCAATGAACGAATTGCTGGAAGGATTGTCGACCGCGCTGCGGCTGGTCTTTTCGGCCGATCGCGAATTGCTGGAAATCACCGCGCGTTCGCTGCAAGTCACGCTCTCTGCAGTCCTCATCGCATCACTGATCGGCCTGCCGCTGGGCGCTTGGCTGGCCGTGAACCGCTTCCGTTTCCGCCGTGCAACGATCATCATGTTGAACGCTCTGATGGGCCTGCCGCCTGTAGTCGTCGGCCTTATAGTCTACATCCTGCTGTCCCGCTCCGGCCCCTTCGGCGTGTTTGGACTGCTGTTCACACCAACAGCCATGATCATAGCGCAAGTCATCATCATCACGCCGATAATCGCCTCGATTGCACACCAAGCCATCCGCGAACTTTGGGCGGACTATCACGACCTGCTGATCTCGCTGAACACCAGCAAATGGCAGCGCATCAAGACGCTTATTTTCGATGCGCGGCGCTCATTGCTCACAGCGTCGCTCGCAGGCTTTGGCCGCGCCATCGGTGAAGTCGGTGCGATCATGATCGTTGGCGGGAATATCGACCATGTGACCAGGGTTCTCACCACAGCCATTGCGCTGGAAACCAGCAAGGGCGACTTCGCGCTGGCGCTCGCGCTTGGCCTCATTCTCATTGCACTGGCAGTGGCCGTGAACCTTGCCATCCACTTGGTTTCCGGCACAGAACGCGGAGGGCGTTGGTGATGAACATCCTGCCGCTCACTGTCACCGACGCCGTTCTGAGCCGCCGTGGCAAAACGATCCTTGACGGCGCATCGGCCACGTTCGATGGCGCGGGCCTAACCGCCGTGATGGGGCCAAACGGTGCCGGCAAAACCTCGCTGCTGCGCGTCCTCCACGGACTCGACCGCCTGCAGGAAGGCAAAGTCGAATGGGCCACCGATCCTGCCACGGCGCAGGCCCATCAGGCCTTCGTGTTCCAGACGCCCGTCCTTATGCGCCGCACGGTCGTGGAGAACATCGCCTACCCGCTGCACTTGCGCGGCATCGACAAAACCGAGGCCATATCGCAAGCCAAAGACTGGACAGATCGTGCCGGCCTTACCCATGCCGCCAAGCGCGACGCGGCCACGCTTTCCGGCGGTGAGCAACAGAAACTCGCCCTTGCCCGCGCCCTCATCGCCGACCCCCGCGTCTTGTTTCTCGATGAACCCACCACCAATCTCGACGGCCAATCCACCAGGGAAATCGAAAACCTGCTGCACGATACCCTCGCCCAAGGCGCTCGCATTATCATGGTCACGCACAACGCAGCACAAGCCAAGCGGCTGGCCGACGAAGTGCTGTTCCTGCACCGCGGCAAAGTGCTGGAGCAATCGCCTGTCAGCTCGTTTTTCCGCAAGCCGAAAACAGCACAGGCACAAGCATTTCTGAAAGGAGATATTGTCGAATGATCCGCTTCGTTTGCCTCATCGTCTTTTCGCTTCTCGCAACGTTCGCGCAAGCCGAAACCCTGCGCATGGCCGTTACCACGTCCTTCCACAATTCCGGCCTGTCGGACGTTTTGCTCCCGCAAATCAAGCGCGATACAGGCGTGGACGTTCGCCTTGTTGTCGTCGGCACCGGGCAGGCTTTGAAACTTGCACGTGCAGGCGATGTGGATGCGATTCTGGTTCATTCCAAAACGGCCGAAGAAGCCTTCATCGCAGAAGGCTTCGCGCCCTATCGTCGGAAAATCATGTACAACGATTTCGTGCTGGTTGGCCCCGCTGATGATCCCGCCGACACCCAATACGCTTCGTCGGTTGAGCAGGCGTTGCAACAGATTGCAAAAGCCGAGGCCATTTTTCTCAGCCGCGGCGATGACAGCGGAACGCACCGCAAAGAACTTTCCCTCTGGGAGGCCGCAGGCGTGTCGGCGCGCGACCCGTCTTGGTATCGTGAAGGCGGTTCCGGCATGGGCGCAACGCTTAACACGGGCGCGGCCATGGATGCTTATTTGCTGAGCGACCGGGCAAGCTGGCTGAAATTCGCCAACAAACGCAATCTCCGCCTGCTCTATGCGGGTGATCCGGCACTGTTCAACCAATACGCATTTTTGCCGATCAGCCCCGCGAAACATTCGCACGCAAACGCGGTCGCCGCACGAGGCGTTGAGGCATGGCTGACAGGCCCCAAGGGCCAGCAAGCCATCGCCGACTATCGCTTGAACGGCGAGGCTCTGTTTACACCCAACGCACGATGACTATTCCGCCGCTTCGCTGACCTTCGCGCGCCCAACACGCGCCGCGCAGAATTTGAACTCGGGGATCTTGCCATAAGGGTCCAGCATTGGGTTGGTCAGGCGGTTTGCGGGGCTTTCGTTGAAGCAAAACGGCATGAACACCATGCCGTCAGCCACCTCGCGATCAGACCGCAACAAGGCCGTGATCGTGCCACGACGAGTTTCCACCTCAATCATGTCGCCGGCTGCCAACCCCTGCTTTTCAATTTCGCGCGGGTTCATCGCGGCGAAGCCTTCCGGCTCAAGATCATCCAGAACATTGGCGCGGCGGGTCATCGCCCCGGTGTGCCAGTGTTCCAAAACACGGCCTGTGGTGAGAACCATAGGGAATTCGTCATCCGGCACTTCATCCGGCGCCCGCAGATCAGCAGGCACAATGCGGCCCCGTCCGTCTTCGGTGGGGAAGCCATCAGTGAAGACAACCGCGCTGCCTTCCGCTCCTTCTTCCGATACGGGATACGTCACCGACCCATCCGCTTCTAGCCGCTCCCACGGCATATAATCGAGCGACTTCATCACCTGCCGCATCTCTTCATAGACTTCCGGCACGTCGTCATAGCTCCAATCCAACCCACAGCGATTGGCAAGATCAACGATGATCTCCCAATCGAGCCGCGCCTCGCCTGGAAGCGGTTTGACTGGACGGCCAATCTGAACCTGACGGTTGGTGTTGGAATAGGTGCCAAGCTTCTCCGCATGCGCCGACGCGGGCAGAACCACATCGGCGTGCCACGCGGTCTCCGTGAGGAAAATATCCTGTACGACCAGATGATCCAACTTCGCCAGCGCAGCGCGTGCGTGAAGCTGGTCCGGGTCCGACATGGCCGGGTTCTCACCCATGATATACATGCCGTTGATCTTGTCTTCGTGGATCGCGTCGATGATTTCCACCACCGTCAGCCCCTTCACAGGGTCGAGCGTGCGGCCCCAGAAATCCTCCATCTGTCCTCGAATGTCGCTGTTCTCGACCGAGCGATAATCGGGAAAGAACATCGGGATCAGACCCGCATCAGACGCGCCCTGCACGTTGTTCTGCCCGCGAAGCGGATGCAGGCCGGTGCCTGCCCGCCCCACATGGCCCGTAATCAGCGCCAGCGCGATAAGGCAGCGGGAATTGTCCGTGCCGTGGGTGTGTTGCGAGATGCCCATGCCCCAGAAGATCATCGACCGCTCGGCCTTGGCATAGGTCCGCGCTACGTCTTTCAGCGTCTCGGCATCAATGCCGCAAACTTCGCTCATGGCCTCGGGCGAGAAGTCTTTCACCTTTTCCCGCAGCGCCTCAAAGCCCGACGCGTTCGCCTCGATATATTGAACGTCGTAGAGTTCTTCATCGATGATTGTGTGGATCATCGCATTCAGCATTGCCACATCCGTGCCGGGCTTAAACCGCAAGCTTGCGTAAGCATGGCGCATCAAATCTTGCCCGCGCGGGTCCATCACGATCAACTTGGTGCCGTTTTTGGTGGCTTGCTTGAAATAGGTCGCAGCAACCGGATGGTTGGTCGTTGGTCGCGCACCAATAACGATCACACAGTCCGCTTTCAGAGCATCGGTGAAAGGCGCAGAAACGGCGCCCGACCCAACACCTTCCAGCAGAGCCGAGACCGAAGAAGCGTGGCAAAGCCGCGTGCAGTGGTCGACGTTGTTCGTGCCAAAGCCTTGGCGGATGAATTTCTGGAACAGATAGGCCTCTTCGTTTGAGCCTTTAGCGGAGCCGAATCCGGCCAGAGCGTTGCCACCCTTTTCGTCTCGGATTTTCGTCAGGCCGGAAGCTGCCCGTTCCAGCGCCTCTTCCCACGTTGCTTCACGGAAAATATCCGAGATTTCCATAAACCTCATATCGATGTCGCCGCGCTTGGGCGCATCATCGCGGCGGATGAGCGGCTTGGTCAGACGTTCTTTCGACTGCGCGTAATCGAAGCCAAAGCGACCCTTAACGCAAAGCCGGTTGTTGTTTGCAGGGCCATCCTTGCCGTCCACCAGAACGATCTTGTCGTCCTTGGTGTAAACCTGCGTCTGGCAGCCAACGCCACAAAAAGGGCAGACAGAGTCCGTCACCTTGTCGAAATCCTCGACAACCCGCGTCTTGCCCTCGCTGTCCATCAACGTCTTTTCGTAAAGCGCGCCTGTCGGACACGCCTGCACGCATTCACCGCACGTCACGCAGGTGGAAAAGCCCATCGGGTCGTGAATATCAAACACCGGCACCGAATGATGCCCCCGCTCGCCCATGCCCAATACATCGTTCACCTGCACTTCGCGGCACGCCCGCACGCACAGATTGCAGGCAATGCAGGCGTCGAGATTGACGGCAATCGCGGGGTTGGAAATGTCGTGAACTTCCGCCGCCTCGCCCTCGAATTTCGACGGCAAGCGCCCCGCTTCGATGGAAAAATCGCCCAGCCATTCATGGAATGAAGACTGCCCGTCCACTTCGCGCATGTCGGCGGCGAGCAGTTCAAACACCATGCGCCGCGATTTGTCCGCCCGTTCGGTATCAGTCTTCACGACCATGCCGTCGGCAACCTTGCGCTGGCAGGAAGCCGCCAGCACCCGCTCGCCTTCAACTTCCACCATACAAGCACGGCAATTGCCGTCCGAGCGGTAGCCGGGCTTGTCGAGATAGCAAAGATGCGGGATCCGCGTGCCTTCGCGCTTGGCAACTTGCCAGATGGTTTCGTCGGGCGCAGCGGTGACTCCGCGGCCATCGAGGGTGAATTTGATTTCGCTCATCATGCGTTCCTAATGACCAGAATGACCCGAATGCCCGGAACCGTAGCCCCGCAATTCGGCATAGAGTTTCTTCTGCATTTCGCTCAGCAAGGGCGTAACTTCCAGATGCGCAGCAAGATGTACCAAGCGCAGTTCAGCCCTCGCCGCCTCCGCACTCTCAAGCGCCGCCCGCAGGACGTCACCCGTCATTTCGCCGCCTTTGAACCCTTCGTCCAGCGCCATTTCTGCGGCGATCAGCTTCTCACCCAAATCTTTGGCCCGTGCTTGCATCGCATCAAAACTCGCCTGCACTGCTTGGCGTTGCCCCGGTTCAAGATCAATCTTATCAGCCAATTCAAGAACGTGGGCGGGCCCAGGAAAACCGTTGAACTCAGCAGGCTTTGCAAGCCCCCAACCCGCACCCTTACGCAACTGAACAACATCGTCGGCACTCAAAGAACTGATGGTGCGGCCTTGTTGATCGGCATACGGCTGGTTCAGCATTCCCGCTCCGTTCCAGAGCGTCGGCGCATACGAAGCACCAACACCGATAATGATGCCGACACAGAGAGCCAGAACTGGTTTCTTGCCCATCATTTGAACTCTATCTCCACAAAGGAATAGTCGAAGTCATTGGCATTGATGACGTTGTGATGAACTCCAGCGGGGCGGAAGTAGCTTACCCTCGCCTTCATCTCGCCCAGCGTCTCGGTGCCGTCAGGCGCGACGATCTTCAACACACCGTCCAATAGTGGCACCACGCAATAATCGTGACCATGAATGTGAACTCCCGTCTCTTCGCCCGGTTTAAAATCCCAACGGGTGACGATGCAGGTTTTGTTGTCGACTTGAACGGTGGGGGTAGCAGTTGCCATCACAAATCCTCCCGGAAATGCGCCAGCAGATGATTCACAGGGTTGGGTGCGGCTTGGCCCAAACCGCAGATACTCGCATCGCGCATAACCTGCTCAAGATCGCGGATTGTGTCCTCGTCCAGCGGGCCATCGGAGCGCAGCAGTTTGCCCATTTTCTCGGTGCCGCCACGGCAGGGCGTGCACTGGCCGCAAGATTCATGCGTAAAGAAATCCATCAGGTTCAGCGCTACGTCTTTGATGTTGTCCTGATCGGAAAAGATCACCACGGCGTGGGAACCGACGAACGACCCAAGCTCCGCCAGTTCGCCGCCGAAATCGAGCGGCACGTCGCCTTTATCGGCAGGCAGGATGCCGCCGGACGCGCCACCGGGCAGATAGGCTTTGAATGCGTGGCCGTCCGCCATGCCGCCAGCAAGGTCTATCAGTTCGCGCACCGTCACACCTGCTGGCGCGACGATGACGCCGGGGTTCCGTACACGGCCCGACACGCTCCAAGATCGCATGCCCGGATGGCCTTCCTTGCCCTGCGAGGCGAACCAATCCGCGCCCCTTTCCAAGATCGTCGGCACCCAGTAGAGCGTCTCGACATTGTTGTTGAGCGTCGGGCGGCTGAACAGGCCGACTTCCGCGATATAAGGCGGGCGGTGGCGCGGCAGGCCGCGCTTGCCTTCGATGCTCTCCAGCATCGCGCTTTCCTCGCCGCAGATGTAAGCCCCCGCCCCGCGCCGAAGCTCAAAAAAGCCCTTCGGCGCGATGCCAGCAGCCTCAAGCGCTGCAATCTCATCGCGCAAGATGTTCAGCACGGCAGGATATTCGTCGCGCATATAGACGTAGCACTTCTCGGCTTCGACCACGTGCGCGCCGATCAGGGCACCCTCAAACATGGCGTGCGGATTGCGCTCTAGATAATATCGGTCCTTGAATGTGCCCGGCTCGCCTTCGTCGCCGTTGATCGTCATCAGCCGCGGGCCTTCATAGCCGCGCACGAAAGACCACTTTTTGCCCGTCGGAAAACCAGCACCACCAAGACCGCGAAGTCCGGCATCGGAGAGTTTGTCGATCACATCATCAGCGGAAAGAGCACCCGATTTGACCTGCTCCCAGACGGAATAGCCGCCTCTAGCACGATAGGCTTCCAGCCCTTTGTATGCAGGCGTATTTGCCTCCGTCTCGCCCGTTCGGGACCACGTCAGCAAGTCCTCAACTGTCGCATTGCCCACTTCACGGTCGCCAATCCGTGCAGCCGGAGCCACATCGCAACCGCCCATGCAGGGCGCACGAAGCACGCGGACTTTCTCACGGTCGATCCCGGCTTCCAAACCCGCAATCAAAGCCTCCGCACCTGCCATCATGCAGGAGACAGAATCGCACACTCGGATGGTCAGGTCTGGCGGCAGCGGTTCGCCCTCTTTGACCACATCGAAATGGTCGTAGAACGAAGCAACTTCGTACACCTCGACTTGCGACAGACGCATGATCTCGGCCAAAGCGCGAATGTGTTTGGCCTGCAGACAGCGATACTCGTCTTGAATGAGATGCAAATACTCGATCAGATGGTCGCGCTGGATTTCCCGGTCGCCCAAAAGCGCTTGCACGTCTGCCAGCGCAGCCTCATCAAGCTGGCGACCTTTGGGCTTGGACCCATCGCGCTTACGGCCTGAACGACCGCTCTTGTTCATGTCCAGCATATCGGCTCCCAAACCCGCCTGCCGGAAGGCAAGCGCGTGTCGATTATAGTCAAAACCCTAGTCGCCACAATGTCGCGTCAAGTGTGATTTCACGCCGGATTGACGCTGAATTGCGACGGGCGTCAAGCCGCAGAAACGACGGCCTGCGCCAAGCGCTGCACATCATCAGGAGAGGCGTCCCGCGCTGTCGCCTCCAGCATGGAGATATTAGCGTCTTCCACCATCGCTGCCGCCAAGGCTTCAGCGGTGAATTTCGCCTTCTCGTCAGCGTCCAAAACCAGCCTCTGACCGCAGGCTTGCGCGATTTCCTGCAATCGCTCGCCAATCCCCTCCGGCGACTTCACACCGATCAGTTCACACACCCGCTCGAACGCAGTCCGGTTCCCCTCAATTGCCCAGTCCAGCGTGTGAACCAGCGATACCGAAACGGCCCGACCGTGCGGCACCCCAGCGAGCGAGCCCAGCGCGTGACCGATATTGTGCGCTACGGCGCAGCCGGTATTACCAATGGCCAGCCCAGCATAGGCCGCCGCCGCCATCATCCCAGCGCGCGCCTCAATGTTGTCAGGCTGATTGACAGCATTTTCCAGATGCGTGATCGCCTCGACGATGCCACGCTCGGCCAACGGATCGTTGGCCGCGTTGCGGTAACGGTTGGTTCGCGATTCCATTGCGTGAACAAGCGCGTCCAGGCCCGTATAGAATGTCCAATAGGCAGGCAGGCCGACCGTCAATTCTGGGTCCATCAGCGCCATGTCCGGCTTCAGCGGCGGCCCCCAAAACCAGTTCTTTGTGCCGTCCGGCGCGGAAATGATCGAAGTGCCTGTGGTTTCCGAGCCCGTGCCGGCGGTTGTCGGCATGGCAATCATAGCGGTCTTGCGAAACGGCAATTGGCTGGCCGCCAGCGCATAGGGCCCGCAGCCCTCGCCCGTGTGCGCCAGCGCAGCGACCACTTTCGATGTATCCAGCGCCGAACCGCCGCCAAGGCCGACGATGCATGTTGCGCCCATCTCAAACGCCTCTTTCGTGGCCGCATCGACCGAGGCTTCCTTCGGATCGCTCTGCAAATCGCTGAACAGTTTCACCGCGTGGCCTGCACCGGCAACAGAACTTTGCACAGTGCCTGCGTGGCCCATCTGGATCATCACAGGGTCAACCACCATCAGCACCCGCGCCTTCGGCCCGGCAACGGCGGTAACATGGTCTCCGGCTGCCTTTGCGGCCCCCGGTGCAAGCACCATTTCAGGATGTTTGGTCAACGAAAAGGCGGTCATCTTGGCCCCAGGCACTTGAGTCTTCGGACGCATGCGCCCCGTTGCCGACAATCTGCACAGTTTCGGTTCCTACACACAATCAAAACTGCGCATTGGTGTCGCATTTTTGGTCAAATGTCGGATTTCTGAAAAGAGATGTCGCGCCCCTTGCCATCGCCCTCCCGTCATGGCTCACAATACCAACCAACGGCACGGTTGAAGGTGGGCAAGACGCTCGCCAAACCGCTGTTTCAGGGAGAAGATGCGGTGAGTGATTCTGCAGTCGAAACGCCAAGCCGTGGCCGCCGCGGACGTTCTGGTGGCCGCGAGGGCAATGCGCGCCGCGGTGGCCCCGCCATCCGCCAGATGGGCTGGCGCGACAACATCATCAGCGACCCACCGACAGAGCCAATTGACGCCGAGGGCGTGGAGAAAATCCACCACACCGCCATGCGCGTTCTCGAAGAACTCGGCATTGAAATGCTCAATACCGAGGCCATCGAGGTGTTGCGCCAGCACGGCGCGACGGTCAAAGGGTCCACAGTCTTCATGGACCGTGACATGGTGATGGAGAAGCTGTCGACTGTCCCAAGCGAGTTCACCCTCACCCCGCGCAATCCCGAGAAGAAACTGACCATCGGCGGCAAGAACATCGTCTTCGGCAATGTCTCCAGCCCGCCCAATTGCTCCGATCTCGACACGGGCCGCCGCACCGGCACCCACAAGGACTATCAAAACTTCATCAAGCTGACGCAGTATTTCAACTGCATCCATTTCGCAGGCGGCTATCCGGTGGAACCGATGGACATTCACCCCTCCATCCGCCACCTCGATTGCCTCTACGACAAGCTAACGCTGACCGACAAAGTCGTTCACGCCTATTCGTTGGGCGCAGAGCGCGTGGAAGATGTGATGGAGATGACCCGCATCGCGGGTGGTCTGACGCACGAAGAATTCGACGCCACGCCGCGCATGTATACCAACATCAACTCCACCTCACCGCTCAAACACGACCAGCCGATGCTGGACGGCCTCATGCGGCTGGCGCGGCGCGGCCAGCCAACCGTGGTCACGCCCTTTACGCTCGCCGGTGCAATGGCGCCCGTCACAATGGTCGGAGCCGTCACGCAATCGCTTGCCGAAGGGCTCATCGCCGTCGTGCTGTCGCAATGCATCAATCCGGGCGTTCCCGCCGCCATTGGCACCTTCACATCGAATGTGGACATGAAAACCGGCGCACCCGCTTTCGGCACGCCGGACTACGTTCGCGCCACGCAGATCACCGGCCAGATGGCCCGTTTCTACGGCCTGCCCATGCGCTCGTCCGGTGTGTGCGCCGCCAACGTGCCGGACGCACAGGCAACGATGGAAACCATGTTCTCCATGATGGCCGCCGTCACCTCCGGCACAAACATCGTCTACCACGCAGCAGGCTGGCTCGAAGGCGGACTGTGTGCCTCCTATGAGAAATTCATCATCGATTGCGAGATGCTGCAAAACTACCAAGCCTATTTCGATAAAATGGTGGTCGACGACGACACACTCGCCTTCGATGCGATGAAAGAGGTCGGCCATAACGGCCACTTTTTCGGCATCCAGCACACACAAGACCGCTACGAAGAAGCCTTCTACTCGCCCTTCTTGAGCGACTGGCAGAACTATGAAAACTTCCGTGACAACGGCGCGGTATGGACCCACGACCGCGCCAACAAAATCTGGAAGCAAATTCTAGAGGAATTCGAAGCCCCGCCGATGGATGAAGCCATCAAAGAAGAACTCCAAGCCTTCGTTGCCAAACGCAAAGAAGAAGGCGGCGCACCGACGGATTTTTGATCAAAGCCCCGAAAGCTACCAGACAACAGGAAAAGCAAACATGAAATCTCACGCACAAGCGGTCGTCATTGGTGGCGGCGTCGTTGGTTGTTCGGTTCTTTACCACCTCACGAAAGCCGGGTGGAAAGATGTTGTGCTGCTGGAACGCGATCAGTTGACCTGCGGCTCCACATGGCACGCAGCGGGCGGGTTTCATGCGCTGAATGGTGATCCAAACGTTGCTAAGCTCCAAGATTATACGGTCAAACTCTACGACGAGTTGGAGAAAATTTCCGGCGAAACTTGCGGCCTACACCTGACGGGCGGCATAGCGCTGGCAGACACGCCAGAGCGGCTGGAATGGCTGAAAATGAGCCATGCGCGGGGCAAATATCTGGGCATGGAGACGGAAATGATCTCCATGAAAGAGGCCAAGGAATTGCTGCCTCTGATGGACGAGAAACACTTCGTCGGCGCGATGTGGGATCCGATTGAAGGCCACCTCGACCCCTACGGCACCACCAACGCCTACGCCAAGGCCGCCAAGATCGGCGGCGCGGAAATCGAGCTGAAATGCAAGGTTGAAGAACTGAACTGGGACGATACCAAGGGCGTTTGGAACATCGTCACCAGCAAGGGCACGATGACCGCCGAACACGTCGTCAATGCAGGTGGCCTGTGGGCGCGTGAAGTGGGCCGCATGGTCGGCGTGGAACTGCCGGTTTTGGCGATGGAACACCACTATTTGCTGACCGAAGCCATGCCGGAAGTCGCGGCAATCAACGAATCCACCGGCAAGGAAATCATCCACTTCATCGACTTCGCAGCCGAGGTCTATTCCCGCCAGGAACGCGACGGCATGTTGCTCGGCACCTATGAACGCGCCGCAACGCCGTGGTCGCCAAAGGACACGCCGTGGGACTTCGCGCAGGAATTGCTGGAGCCGAACCTCGACCGTATCGCGCCGTCGCTGGAAATGGCGTTTGAGCACTTCCCCGCTTTCGAAAACGCAGGCATCCGCCGCACGGTCAACGGCCCGTTCACCTTCGCGCCCGACGGCAACCCGCTGGTTGGCCCAGTGCGCGGCATCCCGAATTATTGGTCGGCCTGTGCCGTGATGGCTGGCTTTAGCCAAGGCGGCGGCGTTGGGCTTGTTCTGTCGGAATGGATGGTCAACGGCGATCCCGGCCACGATGTCTGGGGCATGGACGTGTCGCGCTTCGGCCCATGGGCGACCCGCGACTACACCAACGCGAAAGTGCGTGAGAACTATTCCCGCCGCTTCCGCATCCGCTTCCCCAACGAAGAGTTGGAAGCCGCCCGCCCAGGCCAGACCACGTCACTCTACGACACACACCTGACCAACGGCGCAGTGATGGGCGATTCCTGGGGGCTGGAAACGCCACTTTGGTATGCGCCAAAAGACGTCGAGGCGAAGGACGTCTTCTCGTTCCACCGCTCAACAGATTTTGAGCACGTGAAGGCCGAAGTGATGAATTGCCGCGAGAATGTCGGCTATTCTGAAATCTCCAACTTCGCGAAATATGAAATCACCGGCCCCGGCGCGCGCGAATGGCTGTCGGAAATCATGACGAACTTCATCCCCAAGCAAGGCCGCTTGGCGCTGACGTCCATGACCAACGAAAACGGCAAGATCATCGGTGATTTCACGATTGCCTGTGCGGGCGCGGAGCATTTTGGCCCGAAGGCGGGCGAAGAACGCTTCCAGATGTGGGGGTCTTCGGCGGCGCAGATCTATCACATGCGCTGGTTTGAGGCGCACCTGCCGAAAGACGGCAGCGTGACCATCCGAAACCTCAATTTGGAGCTCACAGGCATCACCATCGCCGGACCAAACGCGCAGAAAGTTTTGGCGAAGCTGACCGATGAAGACGTCTCAAACGAAGGCTTCAAGTTTATGGATTATCGCGAACACCCCATCGCGGGCGTTCCTGCCAAAACAAACCGCATCTCCTATACCGGCGATCTGGGCTATGAAATCTGGGTGAAGCCCGAATATTTAAGCAAACTGCACGCGGCCATTGTGGAGGCAGGCGAAGAATTCGGCATCAAGCCATTCGGCATGCGCGCCCTGCTCGCCATGCGGTTGGAGAAGCATTTCGGCACATGGTTCAAGGAATTCCGCCCGATCTACACCCCATTCGAGGCTGGGCTGGATCGCTTCGTGTCCAAGAAGAAAAACACATTCATTGGCCGCGACGCGGTCTTTGCCCACAAGGACAACCCGCCCCTCACCCGCATTTGCCTTGGCGTGAGCGGTGCGACGGACGCCGATTGCATTGGTGACGAACCGATCTATCTCGGCGACGAAGTGATCGGCTGGACCACATCAGGCGGCTACGGGCACTATGTCGGCGAATCTCTCGCAACCGGCTACATCCCGACCGATCGTCTGGAAGAGGCGCGCGAACAGGGCGTCGTAGTGGAAATCATCGGCGAAATGTGCGCTGCGCACATCCAGCACGAGCCCCCCTTCGACCCCGAAGGCAAGCGCATGCGGGGCGATTTCTCATAAAGCGGATCAGACCAACCCTGCCCGGTTTTCAGCCGTTGCACCCCAATATGACGCGGGTGCAAGGAAACTAATCATTCACAAAGGCAAATTATCCCTGCTAAGGTGAACGCTAAAGGGCGGCACGAATCCGTGCCAATGGGAGCCATCTATGAAAGATCGTATCGCGTGAGCGCGGATACCATGTTCGCGCGCGATGAAACGGTGCCTGCGCCGTTCGAACGCCATGCGGCGCCGGAGAAGAAATGGGTTCGCGCATTCGCGGCCTACCGGGACACCAGCAACACTCGCGCCATCTACGAACTGGCACTGACAACTGTGCTGTTTGTATCGGCATGGCTGTTGTCGCTCTGGCTCATCAAAACCAGCGTGTGGCTCGGCCTCGCTTCGACGCCCGTGCCAGCCGCCCTTCTGGTGCGCATGTTCGCCATCCAGCACGATTGCGGCCACAACTCCCTCTATTCGTCGCGTGCGCTGAACGACTGGATTGGCCGCGCTTTGGGCGTGGTTACGTTCACACCATATGACTACTGGAAACACGCCCATGCCATCCACCATGCCGGTTCCGGCAATTTGGACAAGCGCGGCTTGGGCGATATCACCACGCTTACGGTAGACGAATACTTGGAACGCGGCCCAATGGCTCGCGCCCTGTATCGTCTATACCGCCACCCCATCACGCTATTTGTGGTTGGCCCTGCCTATATGTTCATCCTCCAACACCGTTTGCCCATCGGTGTGATGACGCGGGGCAAAATGCCGTGGCTCTCAACACAATTTACCAACATCGCCATCATCGTTTGCTCGCTCGCACTCATGTGGCTTGTCGGCTGGCAAGACTTTTTGCTGCTTCAAATCCCCGTGGTGGCGCTCGCGGCATCCTTTGGCGTGTGGCTGTTTTACGTGCAGCACCAATTTGAAGAAACGCACTGGGCCCGCAAAGAAACGTGGAACCGTGAAAATGCGGCGCTCTACGGTTCGTCCTACTACGACCTGCCCCGGCCATTTATGTGGTTGACCGCGAACATCGGCATCCATCATGTCCACCATGTTTCTGCCAGCGTGCCGTTTTTCCGCCTGCCGGAAATCGTGCGGGACTACCCTGAACTGAAGACCATTGGTCGTCTCAGCTTCAAAGACAGCCTGCGCTGCATTCCGCTTACTCTGTGGGATGATACCCACAAAGAGATGATCAGCTTTCGCGCGTTGAACCGCAGGAAGCTGATCGAAGCCTAGCCCACCGCCAGTTCTTCAATTGGTGGGCACGTGCAGACGAGATTTCGGTCGCCATGGACGTTGTCCACACGGCTAACGGGCGGCCAGAACTTGCTGGCGCGCTCAACTCCCACAGGAAACGCCGCTTCCGTGCGGCTGTAACCATGGTTCCACTCGTCCGCCATTAAGTCTTCAGCCGTGTGCGGTGCGTTGCGCATGGGGTTGTCTTCTTTCTCCCAAACACCTTTCTCGATTTTCCCAACCTCTTCAGCAATTGCAATCATCGCGCCGACAAAGCGGTCAATTTCCGCCAGCGGCTCGGATTCGGTTGGCTCAACCATCAGCGTTCCCGCAACTGGCCAAGACATCGTTGGCGCATGGAATCCATAGTCAATCAGGCGCTTGGCGACATCGTCCACGCTGACGTCCGCACGATCCTTGAAGATGCGTGTATCGATGATGCACTCATGCGCCACGCAATCGTTCTCGCCGGTAAACAGAATTGGATAGTGATCACGCAACCGCGCAGCGATGTAGTTGGCTGACAGGATCGCAATGCGGCTGGCCTGCGCGAGCCCCTCACCGCCCATCATCCGCATATACATCCATGTAATCGGCAAGATGGACGCTGAACCAACCGGAGCGGCTGAAACAGCACCTACGCCGCCCTCCTCCACGTGCCCAGGCAAATGCGCCACCAGATGCCGTGCGACGCCAATCGGGCCAACACCGGGGCCACCGCCTCCGTGGGGGATGCAGAACGTCTTGTGCAGATTTAGGTGGCAAACGTCCGCGCCCACATCACCGGGCCGCGCCAAGCCAACCATCGCGTTCAGGTTCGCACCGTCCAGATACACTTGGCCGCCATGAGCGTGCACCGCATCGCAGATCTCTTTGATCCGCGCTTCGAACACACCATGGGTGGACGGATAGGTGATCATCAAAGCCGCCAACCGCTCGCCGTAACTCTCCAGTTTCTCGTGCAGGTCTTTGAGCGAAACATCGCCCGCATCGTTGCACTTGACGACGACAACATCATAGCCAGCCATCTGTGCAGACGCCGGATTCGTGCCGTGGGCGGATGAAGGAATGAGACATATGTCACGGTAACTCTCGCCGTTGGCCTCGTGGAACGAGCGGATAGCCAACAGCCCCGCATATTCGCCCTGACTGCCTGCATTGGGCTGGAATGAGACACGAGAAAAACCCGTGACCGAAGAAAGCCAGCGGTCCAGATCATCAATCATCGCGGCATAACCAGCACGGTGGTCGTCCGGTGAAAACGGATGGATGTTGCTGGTCAATTCCCAACTAACGGGCATCATTTCAGCCGCAGCGTTGAGCTTCATGGTGCAAGAGCCGAGTGGAATCATCGCGCGATCAAGCGCCAAGTCCTTGTCCATCAGTTTACGCAATAGCCGCATCATTTCCGTTTCGCTGCGGCAGGCATGGAATATCTCTTGTGTGAGAAAGTGTTCGTGATTGCGTGCGCTGGGCAACGGGCTGCTTGTCTCGTCAGGCACGTTGATTTCAAACACTTGGCAAAGAGCTGCCAGTTCGAGCGGAGTGGTCGTTTCATCGAAGGCGACCGACACGCGATCCGCATCAATGGCACGGATGGCGATGCCCCATTCCATGGCATCGGACACCAATTGTGCTGCTCTGCCCTTTTCCGTCACGGTGACAGTGTCGAACAATACATCACTGGCCAGCGCATAGCCTTTGGCGGCCAAGCCAGCGGCGAACCGGGCAGCGTAACCGTGCACCCGTTCGGCGATCTCTTTTAGGCCATCCGGCCCATGCCAAATAGCGAAAGCCGCTGCCATATTCGCGAGCAAGGCTTGTGCCGTGCAGATATTCGACGTGGCCTTTTCGCGCCTGATGTGTTGCTCCCGCGTCTGCAAAGCCAACCGATAAGCAGGGCGCCCGTGGGCATCAATTGATTGCCCGATAATCCGTCCCGGTATGAGCCGCGTCAGCGCCTCGGTGGTCGCGAAATATGCAGCATGCGGACCGCCGTTGCCCAGCGGCACGCCAAAGCGCTGCATAGAACCAACGCACATATCCGCTCCCCAATGGGCAGGCTCTTCCATCATCACCAATGCCAAAGGGTCAGCGGCGACAATAACCAGCGCACCGGCTTCCTTGGCCTCCGCAATCAGCTTTTTGCGGTCGTCTATGGCTCCAAAAGTGTTCGGCACCTGCATGATCACAGCGCAGGTATCGCCATCAATTTGATCAGCAAAATCCAGCCCCATCGGCCCCAGACGCGTGTTCAGCACATCCAAAGTCTGTGGGTGCAGCGCGTTTGCGATAAACACTTTGGTCTTTTTGGAACGCGAATGGCGATAAGCAACGCCCACAGCTTCAGCAACTGCCGTGGCTTCATCCAGCAGCGAAGCGTTGGCCACAGGCAGGCCTGTCAATTCGCTGACGAGGGTCTGGAAATGAAACAGCATTTCCAGACGTCCCTGCGAGATTTCCGGCTGATAGGGCGTGTAAGCGGTATACCAACCGGGATTTTCAAGCAGGTTACGCTGGATAACCGGCGGAACAATCGTGCCGTGATAACCCTGACCGATCATTGCCTTGGCGACCGTGTTGCGGCCCATCATTTCAGCCAGTTCGCGCAGCGCAGCTTCTTCGCCAATGCCTTCCGGCATATCGAGAGGCTCGGTTTGGCGAATGGCTGCCGGAATCGTCTGTGCGATCAACGCTTCCAGCGAAGTCATGCCGATGGCGTTCAGCATGTGCCGCTGATCGGCTTCATTGGGCCCAATATGGCGGGCGACAAAGGGCGAGAAGCCGCCACTTGTCTTGGTGGCACCGGTCGTGCGTTTCAAAGTTGTCATATTTGTCTCCCTCGCAGCCAAAGGCCCGTTTCGTCTTGTTCTAGCCGCCAATAAGCGCCTTATAGCCATTTTCATCCATCAGCTTTTCCAATTCAGCAGGGTTGGAAAGTTTCATCTTGTAAAGCCAACCATCGCTTTCCGCAGACGCATTAACGATTGCTGCATCACTCGAAAGCGCTTCATTGATCTCCAAAACTTCACCAGAAGCGGGCGCATAGACGTCAGACGCCGCCTTGACCGATTCGACCACAGCCGCATCGTCTCCTTGCGCGATTTCTGTGCCGACATCGGGCAGATCAACAAAAACCAGATCGCCCAATTGTTCTTGCGCGTGGTTGGTGATGCCGACCGTTGCCACATCGCCATCAACCACGAGCCATTCGTGTTCCTCGGTGTAATAAGTCGTTCCCATAGCTAGTCTTTCCTTCTGCTTATTTCTTATAGATGTGCGCGACGAACGGTACCTTGGTTCGTGTCATGGCAATTCGTTTGCCGCGAATATCTGCAAAAATCGGAGCGTCGGCAGCGGCAATATCCACCATGGCCAGCGCCATTGGCCCTTCAAGCGTTGGCCCAAAGCCGCCGGATGTAACCTTGCCAACGGCAGCGCCCGCTTCATTCACCAAATCCGCGCCACCACGCACGGGCCGTCCTTCTGGCACCAGCCCGATGCGCATCCGTTTGCGCCCTTGCTCAATCGCTTTGCTCAGCGCTTCTGCCCCGATAAAGCCGCCATCGTGGCGCAGTTCTTTAGCAATTGCCCAAATCAGCCCCGCCTCGTGGGGCGTCGTGTCTTCATCCAGATCGTTGCCATAAAGCGAAAGCCCGGCTTCCAATCGCAGGGAATCTCGTGCACCCAAGCCAATCCACTCAACCCGCGCATCAGCCACCAAAGCCTTGGCAAATTCGACAACTTCATCTTCCGGCAGGCCAATCTCAAAACCATCTTCGCCGGTATAGCCCGTGCGCGAGACAAACCAGCCCTCTTGCGGCTCACCACCCGTCATAAAGGCCATTGAGGCAACATCGATCCCTTGGTTTGTCAGCACGGTCTCGGCAAGCGGGCCTTGCAAAGCAAGAAATGCCCGCGGAACCACCGATACCTCCACCGCAAAGTCTTTCGCGACAGCGCGAATATGCGCTTCGTCTTTTTCAGCGCAACCTGCGTTGCAAACCAGCAAATACCGATCCGCTCCCAAGTTCGTAACGATCAGATCATCAATAATGCCCGCCCGATCGTTCAGAAAAAACGTGTATTTACAGCTCCCCAGAGGCTGCTCTGCGGCCTCATAGGGGCAAAGCCGCGAAATGCAGGCAGCCGCATCAAGGCCGCCGATTTCAACGTGCATCATGTGAGAAATATCAAACAGGCCAGCGCTGGTACGGGTGTGCAAATGCTCCTTCATCACGCCAAGCGGATAGAAGAGCGGCATGTCATAGCCAGCAAAGCCGCCCATTTTGGCGCCAGCGCCAACATGCATCGCATGCAGCGGAGTTTGTTTAAGCGGTTCGGTCACGTCCCAGCCATCCACACAAGAGCATGCCGCCGCACCATCGCGACCGCATACCCCTCTGTCTTTGGCCTGAGAGACTCGCGGGGAAGTTTCCCGCTTACACCTTCGGCGCGGACCAGACGGCCCGACTTTCCAGAGTGCATGGAAGCTTCAGACCTGCGCCCTACGCTCCGCTGTCAACGGTCCTTTTGCCTGAGAGATTATGGGTGTTTTCACCTTCGGCGGCAGCGCACTCAAAACCCTAGGCGCCACGCTCTCCCACTGACAGCCCGACTGGAGTCGGCCAGCGCTTAAACGCTATTCCACTTTCTTTCCCTTGTCACCACCCTGATGAACGCTCTTCACTGTTCGGTAAAGCGTCAAGCATTTGTGTCGCATATCCGTCCCCATTTGCCGAGGCGAATGTCGCTTTTCACTCTATCCGAACACTTGGCGCGGCCGCATCATCTTCCGGACAGACGGGAGAACACCGCTATGAACATTCACTCCAAATTCGGTCGTCACAAGCGAAAGATCGAGCCTTGGGTGATGCCGGAACATCCCGGCAATGGCGCAGGCCACGATGCGCTGGAAGCCTATTCACGGGCTAAGGCAGCGGCGATGAATCAACATCTGATCGGTTACGGCGAACTGGCTGAATCGGAATGGAAATCAGCAGGTCTGCCCGCGCCCGATCTGAACGCCATGCGTCATTATCGGCTTGACCGGATCCGCGCCGAACTGCGCAAACGCGATCTGGCGGGCATACACCTTTATGATCCGCTTAACATCCGTTACGCGACCGACTCAACCAACATGCAGTTGTGGACCACCCACAACCCCGCCCGCTGCGCTTTCATCGCGACGGACGGGCCAGTGATCCTGTTTGAATTCCACAATTGCGAGCATCTGTCAGACCATACAGGCGTGGTCGACGAAATACGCGGTTGCACAGCCTGGTTCTATTTTGAAGGCGGCAACCGCTCGTTTGAATTTGCCGAGAACTGGGCGCGAGACGTTGCCGATCTGGTGCGAGAGTACGGCGGCGGCAACATGCGCTGCGCCTTCGATCAGGTCGACAGCCACGGCGTCCCATATTTGGAGAAGTTTGGTGTCGAGGTTGTCTATGGCGAAGAGGCGATGGAAGAAGCCCGTAAAATTAAGTCCTCAGACGAAATCATTTGCATGCGCCGCGCCATTGTTGCCTGCGAAGCCGCTATGGGCGAGATGGAAAAGGCTCTCACCCCCGGCATGAGCGAAAACGATCTTTGGGCCGTTCTTCACGCGGAAAACATACGCCGCGGCGGCGAATGGATAGAAACACGCCTTCTTGCCTCCGGTCCACGCACGAATCCGTGGTTTCAAGAATCATCCGCTCGAATCATCGAAGAAGGAGATATCGTCTCTTTCGACACCGACCTCGTCGGCCCGTACGGATTTTGCTGCGATATTTCCCGCACATGGCTTGCCGGAGATGGCAAACCCACAAATGAACAATGCGATCTGTATCAAATCGCTGCCGATCAAATTCAGACCAATAGCGCCTTGTTGAAACCCGGCATGAGTTTCAAAGAATTGTCACTGACCGCCAAACAGGTGCCAGACGACTGCATGCCCACCCGGTATGGCGTGCTGTTCCACGGTGTCGGACTGTGCGACGAATATCCATCAATCCGCTATGCCTGCGACTACGAAGGCCATGGCTATGACGGCGTTTTAGAGCCCGGCATGTGCGTCTGCGTTGAAAGCTATGTTGGCCGCCACGGCGGCGGCGAGGGGGTGAAGCTGGAAGACCAAGGCATCATAACCGAAACAGGCTATGAGCAGCTATCCGCTTATCCGCTCGACAAGCGCCTCATGGGCAAGGCGTAATTGAACGACTAGGCCGCGCAGTTTCCTCCCAACCACGCGGCCCTGCTGATGTGGGAGCACTTGGACACTCCGGTTCAGCATGTGCCGATGTCGAGGGGGCATCGGCACATGGAGAAACGCTAATAGTCGTGGTTTGGTTCGCTCTATCTGCGGTCACAGATTTTGAAGCGCCGCGTAGTCAGCGTTTTGCGCGTCTACGATGGTTCCAAGCCGCAAAGGCTTACAACGAGCCTCTGTTTGAGCGAGGGCAACGACCTTTGTGAGAATTGCACCCATCGCTTTCGCTTCGTCGGAAGAAAATCGCTTCGAGCAAATGAAAGGTAGCGACGGAAATTCTGGCGCCCACGCAACCACCTCCAGTTTGGCAGCAACATTGCGGTCAAAACGGCGCACCATATCCCAACAAACCGCGTCCAGCGCTGCGCAATCAGCCTCTCCCCGCGCAACCATTCGCGCCGACTCACGATGGCTGCCGCTCATCCTCGTTTCTCCGAAGAAGACCTCAATGTCGTCCACCAATGGCTTCAAACACCGATAACCTGACAGAGAATCACGACCGTTGAACGCCAGCCGCTTGCCGGCAAAATCAGCCAAGCCAACATCTCCACCCCGTCGCGCTACGATTGCGCTGCGATATGTGCCCTGCCCGCAGCCCTCAACCGCATAACTTGGTCGTCCCAAAAGGTGAACGTTGTCTTGCAATTGGGTGATGTATGGGTAGCCGCAGGTCTGGCTGAAAAGCAGATTGTCAGCCCTCCAATGGGCCAAGACATCTGCCGGTCGAGACAAATGATCAGGCGCATCAAAACCTGCGGCTAACAGTTGGCCTCTAAGCAATTCCCAGAAAGCCGCAGTCGCCTTTTGCTGCTCCTGCCAGTCATACATCGGCAAAGATGCGATCAGGCTCATTCGGTCGCCATTGTGTCTCTTCGGGTGGGATTACGGTGCAAAAACGGATGATCGACAGGCTGTTTGACACGGAAGGCAAAACGGCGCGCGATTTCGCTGTAGCCATGAAACAATGTGTTTTCGTTCGCTGCCAGAAACTGAGCGCGACGCTCACGATAAAGCGATGGCAGATTGTACCAAGCGACGGATGGATTGGCGTGGTGAACGATATGGAGATTGTTGTTGAGATAGAGCAGTGCAAGCGGCGGTACAGTTTCCACGATGGCGGAGCGCGCGCCCACATTTTCCGCTGCCTGATGCTCTGCATACGAGCGCATGGCGGTAAGTGCCAAAGCGGGATAGACAACACCAAGGGCATAAGCCCACAGCGGCATCCCAAAAACGAATGTCACAATCGCAGCCACTGCCAAAATGCCGGGAACGTGCAGTGCCCAAGCACGCCTGACACCGCGCTCGTTTGCCCTTAGCCGCGCAATTTCGGTGCGGCTAAAGCCGATAATGGTCAGTGCGGGACCAATAACCAGTCGACCAACGAATGTGTTGTTCGCCGCAAACAGCCATTTCATCACTGGCCGCATGGCCTGATAGTGCTGCACTGGCCAAAAATAACTCTCGGGATCCTCATATGGGTCCGTCAGGTTCATATCGTTGTGGTGTTTCAAGTGTAGATCGCGATACCGACGATAGGGAAAGACACCCGCCAAGGGCAAGCTAACAAGGCTTTCATCGATCACCCTCTGGCCCGTTGGATGTCCGTGGATCGTTTCGTGCTGAAGCGATGTGTGAAAGGCGGCGACAATTGGAAGAACAATTAATCCAAGCCACCAGAACCCGGTTTGCCACGACAGCCCAGCCAACAGCCAAAGGCCATAGCAAGCAGCCATCAGGCCGATTGTTTGCCATTCGATGTTTTTAAAGAAGTCCTGCCTCATATCCTGCATAACACATGCTCCCCATCCACCACGTTGTGAACATTGGGATAATCGCGCTCAAATTTTGAATTCCGCAAGCGATTTTTATTCTTTTGCATACGAATGCAATCATTGCGCCGCCCCATCAATCAATATAAAGATTTCATTATATCATTGAAGATCGGACCTCTCCCATGCCCACCCCCCTCGCAGACCTCATTGCCGAGCGTGGCGTACTGCTCGCCGATGGCGCAACCGGCACTAACTTTTTCGACATGGGGCTGCAATCAGGCGATGCGCCGGAGCTGTGGAACGAGGATGAGCCGGAAAAGGTCAAAGCACTGCACCGCTCTTTCGTGGAAGCCGGAGCAGACATCATTCTCACCAACACATTCGGCGGCAACCGCAATCGGCTGAAGCTCCACAACGGACAGGATCGGGTTCACGAATTGAACTTGGCGGCTGCCAAACTGGCCCGCGAAGTTGCCAACGAAGCCGACAAGAAAGTTCTGGTTGCTGGCTCCGTCGGCCCGACAGGCGAACTCTTCGTTCCGCTGGGAGAATTGACCCACGAAGACGCCGTGTTCTCGTTTCGCGAGCAAATGGAAGGGCTTAAGGCTGGCGGAGCCGATGTGATCTGGATTGAAACCATGTCAGCGGAAGAAGAAATCCGCGCCGCTGCTGAGGCTGCACAGGCAACCGGCATGGAATACGTCTTTACCGCCAGTTTTGACACCGCAGGCCGCACGATGATGGGCATCACACCATCACGTTTGGGCAACATTGCCGAGAGCCTTTCTCCACCGCCCGTCGCTGTCGGTGCAAATTGCGGCGTTGGTGCTACCGACCTGCTCTACTCAGTGCTCGACATGACGGGCGAAGGGCCAACCTCGGACAAAGGCTCAATTGCCGTTGTCGCCAAAGCCAATTGCGGCGTCCCGCAAATCAAAGGCGGTGACGTGGTGTATTCGGGCACGCCCGAACTCATGGCACGCTATGCTGAGTTGGCTGTGGATTCAGGCGCGAAAATCATCGGTGGTTGCTGCGGCACATCTGCAGATCATTTGGCGGCCATGCGTGTGGCATTAGACCATCATAAAAAAGGCCAGCGCCCCGCTTTGGAGGCGCTGGTTGAAGGCACTGGAGCCTTGGTCAACGAGATCAGCACGGCTTCTACCGAGCCAAAACCCGCCGGTGGCGGACGCCGTGGAGGTCGCCGCCGCTAACGCTCGCCTCAAAACTTGAAGCGAAGGCCGCTCATAACCGAATGGCTGTCGAGCGAGACATCTGTGTCGGTGCCATCGACTGCGGTTAGTTCCACGTTCTCTATGCCAGAATAACGATAGCCAATTTCAAAGTCGATTGTTTCAGTTACAGCCACACTTGTGCCAAGTCCAACCTGCCAGGCAAAGCCGTAACCGCTGTCATCGATAGCCGTGACGGGACCGGCCGGCAGTCCAGCGGTGGGCGCGGCCAAGTTGATACCGTAATTGTCGAAATCCAACTGCGCCATGCCGATACCTGCGCCGACATAGGGTTTGAACGTGCCCAGATCGAAATCATAATAGCCGTTCACCAGCCCAGTAATCGCCGTGGCGTCGCCAAATGCATCTGAACCGCCGAAGCGGGTATCGAGTGCAGTGAGCCTATGGGATTCAACATCAAACGAGGAATATCCAAGTTCCAATTCACCGCGGAATCCGTTGCCGAATTCCATACCAGCAGCGACTGCACCGGAAAGGTTCCAGTCTTCATAGGCAGTTGAAACGCCGGTAGGCACATCTGCCGCCGTATCAAGGCCAAACGAAGTATCATCCGGCAGCGCAAACCCAAGCCGTGCAGCGACGTAATAGCCATAGAGTGCCGCATCTTCGACCACCGCAGGAGGTGGAGGGGTTGGGTCTTGCTCAATTACCGCGTCAGCGGCGAAAGCGAGGGGTATGGATACGCCACTCATCGCCAAGGCGGCAAAAATGCTTTTTATGGGGGAAGTTTTTGCGAAAGTCGTTTTCATGATCGTTCTCTTTCCTTCTGCGGTCGCGGACGGGGATTGCCGAACCTGTGGAATGAGAAAGAGCTTGTCGCAGTGCTGTGATTGCAATGTGGAGACGCAATTCAATGTTGGCGACAGCCTGAGACACAAATTGCAAGACTGCCACCTAGACGCCGCCTTGATTGCCTCAGTGTCGCCAAATAGATGAACGAATGTTTATGCCGCATCAGCACTTTGCCGAACGCCGCTGAATCACTTTAGCACGTGATCAAAAGCCGTAATTCAGCCCTTGATGGCCGAACGCCACACTTCCTTGTGAATGAACTCCGCGATGGTTTCGCGGCTATTCGCTTCCCGACAATGTGGCGCCCTGACCTCGCGTGTTCAACTGAACGCATCGGGCATTGAGTTCTTCTTCTGAGCGATAAATTCGTCCAAAGCCTCACGAATACCCTCATCCAAGGCGGGTGCTTCGTGCTCTTCTATCCATTTACGGGCGATAGCATTGGCGCGTTCGGGAGCCGACTTTGAGCCTTCAACTTCCCATTGCTCGAACGAATTGTTGTCCGAAATGGTTGAGGCGAAGAACGCCGTCTTGAAGTTGTTCTGCGTGTGTTCAGCGCCAAGATAGTGGCTAACAGGACCAAGGCCAACTTCGCGGATCGCATCCAGTGCCTGGCCGTTTTCGTCAACTGACACGCCTTGCGCCATTTTCTGTTGCGCGGCGAGTTGGTCGCAATCCATGACAAATTTCTCGAACGAGGACACCAAGCCACCTTCCAGCCACCCGGCCGCGTGGAGCGAAAAGTTCACCCCACCCAAAAGCGTTGCGTTCAGCGTGTTGGCACTCTCGTATGCTGCCTGCGCATCGGGCAATTTCGAACCCGTCAAAGAACCGCCCGAACGGAATGGCAGATTGTATTTCCGCGCAAATTGCGCGGCACCGTATAACACTTGGCTCGGCTCGGGCGTGCCGAAGGCTGGAGCGCCCGATTGCATGGAAATTGATGTCGCAAAGGTGCCCATAATCACCGGCGCACCGGGTCGGCAAAGCTGCGAAAAGGCGATTGCTGCCTGCGCTTCCGCTAAAACCTGAGTTAACGTGCCCGCGACTGTCACCGGAGACATGGCACCGCCCACGATAAACGGCGAAATAATACAAGCCTGCCCTGCACGGGCATACACTTTCAACGAGCCCAGCATAGTATCGTCCATCACCAGCGGTGAGTTGATGTTGATGAGCGAAGTGACAACGCAGTTGTTGTCGACGAAATCATCGCCAAACAGGATCTTTGACATTGCCACAGTGTCTTCCGCCCGTTCCGGCGCGGTCACTGACCCCATATAAGGCTTGTCCGACAGCGTCATGTGAGCGTGGACCATATCCAGGTGACGCTTATTGACTGCAATATCCGACGGTTCAACAACGGTGCCGCCACTGTGGTGCATAGCGGGCGCTGCGTAGGCCATTTTCACGATGTTGCGGAAATCTTCGATGGTGCCGTAACGGCGAACACCATCCAGCGCGCGCACGAAAGGCGGACCATAAACGGGCGCAAACACTGTATTGTGGCCACCAATCTCCACATTCCGCTCAGGATTACGTGCGTGTTGGGTGAATTGCGACGGTGCCGTCTTCATCAATTCGCGACACATGCCCTTTTCAAAACGCACCCGCTCACCATCAATCTGGGCTCCTGCGGCCTTCCACATGGAAATCGCCTCGGGATCATCACGAAACTCGATGCCGACTTCTGCAAGAATCGTATCGGCATTGCGTTCGATTATCTCCATCGCTTCTTCGTCGAGAATTTCGAACGTATTAATTTTGCGCTGAATGTAAGGAAGCTGAACCGCCTTACCGCCACTCCGTTCGGCTCTTCGCGCCGCAGCACCGCCTCCGGCGCCTCCGCGTCCACCCCTGCCTCTTCTGCCCTCAGCCGCTTCAGCCATTGTTCGCCTCTTAAAAATCCTGCGCGGAAAAACTGCTGCAATATCCCTGCCCGTCTACTCCGGCAACTGCCTGCCAGCGTCACCCCTTGGCGCATTGGCGATATAGTCGCGACAGGACAACAGGTCGCAATCGTCTTTGGTCAGGTCGCTTTAGGAAAGGTTGAGACTTTTGTTGCAAAGGTATTCTATGACAATGCAGTGCTGCCTTGGTGGAGGAAAATTCCATGGCTGACGAAGAAGAAATCATCCTGTCCGAACTGACCACCGAGGAACTCGTGCTGCAAATGCACGACGATCTCTATGACGGCCTGAAAGAAGAAATCACCGAAGGCACTAATATTCTGCTTGAACGCGGCTGGCAGCCCTATCAGGTACTCACAGAGGCCCTCGTTGAAGGCATGCGGATCGTCGGTGAAGATTTCCGTGACGGCATTCTGTTCGTGCCAGAAGTTCTGCTTTCAGCCAACGCGATGAAGGCGGGCATGAACATTCTACGTCCGCTTCTGGCAGAGACCGGCGCTCCCAAACAGGGCAAGATGGTTATCGGCACCGTGAAGGGCGACATTCACGATATTGGCAAAAACCTCGTCGGCATGATGATGGAAGGCGCGGGCTTCGATGTGATCGACCTCGGCATCAACAACCCGGTTGAAAACTACCTCGAGGCGCTGGAAGAACATCAGCCAGACCTACTCGGCATGTCAGCGCTGCTCACCACCACGATGCCCTATATGAAGGTCGTGATCGACACGATGGTCGAAAAGGGCATACGTGATGATTACACCGTCCTTGTCGGCGGCGCACCCTTAAACGAGGAATTTGGCGCAGCCATCGGCGCAGACGCCTATTGCCGTGATGCAGCAGTCGCCGTTGAAACCGCCAAAGACTATATGGCGCGCAAGCACAATCAGCGCGAAAGCGCTTAGCGTCTTGGCAACAGGAATTGAGACAAGGGCGCTTTCAAGCGCCCTTTTTCGTTTATGAGCAAAACAGCAAAACAGCCTGAAAAGACTCGCATAATCGGATGCGGAATGATCGCGCGCGAGATTCTTGCCGTGCAGCGGGCCGGCCAGTTGGACCACCTTGATCTGAAATGCTTGCCTGCCATGTGGCACCACCACCCAGAACGCATCGCGCCGGGCGTGGAAAAGGCCATCAACGAGGCTCGCGCGGAAGGCTTTGACAAAATATTCATCGCATACGCCGAATGCGGCACGATGGGGCAGCTCGACAAGGTTTGCGAAAAGCACGGTGTTGAGCGGATTGAAGGCCCGCACTGTTTTTCATTCTACTGGGGCAATGACGCCTTTGCGCAGGCCGAAGACGAGCACATGACAGCCTTCCTGATGACGGACTTTCTGTGCCGCCATTTCGAAGCTTTTTTCGTCAAACCGCTGGGCCTAGACCGCCACCCGGAACTGAAGGAAATGTATTTTGGCAACTACGAGAAGCTGATTTACCTCGCCCAGACGGAAGACCCTAAACTCGAAGCCGTCGCGCGTTCCGCCGCTCATTATCTTGGCCTAGCCTACGAGTACCGCTTCACAGGATACGGCGATCTGGTTCCGGCATTAAACTTGACCAAAGCATGACACCCGCTCACCTTCGCATCAGGAGGACTAAGACATGGACAGGTTCGATTACATCGTTGTCGGTGGCGGATCCGGCGGTTGTGCGGTGGCTTCGCGGCTGAGCGAAGACCCGAATACGAGCGTTTGCTTGATCGAAGCGGGTGGCGAAGGAAAGAACGTTTTGAGCCGGATGCCAGCTGGTGTCGCGGCAATCCTGCCCTACCCCATCCTCAACTACGCCTACAAAACGCTCCCCTCCCGCAACTCTGGCAACAAGGCCAAATTTCAACCAAGAGGCCGCGCTCTTGGCGGCTCCAGCGCCATCAACGCAATGCTGTATGTGCGCGGCCATCGCGGCGATTATGACGAATGGCGCGATCTTGGTTGCTACGGTTGGGGGTGGGACGACGTGCTGCCCTATTTTAAAAAGTCAGAGACCAATGAACGCGGTGGAGATGCATTGCACGGCATTGACGGCCCGCTGAACGTGGCAGACCCACGTTCACCCCATGAAATCAGCCATGCTTTTCTGAAAGCAGGCGAGGAATTGCAGATACCCACCAATCCGGACTTCAACGGCGAAACGCAAGAAGGTTTGGGGTTCTTCCAGGTCACCCAGAAGAACGGCGAACGCCACAGCGCAGCTGCCGCTTACATCTGGCCCCATATGAACCGCAAAAATTTGACAGTTCTAACCAAGACTCGCGCTGAAAAGCTGCTGTTTGAAGGCACCCGCGCCGCGGGCGTGCGCGTGACCAACAAAAGCGGCACACGCGATCTTCATGCCGGTTCTGAGGTCATTCTCGCAGGCGGTGCATTCAACTCCCCGCAATTGCTCATGCTGTCTGGCATCGGCCCAGCCCAACACCTGAAGCAACACGGCATCGGAGTCATAGCGGACCGCCCACAAGTGGGCGAAAATCTCCAAGATCACGTCGACTACATCACCGCCATCCGCTCGCCCCGAAAGGATGTATTCGGCCTATCAATTTCGGGCACCGTCGACATTTTCAAGGGGGTTTTCGATTGGCGCAACAAACGAACAGGCAAGCTCACCACGACTTTTGCGGAAACCGGCGGTTTCATCAGGTCTTCTCCGGACATAGACCGCCCGGACCTGCAATTGCATTTTGTCGTTGGCATGGTGGACGACCACAACCGCAAACTGCATCTAGGACATGGTTTTTCCTGCCACGTCTGCGTGCTGCGACCCAAAAGCCGCGGCACTGTTCGCCTTGCCGGTCCGACCAGCAAAACCGCCCCCGCTATCGACATGAATTTCTTCGGTGAGCGCGAGGATTTCGACACAATGCTGCGCGGCTATCATGCCATGCACCGCATTCTCGATGCCCCGGCCCTTAAACCATGGCGCGGGAAAGACCTCTACACCGAAAAGGTGGCGAACGAAGCCGAACTGGAGCGCATCATCCGCGAGCGCTCCGACACCGTCTACCACCCCGTAGGCACGTGCCGGATGGGCAGTGACGCGGATGCGGTCGTTGACCCGCAATTGCGCGTCAATGGGGTTACAGGTCTTCGCATTGCAGACGCCTCGATCATGCCACGGTTGATCGGTGGCAACACCAACGCTCCGACAATCATGATAGGCGAAAAATGTGCCGATATGATCCTCAACCCCTAACAGCGCCGGGAGGTCGCATTCGCGCTTGGAGTGCGTCGTGCTTGCACTAGGAATCTCGACGTAAAACCACCATTTTCGACATCAGAAAATGCACACGCCTGCGGAACGTTTTTTATGGCTCAGCTACAAATCGTCTATTGGCGTGATATTCCAGCGCAAATCATGGTCAAAGCAGGACGCCGCAATCAAGCCAAACGTGAACTCTCCCTGCGCTTTACCGAAGCCATAGACATGGCCGCCATGCGCACGGGCGCAGCAGAGACCGACGATTATCTGGCAGAATGGCGACGCGGTGATCCGCAAGAAGTTGGCGATGATCTGGAAGCCGAGGCTGAAAAGGCGACGGCTGCGATCGAGGCTGAGTACGACAAAGAGCGCCTCGTCGCGCTGGTTAAGAACGGAGGCCGCGAGGCATGAGCAAACACATTTCAGCTTCGATGGAAGTCTCGGCCAAGCACGTCCACGACGGCAAGTTGCAGGCAGGCATGTTCCCCCATGGCACCCGCGTCTACATCACCGATGTTGGTGTCGATCCGGTCGCCGACATCATCAAAGCCACACGCGCCATCACCGATATGGGCTACCATGCCGTGCCCCACATTCCCGCACGCCGCATCGAAAGCCAAAATGCCTTGGAAAGCCGTCTTTCCGGCCTCGTGAACGAAGGTGGCACGAACGATATCCTGGTCATCGCAGGCGAAGCGGACCGCCAGATGGGCCCGTTTTCGCAATCGCTGGAAGTCCTTCAATCCGGCCTTGTGGACAAGCTTGGAATCGCCCACGTCGCCATCGGCGGCCATCCTGAAGGCAACGCAGCCTATAGTGGCCGTGATGTTATGGAAGTGCTGAAAGAAAAGGTAGCTTTCGCAAGCCAGATGGACGCCGAACTTCGGCTCACCACACAATTCGGCTTCGACGGCCCCAAATTTGTCCAATGGGCAAACGATGTGAAAGCCGCAGGTATAGATGCGCCAATCCATTTGGGTGTTGCTGGCCCTGCCAAGATCACAACGCTGATCAAATATGCAGCCATGTGCGGAGTGGGCAATTCACTCAATTTCTTCAAGAAGCGCACCAGCGCCATTGCAGCGCTTGCCACAAAACACTCACCAGAGGACGTTGTGAAGCCTATTGAGGCATCATGGGCATCGGGCGAAAACAACATTGCCCAATTGCACGTATTCCCCTTCGGCGGGCTACAAGCCTCTGCCGACTGGCTAAAAGAGCGCGGCTCTTTCGCGCCAGCCGAAAACGCAGCCTAACTTGCCAGTTTCAGGTGATGCGATTGCGCAATCGCATCGCTTTCACCCTGAAAGGCACGGATTGTATCGGCAGCCAGATCGATGCGGTTCATCGTGTAAACATGGATTGCCTCCACACCGTTTCGAGCGAGATCAGCGACCTGTTCACTGACCAGTTCCCGCGCCAAAATCGTGTGATTTTCGCGATCATCACCACAAGCAGCGAAACGTTCACGCATAGTTTGTGGAATTGCCGCGCCGCACTGCTCAGCAAAGCGTGCAATCTTCTCAAAGTTTGTGATGGGCATGATGCCCGGTACGATTTCACGATAAAACCCGGCTCGTTCTGCCCTATCGCGAAAGGCGTAAAAGTCCTCGTTATCGAAGAAAAATTGCGTAATCGCCCAGTCAGCTCCGGCCTCCTGCTTTGCCAACAGCACATCAAGGTCGCTCGCGTCTGAACCCGCAAGCGGATGCACTTCGGGGTACGCAGATATGGAAATATCGAAGGGGTGCAGACCCTTAAGCACACGAACGGCATGGGCGACCGACTGGAAACCCACCAGTACCCCATCCCCGTCTCCTCGTATCACGACGAGCCGCCTGACCCCGCGCTGCCACAAATGATCGGCATGGGAGAGAACAGCATCCCTGCCCTGAAATCGAGACAGCGATAAATGCGCAGCTGTTGGCACCTCGTTTAGGTTCTGCAAGCGTGATGGCCAATCCAGACTGTCGCTAACATCGCTACCACCAGCGCCGAAAGTAACGGTTTGATAGGCCGGTTTGAACCGCGCCAGCGCATGAGCGGCCGTCATCAGAGCACGCTCTGCCGAAATCGATTTCGGCGGGAAATACTCAAGGCTTACACGGGCTTTCGGGAAGAGAACGGGGCTGGACATACATGAACTCCTGAGGCTGTGGAGCATCAAGAATGATATAAAGATTTCGTTATGTCAATATGGACATAAGTTTTTCTTTATGTCATTCATAGGCATCTAATCACACCGTTCTCACCACCATTCCAAACGGAAAAGTGGGTGTCGCATTTGGAGTGGTGAAATGCCCGCAAGGCGTTGAAAGTCTCGCACGAACAACATTCAAGCCGCCGCGCGCGCAGATTCGGGATCGAACCAATGACCAGAACAATCATTGCCTCCGCCACCAAAGAAATCGCCATGGGTTTCGACGAAAAATTCTGCGTCATCGGTGAGCGCATCAACCCGACAGGCCGCAAAAAGCTGGCCGCGGAAATGCAGGCAGGCAACTTTGATACGGTCAAAGCCGACGCATTGGCCCAAGTCGCGGCCGGTGCGACGATGCTGGATGTGAACGCGGGCGTCACCGCCGTGAACCCCAACGAGACAGAGCCACCGCTTATGGTGCAGACGCTGGAGATCGTTCAGGAACTCGTGGATGTGCCGCTGTCGATCGATTCGTCCGTCACCGCCGCCATCGAAGCAGGCCTGAAAGTTGCCAAGGGCCGCCCCTTGGTGAATTCGGTTACAGGCGAAGAGGAAAAGCTGGAAGCCATCCTGCCGCTCATCAAGAAATATAACGTGCCGGTCGTCGCGATTTCCAACGACGAGACGGGCATTTCAGAAGACCCGGACGTCCGCTTTGCCGTCGCCAAAAAAATCGTCGAACGCGCCGCCGATTTTGGCATTCCCGCCCACGATATCGTGGTTGACCCCCTCGTCATGCCAATCGGCGCGATGGGAACGGCAGGAAAGCAGGTCTTTGCTCTTGTCCGCCGCCTGCGCGAGGAGTTGGGCGTAAACACCACTTGCGGCCTGTCGAACATCTCGTTCGGCCTGCCCCACCGCCACGGCATCAACGCAGCCTTCATCCCCATGTGCATCGCATCCGGCATGACCAGCGCCATCATGAACCCCTGCCGCCCGCAGGAAATGGAAATGGTTCATGCGGCGAATGTCTTGGCCGGAAACGACCAAGACTGCACCGAATGGATCATGAATTACAAAGACCACGCAGCAAACGCAGCCTCTGGCACACCCAACGCTGCTCCGGCAGCCGCAGGCCGCGCAGGCGGTCGCCGCGGGGGACGTGCCGCGCGGATAGGGGGCTGACTAGCAGTTTGACCCACCAAACCTCATGCGAAGCACATACCGACAGATGAAATGGCCGACGAAAGCGCTTCCAAGGCCAATCAATACGAACAAAGACAGCCCAGCGGTTTTGGAGAAAGGATTGAACCACAGAAGCCAGAGCCAGCTGAACAACGTCATGATGAGCAGATAACGCAGATCGAACAGTGCCCGTTGACGGATAATCTTCTCCCAACCGTATGGAGAAAAGAAACCGTCATTGTAGCCATTCAAAGGGTGATCATGATGCTCTCTCAGCCCTTTTTCGGTCTCGGCATCTGCTCTCTCAAGAATTGCCAAAACCGACGCAGCGCAGATGAAGGCCGCGATCAGGCAAAGAGCTGCGGATAAAACATGGGCTTCCATAACGGAATGGTAGGACACGAAATCTAAGAATGGGTGAAAGAAGCTAAATCTCCATGTCAAAAACCGACCCCCTCATCATCTTCACCCCCAGCGGCAAGCGCGGCCACTTTCCTGTGGGCACGCCCATCCTTGATGCGGCGCGAGAACTTGGCGTTTACGTCGAATCCGTTTGCGGCGGACGGGGCATTTGCGGGCGCTGTCAGGTGGCGCCGGAATTTGGACACTTCGCCAAGCACAAGATCGAATCCAAGGCTGATGCTGTCTCCGATTGGACGGCCAAAGAGGCCCGCTACACCGACAAGCGCGGCGATCTGCCGGAAGGCCGTCGCCTGTCCTGCTCAGCCACCATCCAAGGCCCGCTGGTCGTCGATATTCCCGCCGACACGGTCGTGAACCAACAGACGATCCGCAAGGCCGTCGACACCCGCGACATCCACCGCAACCCAGCTATTCAGATGTGCTATGTCGAAGTCGAAGAGCCGGATATGCACAAGCCGCTCGGCGATCTCGACCGGCTGAAGCTGCAACTGGAAGAAGAATGGGGCTTCGCCGACCTGCTGGTCGATCAACAGGTAATGCCGCAAGTGCAGAAAATTCTGCGTAAGGGCGATTGGGCCGTCACCGCCGCCATCCATCAGGATTTGGAAACATCGCGTCCTACACTGGTCGCGCTGTATCCGGGCCTGAAAAACGAAGCCTACGGCATCGCCTGCGATATCGGCTCCACCACCATCGCAATGCACCTCTCGTCGCTCCTGTCCGGCCGCACGTTGGCATCCGCTGGCACGTCAAACCCCCAAATCCGCTTCGGCGAAGACGTGATGAGCCGGGTCTCCTATGTGATGATGAACCCGGATGGCCAAGAGGCCATGACGAAAGCGGTGCGCAAAGCGGTCAACGATCTGATCGGGCAAGTCTGCGCGGACGCAGACATAGACCGCGAAGATATTCTAGACAGCGTGTTCGTGGGCAACCCGATCATGCACCACCTGTTCCTCGGCATTGATCCAACTGAACTCGGCGGCGCGCCCTTTGCGCTCGCCGTTTCCGGCGCAGTTCACACGTGGGCAACGGAAATCGGGCTGGAAATGAACGCTGGCACGCGCGTCTACATCATCCCCTGCATTGCAGGCCATGTCGGTGCAGACGCTGCCGCTGCCACGCTGTCCGAAGCACCCCACAAGGGCGAAGGTTTGTCATTGATGGTTGATGTCGGCACCAACGCCGAAATCGTGCTGGGCAGCAAAGCGCATACGCTCGCCTGCTCATCACCGACGGGCCCTGCCTTTGAAGGCGCGGAAATCTCTTGCGGCCAACGCGCCGCTCCCGGCGCCATCGAGCGCGTGCGCATCGACCCCGTGACACTGGAACCGCGCATCCGCGTGATCGGTGCTGAAATGTGGTCCGATGAGGAGGGTTTTGAAGAGGCCGTCGCGGGAACGGGCATTACCGGCATTTGCGGTTCCGGCATCATCGAAGTGATCGCAGAGATGTATCTCGCTGGTATCATCGACGAAGATGGCGTGATTTCCAGCAGCGGCACAGCTCGCAATCCGCGAATATTCGAAGATAAGCGCACCTTCTCCTACAAATTGTGGGAAACCGCCAGCGGCCCGGATATCACCATCACTCAAACAGACGTCCGCGCCATCCAAATGGCGAAGGCAGCACTGTATGCAGGTGTCAAACTGTTGATGGAAAAGCTGGACACAACAACGGTAGACCGCATCAGTCTCGCAGGCGCGTTCGGCACGTTCATCGACCCCAAACACGCCCTTGTCCTCGGTCTCATTCCCGATTGCGAGGTCGAGAACGTCTCCGCCGTGGGCAATGCCGCCGGAACTGGCGCAAGGATGGCGCTGCTCAACCGCGATCACCGCCGCGAAATCGAAGAAACCGTGCGCAACATCGAGAAAATTGAAACCGCTCTCGAGCCTAAATTCCAAGAACATTTCGTCAACGCAATGGCTTTCCCCAACAAGGTCGAGAAATTCCCAAAACTCGAACAGAGCGTAACACTGCCGCCGAAACGCGCGGCGAAGGACGACAACGGAGACGGCAACCCTTCAGGCGCTCCACGCCGCCGTGGCGGACGCCGCCGCGCGGCCTAAGCCTTATCAATGCGGCTCAAACTATTCTGTTTGCGACCTGCACTTTTCCTGCTAAGAGCAACAAACGATTGATCGCTGAGATACGATTGAATGGACGGTTTGGAAAGCCACGAAGAACCCAGAGCGGCGCCTCCCAGCCCCGATATCCAGCGTTCTTTTGTATTTTTTCTGGTTCCAGATTTCTCCATGATCGCCTTCGCGACAGCCATAGAAGTGCTGCGCCTGGCCAACCGCATGATCGGCTACAAAACCTACTCATGGCGTCTCGCATCACAAGATGGCGAAACCGTCACCGCCTCCAACAGCGTCGAGGTTTCAGTAAACACGTCTCTTGCAGATGAGCGCCGGCTGCTCTCCGGCAAAGATCGCCCGTCGATGGTTTTCATCTGCTCCGGCGTGAATGTAGAGAAGTTTGACAACAAAGCCGTTCACGGCTGGCTGCGCGAAGAACACAATCGCGGCGTCGCCGTGGGTGGCCTTTGCACCGGCGCGTATATACTCGCCAAAGCCGGCCTGCTGAGTGGTAAGCGCTGCGCAATCCACTGGGAGAACCTCCCCGGATTTGCCGAAGCTTTTCCTAAGGCGGACGTTTATGCAGATTTGTTTGAGGTAGACGGCAACATCTACACCTGCGCGGGCGGCACAGCAGCGCTCGATATGATGCTCTCGCTGGTGGCAGAAGACCACGATGAAAACCTCATCAACGCCATTTGCGAACAGGCACTCACGGACAGAGTGCGCGGCCCCCATGACCGTCAGCGTCTGCCACTGCGCGCGCGGCTAGGCGTTCAAAATGCGCGTATTCTGTCAATCATCGAAATGATGGAAGCCAACCTCTCCGAACCGCTAACGCTGATCGAAATTGCAGATCATGCTGGCCTGTCACGCCGTCAAATCGAGCGCTTATTCCGCCAACACATGGGGCGTTCACCGGCGCGCTATTATCTGGAAATCCGTCTCGACCGCGCCCGCCACCTGCTGCTGCAATCCGCACTACCTGTGGTTGAGGTTGCCGTCGCTTGTGGCTTTGTTTCCGCATCGCATTTCTCCAAATGCTACCGCGAACTCTACGGTCGCTCTCCACAACAAGAACGCGCCGAACGGATGGCACTGGAAGACAGTTGAGGCGTTCTCATCGGCGGTTCTGGTTGAGCCGGTTCTGTATTGAAATGACCTTGGCCCGAGTGGCATCAGATGCCACTTCCTCCCCCGCAATCGGATAACGGGAAAACTGGTGCAACGCATTTTGCGGCATCGGTTTGTCGAGCAGGAAACCCTGAACCTGCTGACAACCCTCAGAGCGAAGCAGTTCGATGTGCTCGCGCGTTTCAATGCCTTCGGCCAATGTCGTTATGTTGAGATAACCGGCAAGGCTCAGGATCGAGCGCACAATGGCAAGATTTTCAGGCGACTCTGCCGCCCCTTGCACAAACGAGCTATCGATTTTGAGTTTGTCGAATGGGAAGCGCACCAGATAGGAAAGCGACGAATAACCCGTACCAAAATCGTCCAACGCGATCGAAACGCCCAATTCACGAAGATTACGAAGCAATTCAAGCGTTGTTTCAGGATCATTGATCAAAACGGATTCCGTCACTTCCAATTCCAACCGTTGCGGCGGAAGACCGGATTCGTGCAAAGCGTCCAAGACACGCTGCACCATCTTAAAGCTGGTCAATTGCTTACCTGACAGATTGACAGACACCTTCATGTGAGCTGGCCAACCCGTAGCGTCACGGCAGGCTTGTCGAATTACCCAATCACCGATGTCATGGATCATGCCGGTCTCTTCCGCCAGCGGAATGAACTTTGCGGGCGGCACCTGCCCACGGCGCGGGTTGTTCCAGCGCACCAAGGCTTCAAACCCGATCACACGACCATCTTCGATTTCTGCCAGAGGCTGATAGTGCAATTCCAATTCGCCATTGGCCACAGCCGATCGTAATTCGCCCTCCATCGCACGACGTTCGCGCAAGGCTGTATCCATATGTTCAGCGTACAGCTTAAAACATCCACGACCGTCAGCTTTGGCGCGATAGAGTGCCAGGTCAGCAGCATGAATTAATCGTTCGGCATTGTCCGACACGCGGTCTGCCATAGCTATGCCAATGGATGTGCCGATCATTAGCTGATGCCCATCCGTCGTGAAGGGACGCTGAACGGCGGCAATGAGTTTTTCGCTAATGGTCTCGATATCTTGCAATCCACCGGGTGCCTCAACAAACACGGCAAATTCATCGCCACCGAAACGCGAAGCGACACCGTTAAGGCCAACCACTTCGCCGATACGTTTAGCGACTTCAATCAGCACGCGATCACCAATTGCATGGCCCAATGTGTCGTTAATATTTTTGAATTTATCGAGATCCAGATACAAGACGCCGAGAAATTCTTCTGAACTACGCAGGCTGCCAAGGCGGCTGTTCAGGCGGGTGGTAAATTCGGTGCGGTTGAACAGGCCGGTCAGGTGATCTTGCCGCGCCAATTGCGCCAACTTCAATTCGGCTTCCTTACGGTCGCTAATATCAGAGCAAACGCCTTTGTAACCGGCCGGATTTCCACGAGCGTCTTTCACGCTGTGACCGGAAAACACCCACCACTTGCGGCCAAACGGCGAAGAAACACAAATTGTTATCTCGCGGAACTGTTGGCGCGAAGCAATCAGCTGACGCAAATTTTCTTCGTCAATAACATTGGCCCGGCGGCGTTCAACCTGCGGAATATCCTCCATCAAAGTAAGGATTGTCATCGTCTCCAAATCCACCGCATCGCGGCCAGAGACTTCGCAGAACCGTTTTGACGGGTTGCGGAAAAAACCATCGGCGTTCGTTTCCCAAATCCAGTCGCCGGAATTGTCTTCAAACTCGCGCAGCAACAAGCCGATAGTTTCAGCAGAATCGCGCACCTGATGCTCGCTCAAACACGATTCGATATAGCGCTGCCCCTGCTCGCGAACAGATTTCATGAGCGCATAGCTGTAATTCACCAGCAACATACAACACACGAGATAGACCGGGTCAGAGTACTGAACCATCGTGACGAAACAGCCGATACCGATGGATAAGACCAAGACATTCGATGCTGCCGAAACATAAGATAGCGCCAGCGCCCCACCACCCATCATGCCCGCAACTACGCAGGTTATGAAAACCCGCTCTGCAGTGTTGGCGTCGTGGAAGAACATGAGCGGCAACGCGCCCCACACCATGCCAAGCACCATAGCATTTCGCACGGGCTTGCGGGTCGAGCGGGTTGGGCGCGGCGTCAAAACTTTGCCAAAGTGCTTACGATGCCCCCAAGCACCAACCAGCACAACGCCAATCGCGAACACCGACCAGATGGCCAGCAACACAGGATCGGCGCTTCCGTTCAGCACAAAAATGGTCAAAGCAACGTTGAGCGCCATCGCGAGCAGCATCGGCGGCGTTGCATTCATTGTAGCAGCGGTCTGGTGACCGCGCAGCATGTCGCCGACTTCATCGTTCGGCACAAACCGTGAAATCTGATCGGGCGCAATCAGATCCCACAATTGAGCTAAAGGCTTCATAACCTGCTTTTCCAACCCTCATGGTCTAGCAGCGATTATGAGCAAGCAGAGTTGCCTTTACGTTAACCAGATAATTAAAAAACCGCCGAAGCTGGGCTATGCGGCGGTTTTTGTTTTGCGATGCAATGCAGATCAGACGTCGGCGCGCAGACGCTCATTTGCAGGATCAAACGGGCTTTCTTCCAGTACGGTCGCCTTATAGCGTTCGCCGAGGATTCGAATTTCCATATTGGTTCCGATTGCCTCAAAACCGGGTTTTACCATTGCCAGCGCCAGAGATTTGCCAGTGCGGAAGCCGAAACCACCGTGGGTGGCACGACCAACCAGTGTGTCGCCTTGATAAATCGCTTCGGAGCCACGCGCATCGGCATCCTTCACACCGTGCACTTCCAGCGTCACGAATTTCCAATCATCACCCTTCTCGCGGCGTGCAACCAGCGCCTCTTTGCCAACGAAATCCTTGTCCAGCTTGATGAAGCGGTCGAGAGCGGATTCAAAGGCAGAGTATTCAATGGAAAGCTCACGCGGTATAAGGCGGTAGGATTTCTCAATCGCCATAGCCGTCATAGCCCGGATACCGAATGGCTTGATGCCAAACTCTTCACCAGCCTCCATCACAAGATCCCATATCTTGTTTTGCATCTCAATCGGATGGTGCAACTCCCAGCCCAGTTCACCGACAAAGTTCACACGCAGCGCATGAGCGGTTGCGGTGCCAACGCTGATTTTCTTGCCCGACAACCAACCAAAATTGGCGTTATCGAGCGGCGTGCGCGTGAGTTTCTGCAAAACCTTGCGAGCGTTCGGCCCGGCCAACACCAAAACGCCCAAGCGCTCGGTCAACGGCGTAAGCGTGACCGAACCGTCAGCCGGCGCATGGCGGAACAGTACGTCATGGTCATGCGCCTCAAACGCTCCAGCGGAAACGAGATAAAAGCGCCCCGGTTTCCACTCATAGACCGTGAATTCCGATTTAACGCCGCCATGCTTTGTCAGCACATGGCAAAGCGCGATGCGCCCCTGCTTTTTTGGAATTTTGTTAGCGAAGATCGATTCCAGCCAATCCCGCGCACCGGGACCAGATACCTCCATCTTGGCAAATGCCGACATGTCCAACAGGCCACAGGATTCCGTGACGGCCTTAACCTCATTGCCCACATGCTCGAAATAGTTTGAGCGGCGGAACGACCATTTCTCGCGGATACGGCCTGTATAGTCGGCAGGCGCATGGTTTTCTGTGACCAACACATCGGCACCAACGCCAATTTCGTCAGCAGGCAGTTCATAGCCTTCCGGCGCATACCAGTTAGCGCGCTCCCAGCCATAGACGGAACCGAATACAGCGCCGTGCTGTTTCTGACGCTCATAAGAAGGCGTGGTTTTCAGTGGACGACCAGCGGCACGCTCTTCGTCAGGGAAGTGAAGGGTGAAGACGTTGGCGTAAGCCTCTTCGTTCTTCTCGATCAAATAACCTTCGGTCGCATAGGGGCCGTAGCGGCGTGGGTCGACGCCCATCATGTCGATGGTCGGTTCACCGTCGACAATCCATTCAGCCAATTGCCACCCTGCCCCACCCGCAGCTGTAATGCCAAACGAGTGGCCTTCATTCAGCCAAAAGCCCTTCAGACCGGGTGCCGGGCCAATAATCGGATTGCCATCGGGCGTGTAAGCGATAGCGCCGTTGTAGACCTTCTTGATGCCAGCCTCACCGAAGTAAGGAACCCGCTCCACCGCAGTTTCGATATGCGGCATGAGGCGATCCAGATCTTCTTGGAACAGCTCGTATTCGCTCTCATCATCCGGCCCATCAATATAGCAGCACGGTGCGCCTTTTTCGTATGGCCCAAGAATGAGCCCACCGGCCTCCTCACGCATATACCACTGCGAATCACTCTCCCGCAGAACGCAAAGTTCTTCGCCGTTGCCAGCACGGAACTTCTCGATCTCAGGATGGGCTTCCGTGACTATATATTGATGCTCCACAGGAATGACCGGCACATCGAGGCCAACCATTTCGCCTGTTTTGCGCGCGAAGTTGCCTGTGCAGGAAATAACGTGCTCACATTCAATGTCGCCCTTGTCGGTGGAGACAACCCATGTGCCATCGGGCTGCTGCGTGATCGCCGTCGCTTTGGTGTTGCGGTAAATGGTGCCGCCCAAGTCCCGTGCGCCTTTGGCAAGCGCTTGGGTAAGATCAGCAGGCTGTATGTAACCGTCATCAACATGCTGGATAGCGCCAAGTAGACCGTCTTTTTCAACATAGGGCCAGCGGTCGGTGATCTCCTCAGGCGTCAATTTCTTGACATTGATGCCAATCGTTTCAGCGACGCCCATGTAGTATTCATATTCATCCCAGCGATCCTGCGAACGGGCCAAGCGCACGTTGGAAACCTTGCGAAACCCTGTATTCATGCCGGTTTCCTTCTCTAACTCTTGATAGAAGGCGACCGAGTATTTGTGAATTTGTCCCACCGAATATGACATATTGAACAGCGGCAGCAGGCCAGCAGCGTGCCATGTGGAGCCAGAGGTCAATTCCTTGCGCTCAAGCAAGATTGAATCCGTCCAGCCCTTTTTGGCCAGATGATAAAGCGTGGAGACGCCGACAACGCCTCCGCCGATAACGACTGCGCGCGCTTTGTTTTTCATAGGGTGGCTCCTCGCACCAAAAACGTGGCCCAGACGTCAGGGCCGATCTGTCGCAGACGCTATCGCGCAACGCCCGCGCAGAGGCTGTTATTTGCGACATAGGCAACCGTTTGCGCGACCGTCCAAGCCGATGAAACGCTGGAACAAAGCCTTCGAGCACTGCCTCCCTCGATAGCCCTGAGAAACCATGTCGCAAATTGTCTCATACCCTGTGGACTCTGCCACACCGCTTGTGTGAGACTGTCAACGGAATGCCAAGGGAGGAATTTGTGCAGGGTAAAGCTAGCCGCGCGTCGGCAAGTGCGATGCCGGGGGCCACTCGACACCCATTCCAACGAGCTATCCAATTGTTGTCACGACCGGAGGAACATATGTCTGACACTAAAATACATCCAAAACTTCCAGCGCTTGCGAAAGACACGCTCAATGGCGACATGAATCGCCGCGAGTTTCTCGCAACCGCTTCAGCGCTCGGTGCATCCACCGCAGCAGCCTATGCCATGATCGGACTTGCCGCGCCTGCTAAAGCAAACGCAGCGGCGCACGCAAAAAAAGGTGGCACAGTCCGCATGCAGCAGGAAGTTCGCGCGCTGAAAGACCCGCGCACTTATGACTGGTCGCAGATCGCAAACTTTGCACGCGGCTGGCACGAATATCTGGTCCAATACAACAACGACGCAACTTTCGAAGGCAAATTGCTGGAAAGCTGGGAAGTTTCTGACGACGCCAAGACCTACACACTGAATGTCCGCAAGGGCGTCAAATGGAACAATGGCGACGACTTCACAGCCGACGACGTGATCCGCAACATTGAAGGCTGGTGTGACAAGTCTGTAGAAGGCAACTCGATGGCTGGCCGCATGGCGACGTTGATCGATGAAGCAACGGGCAAAGCAGCCGCTGGCGTCATCGAGAAGGTCGACAGCCACACTGTGAAGCTGAACCTGCCGCGCGCAGACGTTTCGCTGATCCCCGGCATGTCGGACTATCCGGCAGCTATCGTGCATTCGTCGTTTACGCCCGAAACCGCCCTTTCCAACCCAATCGGTACCGGCCCATACAAGCCCGAATCGCTTGAAGTCGGCGTTAAGGGCGTTCTTGTTCGCAACACCGACCACACGTGGTGGAACGAGGGCAACGGTGCATTTGTCGACCGTTTCGAATTCATCGACTACGGCACAGAACCAGCCGCTTGGGTGGCCGCAGCCGAATCCGATGAGGTTGACACGACTTATTCGATCGAAGGCGAATTTATCGAACTATTCGAGCAGCTTGATGGCTGGCGTCGTGACGACATCGTCACCGCATCCACCATCGTTATCCGCCCGAACCAGCAGGCTGAAATCGATGGCAAGAAGCCCTACGCAGACGTTCGCGTTCGTAAGGCCATTCAGATGGCTGTCGACAACAACGTGCTTCTGGAACTCGGCATTTCCGGCCTCGGCATCGTGGCTGAAAACCACCATGTTGGCCCGATGCACCCAGACTATGCCCCAATCGGGGGCGTGAAGTTTGACCCCGAAGGTGCGATGAAACTGATGACCGAAGCCGGCATGGCCGACTACGAGCACGAGATCATCTCAATCGACGCTGGCTACCGCAAGGATACGACGGACGCCGTCGCAGACCAAATGCGCAAGGCTGGCATGAAAGTGAAGCGCACAGTGCTTCCAGGCTCTACTTTCTGGAACGATTGGGCAAAATACCCATTCTCATCCACCAACTGGAACCACCGTCCACTCGGCGTTCAGGTTCTTGCTTTGGCCTACCGCTCAGGCGAAGCGTGGAACGAGTCCGGCTTTGCAAACAAAGAGTTCGACGATCTTCTTACACAAGCACTTGCAATTCCTGACGTTGAAAAACGTAAGGAAATCATGGCTAAAGTGGAAAAGATTATGCAGGACGAGGGTGTCACCATCCAGCCATACTGGCGCGCTCTGACCAACTTCTCGAAAGAGGGCTTGGGCGGTTCCGCACACCACATTTCGTATGAGTATTACCCGCACGAAATGTACTGGAAAGCCTAAACGCTAGCCGGAATAATTCGGGAGGCGCAAAACCGCGCCTCCCGTTTTTGTTGTCTGAAATCAAGACCGGTTGAGCGCACCGAAAGACTAACTGCTTGTCCTTACAATAACGGAGCATGGCGTATCATTTGCGCCGCCCATGCACCGCTCCGCTGTTGTAAAGACAAACCATCGCAAAACCGTGGAGGCGGCGGCGCGACAGCCTGAAAAACAGGCGGCTTGAACTCGCGAGAGAGCAAGCAATTGGGGAGCGACATGGGTAGTTTTTTAATACGGCGTATCGGTGTGATGCTGCTGACGGCTTTGTGCCTCACCTTCGTGGTCTTCTACCTCACCAACCTTGATCCCAATCTGGAAAAACTCGCCAAGAGCGAGGGCAACCAGCGCATGACCGAGCAGCAGGTTGAGAACTGGCTGCAACGCAACGGCTATCGCCAAGGCATTTTCCGGCAATATGGCCAATGGCTCGGCGTGGCGCCCGGCTTCACACGGACCACCGACGACGGAAAAATAGCGGGACGCTGCATTGGCCGCTCGCCAGTAGAGCCCGATCAAGCAGCCGACGCGTCAACCTATTGCGGCCTGCTACAAGGGTACTGGGGCCAATCGACAGTGTTCAAAGAGCCAGTCGGCGGCATCATCTTGAAGAAGCTGGGCCTTACCGGCTGGCTGATGTTCTGGGTGATGATCGTTATGGTTCCTCTCGCTCTGATAATCGGTGTGTTTGCAGGCATGCGCGAAGGTTCCAAGACCGACCGCACGCTCTCCACATTCTCGATTTTGACGACATCAACACCGGAATACGTCTCCGGCGTTATTCTCATCGTCGTCTTCGCATCGAACCTGACGGGCCTGAAATGGTTTAAAGGCACAGCAGCGTCAGCGATGGACTCCATCACCTTCACCAACTTTACCCTGCCCGTCATCGCGCTTGCACTTTACGGCACAGGCTACATCGCCCGCATGACCCGCGCTTCGATGACTGAAGTGATGACAGAGCAATACATTCGCACCGCGCGGCTCAAGGGTTTGGACTTCCGCTCGGTCGTGCTGAAACACGCACTACGCAACGCGCTCATCGCGCCGTTTACTGTGATTATGCTTCAGATACCATGGCTGTTGACCGGCGTTGTGATCATCGAGACGCTGTTTAACTACAAGGGCTTTGGCTGGACGCTGGTTCAGGCCGTGGGCAACAACGACATCGAACTGATGATGGCCGCTTCCGTGGTCGCCGTGTTCGTGGTTCTCGTGACGCAGCTGATTTCTGATATTGGCTACGTCTTCCTCAATCCACGCATCCGCGTAGCGTAAGGGGCGATGATCATGGAACGTCTTACCGGACTTGAAATAACCTTCCAGGTTCTGGCGCAGTTTACGCCGGTCTGGATTGGCCTTGCAGTCATCCTTTTCCTATCCTTCAGCTTCCGCTCGCGGCTTGGCCTTTATGGCAAACTGATGGAAAGCCCGATTGGTGTCACTGGCTTGGTACTGGTGCTCTTCTGGGTTCTCACTGCCATTTTCGCAGACCAAATCGCCACCTTCGACGCGCTCGATCAAATATCGGGAATGAAGAACAAGAAGCCCGGCTGGCCCGTTCGCGGCCAAGAGGGTGCTTTCTATTTGCTGGGTGGCGACAACCTAGCCCGCGACGTCTTCTCCCGCGTGGTGCAGGGCTCCCGAGAAGTTCTGATCATTGCACCGGCTGCAACGTTGTTCGCCTTCATGGTGGGCATCACGCTTGGCCTGCCAGCCGGTTTCTTCGGCGGCAAGATCGACACTGTTTTGACCTTTCTGGCGAACCTTGTGCTCGCCTTCCCGGTTATTCTGCTGTTTTTCTTGCTGGTAACACCGGAAATTCGCGCCGCCGGACCGGAATATGCCATCTGGGGCGGGAAGACATGGGTCGCCTCGGTGCCAAACATCATGGCACTGGTTCTGTTCACCTTCCCCATCGCCTTCTTCTGTATCCTGTGGGTGTCGAAATATTCGACCCAACCTTCTAAGCTGACCTTGCTTCTAGCGCTAACCGCGATTGCTGGGATCTGGCTCTATACCGGTATGGTGTTTAACGCAGACCCTCTCGGCGTCCTGTACATGGACCCCAACCTGCTCAACATCTTCGTTTCAGTGGTGTTTGTGAACTCGCCAACCGTGTTCCGCATCGTGCGAGGTGTGACTATCGACATTAAAACCCGTGACTATGTCGCCGCCGCCCAGACCCGTGGTGAGCGCCCCTGGTATATTATGCTTTGGGAAGTGCTGCCCAACGCGCGAGGGCCACTGATCGTCGATTTTTGCCTGCGCATTGGCTACACCACAATTTTGCTCGGCACGTTAGGCTTCTTTGGCCTCGGCGTATCGCCGGAAAGCCCCAACTGGGGCCAGACCATCAACGAGGGCCGCAAGCTGCTCGCCCTCTATCCGCACCTCGCCCTGCCCCCCGCGCTCGCGCTCATGTCGATGGTTCTCGGCCTGAACTTGCTGGCCGATGGCCTGCGCGAAGAAAGCCTGAAGGATTGATCCGATGCCAGACCCGATGAATCGTGATATGCAAACACCCGTCCTCGAAATCGAAGACCTCAACATTTCCTTCTTCGTTCGCGCCGGTGAAATTCCCGCCGTGATGGATTTCTCGTGTAAGGTCATGCCCGGCGAAACCATGGGCCTTGTGGGCGAATCCGGCTGCGGCAAGTCCACCGTTGCGCTCGGCATCATGCGCGACATGGGCAACCGGGGGAAAATCGTAGGCGGCTCGATCAAGTTTCAGGGTCGCGACATGGGAGAGATGTCGGAAGAGGAATTGCGCGATATTCGCGGCTCCAAGATCGCCATGATCTATCAGGAACCGATGGCGAGCCTGAACCCCGCTATGAAGATTGGCCGTCAGTTGATGGAAGTGCCAATCATCCATGAGGAAGTGAGCGAAGAAGAGGCCTACAGCCGTTCGCTCGCAATGCTGGAATCCGTCAAATTGCCGGACCCTGCCCGTGTTATGGAAGCCTACCCCCATCAGATTTCCGGCGGCCAACAACAGCGCATTGTCATCGCAATGGCATTGCTGTCCAAACCTGATCTGCTGTTGCTGGACGAGCCAACGACTGCGCTTGATGTGACGGTTGAAGCCGGCATCGTGCAGCTTATCAAAGAACTCGGACGAACCACCGGCACATCCATGCTCTTCATCAGCCACAATCTCGGGCTGATCTTGGAAACCTGTGACCGCATTACGGTCATGTATTCCGGTGAAGCGGTGGAAACCGGCAGCGTCCACGAGGTCTTCGATCGGATGCGTCACCCCTATACCCAGGGCCTGTTCAATTCGATACCCCTGCCCGGCGCCGACAAAAACTCGCGGCCGCTCATCGCCATCCCCGGCCAGCTGCCTCTGCCCATGGATCGCCCCCGAGGCTGCAATTTCGGCCCCCGCTGCGATCACTACGTTGAAAGCGTCTGCAACGCCCACGAAATCCGTATGCAGCCGATACCCAATGAAGACCGTCACTTCTCCCGTTGCGCTCGCATCAGCGAAATCGACTGGAACGCAGAACCTGAACGCAATGTTGTAGAGGCGCCGGTGGAACCCGGCAAAGTCGTTTTGGAAATGAAAAGCGTCAAAAAATACTACGACGTCGCGGCAAACAAGATATTTGGCGGCGGAGACACCCGCACTGTCAAAGCAAACGAAGAAATCACCTTCAACGCCCGTGAGGCCGAAACCGTCGCCATCGTGGGCGAATCCGGCTGCGGCAAGTCCACACTCGCCAAAGTCTTGCTCGGTCTGGAAACGGCCACCGAAGGCGAAGTCTTGCTGGACGGGAAAAACATTGGCGACAGTGAAGTCCAGTCGCGTTCCAAGCGAACAGTGGCTGCCGTGCAGATGGTTTTCCAAAACCCTTTCGACACACTCAACCCCAGCCACACTGTCGGCTCGCAGATCATGCGAACACTGGAAAAATTTGGCATCGGCGATAATGCCACTGCGCGACGAGACCGCATGTTGGAATTGCTGGACCTGGTTAAACTCCCGCGTGCCTTTGCAGAACGTATGCCGCGTCAGCTTTCCGGCGGCCAGAAACAGCGCATCGGCGTTGCACGAGCTTTCGCAGGCCAGCCACGTGTTGTGGTTGCAGACGAGCCGGTATCAGCGCTGGATGTTTCGGTGCAAGCGGCGGTGACGGAACTGCTGATGGAAATTCAGCGTGAAGCCAGAACCACAATGCTGTTTATCAGCCATGACCTATCCATCGTTCGCTATATCGCAGACCGTGTGGTCGTTATGTATCTGGGCCATATCGTTGAGCAGGGAACGACTGACGACATTTTCTCGCCGCCATACCACCCTTATACCGAGGCTTTGCTGTCTGCGATTCCCATTGCCGATACGAGCGTGCAAAAGAAACACATCGTGCTTGATGGCGACATTCCCTCCGCCATGAACCCACCATCGGGTTGCCCTTTTCAAACCCGTTGCCCGCGCAAGGCGCAGGTTCCCGGCGATTTGTGCGAGCGCGAGGTGCCCCCACAGCGCGAAGTTGCCGAAGGTCACTTCGTAAAATGCCATCTCAACGAAGACGTGTTTGCCGCAATGGAACCGGTGATTGTGTTGGGCGGCGAGAACCCGAGCAAATCAACGCCAAAAACCTCCACAAAGCGCAAAAAAATAACGATGTCGAAATCGACAGAAGTGCCGGCCGCCAAGGCAAGCGGCCTGCCAACGGGCGGCGCAGCGGCATTGGGCGGGCTCAGCGCGGCTGGCGCGGTTGCCGCCAAAACCTCGGCTCCGCGCCGACGCCCCGCAGCCAAGAGCGCGACTAAAGCTAAAATCAAATCAGGCGATGTGCCCCTGTCAGATGCACGTGCTCGCGCGGAGGCTAAAGCCAAAGCCAAACCCTCAGCTGCAAAAACGCGCACTGCGACAAAAGCGAAAGACAACAGCCCTGCTCGCATTCGTAAGCCAGCCAAGCCCGATGATCTGAAACTCATCTCCGGCGTTGGCCCGAAAATCGAAGGCATTCTAAACAGCCTCGGCGTCTACACATTCGCCCAGATTGGCGCTTGGAAAAAGGCCGAACGCGAGTGGGTAGACGACTATCTCAGCTTCAAAGGGCGCATCGACCGCGATAATTGGGTTGGGCAAGCCAAAAAGCTGGCTAAACAATCCGTGAAACAGGCCACCAAGAAGAAATAGGCTCACAACGCCGTAAAACTGTTGTTTACCTTAACAACACGTTAAGACGCTAGTTTCGTTGACTCTCATCAAGCCGCCGCAATAGGTTAACAATGTCTTAACCGATGCGGGCTGTTTCATGCGTTCTATCTCCCTATCGCTTCTTCTGGCAGCATCGCTGTTCGGTGCCACCCAGTCAGACGCGGCATCGCGCATGAAACTTGGCGGTCTTACCAGCCAGCCCATCGGCCATGCAGTGTTCTGCGAACAATTCAAAGGCGATTGCGCACGTATTTCCGGCAATCAAGAGCCACAACGTCTCACACAATTGCGTTGGAACGATTTGGTGGATGTGAACAACATCGCAAATGTCGGCGTGGAGCCTGTCACCGATCAAGAATTCTACGGTGTCGAAGAGCACTGGACATACCCCCGCTCTTATGGCGATTGCGAAGATTATGTCCTGCTAAAGCGCTACATGCTTATCCAGCGCGGGTGGTCGGCGGCAAACCTGTTGATCACTGTTGTCCGTCAAGCCAACGGTGATGGCCATGCAGTGCTGACAGTGCGGACATCAAACGGTGATTTCGTGCTCGATAATCTGGAAAGAGATATCAAACGTTGGGATAAAACTCCCTACCGCTATGTAAAGCGCACGGCATCAAACCACAGCGGACGCTGGATTTCGATCCGCGACAGCCGCAATCAAGTTGCTCGATATTAGGATTTAGTGCTCGCCGCCTGGAAACGGCTGCATCGCACAAGCCGGGCAGGCCCGATAAGCGTCCCGCATTTTGATCCACTGCGCCTTTTGCGCAGCCGTGACGCTACGTCCGGTGACGATGGGATCCAACCCTGCATCCAAAGCACCCCTGCCCGCCAACTTCTGGCCAGACAAAGTCTGCGATGAAAAAATGGTGCCTTCGCCAATCTGCACGCCATCGACGGGAACCCCGGTAGTTGGCACAACGAAAGTGAAAGCAACGATAGCAAACATTTTTGCGAACATAACAGCCTCCTACGGCTATCCCTAGAATGCGGGTGGATTTCCTAACGAAGCGTTAACACTTGGAACTCGCTAAGCGTCGCAAAGCAGCACACCCTTTCTTTTTGTCCATACAGCCGCTACACGGCGGAAGAAATACTCCCCAAACTCATTGGAACTGTTTTGGTAAAGCCAACGATCGCAGCTTTTGCGGAACGCATGTCCCGTGGTGAACGCATAGATTTCTCCGTCTACACCCCCTCGCGCATCAAGACGGAGGTCCTCTCCGGCCTTACAGTTGCACTTGCGCTGGTGCCTGAGGCTGTCGCATTTGCTTTCGTGGCTGGCGTGCATCCACTTGTGGGTTTGTATGCTGCTTTCATCGTAGGCCTCATCACCGCCCTCTTCGGCGGTCGCCCAGGCATGATTTCCGGTGCGACTGGCGCTTTGGCTGTTGTGATGGTCGCGCTCGTGGCGCAGCACGGCGTGGAATATCTGTTTGCAACAGTTGTTCTGATGGGCATTTTACAAATTCTTTCGGGCATCTTCCGGCTCGGCAAGTTCATTCGACTTGTCCCTCACCCGGTCATGCTTGGTTTTGTGAACGGCCTTGCCATCGTGATTTTCTTGGCACAACTCAGCCAATTCAAAGTGGCGGACCCAAACAGCACCGTGGAGGGCGCAAAAGTCTGGATGTCGGGCATGACGCTTGTGACGATGTTGGGATTGGTGGCACTGACAATGGCGCTCATTCACTTTATGCCGCGCATCACCAAGGCAATTCCCGCCCCGCTGGCAGGCATCGGAATTGTTGCCGGTATCGTCATCGCTTTCGGAATAGACGTTCCGCGTGTTGGCGACTTGGCATCTATCGCTGGTGGCTTGCCGACTTTCCATATCCCCCAAGTGCCACTGACCTTGGAAACGTTGCAAATCATCCTACCCTATGCCGTCATTCTCGCAGCCATTGGCTTGATTGAGAGCCTGCTGACACTGAATCTCGTTGGCGAAATCACTGGAAAAACTGGCGGTGCTTCACAGGAATGCCTTGCTCAAGGCGCTGCCAACACAGTCACCGGCTTCTTCGGTGGCATGGGTGGTTGTGCAATGATTGGCCAATCAATGATCAACGTGAAGTCGGGTGGCCGCACCCGCCTGTCTGGCATTTCTGCAGCTTTGTTCCTGCTGGCTTTCATCATGTTTGCCTCCGGCTTGATCGAGCAAATTCCGTTGGCTGCCTTGGTTGGCGTTATGTTCATGGTCGTGATCGGAACGTTCGCTTGGCAGAGTCTTAAAATTCTTTCCCGCATCCCCCGCACCGACGCTGTCGTGATCATTCTCGTCACCATCGTCACTGTGATGAGCGATCTGGCTGTCGCAGTGGTCGTGGGTGTGATCGTCTCGGCGCTGGCCTACGCATGGAGCAACGCAACGCGCATCAAGGCACACTCAACGGTCGAGAAAGATGGGTCAAAAATCTACATGCTAGAAGGCCCGCTCTTCTTTGGCTCCACCGACAGCTTCACCGAGCTTTTCAATCCAAAAGAAGACCCTGATACGGTTATCATCGATTTTCTAGAGAGCCGCGTAGCAGACCAGTCTGCGCTGCAAGCAATTGAAGCGCTGGCAGCGAAATACGAGGCGAACGGCAAGACGCTTCAATTGCGCCACCTATCGCGGGATTGTCATTCGCTTTTGAACCGTGCCGGCCAACTGATTGTCGATTCTGACGATGATCCCGATTACGGAATCGCAGTCGATTACGACATCAAAACCGGCTCACTGGGCGGCGGTCACTAGACCTAGCGTAGCCAACCAGCGAAACCATCGACAACCTTGTCGATATCATCGGCGCTGAAATCGAGGTGACAGACAAGGCGCATGCCAGGGTCTGGTTCGCCGATGATGATACCGCGCTCCAGCATATAGGTGCTAAAGCTGCCCTCACCGCGCTTCGATAGACGCAGCCAGATCATGTTCGTCTGGACGCTGTTCATATCAATCTCGACGCCATCAATCTCGGTCAACTTTTGCGCCATCGCGCGGGCATTGGCGTGGTCGTCGGCCAGGCGTTCGACATTGTTGTGCAGGGCATAAAGCCCACAAGCGGCCAAAACGCCGGATTGACGCAATCCACCGCCCACCATCTTGCGGTTTCGCCGCGCCTTGGCGATGAAGTCTTTCGGGCCAGCAAGCACGGAGCCAACAGGCGCCCCCAACCCTTTCGACAGGCACAATGAGACCGTATCAACAGGCGCCACCAATTCCTGTGCAGATCTGCCAATTGCTACCGCCGCGTTGAGCAAACGTGCGCCATCAATATGGATCGAAAGGCCATTATCTCGCGCAACAGCGCAGGCAGCTTCTATCTTCGCTTGATCTTGTACACGGCCGTTGAACGTATTTTCCAAACACAACAAGCGCGAAATGGCGAAATGCGGATCATCCGGCTGCACCGCAGCTTCAATTTCCTCTGGCACCAACGCGCCGCTCTCATCCGGCGTCAGATGGCGTGGCGAAATTCCACCAAGCACCGCCGCACCGCCCGCCTCATATTTCGCAATATGATACCCTACACCCCCAATATATTCCTCTCCCCGTCCGCAATGGGAAAGCAGAGCGATGAGGTTGCTCTGCGTGCCAGACGCCACAAAAAGCGCCTCTTCCTTTCCCAGCAGATCAGCGACCTGCTCCTCCAGCGCTGTCACAGTCGGGTCGTCACCATAAACATCGTCACCCACATCAGCAGATGCCATCGCCTCTCGCATACCTTTAGAGGGACGCGAGACGGTATCGCTGCGCAAGTCTATCAGATGGTTTGATACAGCAAGTTTGGGGAGCGTGGCATACACGGCAAAACCTCGGTTTAAGTTGGTGATCCGGCCCACGGCAAAGCCGCAACCACGTGAACCCGATGGCTCTCACCACCATTGAGAGCGGTATGATAGCCGCGCGTGTCGGTGAAATACACCGATCCATCGGCCGGAAGATGCGTCACATGGTGGTTCACGATAAACAGCGATCCTGGGTTCGAAAGAATAGGAATGTGCAGCCGAGGCTCCGGATCGCGGTGCCATGAGTTGCAATTGTATTGCCCTTTGGAAAGCACCCGCATTCGCCCAATTTCAAAGCGACGGGTAAGTTCCGTATGAACATGCTCAAAATAGGTGCCAGCAAAGGCAGGCACGAATTCGGTGAAACGACTTTCATCCACCACTTCCTCGCGCCGCACTTCTTCGTAGCTATCGTCTACCCGCGTGAAAAAAAGACCCGATAGATCATTCGGCGTTTCCACCTCTACTCCAGGCCGTCGCGTGAGCGAAAACGCGCCAAATCCGGCAGCTAGATCACCTTTGAATTCCGTGCGCTTCAAACAAATGTCCAGCGCCTCACGCAGCTTGTCGATATCGAAAGATAGGTCCAGTTTTTCGATACCCGGTCCCGCCTGAAAGCGAGCGACTGACTCGGTGTCGGGCATTTTGGACAACCAAGATTTCATCCGCTGGGTATCTGCGTCTTCAATTCGCGTTGCTTGCGTCACATTCTTGGCCTTTATCTCCGGGTCGACAATTCAAAACCCGAATTGACAAAAGAGACAATGGCTCCGCAACACTAAATTGCGCGGAAACGTCTGCTGACCAATCAATCGATTGCAAGCGAACTGGGCACGGCTTCCGGTTTGCCCAAACGACCAGCCAGACCGGCTTCATCGGTCAGGCTTTCGAGAAAGGCGATGAGGTCTTTCTGCTCCTCGAGCGATGCGCGTTCAACGCGGCGCACCCTGATGTCCATCTCGGTGTCAGAATCAGCAGGTCTGTAGCTGCCAATTTTCACTGCATCGAAACCGCCTGCATGAACACGCATCAGTTCCTCCAAGGTCTCATATTGCCCTGCCAAACCATAAGGAGCCGTGCGAGCCACATTTCGAAGGCTCGGCGTGCGCACTTTCATCAGATCTTTCGCATCGCCAGTGACATTCATACGCCCAAGCCATCGAGGCCTGTCACCCTTTTCCGCCTCGGACTTGTGTTGCGGAGCTGTGAGGAACGCGGCGTGAAAGCCATGGTCGGTTTGAAAAGAACCGCTGTGGCAAACGTTGCATCCAGCCTCTCCATAAAACAACTTCATACCCCGTTGTTGTTGCATTGAAAGCGCAGTCGCATCACCTCTCAAATATCGATCAAAGGGCGCGTTATCGCTGCGCCACTCGCTTGCGACAAACGCGCCCAAGGCATTGGCTATGTGATCGATTCGGATGTCTTGCGACGCTGCCACATCATCAAAAGCGGCGTTGAAAAATGGGGTGTAATCCGGCAAATCTGCCACCCGCGCCACCAGCGCATCCCAGATCGCGCTATGATTGGATTGAGCCAAATCGCTGCCTTGGGTTCCGGTCAATTCATCGCTGGTGATGGTCGGAAACAGCGATTGCGCAGCCAAAACATCGGTTACGCCATCGGGCAGTTTAGCCTCCGGCGGCACAATCAATTGCCCGTCTTTCAACTGCACCCGCCCATCGGAGAACAGCGTATCGAACTCGTAAGCGCCCAGATTAAACAATGCTGGCGCGTGGCGCGACGAAGGAGCAAACGGTGCCCAAGGCGAAACGCCATTGGTTGCCATTTCGTCAAATGTCATCTCTGGCGCGCCATCGAGTCGGTAGCCATTTGACGAGCCACGATCATGATTGTGACAGGTGGCGCAAGACACACGATAAGTGCCGGAAAGCACGCGGTCGTAAAACAACATTTGCCCCAACCGTGCCTTTGCAGGCTCAACAGGGCGGTATTCTTGCTCGGAGACCGGCATTGGCAGTGTCTGCGCGGAAGGGGTCGAGGCGCTGGCAATTAGCGCAAGACACCCAGTCAAGATGCACAGAGTTGCGTTCAATCCACCAATTCTCCATTGGCAAACAGACGCACCATTCCGCCAATCCGCCCGCCGCTCATCGCACCGTCTTCCATATCAATTTCCAACTGAATGACGGAAGGGCGCCCCATTTCGATGCCCTGTTCGATGCGAAATGAATGCAGACCATCGGGCAAATCGTCAAACAAAGCGACGGCACGCGCAAACGAAGACACGGCAGAACCTGTTGCAGGGTCTTCTGGAATCCCGCTGTCTGGCGCGAACATGCGGGCATGAAACTGGTTTTCGTGCCCGACAGTATCGCGGCAATAAACATAAGCGCAATTGTGGCTGTGCGTGCCAAAAGCATCACGCCAATAGACCATGTTCGGCGCAGCGCGTGCTGCGGCATCCAAGTCCTTCACAGGCACCAATTCATAAGGCAAACCGCCGTCAAAGCTGGAAAGCAGATGGTTTTCAAAGCCGATATCAGCAACGTCGAGTCCAAGTGCCAGAGCCGCCTTCTCTTTATCTCCCGGGGGCACCAAACGTTTGGCGATCTTTGGCAGATCAAATTCCGCAAAAGCACCAGCTTCGTCAAAGCGAACGCCGCAGCGCATGGGACCTACATTTTCCTCCAGCACAACGATCCCCTGCCCTAGCGTGTCAATTCCCTGTTCCCGCGCAACCGCCACCGCAGCACCAACTGTAGGATGGCCAGCAAAGGGCAATTCGTTTTTCGGTGTGAAAATTCTCACCCTAGCACTGTGAGCACCATTTTCTGGCTCAGCGAGAAACACCGTTTCCGAAAACCCGAACTCAGTCGCAATCGTTTGCATTGCATCACTGTCCAAGCCTTCACTGTCATAAACGACTGCAAGCTGGTTGCCACCAGCCTTCTGCTCCGCAAAAACGTCAAAGATAGCAAAACGACGGGTCATGAATTTTCCTCAAACAAGTGTCGGATCAACGGTCGCACTGACCAATGGTTTAACAGTCAGTCCCTGCACAATGATGGAAAAAAGCACAACAGCATAGGTGGCTGCCAGCATAACCGGCTTATGCGCCATCGTCGGAAGCGATAAGGCTAGCGCCACCGATATGCCGCCGCGCAATCCACCCCATGTCAAAACGGGGATGGCACCAGCAGTAAAGTTTCGCCGCAGCGACAACAGCAAAATCGGAAGCGACACCGAGATAAACCGCGCAAACAAAACCAAAGGTATCGTTGCACCCGCCACCCATCCGAAAGAAGGATCAAGAGCAATCACGAGCACTTCAAGGCCAATGAGCAGGAACAGAACAGAGTTCAGGATTTCATCGATCAACTCCCAGAAGCCGAAGAGGTTAGACCGGGTTTCTTCGCTCATACCAAGCCGCGCGCCACGGTTTCCCACCAGCAACCCCGTCAGAACAACGGCAATAGGACCAGACAAATGCAGCCGTAGAGCAAGCGCATAGGTTCCTGCAACGATGCCCAGCGTGATGAGAATTTCAAGGGTGTAATCATCCATCATCGCCATAGCACGATATGCAATCCAGCCTGTAACAAGACCCAACACCGCGCCGCCAATAGCTTCAACGAAGAACAGTTCCGCCACTTCCAAAGCTGTAACCTGCGCACCTCCCTCGCCCATCGCAATCGCAAGAAGAATGGTAAAGACAACCACGCCGACACCATCGTTAAACAGCGATTCGCCAGCAATCTTGGCTTCCAGCGCATGAGGCACATTGATCGATTTCAGCAGACTCAAGACAGCTACTGGATCGGTGGGTGAAATTAGCGCGCCAAAGACAAGCGCCCAAAGCAAAGGCACCTGAACACCAAGAAGACCTGTTAGATAATAGAATCCGAAACCGACAATGAAGGTTGACAGAATAACGCCAACCGTCGCCATTAACCCAATCGCCCACGCCTGGGTGCGCAAGAACGAAAAATCCACGTGCAGTGCACCTGCAAAAAGCAGGAACGCCAACATGCCTTCCATAACAGTGGCGTAAAAATCAATCTGCCCAATGGCAGCCTGTAGTGTGTCTGTGATGCCCAGCGCGGGAAACAGTTTCTGGACACCCAACAAGACCAATGACGAAATTAACGCCATTACAAGCAGGCCAATCGTGTGAGGCAATTTCAATACGGTGTGGTTGAACCACCCAAAGAAGCTGGACAGCACCAGCAGAAGGGCGGCGATTTCAAAAAGTGACAGTGTCATGACAAGCGACGGTTCCGAGTTCGGCGAAGTCCGATCAAAGCATTTTCAAAGACACGACAACAGGGCAATGATCAGACGCCTTCGGCCTGTCCCAGCCCGTTCGCGGATAACGCGGTACATCTTGATGCGGAGGAAAAACCGTTCGATATGGCTGGCCCATCCGTATGATTTCTGGAACGGCTTTGCCGTTTTTGCTCGCCAATGCCGGTGAGGCCATGAAATAGTCAAGTTGCACGAGATGGCGCAATTCCCGCTCCTCAACCTCAGACAAATCCGACACACCACCAGCTGCATAGTAGAGCGTCCAACGGTTATCGCCCGACCGCCGCTGCACCAGATCCATAGCAAAACCATCGGTAAACAAAGGCTCAAGCCCACTCGTCGGCTCTGGCACTAAGTTGAACCGATAGCCTTCTGATTTGCTGCCGGAAACGACAAGTCGTTCGCGGTAATCGTTCAAATCACCACAAATCATCCAACGCATATCAGGCGCGCGCTCTGTTCCAAATTTCCGCTCTACAATGCGTCGCACGCCCTGCGCTTCGGCAAAGCGGACGGGCATCGTGTAGTCACGCCCGCTCACCCCATCTTCCTTTGATGAGCCCATGGATTTGAAATGGCACACGAACAGCGTCAGCATTTTGCCGCCGATACGCAAATCGACCTCAAGGCAATCGCGGCGAAACACCCGCTCGTGCGGCTCGTAACCCATTTGAGCCAAACGGCGGGTGTGGACGTCCAGATCCTTAAATGTGCTTTTGCGGTGCGATTTCACCCGCACAATCTCAATTTCCCGCCCATCGGCTGTGCGTTCGCGAGCCATCAGCGCGACGTCTATGCCGCGCCCGTCGTTGCCCTGCCGCCAAATTTTGTGCGGATAGGTCAAACCTGTCATACGCTCGAGATAATTGTCCTCAAACGCTTCAAGCGTATGGAGATCTTCCACCTCCTGAAGGCACACGATATCGGCTGCACAATCTGCAATGGCCAAGGCCGTCATCTGCCGCGCATCATCCGCATGGGCGATAACCCGCGCTCTCTCTAGCGCTTTGTATTCCTTTTCCGATTCCACATCGACCATCGCGATGGTGCGGTCACGTCGACGATCTTGCCGCCAGCCCGAAAAGTCGAACCGTGCCATCAGATTTTCAGCATTGAAGGTCGCGATGCGCACAGTCATGCATCTGTTATGGCCTCTTCCCTGCGCCGATTACAGCCTTTTTTGGCTGTTCAGTTTCGGTTCAGGTTGGGAATGCTTCTATAGACGCAGCAGAAACGAGGAGACTTCCTATGAACAAGATTCTCACAGGTTTGATGGCCGCCATGCTTTCCTTCGGCATTATCGGCTCCACCATGCAAACGGCTGACGCTGGGAAGCGTGAACGCCGCATCGCGGCTGGTATCGCTTTGGGCATTATCGGTGCGGCAATTATTGCAGATACGGCCCGCTCCGAACGCCGCTACAAGAAGCGCCGTTACTATCGCAATCGGCACTATCGTAACAAACACTACCGCAACCACCGCCGTTACGATAACCGCTACCATTCGCGTCGTTATTACAAAAAGCGTCGCTACTACAAACACCGCCACTACAACCGCGGCCACAGAGCGCAAGTGCGTCGTCACTACCGTTAAAATTCGGCGCCAGCGCACAAATCAAACGCCAGAAAAAGCCCGGCTCAACACCCGGGCTTTTTGCTTTTCAGCAGTGTGCGTAAGTGCACAGAAGCATGGCAACAGACCTGACATGATGAAACCAAGCCGGGGAACACCGGACAAAACCACAAAACAACAATTGCCCAGACTGGCCATAAAGAGGAAGAAAACCATGTCGAAACTCATCACCACAGCCCTTGCAGCAACGCTCGCCATTACAATTGCAATTCCTGCTGCTTTGACCGACGCAGACGCAGGCAAAAAAGGCCGTTACTTCGCAGGAGGTCTGGCCGCTGGCATCATTGGCACCGCGATCATTGCGAGAGAGAGCCGCCGCCGCGACCGCGAATACGACCGCTCCGAACGCCGCTGGGACCGCCACGTGCGCCGATGCTACGCCGCTTATCGCAGCTACGACGAGCGTTCCGACACTTGGATCGACAAATACGGCCGCGAGCGCATCTGCCGAAAATAGGCGAAACGCTTAGGATTGATCTCCAACAAAAAAGCCCTGCCAGCGTGATGCCGGCAGGGCTTTTTTGTTTGTTTCGCTGAGGCTTGATAGCCCTTAAGGCAAATCTGACCCCCTATGATTTTACTTCGCCGCCAAGCCCAGAGCGAAGCGAGGACGGTCAAACCAAGCACAGCCTTGGATTGCCCAACCTCTAATCCAATTAGTTTTTGTCTTTATCGACCAACTGGTTCGATTTGATCCAAGGCATCATGCCGCGAAGCGTTTCGCCGACTTCTTCGATCTGGTGACGGTCATGGCCACGGCGGGTCGCTTTGAAGCGGGCAGCACCTGAATGCCATTCCTGCATCCACTCCGACGTGAAGCGACCGGTTTGAATGTCTTTCAACACGCGGCGCATTTCATCTTTGGTGTCCGATGTGATGATGCGCGGGCCGGAGACGTATTCGCCCCATTCGGCTGTGTTGGAGATCGAATAGTTCATGTTGGCGATGCCGCCTTCGTAGATCAGGTCCACGATCAGCTTCACTTCGTGCAAGCACTCGAAATAGGCCATTTCCGGTGCGTAACCGGCTTCCACCAGCACTTCAAAACCGGCGCGGATGAGTTCAACCAAGCCACCGCAAAGAACAACCTGCTCACCGAACAGATCGGTTTCGCATTCTTCCTGGAATGTCGTCTCGATAACACCCGAACGACCGCCGCCAACGCCACAGGCGTATGAAAGCGCAAGATCATGGGCATTGCCGGAAGCGTCTTGATGGATAGCAATCAGGCACGGCACGCCGCCGCCTTTTTGATATTCGCCGCGAACCGTATGGCCCGGGCCTTTTGGCGCGATCATCACCACGTCGATGTCTTTGCCAGGCTCAATCAGGTTGAAGTGGACGTTGAGGCCGTGGGCGAATGCAATGGCAGCACCCGGCTTGATGTTGTCGGCAATGCTCTCTTTCCAGATACCGGCCTGAAGCTCATCGGGAGCGGCCATCATCATCAGATCAGAGACTTTGGCAGCGTCTGCAACAGACATAACCTTGAAACCGTCGGCTTCGGCTTTTTTGGCGGTGGCGGAGCCTTCACGCAGCGCGACAACAACGTCTTTCGCGCCGGAATCCTTAAGGTTCATCGCGTGGGCACGGCCCTGCGAGCCATAACCGATGATGCAAACCTTTTTGCCTTTGATCAAATTCAAATCCGCATCGCGGTCGTAATAAACGCGCATAGGCCCGTCTCCTGAAGTCAATGAAATGAGAGTGTTGGTCGGGGAACCCCGATCAAAGTTCGCGATTGTGTAGACGGGTGCGCGTCAAATGGCAATTGCGCAGCGCATCAATCCTTGCCTCGATAGTGCGAAAGCCCAATGGGCGCGAGCGGATCGACCAATGTTCCTGCAACCATGGCTCTTAAAAGCGCCGGAGCGGGCGGCACTCGGGCGACGCTTCCCATCAGCAAATCACGCATTTTTGGAATAGCGATGCTGTCGGATTGATAGAACGGGGTGAGCAGATAGGACAAAGCCTGATAGACCTTCACATGCCAGCGGCGTGCCTTCTGGTGAGCGGTAAGCGCTTCATCCACACTGTTGCTAGCGGCAAGAGCAAACGCGAAAGATGCAGCGTCAAGCAGAGCCATATTCGCCCCCTGCCCCAATTGTGGACTGGTTGAATGGGCGCTGTCGCCAAGATGCAAAACGCGGCCCGTATACACGGTTTTAAGCGTGTGGTGGCCGTATCCGGCCAGTGTGAGTTGGTCAAAATCGGATATTTGATCGAGGTAAGGCGCGGTTTGCGGCCAATAGCCCCGCACCTTTCCTTTCCAAGCGTCGATCCCCTCAGCGCGCACGTCATCGGCATCGCAGGCTTTCAAACTCCAAAAGAACGCGGCCTTCTTTGAGGACTCGCCGGGGCAATATCCTACCGGCAAAACGCCGATCATGACGCTGGCTTTGTCATAGCGCTGCTGAAGCGCATGCGGGTCAAACGCTTCGCCTACCCAATCCAGCGTCGTCCAAAACGCGCCATAGGCAAGCTTGCGTTGCTCAACATACGGCAACACGGATCGGCGCAAAGGTGAATGCCCCCCACAACAATCGATCAGCAAGTCCACAGGCTGCTGTGCTTGCCCGTCTACGAGCGGGGAAACCTTGTCACCTTGCTCCTCACGATCTGTGACCGGATGCGAAAATCGCATTTCTATGCCTTCCGCTTTCACAGCCTTGTAAAGCACATCGAAAAGCGCGGTGCGGTGAACGGCAAGACCGAAGCGTCCGGTCTTTTGGCGCTCATAGCTCACATCCAGCACAACACGGCCAGACGCAGCGTCGTTTCCGACCAGTCGGTCGATACGGTTGCCCATACTCAATATTGCATCAGCCAAGCCAAGCTCTGCCAGCACGGAAAGCCCGGTGGGCTGGAGCATCAGGCCGGAACCAACAGGCGCAGGCTTTTCGAAAGCCTCATAGATGCAAACGCTGTGACCGGCACGGTGCAGAAACAGCGCAACCGCCAATGCGCTCATGCCAGCTCCGGCAATTGCAATGGAGAGCTTCTTGTCCACGGTTAAGCCGATACGTGCCCGCAAGCGGCAAGGAAACGTCTTGTGGTTTCCGCCATGCCAAACTCCAACGCATCGGCTGTAAAACCGTGCCCAATAGAAACCTCGGCCAATTCTGGTATCCGCGCCACCAGCGGCGGCAGATTGGCAACCGTCAAATCGTGCCCAGCATTCACCCCCAGCCCCAAAGCCAAAGCCGCATCCGCCGTTGCACCAAGCCGCTCAATCTCAGCGGCGGCTGCTACCGGGTCATCATGGGTGCCGCCGTAGGGACCAGTATACAACTCGATCCTGTCCGCACCTGTTTCCTTAGCCGCTTGCACTTGAGACGGATCAGCATCGGCAAACAGTGAAACGCGCATCCCACCCTTTTTGAGCCGCGCCACAATCGGCGTCAGGAAGTTGTGGTTGGCAACAAAATCCCAGCCATGATCGGATGTTGCCTGCGAAGGGTCGTCCGGCACTAGGGTCACCTGCTCCGGCTGGTTGGCCTCAACAAGTGCGAGAAATTCCTCGGTCGGATAGCCTTCGACATTAAATTCTGCCTCAGGAAATTCGTCATCAATCAGAGCCCGCAAATCAGGAAGATCGGAAAACCGCGTATGGCGCTGGTCGGGGCGCGGGTGCACGGTTAATCCGTGCGCGCCCGCCTCAAGGCAAATCCGACCAAGGCCAACAACGCTTGGCCAAGGCAAATCGCGGCGGTTTCGCAATTGGGCAACGGCGTTCAAATTAACGGAAAGACAAACAGACATGGGCGAGACGCCGAAAAGCTTTGAATCGATAACAGAACCATGGGGCTTCCCCCAACGCGCTGCAATCCTCTAAACCTGATCTTGCACCAAGCCTTCATCAATCATCCATTGGTCAAACCAGCGCAATGCAGTTTCAACCGTTCACAACCGCTCCTTCAGCTTTTGGCATTGGTTTGAAGCCGCTAACGCCAGGCCACGCCTTGCACCAAGACGGCGAAGCAGAACGATACCGAGCAGAAAAGATCGCACTCTACCGTTCGATCCCCAATGAAGTCGTCCGCGCGCAGGACGATACACTGGAAGCACAGCAAGAAATCAAAGAACTCGTTGCGGCGCTCACTTCGCCCTACGCTAACCAAGAAACTTTAGAAGCGGAGTTTTCAGCCCTTGGCCCGATGGCGGTAGCCGCGCTTGGCATTCAAGACGATCTAATATTGATGCGCCGCAGCGACGACGGCTGGCGGTTGGCCGCAGCGTCGCTGTGTTTTCCCTCCTCGTGGAACCTGTCGGAGAAATTTGGTCACCCGCTCGAAGTCATCCATCAGCCGGTGCCACACATGGCGGGCAAAACAGGTGAGCGCATCCGCCGGATTTTCGACATGCTGCGCCCCGAGCAACCGCTTTGGCGGGAAAATTGGGCGATTGAAGGCGACGACGAGCTACGCCACGAACGCAAACTCAACCAGCGAGGAGCGGCCTACAAGGCCGACAAGCTGGCTGGCACAGTTCACATTCGGTGCGAATATCAAACTTTGCACAAGTTGCCACTTTCGGACGATGTTCTGTTCACGGTGAAAATTCTGGTTCGATCTGTGTCGCAATTGGCTGCTACGCCGAACGGTCGGGCCTATCTGCAACATTTGGTACGAAACGTGGACGAATTGAGCGAAGAAGGGCTGGCTTACAAAGGGCTAGCGGGCAACCGCGAGCGGTTGAAAACCGTTCTTGCAGAGGCAATAGGTGCCTAAGCCCTGCTGCTAAAGCCTTTCTTGCGGGGTTTAGCCATAGCTTTGGCTTTCGCGATTCGTATTTCTGCCTCTTGCGGACTTTCCACCCGACCACAGGGGTAGACCACATAACAGGGTTTTTCCTGCTTGCCGTTTCTCAACACCATATCGACGCGATCACGGCGCTTTTTGTCTTTGTTCACTTCTTCAACGTGCTGGTCGTATTTTTGAGCATACTTGGCGTTCAGCCGATCTTGATATTTCATGGCAAAAAAGAACAGCACCGCAATAATGCCCGTGCCGAAAGTCGCCCAGCGCATGAACACGCTGCGCGCGAAAATCGTGCCTTGAAAAATCAGGATACCTGACATGTCCAACGAAGAGGCAGCTGCGATGTTTATTGATTGCAGGCCAAAGAATGCCGACAAGACGATTGCAAGATAGAAACGCATAACAAGTCCTTCAAACTTGCTTCAAATTGTATGTATAACGGGTTGCGAATCCGTTAAATTACAACTAGCTGATCTTGCTCAATATTTGGCTTAGCGCACAATCGTTATGCGCTCTGAAGCACGCGTGATGGCCGTGTAAAGCCAGCGGTCGGAATGTTCGCGAAAGGCATAGCTTTCGTTGAACAGATAGACATCATCCCACTGCGAACCCTGCGATTTGTGCACGGTAAGCGCATAGCCGTAGTCAAAGTCGTCATAACGACGCTTCATCTGCCACGGAATTTCTGCGTCGGGGTCTTCGAAAGCTGCTTTCAAAACTTTGATTTTGGCCGACACCTGCTCAAGCCCTTCATCTTCGGAACGAACCAGCAGGTTCATGAACGCCTTGGCCGAATTCGGTGCAGAAACGACTTTCCAGAGCGAGCCGTTCAAAAGCCCTTTTGTTGGGTCATTTCGCAGCGCCACCAGCTTGTCGCCAGCAGCAGGAATCGGGCCTTGGAAGTCCTTCAAGTCGCGCAGCCGTTGGTTATAGCGTCGGCGTGTTTTGTTGATGCCGACTAGAACCTGATCGGCAGCGAGAACGTCCGCTTGATCCACTTCCCCGCGACCAATCACCTTGCTGTCACCATACTGCCCGTAAGGGATTTCACGGCCCTCCCGCGCCATCTGTGCAAGATCGATAATCGGATTGTCCCGCGCTTGGCGGTGAATGTTCTCCAAAAGAAAATCCGGCTCATGGTCCGTGAAAAACCCACCACCGGAAACAGGTGGCAATTGCCCAGGGTCACCCAGCACCAAAACGGGCGTGCCGAAGGAAAGCAAATCCTGACCCAATTGCTCATCAACCATCGAACATTCGTCCACCACGATCAGTGCGGCTTTAGAGACCGGGCTTTGACGGTTCAGTGTGAAAAGCGGCGCCATGGACGACTTGCCGGTGTCTTCATCCTCTACCAATTCCTCGCCACGGGGGCGATAGATCAGCGAGTGGATGGTGCTGGCACCTTTCGCCCCACGCGAACGCAAAACGAGCGCCGCTTTGCCCGTAAAGGCAGCAAACAGCACATCGCCGTCGACATTTTCAGCCAAATGCCGCGCAAGGGTGGTTTTGCCAGTTCCTGCATATCCGAACAGTCGATAGACCTGCGGATAGCCTTGCTTCAGCCAGCGGGAGACGGATACGAGCGCATCGTCCTGCTCAGGAGAGAATTTCACGCGCAACTCACCGATTGTTCGAATCCGTTCATGAGAACATTAATAGAACGAAAAGTCACTCGCATCGAGAGTTATCATTGAGCCGTCGGACGAATTCACGGAAATCATGTTGCTCGGTGAGGCGTTCAGTGACACCGTCACCGAAGCCGTGCCGTTGTCGCTGATGGTAAAGTCGTTGAATGCGTCGGCCACAGCGGAAAAGAACCGCAGCGTGTCTAAGCCATCTTGAAAATCGTGAATGATGTCAGAGCCAAACTCGGCCTGCACAAAACGGAACTGGTCCTGATGCTTACCGCCATACAAATCATCATCGCCCGTACCGCCGATGATCGTGTCTCGGCTATTTCCACCGCGTAGGTCGTCATTCCCAGCGTCGCCGCGCAAATAGTCAATGTTGTTTCCACCGAACAGTCGGTCGTCGCCACCGCTGCCGGCAAAACGCGCCCGACCATCTCCTGCGCGCATAATGTCACCAGCAGAAGCTGAGCCAATGAACGTCTCTATGGACGCAAAAAAGTCTCCTTCCGCCGCCAACGCATTCAGGCTCTGGTCGTTGAGATAGATGCGCACCGCCTCACCGCTTATACGAGCGTCAAAAACATCAACGCCCTGACCGCCGGAGAAAATATCAGCGCCGCCCTCGTCAATTATGAAGCGATCATTCCCCGCATTGCCTGCAAATCGGTTGTCCAACTCGTTGCCGCGTCCGATATGGTCGCCCGTGTCTGTAAAATTCAAGCGCTCGAAGTTTGGTGGAAGCGTGTATTCGGCCTGAGTGGTGAATACCTCATCATATCCTTCATCGGGCATTTCATAGACATCATCGAAAACCGAGTTGACGAAGTAATCATCGTTGCCCCTGCCACCACGCATTGTGTCCGAACCGATGTCGCCAAAGAGCACATCATCGCCGTCCAATCCGAGGAGATAGTCGCCGCCGGTGCCAGCCAGAATAATGGAACCATCCGGCCGAGCCGTGAGATAGTCTTGCTCGGCGGTACCGATTGTTAGTTCGTCGCGCGGATCAATGATCCGCAAACCGACATCGGCACCTGCACCCAGTTCAGCCCACGTCACACCAATGCGACCGTCGCTGAGAACGCCCATATTGAAGAGCGAAGCTGAAAGGCCTTCTGCGATAATCAAAGGGTCGCCGACCTCTACGCCATCATTGTCAAAGCGCTGCCCTTCGATCAGTTGATTGCCAACATCAAACCAAGCCACGAAGAAGCCACTGTCGCCGTTGCCCAAGGCTACAACACGCGGATAAAGCTCATTGGTTCCCGGTTCGTCGGCGACAACGAAGCTCGCTCGTACGATATTGTTGTCGATATCGCGAACGTGGCCATACACCCGAATGCCATCGTGCCAAGTGATGAAAACGTTTCCCGTATCGCCCAACTCGTAGGCCATTTGCGGGTCGTATCCCACATCGGCAATCTGGCCTTGTCTGATCAGTGTGCCGTCGAATGCCGTTTGGCGAAACTCGATGCTGCTGTCTACGTTATCCTGTTCGGCATAGACGCTCATGAAATTGAGACCTGCCGTGATCTCGACGTCGCTGTTCCTGTCGAAATCCGTTGCTCCGTTTTGAGCCATATCGAACTCGCTGGAAGCAGCCCCTGCGGCGTTCACATACACCCCTTTCACATCGGTATTCCCAAGAATATTTTCCCGATCAAAGGTGACAATATAACCGTCGCCAATAGTGGAAATCGACGGATCCCCGACCTTGTCGGCATTCGCCGCGCCTGTTGCGAGAGTAAAGCCGGTTGGAAACTGAGATCCGTTCTCGTAGACGTCGACCAGAATGTCCGTGTCGCCATCATCCCCAAACTGTGTGTAGACGACGACATATCCGCTATCGGTAGCAGCGATATCGAATTGGTACTCGTCTTCCAATTGGCCATGCTGGTTCAACTGGAAAGGGTTTGTAACGGCGTCTCCGCGATAAGTGAAAATCTGGCCGACAATATCTCGGCCCTGCGATCCGTCTATGTTATTTTCAAAATCAACCCAGGCGACAAGAAATCGTCCGTTCGACAGGGCTACGATGTTTGGTGTGACTTGAGTACCAAAGGTATTGCCAGCATTGGCAATGATGCTCTCATTCCAGTTCACGGTAGGGCGGGTCATGGTGTTCTCCTGTTCAAAACAAGCCAACACTGCCTCCCCGCCGCAGCTGGCAAGTTGAACTTTACCGAAAAGCCGTTGAAATATATGTGATTTATCTCACAGCAAGGGTGCACAAACTACTAGGCCAGCCATCAGCCGCTTGTAAGGGCATAGGCAAATGAGTTGGCATATAAATACCAAAACCAATCAGCGCGGGGCGCAAAGCCTCAGCCAACGGGTCAGCGCGGTATCCACAATCTGCTCCATCTGTGCCGCATCGGGCCGCGATGCTTCACCGAGCAACAATCGACGCTGCCGGTCGCCGATAAGAAGCCCTATAAGGATATCGAAAGCCTCATCAGCATCGTCGAATGTAACGTCACCCTGTGCCGCACCTTCCTTCAGCAACGCAACAAGGGGAGCCGCCACTTGCGCCTGCCAGTCGGCGATTGCTAAAGCGCCAAGGTCGTTCTTTTGGTGACAAGCGTCCGCCATCGCAACACGGTTGACCGCCAACACCGCTTCACCAGTCAAAATATCAATCAGCGCCAAGCAATAGGCCCGAAGCCGCGTCCGGAATCCGCTGCCTTCAACAGAGGCGTATGTTTTGTTAAGCGCCAGCCCCATAGACCGTGCCTGCTCTTCCACAAGCGCGCGCATAATGCCATCGCGGTCATTAAACCAAGCGTAGAGCGTTTCTTTGGAACACTTAGCTTCCGCCGCAATCTGCGCCGTGGAAATGCCCGTACCGTGACGGCGGATCAAACGCAGAGTAGCGCCCAAAATCTGGCGCTTTCGCTTGTCCTGACGAATCGTGCGGGCTTCTTTCTTCATAAGCGAACCATACGTTACGGTCATTGCTTTGTGAATCCCGCTTCTTCAAACCATCAATTCGCTCACCCCGTCCCAAATCAACTTCACGCCTGCAATGCTGAGCGCACCGATGAGAATATAGTCAAACAGTTTTTGACTGACCTTCCCGTTGAGCCAAAAGCCAAGTGCAATTCCCATCAAAGTGATTGGGAACAGCGATGCGCTGGCAGTGAGGTTGCTCATCGAGAACTGCCCTAAGAAGAAATAAGGAAACGCCTTCATAAAATTGATACCGGAAAACAAATACGAGTTGGTCCCCACAAATTGCTGCTTTGGCAGTTCTTCCGACATCAGCACCATCTTGATCGGTGGGCTGCCCGCATGGGCAACAAAACTGGTGAACCCGCCCATTGCACCCAAAACTGCGGTCAGCACTGGCCCAGGCTTTCGCTGCACTTTGCCTGCCATCCAAAGCCGTTGTGCAACGAAAGCCAGCGACAGCACACCAAGGCCGAGCTTGAACCAAGAGGGATCGGTATATTCAAACATATAGGCACCCAACGCGATGCCGATAATTGAGTATGGCAGAAGCGACCAAAGCACCCGCGCCACCCAGTCGCGGCGGTATCGGACGAGATTGGCAAAATCGATCACCAGCAAGATCGGCAGCATGATTGCAGCAGCGGTTTGCGGTGCCATCGTCAGTGCCAGAACAGGAACCGCCATCATTTCCAAACCCGCTCCGAAGCCGGATTTCGAAATGCCGGTCATGATTACTACAGCAGCGCAGAGCGCAAAAATGGCCGGTTCGAAAATCAAGATAGGCTACATTCGAAACACGCCGAAGCGTGTCTCGGGAATCGGAACGTTTAGGCTGGCCGACAAAGCTAGGGCCAACACGCGGCGCGTGTCGCGAGGACGGATGATGCCATCGTCCCACAGTCGCGCCGTCGAGTAATAGGGATGCCCCTCTTCCTCGAATTGATCGACAATGGGCTGGCGGAATTCAGCTTCTTCAACTTCTGACCATTCCTCGCCGCGCCGCTCCATACCATCACGTTTAACTGTGGCCAGCACGGAAGCCGCCTGTTCTCCACCCATGACGGAAATGCGCGCATTAGGCCACATAAACAGGAAACGCGGCGAATAGGCCCGCCCACACATGCCGTAATTGCCCGCGCCGTAGGAGCCGCCGACAACCAGCGTCAGCTTCGGCACCTGCGCACAAGCAACCGCGTTCACAAGCTTCGCACCATCCTTGGCGATGCCGCCTGTTTCATGCTCGCGCCCCACCATGAAGCCAGTGATATTTTGCAGGAAAATGAGCGGAATTTTGCGCTGACAGCACAATTCCACAAAATGCGCGCCCTTTTGGGCGCTTTGCGAAACCAGGATGCCGTTGTTCGCAATGATGCCAACCTTTATGCCGCACAGATGGGCAAAGCCGGTCACCAATGTGGTGCCAAAACGGGCTTTGAATTCATCAAACTGCGAACCATCGACCAGCCGCGCTATGATTTCGCGGATATCGTATTGCTTCTTGAGATCAACCGGCACGACCTTCTCAAGATCGTCCATGGGATAAAGCGGCTCTTCCACATCAGTCAGATCCAGTGTGCCAGAAGGCGGCAGATTGGCGACGATGGAGCGAACAATGGCCAGCGCATGGGCATCATCCACCGCCAGATGATCAGCCACGCCGGAAAGACGGGTGTGCACATCGCCACCACCCAGATCTTCCGCGCTAACAACTTCGCCCGTAGCCGCTTTCACCAAAGGTGGGCCGCCGAGGAAAATCGTGCCCTGCTGTTTCACAATAACTGTCTCGTCCGACATAGCCGGCACGTAAGCACCGCCTGCCGTGCAAGAACCCATTACGGCAGATATCTGCGCGATGCCCTTGGCCGACATATTGGCTTGATTGAAAAAGATTCGGCCAAAATGATCCCGGTCGGGAAAGACTTCCGTGTGGTTGGGCAAGTTCGCCCCGCCGGAATCCACCAGATAGATGCAAGGCAAATGGTTCTCTTCCGCCACTTCCTGCGCCCGCAAATGCTTTTTGACCGTCATCGGATAATAGGTGCCGCCCTTGATCGTCGCATCGTTGCAGACGATCACGCATTGCCGTCCTTCGATGCGGCCAATGCCCGTGATGATACCGGCGCCCGCAATCGCATCGTCATAGAGCCCGTGAGCAGCCATCGGCGACAGTTCAAGAAACGGCGAACCGGGGTCGATCAGACCCATTACCCGCTCGCGCGGTAACATCTTGCCACGGTCGATATGGCGAAGGCGTGAGCGTTCGTCGCCGCCTTGGGAAGCAGCTGCAAGTTTGGCATCCAGATCATCAATCAGAGAGGACCAAGCTGCCGCATTGGCGTCCACAACCTCGCCGCTGACGGGCAGCTTCGGTGTCAGCAAAACCATATCTGCGCCCCTAACCCTCTTTGCTTTGCGGCGTTTCCACCGGCATTTCCTGATCACGCCAAGCTGTAAACCCGCCTTCGATATGCGCTACTGGCCCGAAACCCATGTTCTGAACGTCCCGCGTCGCCAAGGCCGAACGCCATGCGGCGGCACAAAAGAAAATATAAGTCTTGCCCGTCTGCGCAAACACGTCGCGGTGATAAGGACTCTCAGGGTCTATCCAAAATTCCAGCATGCCACGCGGCGCGTGAACGGCACCGGGCACTTTGCCTTCACGGGCAAGCTCGCGCACATCGCGAATGTCCACAAGCACAGCTTCGCCCTTACCTTGGAGATCAAGCGCCTCTTGCGGCGTCAGTGTCACGATTTCTGCTGTGGCCTCAGCGACCAACTGAGCGGCAGTCTTTTTCATCGGCAAAGCACGCATTATCCCTGTTAAGACGCCCAACGCTATCAGCGCAGCGGCGAAAAAACAAAGTTTGCGACGAATTTGATCAGACCAATTTTTGCGTCAGTTGCGCTGCTTGCTCGCCAGATTGGAACAAGCTGGTGACCAGCACGAGCGCCACAACGATTGCGACTGTCCACAGCGTTACGCCCCAGCAAGACTTTTCGGTTTCTTCCGACATATTACCCCTGTTCACTCGTATTGGGGAGGTTATCGCCCTCCCTCTTCACGAAGCCGCGCGGGGTATAGGCCGCTTCAGTCTCTCCTGCAATCGTAAACCAACCGTTAACCATAAATTTCCGCGCAAGGGCGCAATGCGCCTCGTGCATGGCTGCCCGACTATCCCTTCTTGGTGCGCTTGGGTTCTGGCGCAGACTCGACGGTTATGGGCGTTCGCATGATGATTTCGCGGTGCGGGAACGGGATATTGACGTCATTTTCTTTGAACGCATCCCAGATCGCCAGCATCACCTTGCCACGAATGTTGGTCAGTCCGTTTTGGGGGTCGGTGATCCAAAACCGAGCGACGAAGTTGATCGACGAATCGCCAAACTCAGTCATCCAGCACACGGGGTCTTTAAGCGGGCTGACCCGCTCGACACTCTTGGCAGCCTCAATGACGAGGCGCGTAATCTCGTGAGGGTCACTGTCGTAAGACACGCCGAACTCGACATCCAACCGCACCAATTTATCGGTGAATGACCAGTTGATAACCTTCTCGGTGATGAAGTCTTCATTGGGGATCAAGAATTCTCGCCCGTCCCGCGTCACCACAGAAACAAACCGCGAGCGCAATTCGCGAATCCAGCCAAACGTCTCGTTGAGCGAAATCGTGTCTCCGGGCTTGATGGATTTATCCATCAGAATAATCACGCCGGAGATGAAATTCGACACCACCTTTTGCAGTCCGAAACCAAGACCAACACCCACTGCGCCGGAAAAGACTGCAAATACCGTAAGATCAATGCCAACCGAATTCAGCGCAATAATAATTGCCGTAATGACGAGGAAAATCTTGATGAACTTGCCAAGCAGAACCTGAAGGCTTGGCGTCAGGTCAGTCATCGCTTTGAGGCGCGTCTCAGCAAATTTACCGCCATTGTTGGCAAGCCAAACCAAGCTGATCAAAAGCGCAGTCGTCTGAATGACCAACAGCGGAGATATGCGAACTTCGCCTATCCGGAAAGCCAGCGCATCAAGCGTGTCGGTTGTCGGCTTGAGATAGCCCGTCAGTTGCAGCGCAACGATAATCCACGCCAGCACAGCAACCGTGCGCGCCAATTGCCGCGAATGGATAACCCGCGACAAAACATTGATGACGAGCCACGCCAGCGCCAGCGTATAGGCGATGCGCAACAGCAAAACGTTCCACGGCCAGGTGTAATTGTCTGCAATCAAATAGGCCGTGTAGCAGGCAGGAATGAAAAACACCCATTCCATGCGCCGCAGCAGAGCTGCGAGGACGCGCAAAAAGCCAGGGTTGAGTTTGATGCTGCGAACCCAACTCTCGAGCTTCGGCTCGACAAAGCGCGACAACACAACACTGACGAGCAAAATGCCAAGGATGATGCCAATTTGATACAGCGTCCAAGGCTGGTATATCGAAATCCAAGCCCGCTCGATAAAATTGGCGAGGCCCGTGCCAACGCCTTCCACCACCTGAATGGCGCTTGCCTCTTGCGGTGCCGACGCGTCTGCGGAACCAGGCATACTCACGTGATCAGACATGCAACTCCCTGTGCAATTCTTCTGGTTGATGGGTGTTTTCGCCGATTGCAGCTATGCCCCGAACCGTGCACTACCCTGACATGATTGCTCCGATTTCCAAAGCCACACCGCTTGATTATGCGCTGATGGGCGTCACCGCCTTTGTATGGGCGTCCGCCTTTGTCGCGATCAAGGTTGTGGTGCCGGAAACCGGACCACTATGGCTTGCAACGTGGCGGGTGCTGATTGGTTTCATTGTACTCACGCCTTATGTGTTGTGGCGTGGTGTTGTTCTGCCGAAAGGTGGCTCCGTTTGGCTTTGGCTGACCGTCGCTGCCATATTCAACGTAACCCTGCCGTTCTTCCTCATTTCTTGGGCAGAGCAAACCATTGATGCCGGCGTTGCCTCGCTGCTAATGGGCACCGGCCCGTTCCTCGCGCTGATCGGTTCGCACCTCTCGACAGACGACGACAAACTAACCCTGCCAAAAACCATCGCCGTGATGCTCGGTTTCGCGGGCGTTGTCACCATCGTCGGCGTGGACGCGTTGAGCGGCCTTGGCGGCGAAAACACGCTTGCCCAATTGGCCGCTGTGGCGGGCGCGATGTCTTATGTGATTGCCGGGCTGATGGTTCGCAAAATTGATCTGCCGCCCCTGCGTATGGGTTGGCTCATACTCGGCATCGGCGCTGCAATTCTGCTGGTGCTCGCCCCCTTGATCTCCGGCGCACCGAATCTATCGCTCGGCCCAACGGCCTTCTGGGCACTCGTCTATCTCGGCCTGTTCCCAACCGGCCTTGGCCAAATCCTTCGCATGGTTTTGATCACAAAGGTTGGCTACTCGGTCTTCTCGCTTTCGCTAAACCTCATTCCCATCATAGGCGTCGGCCTCGGCGCGCTCTTGCTTGGCGAGGTCATCACCATCCGTACGGCGCTTGCGCTCGTTCTCGTTTTGTCCGGCTTGTTCATCAGCCGCATGGAATTCGGCGGCAAAGCCAAGAAGGCTTAGGCAGCATCCCACTGCGGTGAAAATTCGAAATCGCATATACGTTCGTGACGCGCACTCAACGCCGAAATTGCAGCCATCTCCGCATCAGATAGTTCGAAATTAAACACATCAAAGTTTTCCGGCAAGCGCGAGGGTGTCGCCGTTTTGGGAATAGCCCCTGCCCCGTCAAACTGCATATGCCAACGAAGCACCACTTGCGCCGGCGACTTACCGTGGGCACTGGCGGCGTCAACGACTGCCTTTTCTGCAAACAGATCACCGCCATGAAAGAGCGGGCAATAGGCAATCAAGGCCACCCCATGCTTCGCACAGGCAGCACGCAAAATGGATTGATCAAGATAGGGGTGGTTCTCAAACTGATTGCAAACGATCGGCCGCTCGCTGGCTTTTACCATCGCCTCAAGCTGCGCAGACGTGAAGTTCGAGACGCCTATATGTTTCGTCCAACCGTTCGCAGCCGCCTCGTTCAACAGATCAGCCCACTGCTCTACAGCTCCCACTTTGGGTGGCCAATGGATAAGCAGAAGATCAACATGATCGAGCTGCAAACGGTCCAGAGTGGTGCGAACGGTGTTTTGAAACGTGCCATCCACCACATCGGTCGGCCAAACCTTCGTCGTCACGAAAAGCTCTGATCGATCGGTTCCGGAAGCCTTGATGCCTTCGCCAACCTCGCGGTCGTTTTGATACATCACAGCAGTATCGATGTGGCGGTAGCCAACGGCAATGGCTTCTTCCACGATGGAAGAACATTCCTCGCCCTTCATTGGCCATGTGCCCAAGCCGAGTGCTGGAATTTCCGCCCCATTTGCTTTCAGAATTTTCATCAACTCGCCCTTCACAGCAATTGGTTTCGTCGCGCGTAAGATGGTATCGCTGGAACCATTCGCCGTCGACCCAAGAGGCCGTCCATTGAGCTTCATCGCCACAAAAGGCCGCATTGCGGCCATCGACATCGCGCGCGGCATCGCTCTGGTCGCCATGGCGATTTATCACTTCACTTGGGATTTGGAGTTCTTTGGCTGGGTCTTGCCCGGAACATCGCGGCAAATCGGTTGGCTTCTGTTTGCCCGTGCGATCGCTTCCAGCTTCCTCATTCTTGTTGGCATAAGCCTCGTGCTCGCTCACAGCGAGGGCATCCGGTGGAACGGCTTTTGGAAACGACTGGCGATGGTCGCCGCAGCGGCAGCCGCGATTTCGCTGGTCACATGGTTTGCCGTTCCAGACAGCTTCATCTTTTTCGGCATCTTGCATGCCATTGCGCTGTTTTCACTTATTGCCGTTTTCACTGTTCGGCTCCCCTGGTGGATCAACGGTGTCTTGGCGTTGGCGGTCTTGATGCTGTCAGAAGCGCTGCGCAGCGAGGCATTGGGAGCGCCGTGGCTTTATTGGCTGGGCCTCGCGCCGGTTAATCCAGCATCCAACGATTACGTCCCGCTGTTCCCATGGTTTTCAGCAACTTTGCTGGGCGTCGCTATCGGCCAGTTCGCAAAAATACGCGGGTGGTTTGAGCGCATCAAAGGGCGCTTCAATGGCAATCGGGCTGACCGCTCGCTTGGGTTCATCGGCCGACACTCTCTGGCCTTCTACCTTATCCATCAGCCCGTTCTAATAGGCCTGATATGGCTGTTCACGCAAGTTATCGGCCCACCGGATCAATCTGTGGCCTTCACGACCAATTGCGAGCGTACTTGTGTCAGCAACAATGATGCCGCTTTCTGCGAACGGTTCTGCTCGTGCATGCTGGATGAGATGAAGAGCGAGCAGATTTTCACACCATTTCTGGAAGGCAAAATTGATCTGGAGACTGATGAAAAAGGTAGCGACGTTCTGCGCTACTGTTCAGCACGCTAAAACGACAAGAAGGCCAGTTTGCCAGCAGGTGGCAGAACCGGCCTTCCGTCTTCCCCGGAAGCTCTTTGGCAAGTGCGACACCCCCGTGTGGTGCCGCGCTCGCAATTCAGTCTAGCGATACCAAGGGTGTGCCGAAGCAAAGTTGCGTCCACCTTTGCGCAGGTATCGACCGTTGACCCAGCCAACCGTGCCGCCAGCGCTGATTTTGCACCAGTCGGAACCGGACTTCAGCTTGCAACGGATCACGTAGACGCGGTCACCGCGATAGGCTTCGCCGATCTTGCGCGAATAGGAGGCGTCCCATTTGCGGATATTCAGCTGATCCCAATTTGGAAAACCGCCTACGCGGGCTGTATCGCGAACTTGGTATCCGGCGGCGCTGGCCGTGGTAACTGCCGCGCCCATCACAGGGGCGGCAAGGACGATGGCGAGGGCGGCTTTTTTGAGTGTGTTTGCAAGTGTCATTTTCTTTTCCTCTCTGTTGATCCTGTTCCCGCATCCAGCGGGTGGGCGTTGGGATCGTTGCTTGACAAGATCAAACCTAGAGGGGCGAACCTGAACGGACCTTGAGAAGCCCGTTCATAATTCGTTCATCATGCAAATTTTTCTGTATACTTTCGCACACTGCGAATTTTTACACAGTGTATCAATCGCTTATGCGGACTTGGAAAACAGTTCCCGCCCGATCAACATGCGCCGGATCTCGCTTGTACCCGCGCCGATCTCGTATAATTTCGCATCGCGCAGCAGTCGTCCCGTTGGATAATCGTTGATATAGCCGTTGCCACCGAGCAGCTGAATCGCATCCAGCGCAATCTGCGTGGCTTTCTCCGCAGCGTAGAGAATCGCACCGGCCGCATCTTCGCGCGTCGTCTCACCCCGATCACAAGCCTGCGCGACGGCGTAGACATAAGCGCGGGTGGCGTTCATGCCGACATACATATCGGCCACTTTGCCTTGTACCAGCTGAAACTCGCCAATCGCTTGGCCAAACTGTTTGCGCTCGTGAATATAAGGCAGCACAACATCCATCGCAGCCTGCATAATGCCCAGCGGACCGGCGGCCAGCACGGCGCGTTCGTAATCCAGTCCGGACATCAACACGCCAACACCGCCGTTCAACGGCCCCAGCACGTTCTCTTCGGGCACCTCACAGTCTTCAAACACCAGTTCCCCGGTCTCCGAACCGCGCATGCCCAGCTTGTCGAGCTTCTGGGCGATAGAGAATCCTTTGAAACCCTTCTCGATGAGAAACGCGGTGATTCCTTTTGGCCCAGCATCCATATCGGTCTTGGCATAAACGATCAGCGTGTCCGCTTGCGGTGCGTTGGTAATCCAGAATTTTGAGCCGTTCAGAATATATCGATCAGCCTTTTTGTCAGCCCGAAGTTTCATCGAAACCACATCAGAACCCGCACCTGGCTCACTCATTGCCAGCGCGCCCAAATGGTCTCCCGTCACGAGCTTTTCGAGATAGCGGCCCTTCTGATCGTCATTGCCCCAGCGCGAAAGCTGGTTCACGCACAGGTTCGAATGTGCACCGTAGGACAGGCCGACCGAGGCAGAAGCCCGTGACACCTCTTCCATAGCAATGACGTGTTCCAGATACCCAAGACCGGAACCACCCCACTCTTCCGGCACCGTGATGCCGTGGAGGCCCAGAGCCCCCATTTCCGGCCAGAGCTCGCGGGGGAACCAGTCTTCTCTATCGATTTTGTCAGCCAGTGGCGCGATGCGGTCTTGCGAAAACGAGCGCACACTGTCGCGCAGCATGTCGGCCTCTTCACCCAGATTGAAATTGAAGGTTGGAACGTCATTGGGGATCATGGGAATCAAACCTTGTGTGCGTATTTGATGAACGGCGTTCGTTCAGCCACCTTGTCATACAGCATCCGCCCCGCATAGTTGAACTCTTGGGTCAGCCAATAAACCTGATCGGAGCCATCTGCCGCAGCCGCTTCATAGACCGCTTCAATCAACGCGCGTCCCACACCCTGCCCTCGCGTTTCCGCCAACGTATACAGATCGTGCAGGTAGCACCGCGGATGCGGCCCCCAAGTGGTGCCGTGATAGAGATAGGTCACCATACCGACCATCACCCCATTGGCATCCACAGCCTTAAACCCTTGAATTTCGCCCTCAGGATCGATCATGCGCTCCCAAGTCTGATGGCCCACGTTCGGCGGAAGCGTGGCCTTGTAGAACACCAAATAGGCTTCCCAAAGCGCCAACCAATCGTCGCGGTCTTTGGCGGTGAAAGTGGTGATCGTTATGGTCATGAAGCGCACCCAACAAACTAAGCAGGACGCCCCTCTAGCATTGCGCCAAAACTTGGAAAACCCTTTCACCGTGCATCTCTAGTCATTGCGCTAAGTTCGCTCTATCGTCGCACAATGGAAGATCGTGCCACACGCCCAAACCGCTTGCCTCTGCCGCCTATGCTCTTGGTTGCCTGTGTAGGTGCGGCCTATTTGCTGCATCAATTTTTACCCATCGGATGGGAGCCGGAGCGCGTTACACCACTCATGACCAACGGTGGCTGGCTTATCATCGCCATCGCTCTCGGGCTTGATGTTTGGACATTTCTGACGCTGCGGCGCCACAGAACGACGATCATGCCCCATAAAGCGGCATCGCAATTGGCGGTAGACGGTCCTTTCGCGGTATCGCGCAACCCTATCTATCTGGGCAATGTGCTGCTGTGTCTTGGCATCGGCTTCGTAATAGGAAGCCGCTGGTTTCTGCTGATGGCAGCTTTGCTGTTCGTGCTGCTGTCGGAACTCGCGATCAAACGCGAGGAGGCCCATCTGGAAGCTAATTTCCCTGAGGAATGGAAAGCCTACGCTGCAAAGGTGCGACGCTGGATCTAGCGGCTCAGTGGCTCACGCCAAGCTCTGCCAAACGCTCGAAACAATTCTCTTCCGCTGCATCCAGTTCGCGCATGCTTTCTTCAATGTCGAGACGCTTCTGCTCCAGCTCGGCGCGTTTCTGGCCAATCTTATCAATCAACAGCCGCATCTGCCCCTCAGCCCCTGGAGGGGCTTTATACATCTCGATTATCTCGCTGATCTCCGCAATGGAGAAACCAAGCCGCTTGCCGCGCAGGATTTGCTTGACCAATTCCCGATCCGCTGGCCGATAGAGCCGCGTGCGGCCACGCCGATGCGGCTTCAGCAGCCCCTCGTCTTCATAGAAGCGCAGAGTTCTGGTGGAAACACCGAATTCACGAGTCAACTCAGTAATGGTATAGAATTCTCTCATCGCCCCGGACTAAGCTCTCAGAAGTTCGCTACAGAACTTACGTAAAAGTAAATTGGAGAACAACCGTGTTCGGCAAAATTCTCGTTGCTACAGTCGCTCTGTGCGCTCTCGCCTCTCCCGTCATTGCCAAACGATTCCAACATCCCTTTGGCGAACTACGCGAGTATCACCGCCATTGGCTCACCGTATGCCCCAACAAAAAGAACATTCAGGCAGCAGCATTCTACGAGCGCACGTGTTGGGCCTCCACATTCAGTGGCGATCGTGAAGGCAATGTCAGCGGATCCTTTCCGGGTAACCGTTTAACCGTCTCGAAAGATCGTTTCACGGGCCGCTTCAAGATCACCTTCGTCGCCTCGACGAAAGCCAATTATCAAAACGAAGGTCCTGTTATTTTGCGTTTTTCAAACGGGGATACGCTATCGCTGACGTTTAACAAAGACGTCGTCACCAATGGCAATTCGCTCAACGAGTTTCCATTTGCCGACGATGCAATGACCTACCAGCTGATCGAAAAAATGCGGCTTGCCTCGCATATGGTGATGACCCTTCCCGCAAATGCAGGGCCACAGCGCATTCAGTTTTCCATGTTGGGATTACGCAGCGCGATGGAATTTATTTCCATACAAGGGCGCAGATAGCGCGCAACTAAATCCCGTACCACCAAGCGGCCAGGCCAAGAAACGCGAAAAAGCCAATCACATCCGTCACAGTTGTCACAAAAACGCCCGATGCGATGGCAGGGTCTGCTCCCCATTTGTCCAGCGCCATGGGGATAAGAATGCCCGCACCCGCCGCAAACAGCATGTTGATGATCATGGCGATGCCGATGACCAAGCCTAACGAAGGCAAACCAAACCATACCGCCGCCACCAAACCGATAATCACCGCGAAAACCAGACCATTAAACAGCCCCACCAGCATTTCCTTGCGGATGATCCGCCTTGCATTGTTGATATCAAGGTCTTTGGTTGCCAAAGCACGTACGGCAACTGTCATCGTTTGAGTGCCCGCATTGCCGCCCATAGAGGCAACAATTGGCATCAGCACAGCCAGTGCCACCATTTGCTCAATCGTTGCATCGAAAAGACCGATAATAAGCGAAGCAAAAATCGCTGTTGCCAAATTCACCAGCAGCCAGCCCACACGTGAACGGGCAATATCACGCACGCTGTCCGACAATTCCTCGTCACCCACACCAGCCAGAAGCCGAATGTCTTCATCCGCCTCCGCCTGGATCACATCGACCACATCATCAATTGTAAGCACGCCGACAAGGCGGTCGTTTTCATCAAGAACGGGCGCGGAGAGCAAATCGTACTGTTCGAAAATCTGTGCCGCTTCTTCCTGGTCCATTAACGCAGGAATTGGATGCGCGTTGGTATCGTGAATGTCTTCTACACGAATGTCGCGCTTGGCCTTGATCAGCTTATCCAGCGGCAACATGCCGGCCAGCTTGAACGTTGGTTCAATAGTGAAAATCTCGGAGAAACGGTCGGGCAGATCGTCCGTTTCGCGGATGTAGTCTATCGCTTGCCCTACGGTCCAAAAAGGTGGCACGGCGATAAATTCCGTCTGCATTCGACGGCCAGCGGTCTCTTCGGGATAATCGAGCGAACGGCGAAGCCGGATGCGTTCCTGAAACGGGATCTGCGCAAGAATTTCCTCTCGCGCCTCGTTGCCCAAGTCCTCCAGAATGAAAACGGCATCATCGGAGTCCAGATCGCGAACACCTTCCGCGACCTGCTCCGCTTCCATTCCGTCGACAATATCAACGCGGATGGCTTCATCAACTTCAGTAAGAACCGTGAAATCAAAGTCCGCACCTGAAAGCCGAACGAATGCCTGCCGCTCGTCGTCGCGCAGCGCTTCTAGAAGATCGGCGGTCTCGGATTCGTGCAAATCGCGGGTGAGCTCAATAATAGGCTCTGCATCGCCTGCTTCGATTGCGGCATGGATGTTGGCGAGCACATCCTCGCGCACTGCCCCGTCCACAGTATAGATCGCGGAGACACCCTCGCCTTCTACGTCAATTTCATCAGCTTCTTGAGACACCGAAAAACCCTGAAAACACCACAGCACCAGCTATCGCACGGCAGGAAGGTGACGCCAACGGGTTTGTGGGTCAGAACATGAGCGTTTTAGAAGATCCGAGAAGAAATGGATCTCAGATCAAAATCACTCAAACGGGATATAGTCTGGGATGGGCGCTGTCCGAAACTCTTGCATGGCTTCGGCAAACCCAGTCATCAAATGGTTTTGATCCCTCACACAACCACGCTTCAATGCGCGCGCCAGCATCAATTCAAAACACTGCTCAACCCCGTCCGCCATGTTCTGCCGAATTAACTCCATTGGCAGGTTGGCGTAGTCATCTAGAGAGATCACCAGGTCAACAATTATTCGCGGGGGATTACCCACCTACCGCGCTGCTGGCGTGGCGGGTGACCGAAACAAGCTCGTCATACACGGAATGGACGTACCGCCATGTCAGGCCATTGGCCTTATCCGTCTTGCGCACCAGATTTCCGTTGACGTCATACTCGAAGGTAAACGCCTCATCTTCCGTAAGACGGTTGGCAGCGTTCGTGACGTGTAGTGAGAAGCGGTGATCAAAGATAAGAAATCGCGGATAGCGATTTCAGCGCCGAACGCCCGAAGCCCTAGCGAAGGGCGGGCCAGATGGGAGGTGACACGGTTGCCCTCATCATCCAGCGTATAGGCCTCAGTTTTCGTATGCGATGCATTTATCAGATGCGTCCGATATTTGAAATGTCAATTTCATAAGTAGTCATTTAAATCAAGCGTCAATCGAACCGAATATTAAAAATCGAGATCGTATATTTTCGCGCTCCAAAAGCCTTCTTCACTTCTCTGCGAGCAGTGTCCTTGGGCCAATTTAACTAGAACAGCTACGGCGTCAGGTGATATTTCGCCAATATGAGTTAGGTGGCAGAATCCGAATTCATGATTGCTCAAAACATCTTTAGAAATATAGTGATTGGGATCATCGCAAAGTGCTATCAATTCATCACCATCACAATCTCCAACATTTGCAATGAATGTCACCTGCTTCTCACCACGAATTATATGTTGGCACGTAAAACATGCAATGTTCATCCAATCGTCAGGTATCTTCATCGACTTATCCACGCTTAGAATTGCAGGAAACACACATGCCTCTAAGATTGCTTGGTTCATCATTACCACCATCTCGCCGATGCCCGTAATGTTGCCCTTCACATTATAGCGATGGTCAAACGTACCCAGCTTTTGATTAAGCTGCGAACCACCCGCACCACCGCCATCAAGGCCATGGGCAATCGAAACAAGACGGCCCGTACCTTGAGGGAAAACAGAACGGTCAGAGGTGACCAAGGCAATCAAGCGTCAACAATTGTAGAGCCAGTCGCTCAGATATGCCCGCTTGAGTAACCGAGTAAATTTTTGGGGAGCGACTGAAAGACAGAAATTATTAAGATTATCGGTCAGTCTTGTTTCACAAATATTTTACAAGTGACAGAAAATCCACGAAAATCACTCAAACGGAATGTATTCTGGAATGGGCGATGTTCGAAAATCTCGAATGGCCTCTGCAAACTCATTCAGCAAGCAATCCCGATCCCTTACACCATCCCTCTTCAATGCACGCGCGAGCATCAATCCAAAACACTGTTCAACGCCGTCCGCCATGTTCTGCCGAATTACCTCCATTGGCAGGTCGGCGTAGTCATCTAGAGATATTACCAAATCAATGATGATACGTGGAGGATTGCGGCCGGTTGCCAACCGCCCTGGCCCGCTGCTGCCATTATGGGTAATAATGCTTCCACCAAAATAGAGCCAAAGCTCAAATCTACTCAGACCAACAAGATGCTTTTCGGCCAACAAATGCTCCGTAACTTGCCTTAGCAGCGTACCGAGAGGTTTAAACGTCCTATCGCATTGCTCACCCCCGCCGAACCCTTGGGCCATGGTTATGAGCCCTTTGTCTAAGGGAGTAGTGTCTGTCATTTCCCTACTCCACGACCTGCCCAAGACTCTCGATTCATGGGGCCAGGATTGTTCATAACGTGCTGGCGTTCTTCATCCAACATATCGGACCGACACCCACATTTTTGAACTTTCAAAATATAACACTTGTTCTTTGGATACCGTCGCAGGGGATTTATCGTAATCCCCCATTTTAAAAATTTTCCAGCTTGGTCATACAATTTGTAAAGGAAGGTTGGTCGTGGGTCGTTACGGCCAATTCCAGCGTTGTGATTCCATATCTCACTCCCTCCAACCAGATAATTGTGCGTCACCTCTCCTGCTCGACTTTCGATTTCCATGTTGTAGACACGGATCGGCTCGTGGCTTTGCAGGATGGCTGTGATCGTGACGGTGTTGTCGTTGGCGGCTTGGAACTGCGCGGGGAGATCCGCTGCGATGCCGAGGCGCTTGAGGGCGTTGATGGAGCTTGATGTAGAAAGCCTGTCGCCCGCCTTCAGCGCCCCCGCCTTGACCCAATCGCCAAACTTCGTGGCTTGCTCGCTTAGGAACAAGATTTGGTCTTTGCAAATAAACCCGTTAACTCGGACGGTCTACAGGCTCTACGACCTCTCCCGAGCTAAAAACAAGTGTGTGGGGCAAATACCATTCCAATTCTGGGTCAGTAATCGCATCAAACAGATTTCTTTCTGCCGCTTCAAAATCAAAATTTACAAAGTTCGGGTTTTTGCCACCTCTTTTCCACCCTCTCATGCGCAAACCAACAACGAAAGGCCATGAAAAAGCCGATAGTGTATAATTTTCAATATCTATGTTATCTATTTTTTCACATAAATCAGATGATTCAATATATTCTGAAAAATCAATATTTTCTTTTATGTGAATAATCATAAATAAAAATGCTTTTTTGACATTTATTATTCCGTTTTTTTGCTTTTTCCAATCCCTAAAGTCATTTATTTCTTGCAGTTCCAAAAGCACTTTCCACTTCTAAGTTATCTTACAGTACCCTTAGGACGTACACTCTCACGGCCCTCACCCCTTTTCCACGCACGTTTATTAGGCCATCGCTTCCACGTTGAGCCGCCATGCCTAGCACGATCCCGTTCCCAATATGAACCATCAGGAGCAATCAGAACCGCTCCACCTCCGTAACCTTTCTCGCCCGCCCGGCGAAACCTGTCTCTCATGTCATCAGGTGTCTGCCCAGCATAAGGTTTGGATGCATCATCATCTGGCGCTGGCTCGTCATCCGGCACCGGCTCCCCATCATCAGCTATCTCCACTGCCAACAGGCCAGCAATCGTGCCGAATATCCCACCGCCGATGACATGGCCAAGCGTTACCCCGACTTTAGGATTCACTGAGGCCATAGTCTTTGCGACAGCATCTTGCTGAACTGCACGTTGCAGTGGATTCGTCATCAGCCTAGAGCCTTGAGCAACCAGTCGGAACAAATGAGCTTCCATTCCATACGTTAGACCGCGGATCACTCCGAGCGAGACGGCCATCGTTCCACCTCGCCCAATGGCCGACATCCCACTCGGATCAACTGAGTTGACCGGATTGTTCCATGTGTAGCGGTAGACGCTGAGATCGCCCGCTTCGAACCAGATCGGGTCTTCCTGCAAGAAACGTCCGGTCTGCGGGTCGAAGGCGCGGGCGCGGTAGTGGTAGAGGCCGGTGGCGGCGTCGTAGGCGCGGCCTGTGTAGCGCAGCCGCTGCGCGAGCGCCTCGACTTCCTTTTCCGCGTTGCCGTAGCTGTCATAGACATATGCGTTGAGAACAGCACCTGCTTTCCGCGCCCGCGCCTTTGTTCAATCACCAAACTTCGTGGCTTCTTCACTAAGGATAAGGGGAAGATGCTCAGCGTAGGTGGGGGGGGGCGAAAAAGCGCAGGCAAGGTAATGCCGGCAAAATGGGATTTGAAAATCCAACTATTAAACCGAAGATATGGTGCGGCCGAGAAGACTCGAACTTCCACGGGATATTATCCCACAGCGACCTCAACGCTGCGCGTCTACCAGTTCCGCCACGGCCGCACTTGCCACGTCTTTTGACTGGTCGCGGGGCTGTAACAAATGCACGGGGGTCGCACAAGGCATAATGCGCTCCCAAATGCGCTTTTCGCTTGTCGCCACACGATGCTCTTGCCACATAGGCTTCATGGCCGTGACCCGCGAAGAAATTTCCGCTTCATTCTTGCCCCCCAAGAGCGCCCCTCCCGTTGAGTGGATCATTGCGGATGGCTTGACCGACTATGAGCAGGCTCTCGCTTTCATGGACCACCGGGTGGCGAAAATCGCCGCAGGCGAAGCCCCGGAATGCGTCTGGCTGGTGGAACACCCACCGCTCTATACAGCAGGCATGAGCGCCGATGAGAGCGATCTTGTAGCGCCCCACCGTTTCCCGGTTTTTCAAACAGGGCGCGGCGGGCAGTACACATATCATGGGCCGGGACAACGGGTGGCCTATGTAATGCTGGATCTCAAACGCCGAAAGCAGGACGTCCGCGCTTATGTGGCAGCGCTGGAAGCGTGGATCATCTGCACGCTGGAGCGATTCAACGTGAAAGGCGAACGGCGAGAAGACCGCGTCGGGGTTTGGGTAAAAAGACCAGAACGGCCTTCACCTTCTGAAGACATGGCAGAAGACAAAATTGCCGCCATCGGCGTTCGGTTGAAACGTTGGGTTTCGCTGCACGGCATTTCGATCAATGTCGAGCCGGATTTGGAGCACTTTGACGGCATCATCCCCTGCGGAGTGAGCGAGCATGGCGTAACCAGTCTGGTTGACTTAGGCCTGCCTGTGACGATGGAAGATATGGATGTTGCCCTCAAAAGCGGCTTTCTAGAGATATTCGGCGCGGTCGATTAATTGCTGAACGCATCCGGCGTGTCGAAATCCTGTGACGCAGCGGGGCCGATCTCGACCTTGATCAGCGTGTCGGCACTGTTTCGGACCAATTCTCCTGCGCCGCGATCGCCCTCCAACAGCTTCAGTGCTGCAAAATGCTCTTTGCCAAAAATAACCGGATTGCCAATTTTGCCCTCATGTGTAGCTACGACAATAGCGTTATCGCTGGCCGCCGCCTGAAAGGCATCGAGCATAGCGTTGATATGGTGTGTTGTTACCAAGGGCATATCGCCCAGCAAGATCATCACCGGTCCATGCCCTTGCAAACGATACAGCCCGGCGCGAATGGAGCCAGCCATGCCGTTTGCGTAGTCGCCGTTACAAGTCATTGCGGCATCGCCCGGCAAGCATGAGGCGACGAGGTCAGCCTCATGGCCCGTCACGCTTACAACAACTGCCAAGTCACTCGCCACTGCCGCGTCATAGACATGGCGCACCAGCGGTTTTCCCCTCCAGACGCGCATTAGTTTGTTTTCCACACCCATGCGGCTTGATGTTCCCGCTGCGAGGATCACGCCTGAAACCTCGCTCACGATGTCTCCTCCCTTGGCTGCGGGCGAGAATGAATTTCCATCAACAAACCACCTACACCAAGCCCGCGCAAATAGTCAGGGTCAGGTGCACTGCCTGTCACGCACCGTGCCAATACCCGATCAAAGCCGTTTTCTGCCGGCGAACGGGCACAGCCGGGGGCGCCGAGCACATGCTTTCCATCGAGCGAGGCCCACATCAGCAAGTTGCCGGGGTCCATCGGCATTCCAAGATGATGCACAATTCCACCAGACTGCTCTACCGCGGCAGGCAACACGTCCCGCCTGTCTACGATGGCAGATGCGCCAAAAAGCACGATGAGATCAACATCTTTACGCATAGCCTCAATTGCATCGCTTACCGCGGCCACAGAGTGTTCGACGCGCAATTCAGAAACAACAGAACTGCCGCTTAAAGCCAAACGCTCGTCCAAGACCCGTCGTGTCTTGTCCATCGTAACAGCCTTTAGCGATCGCAATTTCGTCGCGACAAGGCCAACTCGATGGGGGGTAGCGGGCAAAAGTGTAAGTGCCACTTTCGCGCTGCAAATGGCCTCAAAGCGCTCCACCATTTCCTCACCAGCAGCGAAAGGGATGATTTTCACCGTCGCCATCATACGGCCCGTTTCAACAAACAGGTCATCGGCAAGGCTGGCCACCGTAATGCCCTCATCAAGACTGTTAAGTTCGCAAAAAACTTCAGCATCTACGCGTAACAACCCGTTATGACTCGCATAAAGGTTCACTCGGCCCGTCGCTGCAATTGCCGCTTCCACTCCTTCAGCAGCTTTGACGATAGCAGCCGCCAACCGTGTTGCAGCTTCGTCTTCTGGCACATCCCCTTTTTCCAACCGGGCAACAACAACGGTTTTCAAACCGGCATCCTTCAACCGCTCCAGATCAGCAGACGTCAGCGCATGGCCTTTCTTGATCCGCCCGTCCGGCAGCACAAGGGCATGGGCAACGATGGCACCCAAACAATCACCCACGGGTGCCGGCCCAAAAATCACGCCGCACCTTTGCGAAGGCTAGCGATGATTTCACCCATCACTGCAACTGCAATTTCCTGAGGACTGGCAGCACCTATATCGAGCCCTATGGGGGCACGGATACGGGCAGTCTGCTCTTCGCTTAAGCCAGTGCTGCGAAGCCTTTCCAGCCGCTTGGCATGGGTCTTTCGGCTGCCCAAGGCACCGACGTAAAAACATTCGGCTTCCAGAGCCTTCTGCAAAGGCAGATCGTCAATTTTGGGATCGTGGGTGACGGCGGCAAGCGCGGTGTAAGCGTCAAAATCCAACACTTCGGGAATGTCCTGCGGCCACTCAGCCAACAGCCGCACACCAGCAAACCTTTCCGGCGTGGCAAAAGCACTTCGTGGGTCAATGATCGTTACGTCAAACCCGCAGGCCTGCGCAATCGGATAAAGCGCCTGCGAAATATGAACCGCACCGATCACAACAAGTCGCGGCGGCGGAACATGCATCGCGATGAATGTCTCCACCCCTTCACGCTCCACAATGCCGGACTTTCCAGAACGAAAGCGTTTAACCAATTCCTCATAGAGGGCGTGGGCGGCAATTTCATCGGACGTGACGCAATGCTGCTCACCACTTGCGATATCGGTGACGACCGCAATTGCCTGCCGCGCAAGCCGCGCCGTGTTCACGGCTTCCAGCAGCGACGCCTTCATACTGCTTCCACCGGCTCCACATAAACGCGTATGCGCCCCCCGCATGAAAGGCCAACTTCCCACGCCGTCTCGTCGGCAACGCCAAATTCCAGCATTTTGGGTTTGCCTGTCTCAATCGCCTCCACAGCCTCAAAGACCACAGCCCCTTCGACGCAACCGCCGGAGACGGAGCCTTCAAAATTGCCCTCACCGTCGATCACCAAATGGCTTCCCACAGGACGCGGGGCCGAGCCCCATGTTTCGACCACGGTGGCCAAAGCCACTGACCGCCCTTCCCCAAGCCAACTTTGGGCGACAGTTAGCGGATCTTGCAGATGAGAGGTGTTTTCAGGTGCTTGTGTCATGCGTCGATTATGGTGCCTTGGCGGGCGGGCTTCAACGGCTTTCTCGAAGCAAAGCCTGCCCGCTTTGGTGGAGCGCCCAAAACGCTGCAAAGGTCAGACAGGGAATCCAGCGAGTGAACCGAACGGAAATCATCCACATGAGGCAGCATCATCCGCACGCCCGCCGCGCGCGGCTCAAAACCGTCAAAGCGTAACAGCGGATTGAGCCAGATGAGGCGACGGCAGGATTTCTGCAACCGCTCCGTCTCCCTCGCCAATTGCGCAAGATCTTCCTCACCGCTCGCCCGTTCCAACCCATCGGTGATGAGCAAGACGACAGCCCCCTGCCCCAGAACACGGCGCCCCCACAGCTTGTTGAAATCGTGCAGCGTCTCCCCAATACGCGTGCCGCCTTCCCAATCGGGCACCTGGTCGGACACATCCGCCAGCGCCTCGTCAGGATCTTTCATGCGCAGCGCGCGGGTCACATTGGTCAACCGCGTACCAAACAGGAAGGTGTGCACCCGCTTTCGACGATCCGTAAGCTGATGCAGAAAATGCAAGAAGATCCGTGTGTATTGGCTCATGGAGCCGGAAATGTCCGCCAGCACCACAAGCGGAGGTTGCACGCGCCGCCGCTCGCGAAACTGCGGTAAGATCAAGTCGCCGCCCGATGCCATCGACTTGCGCAAAATAGCCCGAGGGTCCAGCTGCGCACCGCGTGGCGAAGAGCGAAAGCGACGGGTAACGATTTCATCAACCGGCAACCGCAGCCGCTCAATTTCGCTACGGGCGGCTGAAAGCTCCTGAGCGGTCATTTGCGCGAAGTCTTTTTCCTTGAGCACCTCGTTGACGCTCATCGAGAACGAAGCGTCGATTTCCAATTCCGGCCGCTCCGTCTCCTGCTGTCGCTGATCGTCCTGAAACAGCGCTTGCGACACCCGCGCCGATGCCGCTTTCGGCTTTTCCGGCTCACCCCGCGCTTCTGCCGTGGGCGAAAACATGGCAATCATTTTTTCAACCAGGTCACGGGAGCGCCAAAACAGGCGGAACGCCTCATCAAAAACCGCATGGTCTTCGCGCCGTGTCACCAACACACAATGCAATGTCCAATAGAGATCATCACGGCCGCCAATCCCCGCCGCTTTTACCGCTTCTACCGCCTCCACCACGCTCGATGGCCCCAGGCGAACACCAGCGTCGCGCAGTGTTCGAGCGAAATAGAGGACGTTTTCCGGCAGTTTTCCCGCAGGGTCGGCCTGCGGCAGTTCTGGCGCGGTGGGAACAGAGGGCATGGGGTTCAGGCCGCCTTGCCGCTCTTCAACTCTTCCTTCACCTCTCGCAAAATCTCCGCACCTTCGCTGCTCTGAATTTGCGCGATATCGTCCTGATACTTCAGCAACACGCCCAAAGTGTCGGAAATAGCCTGCGGGTCCAGCGCCACCTTATCGAGTTCCATCAACGCCGTTGCCCAATCGAGTGTCTCGGCAATGCCAGGATTTTTGAACAAATCTTGCTGACGCAATTTCTGCACGTATGCGACCAATTCGCGGCTCAAATCGGCGCCCGCTTGCGGCACTTTCGTGCGCACGATTTCCAGCTCTTGCTCCGCCTGCGGATAGTCGACCCAGTGATAGAGACAGCGCCGCTTAAGCGCGTCATGTATCTCGCGCGTTCGGTTGGTGGTTATAATAACGATAGGCGGCTCAGCCGCTTTTACAGTGCCAAGTTCAGGAATCGTAACCTGAAAATCGGAAAGCACTTCCAGCAGAAACGCTTCAAAAGCCTCGTCGGTCCGGTCCAGTTCATCTATCAACAACACCGGCGGCCCGCCCGCATGTGGCTCCAGCGCCTGCAAGAGCGGTCGGCGGATCAGAAAACGTTCGGAAAAGACGCCCTGTTCCATTGCGTTTTTGTCCGTGTCGCCCGTCGCCTCACGCATACGAATGTCCACCATCTGCGCGGCATAATTCCACTCGTAGACAGCGGAGGACACATCCAGACCTTCATAACACTGCAAGCGTATGAGATCGCGACCGAGAGTTTTCGCCAACACCTTGGCGATCTCCGTTTTGCCGACGCCAGCTTCGCCTTCAAGAAACAATGGCCGACCCATTTTCAGCGACAGATAAAGAACGGTCGCCAACGAGCGGTCCGCCACATAATCCGCGCTCTGTAACAAGGCCAATGTTTCGTCAATTGAGGTGGGCAATTTGGCGGCCATGGGCATGCTGGAGTCCGGTGGATTGTTGCTGCACAATCTGGCACAGGCGCGAATTTGGCACAAACCGCCTTTTCGCCACACAAAAAGTGAGACCCGCCGCCTCAAGGAGAAGCGACGGGTCCTATATCACGGCCGCCTGCGGGGCGTGTGACGACCATGAACTCTTTGTTTCTTTGCGGGGTGTGGGAGCATTTCCTATTTCCCGCTTGCGTTGAACTTAGAGCGGCAAGCGGCAACGGGATGTGGCAAAAGTCACACTACCAAAAAGGTAGGCCTGGCTGTGGATAAATCAGACCAACAAAATCGGCCAAAGCGATGCAACCAGTGCCAAGGCCATGCCAACATTGAATATGCGCAGCCGCTTCGGGTCCGACAGCCAATCGCGCATCAATTGGCCGAAAGCCGCCCAAATGGTGACCGAAGGAAAATTCACCACCACAAAGGCAAAAACCACGATGCCTACATTGACCGAATAGTCGCCTTCCGCTGTGTAGGCAGTCATAGCAGAAATGGCCATGACCCATGCTTTCGGATTGACCCACTGAAAGAGCGCAGCCTCATAAAACCGCATAGGCCGCGCCGCGCCCTCTTTAACTTCAACCGGCCCTGCGTTGGCGATCTTCCACGCAAGATAAAGCATGTAGCTGCCGCCAAGCACTTTCAGCACAAGTTTCGACTGGGGATATTGGTCGATCAGAACACCAAGCCCAGCCCCGACAGCCCCGAGCAAAACGCCGAAACCAAAAGCGATGCCGAAAGCGTGCGGCCACGTCCGGCGCAAACCAAAGTTTACGCCAGATGCAAACAGCATGATGTTGTTTGGCCCCGGAGTAACGGAAGAGACAAACGAAAACGCCATAAGCGAGAGGAACGTGGCGAGTGACATATCGGAGCAATCTGATAATTAGTCAGGGACACTGACCTAAAGTTGCCGTCAAAGTCAACAAACTATCGGCAACGTCCGTTCATTGGCCCCGTATGAACTTCAACCGTCGTTCAGCGAAAGCGCAGGCAGGTTTCAGCGTTCGGTCTTCAGACGTTTCATCTTGCTGACGAACGCAGCTGGCTGCCATGCCTTTTCGGTACAGGCGCTCCGCTTCAACAAGGTCAAATTCCGTGCCTTGGCCCAACTCGGTCGCTTGGCCCAACATCGCGCACCCCCAGCCGGTCGAGGCAGCTTTCCCGTCCTTTGAGCAAGCGTGTTTGAACAAACTGTATTCGCAGGCAGCCCGCTGGTCCTCATCGTCATTTTGGAACGTATCTTCTTCGAGATAAGAGTTCCGCAACCCTCCTCCACGGTTCAGGCATGAACCACGACTACCAACTGTGCAGCCGAAAGCGTAAATCTTCCGCGCTTCAACATTGTGGGTCTCTTTGAAAAAGCGCTCCACCCACCGCGCCGCTCGAAAACAGGCACGTTCCGAGCCGGACTTACAGGCATTGAGACAAGCCATAGGATTATCGAGGCACGTTGCCCACGAGGGCGCGGTGAAAATGGCCCATCGATAGAAGAAACTGGAATTCTCACCAAATTGTTCAGCCGGACAGGAACGAAACGCAGCATTGAACCGATCGTCTGCGTCAATTGCAGTTTTCATCAACTCCATGTCTTGCAATTGCGGCTCCTGGGTAGACGAAGACGCAGGTATAAACGCTAATGCGAGACAGAAGACGAATGCTGATAAGGGCAGAGAACTGAAGATGCGAGCGATGTTCAAAATACATCGACCGGATTGGTTTCTTCGCGCTTTTTGAACCATACGCCTTGGTCGATGCGGTGAAAGATAAATCCTGCAAACAAACCCGGTGATAAAAAATAGAGCGACGACGGCGAAAGCAAATTGGACATCGTCATTATGCGCCCACCCAATATGAATAGCCAAATCACAGCCACTATGAGGGTGGCAAAGACGATGCAGGTCCAAAAATTGATACCGATTTGCGCTTTTGCAAACTTATACAGCGGCAGCGCGACCAAGAATGCGGGTATCAGCATTGCCCCTCCAACCACCAAAGCAATGGTGAACCACAACGGCAGATTTCTTAAAAACCGCTCTATCGGGATTTGGCCTTTGAGAAGTGAATCGACCGCCTCAACCGCGCCAATCGATGCCATGAACACAAATGCCGAAGCAGGGACTGAAACAATGATAGCCCGCACGGTATGCGGACCAATAGGTGCAAAAAGAGGTCGTTTCAGCAGCGCCAAACCTAATTACATCCCCGCTTTGCCCCGGTTCATCGCGGCAATTCCTGTGCGGCACACTTCCACCAGACCAAGGGGTGTTACGATTGAGATAAATTGATCAATCTTAGTCGCGCGGCCCGTGATTTCGAAAACGAAATGCTCCGTATTGGCATCCGCCACAGTCGCACCGAAGGCTTCTGCGAGCCGCAGAGCCTCAACGCGCTTGTCACCCTTGCCCTTCACTTTCACCAGTGCAAGCTCGCGCTCCAGCGCCTTTTCATGGCCCAGTTCGTGGGCCCGCAACGTCAAATCGACAACGCGGTGCACAGGCACGATACGGTCGATCTGGCTTTTGATCTGCTCCAGAACAGAAGCCGTCCCGCTAGTGACAATGGTGATGCGCGAGAGGTGTTTATCGTGCTCTGTCTCAGATACCGTTAGGCTTTCGATGTTGTAGCCACGTCCAGAAAACAGTCCGATCACACGGGCCAAAACACCCGGCTTGTTATCCACCAAAACCGAAAGCGTGTGTCGTTCCACGCGCTGATCGTTCGCAGCTATGAAATAAGCAGATGCTGGTGGCTGAACCACCACGTTTTGATTTTGAATTTCGTTGCTCATTGGATTGGCTCACGCCCCCGGATTGATGGATAGAATTTTGCGCTTTGGCCGACAGCACGCAAGGGCGAGGCCAGCAGAAATAATACAAAGCACGATGATTGCGTTGGACGGTGGTTGATCACCGAGGAACGGGATAGTGTATGGGCCACGATCGATATTACCATCATGCGGCACGCTCTTCTGCGGGTGAGACCAAAACCTCAAGCGGCGTTTCGCCCTCTTCATAATGAGCGACAAACCAAGGCTCTTCAAAGGCTTCTGCCCGCCACTGAACGAAAGCCGGATGATCCCAGACCGCATCGGCATAGGTCTGCATCTGCGGTGAGATCTCAATTCCATAAGTCCGCAAACGGCTCACAACCGGCGCAAACATCGCATCGGCCGCGCTGAAACCGCCATAGAGATACGGCCCATCAGCGCCAAAACGGTTGCGGGCATCGCCCCACAACTCACCCAAGCGCTGAACATCGGCAACAACCGCGTCGCCTCGATCCTTTGGCAGAAACGTCTTGGTCAGGTTCATCGGACAGGCCGAGCGCAACCCCATAAAGCCAGCGTGCATCTCACTCGCCGCAGCACGGGCATGGGCGCGAGCGGCTTCATCAGTGGGCCAGATCGCCTTGTCGGGAAACCACTCGGCCACGCTTTCCACAATTGCAAGGCTTTCCCAAACCTTCATGTCGCCACGCATCAGCACGGGCACCTTGCCGGTTGGACTATAGGCCAGAATCTTCTCGCGCGTGTCAGGCTTGTACATCGCGATCACCGTCTCACGGAACGGGATATCGAACGCGCGCAGCAACAGCCACGCGCGCAGCGACCACGAAGAATACAGCTTGTTTGCAATGACAAGATGCAGATCAGACAAGTGCCTTGCCCTTCTCGTCAATCGCCGAGCCCACAGCCTCATCGGTCGCTTCATCCGGCAACAACATTTCGTTGTGCGCCTTACCGGATGGAATCATCGGGAAGCAATTGGCCAACGTCACGACGCAACAATCGAAAATCACCGGACCTGGTGTTTCGATCATTTGCATGATGGCATCGTCAAGCTGATCGGGTTTCGTGCAACGAATACCTGTGCCGCCATAGGCTTCCGCCAGTTTAACAAAATCCGGCATCGCCTCGGTGTAGGAATGGGAAAGACGGTTGCCATGCAGCAATTGCTGCCACTGGCGCACCATGCCCATGTATTCGTTGTTCAAGATCATGATCTTTATAGGCGCGTCGTATTGCAACGCAGCCGACATTTCCTGAATGCACATCTGGATCGACGCGTCGCCCGCAATATCAACCACCAGTGCGTCCGGATGAGCGATCTGCACGCCCAATGCCGCCGGCAATCCATACCCCATCGTGCCAAGGCCGCCCGACGTCATCCAGCGGTTCGGTTCTTCGAAGCCGTAAAACTGCGCAGCCCACATTTGGTGCTGGCCAACTTCCGTGGTGATGTAGGTCTTGCGGTCTTTCGTCAGCGCATACAGCCGCTCAATGGCATATTGCGGCATGATCACGTCTTTGTTCGGCTTGTAGGCCAGCGAGTTTCGGTCACGCCATGTATTGACCTGCTTCCACCAGGCTTTCAGCGCTTTGGTGTCGGCCTTTTTTGCAGAAGCTTTCACCTCTTTCAGCATCACCTTCAAAACAGCTTCAACATCGCCAATGATCGGCACATCGACATGCACAACCTTGTTGATCGACGATGGATCAATATCAATGTGGATCTTCTTGGAGTTTGGCGAAAACGCATCCAGCCGGCCCGTGATGCGGTCGTCAAAACGCGCGCCAACACAGACCATAACATCACAATCATGCATCACCATGTTGGCTTCATACGTGCCGTGCATCCCAAGCATGCCCAGCCAATTGTCGCCCGATGCTGGATAAGCACCCAATCCCATGAGCGTAGAAGTTATCGGAAAGCCTGTTTCCTTCACCAATTCGCGCAGCAGTTTCGACGCCTTCGGCCCAGAATTGATAACGCCGCCACCGGAATAAATCACCGGCTTCTTCGCGCCCATCATCAGCTTCACAGCAGCCTTGATCGCGCTGTCGTCCCCTTTAAGCTTTGGCTGATAGCTCGTTGGCTCAAACGCGCTGGGCGGATGATACATGCCGGTCGCGAACTGAACGTCCTTGGGAATATCAATAACAACCGGGCCAGGTCGACCATTCGTCGCCACGTAAAAAGCCTCGTGCAAAACCATCGCCAAGTCATCAACGCTCTGAACGAGCCAATTGTGCTTGGTGCACGGACGCGTAATGCCAACCGTGTCACATTCCTGAAATGCATCAGAACCGATCAGTGACGTTGGCACCTGTCCTGTGATGCAAACGAGCGGAATTGAGTCCATCAGCGCATCTTGCAGCGGTGTCACAGCGTTCGTCGCGCCAGGACCAGACGTGACCAACATTACACCCGGTTTGCCCGTCGAACGCGCATAGCCCTCAGCAGCGTGACCTGCGCCCTGCTCATGGCGAACCAGCACGTGCTTAATGGTTTCCTGTTGGTGCAATTCATCATAGATCGGAAGCACCGCACCGCCGGGATAGCCGAAGATATCGGTCACGCCATTGTCGATCAGCGCGTTGATGACCATTTCGGCGCCAGTCATTTCCCGTGCTTTGCTCTTCGTCTTTGTCTTGCCTGCCATCGTTCAGGTTCTTTCGTCGTTCGCCCGCTCATGGGCTGGATTGATGTCTTTTAAGGCCGCTTTAGCCAATAAAAAAGGCCCCCGGTGGGAGCCTGATGCGCGTTAGCATTCATGAAAGGTGGTTCAGCCCCTCATGCCAACGCGCTTGCCTACTACTACAAGAATGGAATTCATGACCATCGGTCGTTGTCTCCCGTTTCAACAGCCTCACAATAGCGCGGCAAAGTCATCCGTCAACAGGGTTTGTTGCCGAAGAAAAGGCCCCGCACGGCGTACGGGGCCCTTTGGTGTTTATGCGGGCACCGCTTGCGCGTGCTCGCGGTGGCTTTGCATCAACCCGATAACGAGACTGAAGCACATGGCCAGAAGCACGATTGTGAACGGGAACCCTGTGCTCCCCGCCATGGCTTGAAGCGCTGTCAGCGCACCAGCTCCCCCTACCAGAAGCAGCGTCGCGGCAACCACGCCTTCAAATGTACACCAGAAAACACGCTGGGCAGCGGGTGCGTCCGTTTTGCCGCCTGCTGTGATCGTATCGATCACCAGAGAGCCGGAATCTGATGATGTCACGAAGAACACCAGAACCAACGCGATGCCGATAAAGGAAGTGATGCCAGACAGCGGCAGCGGTTTGAGCATCTCAAAGAGCTTTAACTCCAGTGCAGCATCTTTCAAGGGCGCGGCCGCATTCGCCGCCACCTGAGAAATAGCCGTGCCACCGAAAACACCCATCCAGACAACGCAAACCAGCGTTGGGATGACGATCACGCAAAAGACGAATTCGCGCACCGTGCGTCCGCGCGAGACGCGGGCAATGAACATGCCCACAAACGGCATGGAAAGCGGCAACAAGTTTGTTGCGTATGCCGCGCTACCATAAACGATCGTCGACAAAATAGTCGATGTCGGGCCGACGATGAAAATGAACGCCAAAAGCAATGCAGCGATTACGATGTTGATCTCGGACAGAACTTTCACGCCGCCATCAAGGCCACGCAACACCGAAATCAAGGCAAGGCCTGTTATTGCTCCGATGAGCAGCACTTTTGCCAAAGGCCCGGTTCCCCAGCCGAACAAGAAGTTCAGACCGGCAAGCGCTTGTTCCGTACCGAAGCCCAACGAAGTCGCCAGCCCGAACAGGGTGGCAAATACCGCAAGGATATCGATGGTGTGGCCCCACCAACCCCAGATACGCTCGCCCAATATGGGATAAAATGCCGAGCGCAGGGTGAGCGGCAAACCGCGGTTAAATGTGAAGAAAGCAAGCGACAAAGCAACAACCGCATAGATCGCCCACGGATGCAGCGCCCAATGAAAGATTGTGGCAGCCATAGCAAGATTGCGGGCTGACTCAACATCGCCAACAGCCGCCTCAAGTGGCGCCCAGTCGGTTCGAACACCGGCCTCTGCAGCCGTGCCTCCCATCGAAGAAGCAAAGTGGGACATCGGCTCAGACACGCCAAAAAACATAAGCCCAATGCCCATGCCCGCAGCAAACAACATCGCAAACCAACCGGAATAACTGTAGTCCGGCGTCGCGTTGTCGCCCCCGAGGCGTATTTTGCCAAGCGGTGTGACCATCACAAAGATGCACAAAATGACAAAGAAATTGGCGGCGCTCAAGAAGAACCAATCGAACGTCAACGTCAGCATAGGCCGAAGCCAGCCGAAGAATTCTGCCGCCTGCGTTTGAAACGCTAGTGTGATGAACACGAACGCCACAACCAACAATCCAGAGACCAAAAAGACAGGGTTATGAATATCCAGCCCAAAGGGCGTGATATTGTGCTGACCTATCTAGAAGTCGGTATCGATTGGATGGGGCGCCAGATCGTCTTGCTCTAGTCCGGCCACGCTTGCGGTTGTGGTGTCCGCACTCGTAACGAAGCTCCCTTTCGTTTCTCCCAACCGTGCGAGTGTGTCGGGATCATTTGGGAATGATGACTCTATTTACATCAAAACGCTGGTTTACCTGAGGCAATATGAACAGTGCGCAGACTTTTGAAGGGAAAAACGACTATTTATCAGATCTCTAACAACCTCAACTGCCACGCCCTAGAAGACTACGCGATTGCGGCCCTTGTCCTTGGCTTCATAAAGGCGCTCATCTGAAACCTTTAGGAGTTGGGCGGCGTTTGCAATGCCGTCTGATGTGGCGGCAACACCGATTGAGACGGTGGGGCGCAGGATCACTTGCCCCACGTCGACACGCATCTCCGCGATCATTCTGCAAACACGCTCGGCAAAAGGGCGGATCTGGTCTTCTCGGGAAAATGGCGCGACAATACAAAACTCCTCGCCGCCGGTCCGCGCAACGATGTCATGTTCTCGGGTGAGTTGCTGCAACCGCTTGGCCAGTTCCTTCAGCACGATATCACCAACATCGTGGCCATAGGTGTCGTTGACGCTTTTGAAATGGTCAAGATCAAGCGTCAGCAGCGCAAGCGGCGCTTTGATGCGGCTGAACTCACGTATGTATTCGCCCAGAGCACGCTCAAAATAGCGACGATTGTAAAGCCCGGTCAGCGGATCGGTCACGACCTCAACTTCCAGCTTAGCAGCGTGGTCGGTCAGTTTCGCCTGCTCCAGATTTGCCTTGCGCAGCAACGGCACTGTGAAAAACAGGCCAAATATAAGCGTCAGCGCCATAACGAAAACCGCGATTTCCCAAGTCGACAGCCCCCACTCGCGGCTACCCGATACGGAGGGGAAACCACCGTGATTAACGAAAGCGTAGACAGCCAAGGCCAGGCTGGTGGTCGCACCTGCCGTGTAAACCCAAAAAGCTGTGTCAGCCAGCCTGCGCAAGTCAATTCCCATTGCTGTTTGCCGCGAACGACAACAGGCGGATTCCGCGCAACAATTTCCAGTTGCCCCAACCGCCCCACGGTCAATGGAAAAAAGTAACACTGAAAGTCTAAATCAGCCGCTAATGCGTGGGTTTCCTTGCCGCATCGCTGGATTATTGACCGCCATGCACCTTCCATTTTTCGCCCAAACGGTTGCGAAACCAAGTTGATTGGCGCTTGGCATATTGCCTTGTCGCTGTTTTTAAAAGATTTTCTGTCTCGCTAAGACTTTGTTCACCACGAATGTATGACCCTATTGCAGAAACCCCAATCGCTCGCAAAGCGGTTGCATCCCGCGGCAAATTGAGCGCCAGCAGCGCTCGAACCTCATCAATCGCTCCACCATCCAGCATGGCACCAGCCCGTTGATCTATCCGCTTGTGCAAAGTGGAACGAGGAGGCATCAACAAATGCTTCTGAAGCCGCTTACCGGAGAGAAAACCGCTGTTCTGATCGTCCTCGTGAAAGCTCGCCAAAGGCTTGCCATGCGCCAACACAACTTCCAGCGTCCGCGCAATGCGATGGCTATCTCCCGGCTTTAAGCGGGCTGCTGCCGCTGGATCAAGTTGTGCCAGCTTGGCGTGCATGTGGGGTGCGCCCCGATCAATCAATTCCTGGCGCACGCCCTCGCGCACATCTTCTGGAATGGGTGGCACAGCCGAAAGCCCCTCCTCCAGCGCCATAAAATACAATCCCGTTCCACCAACGAAAATCGGAACACGGCCCCGCTTAGTCACATCGCTAAACGCGGCCTCAGCATGTTGAACCCACTGCGCGGCCGAATATGAGAGCCGAGGGTCCACGTGGGCGTAAAGATGATGCGGCACCCGCTCCAAGTCTTCCTTTGGAGGCCGCGCCGTCAATACATTCAAAACGGGGTAAACTTGCATCGAATCCGTATTGATGATCTCGCCATCAACCCGCTCGGCCAAATCGACTGCAAAGGCCGACTTGCCGCTGGCGGTTGGCCCCGCTATCAAAATCGCATCCAATTGCGGCACCGCAAATCCTCACTTCTTCAGTCGAGACCGTCCCACAAGATGATTACCGCCCAACGTGTCGCGACACTGATCGCCAACCCGGCCAATCCATGCCTCACACCGCAAATCGCTGATGCCGCACGTGATAGCGTAAGAGCACGCGCCGTCTACTTTTTAGCTGACGGCATCGCCTGCGATATCCCGCTGCCGGAAGATACCAAAATCGCCCGCGAGCACATTCTCGTTGCCCTCGAAGACATATCCTCCAACCTCGCCATTGATGTGGTTGTGCAGGATGCCGATGCACGACGCAAGAAAGTGCTGTTGGCGGATATGGATTCCACATTGATCCAGCAGGAATGCATCGACGAGTTGGCAGCCGAAGCCGGCGTTGGAGACCGCGTGGCAGATATCACAGCCCGTGCCATGCGGGGTGAAATTGAATTCGAACCAGCTCTGCGTGAGCGCGTGGGGCTGCTGAAGGGCCTGCCTCTGACCATAATCAACGACGTGCTGGAAAAGCGCATCACATTGATGCCGGGAGCAGAACAATTGACGGCAACAATGAAGGCTCATGGTGCTTATTGTGCGCTCGTCTCTGGAGGCTTCACACAGTTCACCAGCAGGATAGCGCAGCGCCTCGGTTTCGATGAAAACCGCGCAAATGTTTTGGGCGTGGATGGCGACCACTTGTCGGGAGAGGCGATCCCGCCGATTTTGGGTCGTCAGGCAAAGGTCGATGCTCTTGAAGACATCATTGCCAGCCGCAATCTCGTGGCCGACGACGTCATCGCCGTGGGCGATGGCGCGAACGATTTGGCCATGCTGGCTCGCGCTGGTTCGGGCGTTGCTCTACACGCAAAACCGATCGTTGCCGAACAAGCCAAAATGCGTATCGACCACGGAGATCTGACAGCCTTGCTCTATATCCAAGGCTACCGCAAAGCAGATTTTTCAGGATGAATCAGCACTTTAAGCGATCCAATTGAATTATAAAAAAGACGCCTCAAGCCATTGCTTAAAGGCGCCTTTTTAATTTCAGACCAAGACTTCTATTCTACTCGAGTGACAGAACGACGAAACCCAACTGACCATCAGGCGATGAAATCAGAAGCAACGCTTTCTTGCGTCCTTCCTTCTTCAGTGCCGCGAACCGTGCTTCAACTTCCGCTGGTGTCGATACCGCTTCCTGCCCGATTTCGGAAAGCACAGCGCCAGCCTTCACGCCTTTCTCGGCAGCGACTGATCCGTCTTCTACCGCTGTGATCAACACGCCTTTGGTTTCCGAATTGATCTTGAATTCGCTGCGTGCTTCATCGGTTAACTCGCCAAAGGTCATGCCCAATGCGCTTACGGTTTTGCTTTCTTCAGCATCACCGGAATTCTCTCCGGCCGCCATCGCCTTTTCGCCATCTTCCAGACGGCCAACAGCCACCTTTATATTCTCTTCTTTGCCTTTGCGCAGCACAACAACATCGACGGATTTTCCGACCTCTGTGTCGGCAACAATCCGTGGCAGATCCCGCATTTCGTCGACGGATTTCCCATCGAATGTCAGCACAACGTCACCGACCTTGATGCCCGACTTTTCTGCCGGACCTTTCGGCGTAACACCTGCAACAAGCGCACCGCGAGCACTGGTCATGCCAAGCGCTTCCGCTTCGTCCTCATTGACCGGCTGAATGGATACACCCAACCAGCCGCGGCGCGTTTCACCAAAATTGCGCAACTGGTCAATTACGCCGGTAGCAAGACTGGATGGAATGGAAAAGCCCAAACCAATCGAGCCACCCGATGGTGAGATGATAGCAGTGTTGATGCCAATAACCTCTCCGTTCATGTTGAACAGTGGGCCACCAGAGTTGCCTCGGTTGATCGCGGCATCTGTCTGGATGAAGTTGTCATAGGGTCCGGAGTTAATATCGCGGTTGATGGCAGAAATGATACCGAGCGTGACCGATGAGCCCTGTCCGAAGGGGTTGCCGATTGCCATAACCCAGTCCCCCACCCGCGAAGACTTCGAGGCGCCGAACGCAACAGCTTGAAGCGGCTTTTCCGGCGTCACTTTCAAAACCGCAATATCTGTTTTTGGGTCAGTGCCAACCACCGTGGCGATCAATTTTGAACCATCGGTGAAGTCCACGGTGATTTCGTCAGCATCCGCGATCACATGGTTGTTCGTAATAATGATGCCTTCGGGATCAATGACAAAACCCGAACCGAGAGATTGCACTTTACGCGAACGAGGCGCGTTTCGGCGCTGTTGCTGTTGTCCATTGCGGTTGTTGAAGAATTCGTCGAAAAACTCCTGAAACGGCGAACCATCAGGCACTTGCGGGCGCGGGGCTCGCTGACCGGGACCGGAAGCGACGTTTTGTGAAGTGGAAATATTCACGACAGCGCCCAGCAGATTCTCCGCCAGATCCGCCACTGATGCAGGACCAGCAGCGTAAGCGGTAACCGTGCCGGACACGGGTGCCACCGTCACAGCAAAGGCCAACGCAGCCGTCTTAAGGAATTTCTTGAATGTCATGGATTTTCTCCTGAAGTCCGACGAGCCGGATGCACTGCGCAGTGCCAATGACTAAAACCCGCAAATGGGGCGTTTGATTGTCACCATCAAGCCCGATTTGGTGGAAAAGGGGAAGCCTAGAACGCTCACATTGGCTGATATTTGCGCGATTGAGGCAATTGGTCCTAAGCACGCCAAACAAGCAGCCAATTCAGGAAAGTTTAACGGCGCCAAGGCCATAGTGCACCTGCAGTCTTCCGCAGGTGGGCGAAATCGATGGCGAAACTCCAATACAGGCCGGAAATAGACGGGCTACGCGCCATCGCTGTGCTTTCGGTGTTGTTCTATCATGCCGGTTTTACCCTTTTCGGCGGCGGCTTTGTTGGCGTCGATGTGTTCTTCGTCATTTCCGGCTATCTGATCACCAGTCTCATCGTGCGCGAAGTTGGCGAGTCGGGATCATTCCGATTTGGCCGCTTTTATCTGCGCCGCATCAGACGGCTTTTTCCTGCATTGCTCTGCACGGTTTTATTCACATGGGCTGCAGCCTTTATTTTTTTCTCGCCAGCACAAATGCAGGACTTTGCCGCATCAACAATTGCGGCGCTAACCAGCGTATCAAACGTCTATTTCTGGTTTGAGGCCGACTATTTCGATGTTGCCGCGACCACCAAACCGCTGCTGCACACATGGTCCCTCTCGGTAGAAGAGCAATTCTATTTCATCTGGCCCGCAGTGGTGGTTTTCCTGCTCGTGAAGCTGCGCAATCCGGCAGCACTCGCTGTCCTCGGCACAATCTGCATCGCCAGCCTGCTTTTGGCGCAATATTGGCTGGCTGCAGACCGTGATGCCGCCTTCTATCTCCTCCCCGCACGGGTCGTGGAACTCGGCATCGGTGCAGCGCTTGTTTGGCTTCCCAGTACCCGCGCTTTGCCCAATTCGGCTAAAGAGGCCGGGGCCGGAGCGGGCCTGGCGCTAATCGTCTATTCGATCTTCGCCTATGCCCACGACACCCCCTTTCCCGGTGTCGCCTCGCTCATCCCCTGTGTCGGCACAGCCCTATTTATTGCGTTTAGCGATGCCAAATGGGCAAGCGCACCCCTGCGCACTGCACCGATGGTTTGGTTCGGCAAAATCAGCTACTCGCTCTATCTGGTGCATTGGCCGATCGTAGTCTTCTATGCGGTGATTACGCAGAGCCAGCCGGACACTTTCGGTCGCTGGCTCATCATTGCTCTTTCGGTGCTGCTGGGGTGGGTGCAATACCGTTTCATTGAGACCCGCTTTCGCAACAGTGTGCCAAACATGGATCTGCGCTTTGCAGGCGCTGCCGGAGTCTGCGCCATTCTCGTTTCTCTGCCCTCGGCGACCGCCTGGCAGTGGGGAGGAATGGAATGGCGCGTGCCAGCCGAGCGGCGCGTGGCGCAAACGGAAGTCGAAATGCGAAATGCCATGCGCGACCGCTACTGCACTTCCCCCGCACCATCAGGAACGTTTGCAGGCGACCACCGCGATTTGATCACGTGTCAAAACTATCGCGGAAAGCGCCACGACATCATCGTTTGGGGAGACAGCCACGCCCTGCATTTGGCAGCTGGCGTCTCGGAAGCCTACCCGAACTACAACGTCCACATAGCTTATATGAATGGCTGCGTCCCGCAATCCGGTTTCGCAGGCTATGTACGTGACTATGGGAGTACCAAAACCCAAGGCTGCGTTGACCGAAACCTGAAACTCGCCAAGCTGCTCAAAAGCGCACCACCCGCGCACATCTTGATCACTTCAGCAAAACGGTATCAACCGGAACGCATCGCGTACGCCACCTCGCAAATCATCAAGACGTTGAATGATGGAAACCATGCGGTGCGGGTCGTTGCAGACTTCATCCGTCCGGGAAAATCTCTCATTGATTGCGTGAACGTTCCCGCCTTTATGCTGACCGACGAGGCCATATCCCAGCGCTGCACGGGTGATCCAGAAGCTGCTGCGTCCGAACTTTTATACAACGAGCGGTTCGCTGCAGCCCTGCCCGATCTGGTTCGTGTAAGCGATCTGCAATGTGCCGGAGGCGATTGCACCTTTATTCGCAACGGCCAGCTGCTTTACCGCGACAGCCACCATTTCAACATCGAGGGCTCAATCCACTTCACCCGCCTTGCTCGCAATCGTTTGGCAATCACGACGAAGGGTTGGGGCGCACGTTTGGCCGCCTATGAGAAAAACAATGGAAAATACAAACTGGGTGGTGATCCTGCACTGGTCCAATCACCAGCGAATGCATCAGGGATAGATGCGACAGGAACGATCTCGGGAAACTGATCGCTAACCACGAACCAGCCAGACAAGCCCCACCCCGATCACAAGGGCGATCATTCCGCCCTTGCGCAAATATGACTCGTTCATTTGAGAGACTTCGAATGCCATTTTCCGCGCCTGTGCGGGAAGGCCAGCATAGAGTGCGCCCTCAAGGGCAAGAAACAGGCCGATGGCAACGAGCAGGTCACTCATGGCTCACCGGCCTGTCGATTTGCTTAGTTTCCAGCCGCAGGAGCGGCTGGCACACCGTTAGCGTCTTTGAAGAACTGGAAGAACTCGGAGTTGGGCGACAGAACCATTGTCGTCCCAGCATTCTCCAAAGCCTCTTCATAGGCCCGCATCGAGCGATAGAAAGCGAAAAACTCAGGATCGCGACTGTAGGCATCAGCGAAAATACCGTTGCGTTCACCCTCGCCTTCACCGCGAAGAATTTCAGCTTCGCGCTGTGCTTCGGCCTTGATTTCGACAACTTCACGATCGGCTACCGAGGTGATGCGACGGGCAGCTTCCTGACCACGCGCACGAATACGCTCGGCTTCCGCAAGACGCTCTGCGCTCATACGCTCAAACGTTTGATCAGAGACTTCAGCCGTAAGGTCGGTTCGACGAATACGAACATCCACCACTGTCAATCCGAGATCGTTAGCGTCGCTCGAAATTGATGCGCGAACTTCTTGCATCATCACGGCACGTTCTTCCGATAGCGCGGATTCAAAGCCGCGCTTACCATATGTTTCACGCAATGCAGCATCGAGACGGCTTCGAAGACGACTCTCGGCGGCCTGAACGGAGCCTGCAAGCTGACGGCGGAAGGTAGCTGGATTAGAGATGCGATACGTCAAAAACGCATCCACTTCGTAGAACTTACCACCAGCGACCTGAACGCGAATGTCGTCAAGGTCAAACCGCAAAAGACGGTCCTCTACAATCGAGACCGAATCCAAACCAAATGCACCGAATGGTGCTTTGAAATAGAGGCCCGGATCTTTAATCACACGCTTAATCTCACCGAAGCGCAATACGATCGCTTGCTGGCGCTCGTTCACGATGAATAGAGACGACCATACCAGCAGCAAGACAGCCGCAATGAAGATCGCGACAGTTCCTAAACGATTTCCCATTACTGGCTCGCTCCTTGACGTTGTCTATTAATTTCCGGCAGCGGCAGGTAAGGCACAACACCCGTTCCACCTTGTCCGCCTGCACCACCGCCCTCGACGATGACTTTGTTACCGGCCTTCAAAACCTTTTCCATAGTCTCCAAGAAAAGCCGCTTGCGGGTCACTTCCGGTGCCAACGCGTATTGGTCATAGACTGAGATGAAACGCTGCGCCTCACCCTTTGCTTCTTCAACGACACGGCGTTTGTAAGCTGCCGCGTCCTCTCGGATCTGGGCCGCCTCACCACGGGCTGCACCAAGAACACGGTTGCGGTAACGGTTGGCTTCTTCTTGGAACTTGTCTTCGTCCTGTTCGGCGCGCTGCACCTCGTCAAACGCGTCCGCCACCTTGGGCGGCGGCGCCACGTCTTCGATGTTCAATGCGCGAATGGCAATGCCGGCGCCGTAATCATCGAGCGTTTTTTGAACGATGGCACGAACTTCTTCACCAACACCCTGACGGTTGTCACGGAAAGTATCTTGAGCCGGACGACGACCGACAACTTCGCGCATCGCGCTCTCGCCAACTTCCCGGACGATGGCGTCGGGTTCGGCAACATTGAACAGGAAGTCCTTCGCATTCGCGATGGAATACTGAATGGTGAACTGCACATCGAGAATATTCTGGTCACCGGACAGCATCAAACCCTGGCGGTTCGAACCGCGACCAGCCGCACCGATATTGACCTGCTTTTCAACAATCTGAACTTTCTCGGCCGATTCGATGGGCCACCACGCAAAGTGCAGCCCTTCCGACGAAACCTCGTCTTTTGGCACGCCGAAGCGCGTCTCAACACCCAATTCGTCGGGGCCGACTTGATAAGCAGACGCGAACAGCCAAGCACCGACAGCTACAAATCCAAGCACAGCAAAACCAGCAGCACCTATACCAGGACCCGCGCCGCCGCCTGGCAACGCGCCTCTGAGCCGCTCTTGGCCTTTGCGGATGATTTCTTCCAGATCCGGTGGCTGGTTACCGCCACCACCCGGCCCACCGGGCCTCTGTGGCCCACGCGGACCTTGGCCCCACGGGCCGCCAGTCGGGCCGCCGCTGCCATTGTTTCCACCACCGGTTTGGTTACTCCAGGGCATTGCAATTCCTTGTTCTAACGGGGGCTTTCAAATGTTGAATATACCGCCCAGCTTAGGGTCTCAGTTGTTATAGGGATGCCCCCCATCCCTTTCAACGCGGCGGGAGACGATTTAGGGCTTAGTAGGCAACCATTTAGCTGACGGATTGTCGCGGATGCATCAAACGGAGCCGTTAACCGGCTTTCTTACGTCGATATACGCGATAAGTGGTGGTCGCGCTGTCTTTTTCGCCAGCGGGAACCGGCTCTTCATGCACGGCCTGCCATACCGCAAGATCGATAGCAGGAAACACCGTATCGCCCTGCGGTGAAGCATGGACTGTCGTTACATGCAAAACGTCCGCTCGATCCATCGCTTGAGCATAAATTTGCCCACCGCCGACAACACACAGTTCATCAACTCCGTCAGCGTTCGCAATTTCAAGAGCCAAATCGAAGGCCTTGTCCAGCGAGCCTACTGCAACAACGCCTTCCGCCTGCCACTCGCTGTCACGGGTCACAACAATAGAGGTTCGGCCCGGCAACGCCTTGCCAATACTGTCGAACGTCTTGCGCCCCATAATCATCGGTTTTCCCAGCGTCAGTTTTTTGAACCGCTGCAAATCAGTCGACAAACGCCAAGGCATATCGCCATCAGCGCCAATGACGCCATTCTCGGCCGCCGCAACGACAATAGATACATCAACCATCAAACAGCCACCGGCGCTTTGATATGAGGATCGGCCTCATAACCCACCAGTTCAAAATCATCGAAAGTGAAGGCGAAAATATCGCGAACATTGGGGTTTATCTTCATTTGCGGCAGAGCTTTAGGTTTGCGGGTTAGTTGCAACTTTGCCTGCTCAAAATGGTTGGAATACAGATGAGCATCGCCAAACGTATGGACGAAATCACCTGTCTCCAAATCGCAAACCTGCGCCATCATCATCGTCAGCAGTGCATAAGAGGCGATGTTAAAGGGCACACCGAGAAAAATGTCGGCTGATCGCTGATACAACTGGCACGACAGCTTGCCGTCAGCGACATAAAACTGGAAGAGGCAATGGCAAGGTGGCAGCGCCATCTCATCCACCTGCGCCGGGTTCCACGCGGAAACGATCAAGCGCCGTGATTCCGGGTTTGCTTTAATCTGCGCCACCAAATTCTCAATCTGATCCACGGTGCCGCCATCGGGCTTCGGCCATGAACGCCACTGCACACCATAGACGGGTCCAAGTTCTCCGCTCTCGTCCGCCCATTCATCCCAAATCGAAACACCGTTCTCTTTCAGATAGCCAATATTCGACGAGCCCTTCAGAAACCACAGAAGTTCATGGACAATGGATTTCAGGTGCAATTTTTTTGTTGTGAGCACAGGAAAGCCTTCGCTCAAATCAAACCGCATCTGATGGCCAAAAATTGAGCGAGTGCCCGTGCCAGTGCGGTCGCCGCGGTCGGTGCCTGTGTCCAGCACTTTTGCCAATAGATCGTGATATTGTTGCATCGTGCCGCCTCGGCAGTTGTACCAACTCTTTGGCGACTCTCTTAGCGAGTTTGCCAATAGCGCACCATCGCATCGGGCTGTTTGCCACAAATGGTTTTCGCTCAACTTTGCTTTTTCGTTGCACGCAATGCCCGTTTTAATTCACAGCGCTCCTGCCCAACGGACAGAAAAGACTGGTATCGCGTGCCAAAACCCCGCAATTTGACGTTGCGGAATAATCCGAGACACCTTACCTTACGTAAGATAAGAACAGGGATGGACTTCGAATGAGCAAAAGAGACGATCTGATCGCAAAATATGCCGACGATCTCAAAAACAAATGCGGCATGACCCCAGACATGGATTTGTTGACCAAAGTCACGATCGGCTGTGGACCTTCAATTTATAACGCAGACGCTTCCACCGTTTCAGGTTCCGATCCGAGCGAACTGGAAACCGTCAAGAACAACTTCTTGATCAAGAAACTTGGCTTGGCGAACTCTGCCGATCTCGACACCGCAATTAACAGCGTGATCGAGACCTATGGCAAGTCAGAGCGCAATAAATACCGGGCGGTAGTGTATTACATGCTCACCAAGCATTTCGGAAAGGAAGGCGTTTACTCGTAAGCGCCCAACTTCTCCGAAATAGACCGCTCCCAAGCTGCACCACCCCCCAATCCCAGGTTCGGCTGGGGGCGGTCGTCATAACCCATCCAATATACACTATTGTGCTATTTTATCTCCGGCCAATTCTTATCGGCCGATTTTATAAATTCAGTACGATTGCCGTCCCACTGTTTCTTAACGCCCAATGAGAAGTTCAGATACAGGCGACCATCCACAATCGAAAATGCCTCGGGCACGGTCTTCGCGATGTAACCCTTTGCGGCTGCAAACGCACAATGACCGCCGTATTTCGGCGCATATTTCGTCGGGTTGCTAAGAAAAGTGTCGCGGTTTGCCGCAGAAGCAAAGTGCAACTTAACGCCTTCCCAATCGGCTGAAAACGACGCATTGCCCTTCACGGGCTTTCCTTCGGTGAAATATGCAACCGGATCATATCCGTTGATCGCAACACCCTTAGTTGTGCCGGTGAAGGCACGCGCCTGCGCGCTATTGAGAGTAGTCATAGCCAAAGCGGCGGCTGATAGAGCAAGCGTGAAAACAAAAGCGCGACGGTTCATAGCGGTTCGTCCTTGAAGTTTATATTGATCAAAAACTAGTCAAAGCCTGGTTCAACTGCACGTCACAAGATCGTCAGACCTCTGAGAGCGCCAAAGAAAAAGGCGACACCTCTCGGCATCGCCCTTTTCCGCAACTTGTTCAATCTGGCGCTTAGAGCGAGGCCAATTTGCCGTGATGCTTGGCCACGAGATAGTAAAAGGTGACGCGGTTCTTTTGGCGATCGCCTTTCATTTCTTCGCAGACTTTTCCGATCACTTCATCGCAAGCTGACGCGTCGGTTTCACCGAGCTTTTTCATCGACCATTTTTCGCGAACGCGGTCCAGTTCCGTTGTGTCGGAGCATGACACAAGAGAAGAATCCTTGCCTTTAAGGGCGATGCCCAAATGCTTTACGATCTTTTCGATTGTATCCGCATCGGCACCCGAATCATAACGTTGAACGTCGCTGAGATAGTCACTCATAAATTGTCCTTCCCTCGATTGTTGAAGAATTGCCTTCTTTAACAATCACCTGTTCTAAAATAATGGAGAGCTTTGACCGGCCCTGCGGGGCCATCAAGTAAAAGATCGTGCACTCTCCTCGTACGTTTCAAAGTCTGGCCTTTTCAGAACGCATTGCCAACCCTATATTGGGAATTGTCGGCGCAAGCCGTCTATGGCGATAAATGACCTTTGTAATAAGCCATTCGGACCCGGGGGCGGTACCCGGCGCCTCCACCAAGCCGCTTGAAACGGCAAGCAGCTTGGCGGGGGCGAAACAGGATCGACGAGGGTGTAAAGACTGCGTTTTCGCTCGGCATGGTACCCACCGATATCGGGCCATTATAGTAGTTGCAAATGATAACAACTATGTGGAAACCGCAGTCGCAGCGTAAGCTGTGCCTAACGTTTCAAATTAAGTCCTAGCGGTTCACACCCTTAGGCGGGGTTCGGAGGCACCTGGCAACAGAAGCCTCCACTTTATTTATGCATCGGTCTATGGTGACCGCAGCAAAAACGGAGCTGACCGCAAGCCAATGGCTGACCTGACAGATACACCAGAAGTCGAAGATCTAATCCGCTACGATATTCTCGCTCAGGAGGCCCTGCGCGGCGTGGTGAAAAAAGTGCTGCATGAGGTTGCCCGTATCGGAACGTTGCCGGGCGAGCATCACTTCTACATCACCTTCGACACCAGCGCACCAGGCGTGAAATTGTCCCCTCGCATGAAAGCCAAATACCCTGAAGAGATGACAATCGTCGTCCAACATCAGTTTTGGGATTTGAAAACTACAGATAACGGCTTTTCCATCGGCCTTTCTTTTAACGAAATTCCCGAGACACTGGTTGTTCCCTATTCAGCCATCCGCGGTTTCTTCGATCCTGCGGTTCAGTTCGGTCTGCAATTTGATGCAGATGAGACTGAAGGCGCAGAGGATACCGCCAAAGCGCTGGAAAGTGGCGTGACGCCCCTGCCCGCGCTCGAAAATGCCAACGGCAAGAAGGCACAGAGTGACGCGCAAAACGACTCAGCAAACACCGAAGATGGGCATGATACCGACGATGATGGCGATGGCAGCAGCGCCGAAGTCGTCTCGCTAGATGCCTTTCGCAAAAAATAAAATCAGCCTGAGGCAGTCCCTGGTTTACGGATGAAGAAGCACTCCGTTTCCATTCGCGGTCATTCCACATCGTTTTCTCTGGAAGACCAATTTTGGGATGAGTTAAAGCTCATCGCCAAGCGCAACAACCAGTCCATCGCGCATCTGGTGACCCAAATAGACGCCAAGCGCAGCGCGGACGAAAATCTTTCCTCTGCGCTGCGCCTGTTCGTTCTAGCCCATGTGAAACTGCGCGCAGAAAAACAGTCCTAGTCGGAGACCGATGGAATCCATTGACGCGGCGTGCCAGCAGCAGGAACCACCCCTTCACCCGACAGGCTTTCGCGCACTTTACGCGTTAGATCCTGCAACACATCATCGCTATTGCTTTCGCGCTCCGGCACAGGCGTGGGTGCAGGCAAAGCTTCACGCAAACGCCTCTGTTCCTCTGCCGCACGCTGGGCAGCCGCCTCTTCTTCCCGCAACCGCTGCGCCCGTTCCCGGGCTTGGCGAGCAAGAACTATTGCGCGGCTTTCGCGCGACAGCCTCTGCCGTTCAAGAATAGCGGCTTGCTGGCGCACGAAATCGCGCTCGCGCTCTTCCGCCGAGCGTTGCGCGAGAAAAGTCTCCATAGGGGTGGTATCAACTGAACGCTGAAGTTCACCGGGCTTGCCCTGAAGCAATACTGAAAGCTGTGGTGCCGCCCCAACGACGGCCTCCTGTCCGGCATCAAACGCAATGCGGGCGTTGAAATCTGTTTCCAGATCAGCAAGCAAAATCCTCAAATCCATGGTGCCATTAATTTTGTCGTTGCCAAAAGCAACGTCATTTGCCCGAACAAATCCGGAGGAGACGGAAAACGGGATATCCATATTCAGAAAGCCGGTAGCCCCATTGAACAAACCCGCTTCTACAATTTGCTCACCGCTTACTCCCGTCAACTCGCTACCGGCCTTACTGTTTGCAGCATCGTTGGCAGCAAGCAATTTGGGCAAGATATCAGCGTTCAGACCGACAATGCGCAACGGCGCAATACTCACCTCACCACCACCGGTCAAAGCCTCAATAATTGACGCTTGTTTGTCGCTCGACGCATCAAAATTGAATGTTGCTTCAACCACGCCTTCGCCGCCAAAGTCATAGCCAAGAGCCACTAACAGTCTGGCCAGATCTGCGTCGCTAAGCGTCAGTCGACCGCTCAGAACCTTTGCTTCTCCGGCCGTGCCAAGCGCGACCCGCCCAGTGGCTTGGCCGCCGAAAACCGAAGCCTTTACATCCTCAAAAGCGATGTCGCCATCGCTGACCTTAGCCAGCGTGCTGACCTGCCGCAGCGCCAACAGGCCGCCATTGGGCGCAGTCACCGTGCCTGCGCTCAACGCAATTTCGCCATCCCATCCAGACAACAAACGCCCGTCACCTTCCGGCAAGCCAAAAGCAATCGCCAAAATCGTGTCCCCGTCCAACCGTTCGGTTGAAAGCTGACCGTTTAAACGGGGTCTTAACCCCTTCGCCAAACTGGCCTCCAATCGTCCGCGCAAGTCTGTGGAACCATGAAGGATCGTTAATCGATCAGCGGTCAGCTTGCGTGGCGACAGCGTCAATGCGGCCCTCATTTCACCTGCCAGGCCTTGTCCAAAGCCCGGCAGTGGTAGTCCGGTCAGAGTAATCAGCGTATCGAGATCGGTCGATCGGATATCAACATCCAGTGCGCCAGAAAGACCCATTTGATCGCCAGAAAGTTGCGGCTTCAGATTCCCCTGCATCGCGCCAACAACACCGGCAATATCGAAGCTCGTCAGCGTATCCAGCCCTTCATCCAGCGTACCTTTGGCAGATAAAGTAATATTTCCAGCGCTGCTCGTATCCAGCGGCAAAACGGGCAAGCCAAGCTGCGCCAACAAAACGTCGGAACGCGGGTTAGTAGCTTCCAACAAAAGACTGTTACGCCTTCCAAGCCACGCGCCTTCCCCGTCTATAATGCCTTCAAAACCGACAACACTGCCACCCACGCTGCCTTCCAACGATAAAGCGGACTGCTCAGCAGCAGCGGTTAGCGCAAAGGTCAGATCAGCGTCTTGGGTGAGCCTTGCGTCGTCGAGAAAATGGCTAAAGCGGGAAAGCGATCCAATGCGCCCTTCTAAACGCTCCTCCAAACGCTTCAGTAAGTCACGTAAATCTACAGCCTGAACAGTGCCGCCCAGATTGCCTGTAAACCCTGCATCGCCCTTGCGGATGTTGCCCGTCAGAACCACAGCAGCGCCATCAAGCGAGCCGATGGAGGCCGTTTCCAATGCCAAACTATCAGGCCCAAGAATACCCTTGGCAAAAACTGCCTGCGCCTCAAGTCCAAAGGCGATCAGCTTCTTCGTGGAAATATCAAACTCCAACGGATCGCGCCGCGCAATGTCATCACCACCAAGCAGATTGACCAGCGCCCGCAGCGCATCAAGATCGATGGTGTCGCCAGTCAGTTTCGCCTTCAAGAGAGGAGTATCGCCCACAACCCGCTCAAGACTGCCCCTAAGCAGTTCATTATTCAGCACCAATTCCACATCCCGCGCTTCTGCAACGCCTGCGCCCAGTTTTACATTTCCGGAAAATCCAGCATTTCGCAGACGGCGAATTTCAAGGGGCACATCATCGACAAACCAGCCTGCGAAGCCCGAAGGTTGACGCGAGGCCAGCACCAACGATCCGTCAAATGTCATAGCATCGCGCAACCCCAAATCGCCACGGGCCAAAAGGTCGGTCCGCCCCGGCAATTCTGCCTTAAGTGATGCCAGCGCCCAACCGTCACCGCCCTTTAACGGACTGGCTTCAACCACCACATCACGCACCACCGTATCGCCAGCGACAACGGCTGGAAGCGTGAGATTGATCTTGCCCGGCGAAGTAAAGCGCGGCATCTGCAACAGCAGGACACGCAGCAATTCCAACCGATCTTGCAGCGTCTTTGGTGGGTTCGCCACGGAGTCCGCATCAGCCTCCAGACGTGCAAAATTCACCTGCTGCCCATCGGCGTTTATCTCGAAAGAAGCCTCATCATCGAAGTTTGCAAACGCCGTGCCACTGATCACGTATGGATCTTCCGCGTCACCGATATTCAGTTTGTATTCCGGCACAACAACGCCACGCACACCTATCTTAACCTGCCCTTCCAACACGCCGTTGATAGGTTTGGGAGCCTTTCCACGATCAAATGCGATGCGTGCGGTATCGTTCTGCACAGCAGCAGGTCGAACGCGGAAATTTCCCGAAAACTGCGGTGCGCCTTTGCGAAATATGACAGGGCCGTTGAGATCGAAATCGTAAGCCAGATTCTGGGGCCGAACTTCAAGTTTTACACGCAATTGACCCGTTTTGTTTTCCGCGTCAGCGGCCGTCCAGAGCCCGGTTGTGCCAGCGACCTGATACCGTTCACCAGTTCGACTCACAAAACCTTCTGCTCGCCAAGGCCCGGCAAGCGATCGGGCGGAGCCCTCCAGATCAATATCGCGAACGATCATTTCTCTCTGGTTGATCGTGTCACGCAACCTAACCGCCCCATCCGTGATGGTGAAATTGTTGAGAGCCACATCAGCGGCACGAAAGTCTGCTGGCAATTCAAGGGAGCGAGCCGACCAATCCACCTTGCCGTCTTCGCCAATGCGCAAATCAAGACGCGGTGCAGCCAGCGCCATATCAACGATCACCACATCGCCCTTTAGCAGCGGCGCAAGCTCCATGTTTATGTGAAAAAACTCAGCCGCCAGAATTGGTTTCTCAGCATCACCAACCCGAATTTTTTCGAAGGTAACAGAGGGCAGCGGCAGCAAGCGCGCGGATGTTTGCCCCAAAACCTCGACAGGCTGGCCCACAATGCGGCTGGCTTCACGCTCGAAACGATCGCGAAACTGGTTCCAGTCAACAAAAGGCGGAACTATTAGCGCGGCACAAAGAGCCAAAACCAACAGGCCGCCGAAGAAGACGAACAGTCTCATCGATGTTCAGCCCCTTTCGGTTTGCGATTGGTCAGAGTGAAACGACCTTGCCAGGGTTCATGATGTTGTCCGGATCGATGCCACGCTTGATGGCAGCCATAACATCAACGCCGGTGCCGTGCTCAAGCTTCAAAAAGCGGCGCTTGCCCTGCCCGATTCCATGCTCGCCCGTGCATGTTCCATCCATTGCAATGGTGCGCAAATTAAGGCGTTCGATCATCTCTTCGGCGCGGGCAACCTCGTCAGCGTCATCCATCATCACCAGCGGTGAGACATGAAAATTGCCGTCGCCTACATGGCCTACAATCGGCGCGACAAGACCCAGACGCTCAACATCTTCCACCGTTTCCGCCATACATTCCGCAAGCCTCGAAATCGGCACACAAGCATCTGTGGCGATGCCCTGTGCGCCGGGGCGGAAGGCCAGCATCGATGGATATGCATCATGACGCGCTTTCCAAAGGCGGTTGCGCTCTTCTACCGAAGACACCCAAGTGATTTCGGAACCGCCAAACTCGCTGGCAATTTCGTTGAACATCGCCGTTTGCTCCGCAACACCCGCATCGGTGCCATGAAATTCCAGCATCAGCATCGGTGCTTCGGCAAAACCGAGCTTGCTATAATTGTTAACCGCCTGAACCATCAGCGTGTCCAACAACTCAATGCGCGCCATCGGCAAGCCGATCTGCATGGCCGCAATCGTGGTGTTGCAGGCCGCATCGACGGAAGGAAACTGGCACACACCAGCAGAGATGTTTTCAGGTATGCCGTATAGTTTGAGGGTCATTTCGGTGATGATACCCAGCGTACCTTCCGAGCCAACCATCAACCGCGTGAGGTCGTATCCAGCAGAAGACTTCCGCGCCCGGTTGGCGGTTTTCACCACCGAACCATCCGGCATCACAACTGTGAGGTTGATCACGTTGTCGCGCATCGTGCCGTAGCGCACGGCGTTGGTGCCGGAAGCGCGGGTAGCCGCCATGCCACCAAGACTTGCATTTGCGCCAGGATCGATGGGAAAGAACATGCCCTTGTCCCGCAATTCAACATTCAGCGCCTCGCGGGTCACGCCCGGTTGCAGCGTCACGTCAAGATCTTCAGTATTGATCGCCAGAACTTTGTCCATCTGTTGCAAGTCGATGCAAATACCTCCAGCTGGCGCGTTGACGCCGCCCTCTAATGAGGTGCCTGTGCCAAAGGGAATGATCGGAACTTTGTGTTCAGCACAAACCCTCACGACGCTCTGCACTTCTTCCGTAGAGCGCGCGAAGACCACCGCATCTGGCAATTGCGCGGGGATGTATGTCGTCGTGTGAGCATGCTGTTCACGCAACGCTTGGCTGGTCTGCAATTGCTCACCGAAGCGCTGTTTCAAAATGGAGATCGCGGTCGCGATACCGTCATCATTACGCGTTGAATCCTGAAGATCGGCCAATGCCACGTTTTTGGTCCTTCCCATCGCGGCACCCCCTGTCGATTCAGGGCTGTTGCCGCACATGAATTGTCTGATAATCACTTTAAGCAGAACGGGTGGGCGCGTCTACGATTGGTATCGCCCATGCCGTAGGGAGAAATTCGCATGAGTGTCATTAGCCAAAACGCACCGATCATTTCGCCGTTGATGGAGCTGCAAGCGGACTGGATCGACTACAACGGTCATCTAAACATGGCATTTTACAACGTACTGTTTGACCGCGGCTGCGACCACGCTTTTGAAATGCTGGACCTTGGGCCGGAACGGGCAGAAAGCGACCGCGTCACCATCTACACAGCAGAAGTTCACGTTTGCTATCTGCGCGAAATCCATCTGGGTGACCGCGTGCAAGCGACATATCAGATCATCGACCACGATGAAAAACGAATCCACGCCTTTCAGGAGTTGCGCCACGAAGACGGTTGGGTGTCGGCCACGTCAGAGACGCTGTCGCTGCACGTGAATATGGACGGGCCGAAAGTTGCTCCATTTCTCCCCGATACAATGGCAAAGGTTGAAGCAATGGCTTCCGCACACTCCACGCTGGTACGGCCTGACCAAGTTGGTCGCTCCATAGGCATCACACGCAAATAACCTGCTACAACTGCAACGCAACAATAGAGAGAAAGCGAGGAAGGATGTTAGACGATCTGCGTCAGATCCCTTCCCGCGCCATCGCACGCGTTTGGGCTCAAATAAAGGTCAATCTTCGCTCGTTCTGGTCTTCCAAGCAGCCACACATGTGGTTGCTCGCCGGCGCAATCGGCCTGCTCGTTTCAGTCGCCGCCATCGCCTTTCGGGAAGTGATCGGCCTCGTCCAATTATTATGGCTTGGAGATCGCTCCGAAAACGTCGCCAGCGCGGCACGGGAAATTCACTGGCTGTGGATTTTGCTCACGCCCTGTATTGGGGGACTGTTTGTTGGCTGGATGTTAGAACGCTTTTTGCCAAGCCGAAGAACCGCGAGCGTGGCAGACGCGATGGAGGCCTGCGCCCGAGGTGGACGCAACATTGAAATGGCCCCTGGCCTCACCTCTGCCTTCATCAGCGCAGTTTCCCTAGGCGTTGGAGCAAGCGCAGGGCGCGAAGGGCCGGTCGTGCATCTGGGCGCGACGATCTCCACATCCATAGCCCACCTGTTTGCCATGCCTGAATGGGGCCGCAGAACGCTATTAGCCTGCGGTGTGGCAAGCGCCGTCTCCGCTTCGTTCAACGCACCAATCGCGGGCGTTTTGTTCGCCCATGAGGTCATCCTCGGCCACTACTCCAAACGCTCTTTTGTGCCCATTGTGATCTCATCAGTTGCAGGCACCATCCTGACCCGGCAATGGTTCGGCAACGACGCCGCATTCGTTATTCCAGATTATTCCATTACGTCCTATCTCGAATTTCCCGCCTTTGCACTGCTCGGCATCATCTGCGCGATGGTGGCGCTTCTTTTTCAGTACTCCGTCAATTCAGCCGACTTCATAGCCCGCCAAATCGTCATGCCCCTATGGTTGCGCCCCGCGGTTGGCGGATTAGCCATAGGTGCAATCGGTGTCTTCTATCCAGAGATTTTGGGCGTTGGGTATGAAGCAACCAGTCAGGCGCTCAACAACCAATTGCCGCTGACACTGCTGTTCATGCTGCTCATTCTAAAAACAGCCGCCACCGCCATAACCCTAGCCTCTCGCTTCGGCGGTGGGGTGTTCTCACCATCGCTTTATCTTGGCGCAATGGCAGGCGGAGCCTTTGGATTGATCGCAGCAGGAGCCTTCCCAGAACTGGCATCGAGCCAGGGGATTTATTCGATATTGGGCATGGGCGCCGTGGCAGCAGCCGTACTGGGCGCACCCATTTCAACGGTGGTTATGGTGTTTGAACTCACCGGCGGTTACGCGCTTTCCATCGCGCTGTTGCTTTGCGTTTCAATTTCCAGCGGCATCAACCAGGCGCTCATTGGCCGCTCCTATTTCCAGCGTCAGTTGGAACAGCGCGGTGTGCAAATTGAGGACGGGCCGCACAAGTTTCTCATTCAAACAACGCGGGTTTCGTCCTTCATGGTCGATCTTGCAGAAGACGACGATCCGTATATTGATCCCGAAAGCGATACCCCCGTCCTGAACCCGGAGACACCACTCGAACAAGCTCTCCGGGCCTTTGATGAGAGCGGACACTCCCGCCTGCCCGTAGCCAGCAAGAAGGACGAGACAATCCAAATCGGATGGGCAACGCAGGTGGGCGCTTTGCGCAAATTCAATTCGATTTTAGTCGATACCAGCGTTGAGGAACACAGATAGACGATTTCAGGGTAAGTTCTCAAAATGATTCGCTTGCTTCTCACATTCACTCTAATCGCGTGCACCCCGGCTACCGCAGCTTCCAACCCCGGGTTCCAATCATGGCTGGAAAAGTCTTTATGGCCGGAGGCGAAGCGTTCTGGCATCGCCCGTGCAACTTTTGATATGGCCTTCAAGGGCATCACCTTCGACCCCAAAATGCCGGAACTTAAAAGCGCAGCACCCAAGCGCCAGACCCAATCAGAGTTTCGCGCACCTGAAGGATATTTCAACCAGCGCTCAATCGACCGCCTTGCAAAGCAAGGCGCAGCCTTGGAGAAGCGCTGGCGCGATACTCTGGCTCGCATCGAAAAGCGGACTGGCGTTCCTCGAAGAATCATTCTTGCCATATGGGGGCGTGAATCCGTTTATGGCACATTCAAAATGCCCAAAAATGCCATCCGTTCGCTGGCAACTTCCGCTTATGCGGGAAGGCGTTCAGAATTGTTCAAGGGCGAATTGATTGCCGCGCTGCGCATCATCCAAGAAGGTCATATCTCGGCCAAAGCGATGGGTTCGTCTTGGGCAGGCGCACTGGGCCAACCGCAATTTCTGCCATCCAAATTCTTCGACTACGCGGTCGATGAAGATGGCGACGGCAAGCGCGATATCTGGAACAGCGTTCCCGACACTCTTGGTTCAATCGCTAATTACCTTGCAAAATTCGGCTGGCAGCGAGGCCGCGATTGGGGTTTTGAGGTCACTATTCCGGCCAGCGTATCGTGCTCGCTCGGTGGACCAGACCAAGGGCGCAAGATCGCGGGTTGGGCAGGCATGGGAATTGAGCGCGTCAGTGGGCGGCCCTTCCCCAAGATTGAGCTAGCCAACACCGGATACTTGCTTTTCCCTGCTGGGAGATACGGCCCGACCTTCGTGACGACCCCAAATTTCTATGTGCTGAAACAATACAACGAGAGCGATCTCTACGCATTGTTCGTTGGCCATTTGGCAGACCGAATGGCAGGTGGCAAAGCCTTTCGCGGCCGGTGGCAGGATTTGCCAAGCTACACCCGCGCCGAGGTCAAACGGATGCAAGACGTGCTGGTGGCCCAAGGATACGATGTGGGTGGGGCTGATGGATTGATCGGCTACAAAAGCCGCAACGCCATCGGCAAGTGGCAAAACAAAGTGGGCCGAGCAGCCACCTGTTTCCCCTCGCGCGAAACGATCAAAGCCATCCGCTAGTTTGTTGCCTACCCCTCGCAACGGGGCGCAAAACCCACTAAGTACATTTCATGAACGGGAATGATACGAATCAGCCGCCTTCCAGTGTGGGCATGGGCATAGCCGCGCGTGCCGCTGCAGCGCGTGCGCCCGCGCAAAGCGCCACGCCGAATTATCTTGAAGGCTTGAACCCGGAACAGCGCGAAGCTGTGCTGACGACCGAAGGCCCGCTTCTGGTTCTGGCTGGTGCGGGCACGGGCAAAACCCGCGTTCTGACCACCCGCATTACCCATATCCTGAGCGAAAAGCTCGCTTGGCCCAGCCAGATCCTCGCCGTGACTTTCACTAACAAAGCCGCACGCGAAATGAAGAACCGCATTGCGCTGATGGTGGGCGAGACGGTTGAAGGCATGCCGTGGCTTGGCACATTCCACTCGATCTGCGTGAAGATCCTGCGCCGCCATGCGGAACTCGTCGGTCTGAAATCCGGCTTCACAATTTTAGACACTGACGATCAGGTGCGCTTGCTCAAACAGCTTATCCAAGCTGAAGGAGTGGACGACAAACGCTGGCCTGCGCGGCAACTGGCAAACCTGATCGACGGATGGAAAAACAAGGCGCTCGGCCCCAACGAGATCGCCGAAGGCGAAGCCCGCGCCTTCGCTAACGGCAAGGGCCGCGAGCTTTACCGCCAATATCAGGAGCGGCTGAAAGTCCTCAACGCCTGCGACTTTGGCGATCTTTTGGTCGAATGCATCCGCCTGTTCCGTGAGAACCCGGATGTGCTGGCCGACTATCACGCCCGGTTCCGATATATATTAGTTGACGAATATCAAGACACAAACGTCGCCCAATATCTGTGGCTGCGGCTGCTGTCTCAGCCCAGCGAAGCAAGAGCAGCAGCGCATGGAAAACCGATTGGTCAGCAGCTTCGCGCAGAAATTGCCGCCGGGTTGCATGAGGAGCCAAAAGGAAATTCCCAAAGCGGCGAACCTGACAGTGCAAGCGCACCACCGACGAACATTTGTTGTGTCGGTGACGATGACCAGTCAATCTACGGGTGGCGCGGAGCGGAAGTCGACAACATCCTGCGCTTCGATAAAGACTTCAAAGACGCCACGGTTATACGGCTGGAGCGAAATTATCGCTCCACGTCTCACATTTTGTCCGCCGCATCTCACCTCATCACCCACAATGAAGGCCGCCTCGGCAAAACGCTGTTCACCGACATTGACGACCCCGACGAGGAGAAGGTCCGCGTCGCCGCAGGCTGGGACAGCGAAGAAGAAGCCCGTGCCATCGGTGAGGAAATTGAAGCCTTGCAGCGCAAAGGCCACGCGCTAAACGATATCGCCATCCTCATGCGCGCTTCGTTTCAGATGCGCGAATTCGAAGACCGTTTCGTCACGCTTGGCCTGAACTACCGCGTCGTCGGTGGCCCACGCTTTTATGAGCGCATGGAAATCCGCGATGCGATGGCCTATTTCCGCGTTGTGACCCAACCCGCCGATGATTTAGCTTTTGAGCGCATCGTCAACACGCCGAAGCGCGGCTTGGGCGACACGACAATCAAGAAAATCCGCGACCACGCCCGCAGCCGAAATATCCCAATGCTGGCCGCCGTTCATGAGATGGTGGAAACAGAGGAACTCGGCGCAAAACAACGCACGACGCTGAAACTGCTTGCGCTTAATTTCGCACGCTGGGCCGATTTGATCGACAACACGTCCCACACCGACCTGGCCGAGATGATCCTCGACGAAAGCGGCTATACCGAAATGTGGCAGAACGACCGCAGCGCCGAAGCGCCGGGTCGGCTGGACAACCTCAAAGAACTCATCCGCTCAATGGAGGAATTTGAAGGTTTGCGCGGATTTCTCGAACACGTCTCGCTGGTCATGGATACGGACAACAATCCCGATCTGGACGCTGTAAATTTGATGACGCTGCACAGTGCAAAAGGACTGGAATTCGACACCGTCTTCCTACCCGGTTGGGAAGAGGGGCTCTTCCCCCACCAGCGCAGCCTGGACGAAGGCGGACGGTCGGGGCTCGAAGAAGAGCGACGCCTCGCCTATGTCGGCATCACCCGCGCGCGCAAGAATTGCCATATCTGGTTCGTTTCCAACCGCCGCATCCACGGCCAATGGCAGGCGAGCATCCCCTCCCGTTTCATCGATGAACTGCCCCATGCAAATGTGGAAGTCGTCGAAGCCACAGGCAATTACGGCGGCTATGGTGTTGGCGGTGTCGGCGGCAATCCTTACGGCTCCAGCCGTTTCCATACGTCGGACCCATTCACCCGCTCGGGCTATTCATCACCTGGATGGAAACGTGCCCAGGCCAATGCAACCGACGAGACCGGCAGCGCATGGGGCAACCGCTCTGGCCACAAGACTACCTACAATGGCGGCCCACGCACCATTGAGGGCGAATTGGTTGCGAAATCCGTCATTGGCGCAGAGGAAAGCTCGTTCGGCATGGGCGAACGGGTATTCCACATGAAGTTCGGCTATGGCGCGATCATCGGCATTGATGGCAACAAGCTGACGATTAATTTCGAAAAGGCTGGCGAAAAGCGTGTGCTGGATTCGTTCGTCGAGCGGCACTGATAAGCATGGGCTTTACCCGCCATTAACCACGTAGCGGCATCCTCGGTGTTCCAATCCACTCGATTCGCCGAAACCCGCCTCAATGTATCAAGTACCCCACGGCCAAATAGACGATATTGAAGACGCTATCGATATGGCAGATCTCGTAAGCGCGGCGGCTGTTTTGTATCCACCGCTCGCCTCCTCCTCTGGCGTTTCTCTTTGCGCAGACGATGTACTGGCCGAAATTGCGTGCAACCGCCATCCCAACGAGACAATAGCCCGCTTTCGCGACGACCCTCTTGGCTTTCTTACCAAAGGCGAGATGATCGATATCGGCCCCATCAGCGCTGCATCTTTTGCCGTACTGGTTTCAGCCTTGGAAGCGGTTGGTTCTGCCGGCCATGCGCTTGACCAGTTGACCGGCGTAAAAGACTAAAAAGACCAGTATCCAGCGCCTGCATCTTTAGAGCGCTCGATAGAACGCTTCCATGCTTCGCGCTCGTGTATCATGTCACAAAATGCGGCCAGCTTCGGGAAGTCTCCTGCCCTGCCCTGGCGCACGGCAACTTGCGCCGGAAAGCTCATCATCACATCAGCAGCGCTCAAATCGTCCATCACAAAATGTCCGCTTTCACGCAAGCTCGCTTCCATGAAAGAGAAATGGCTGTCGAGTTGTTCCTGAATCCGCGGCTGCAGGGGCGCTGCCCCCTCGCCCAGCCGTGAAGTGTAAAGAGCCAAAAGAACGGGTAACATTACACTGCCCTCGGCAAAGTGCATCGCTTCCAAATGACGGATGTGCGACTCACTCCCAGCTTCAGGGACCATCTGCGGCGCGTGAACAGCACAGATCGCCTCAACGATTGCGCCGCTTTCGGCAATCAACACACCGTCCATTTCGATCATCGGGCTTTTGCCCAAAGGATGAACCGCCAACAAATCCGGCGGTGCAAGGTTGGTCTTTGCATCCCGCTTGTAGGTGATGATCTCGTAATCGAGTCCGATCTCCTCCAGCAACCACAGAATGCGCTGCGAACGGGAATGGTTGAGGTGATGGACGCGGATCAAACCCATGACTTTAGCCAAACCACCCTTTAACGCGCCCCCACATGCTCTTGGTGGGCGCAGGCTCGTCCATTCCGCCTTTGACAGGCTCCCATCCGCCCTCAATTTGCGGCAGCGGCCCGACTTCCCAATCAGCAGCTTCCGCTTCGCTCACTTCAGCGCGAGCCACAGTTTCCGGCGTCACCACGTCGGCAAAAGACGCCATTTTTGAAAGCGTCGCAGGTCCAGCCATGCCGTCAGCCACCAAACCATTGGCTTCCTGGAAAGTCATCACCGCTTTCTTGGTGCCAGGGCCAAATCGTCCATCAGCATCAATTCCAAGATCAGCCTGCATCTTCTTCACCGCTTCGCCGCGTGAACCAACGCGCAGAAGAACCAGTTCATGCAGTCCCATCGCCGTAAATGTGTCCGGACCGGCTATTCCATCGACCACAAGGCCATTTGCCTTTTGAAACTCTTTCACAGCACGCTCAGTGCCAGGGCCAAAGTCACCATCGGCGCCAATACCAAGACTTTCTTGAAGGCGTTTGACGGGCACGCCTTTGAGGCCGCGTTTAAGAATGGACATGGGGTTGATCTCCGGTAGGAAAAAGAATCGTTATTTCACCATCAACACACGAAAGTGCGCGGCAAACAATCGCTAACAAGCCCCCTTCACCAAACAAAAAATCCCAGTGACGCGGGGAACGCCACTGGGATCATTCAGTTTGTCAGCTCCACTGACTACCGCGCTGAAGTCAGCATTGCGGGGGTGGGAAGCCTATGGCACTGACAAACCTATCCGGGGAGGTATAGGCGAGCGCTTAGGAAGCGGTCAGGGCCGTATACTCTTCCTCGTTCAGGCCACCGTCGCCATTGGCATCAGCCGCAGCGATTTTCGCTTCATCTGCATCAGGCAGAGCGACCTTTGCTTCTTCCATCGACACCAAACCATCTTGGTTCACGTCAGCTTCTGCAAAGCTTGGGCCTGCTGCGTATGCAGCGGTAGTGAACAGAGCAACGGTGAGTGCTGTAATGATCTTCTTCATGGTTCTCTTCCTTGTTGTTGGCACATTGAAAGCGCCTGTTAAGTCTTCCGCGGCGCCCGCTCCTGTCTGACGGGAAGTTGGCAATGCGGAGCGGCAGAGCGTCTGCCACGACCCCAAGATTGGCTTCGAATGAGGCTTGAAACAGACAAAAAATGGTCGAAACCATGATTTGAAAGCCGTTTGGGTAAAACTTGGTTTCAGGGAAGAAACATTCAATAAATCAATATTTTACAGCGGAAAGAAATAGTCAGTGATGGATGAAAAGAAGAAGGTCGGCGCGATTTTCATCGCACCGACCTTCGGTAAACTATTGCGCTGTATGGCCCGTTAGCTGGACTGATCACGCACCGCATGTTCAGCTTGCAGAGCTTTGCGCAGAAACGCATCACGGCCATAAACATCGGAGTAGTAGCCGATAGAACCGTCCGCATTTGGCCAAGCGGTGAAGTAAGAAACGTAAACCGGCAATTTGCCGTTCAACTGGCGCGTCTTGTTCTCGCCTTGCGCAATTTCATTCTCGACATCACCAATCGTGGTGCCGAGCACAGCAGCCGCCATCTCCTCCGGTCGTTCCAGACGCACGCAGCCGTGGCTGTAAGCGCGTGTGGGCTTTGAGAAAAGAGATTTAGCAGGGGTGTCGTGCATATAAATTGCATGGCTGTTGGGGAACATGATCTTCAAACGGCCAAGCGCGTTGCGTGGACCGGGGGGCTGACGAACATTATACGGAAAGTTTGCTCCCACACTCCACCAGTCAATGGAGGACGAAGCGATGCGGCGCCCGCTGCCAGTGGTAACTTCATAGCCTAGGCGATCAAAGTAACTAGCGTTTTTGCGTAGCTTAGGCAGCATCTCGTTTACGAGGATCGATCGGGGGATACCCCAGTAGGGATTAAATTCAACGTAGTCGATGTTGTCGTGGAAGAAATAAGTCTGGTTAGACTTTTTGCCGACAACTACATTCATCGCGACCTTTTCACGTCCACCTTCAATCATAGCTGCCCGATAGGAAGCCTGGTTGATAAAAACGTGCCTGTCGCCAAAGCGGCTGGGATGCCAGCGCATACGTTCCATTGCCAACAAAATACGCTCACGCTTGACAGCGGGTGAAGCCTTCTTCGATTTCAACAAGCTGCGGATCGTGTTTTTGCCTACGATACCGTCTGGCTTGAGCCAAAGCGCTTTCTGCATATCACGAACCAGCGCCACAACCTCAGGTGTGTACTCGCCCAGCGAGTGGTCTTGTTCCAAAACTGCAGCGTGCTTGGCCTTGATCTCGTCGGATGCCCGACGGCGGATCGCCTCAACAATGTTTTCAAGCTCCGGGTCCATATCGCCGGGGCGCAGGAAAGTGCCACTGGCAATCCGAACTGGCGGCAATACCGTGGCTGTTAAACCCTGTAGGCGGTCCAACTCAGCCTTCAGAGCTGCAAAAGCGGGCTCTTTGGGATGTGAAGCAAGCAAAGTCTCGTCTGCGCGCCCCTCCCGTGCGGCGAAAGCCAGTGTCGCCATCACCTTATCAGCGTTTGCGTAATTCTTCGCAAAGTCGTGATAATCACTAATCCGATTAGGATCGACCACACCATGACGCGCATCGATTATATAGCGAAGTGCCCTTGCGGTAAGAGCAAACTCCATCGCAGCTGCTGCTTTTGCATCGCTACCATTTGGAAGCGGCGGCAACTGATAATCATTACTGCGAAGGCCGTAAGCATCCGCATCAGCCAACACGTCGATAAGCGCATCGCCTTGCTCGTTCAAACGACCGTCAGCGCCAATCCACATGAATTCCGGCGATTGGGAATAGTGTTTAATCAGCGCTTTACCGATGTTTTTTCGCGCGATCAGGCGAATGTCTTTCAAGCTCTCAGACGCATCGGCCAAGGTCATTCCTGTCGGTTCAACAGGCGGCGGAGCCAAAAGCGCGTAGGTGTGAATGTTTATCCGCTTCAACTCCAACCGAGCGTTCATAATCTCTGGGCTTGGCTGCTCCACAGACACAACGTTTTGACCGCGCGAAGCCTCGAACGGCTTTGCAAGACTGGCCAGTGCGACAGGCGCAACATTGCGAGCCTTGTATTTGTGATACTGAGCCCCCTTGACCTTGGCAGGCTTAGAGGCTGCGGCGCGGCGTTTTTTCTGTGCTCGCGCAGCAGCGCGGACGCGACGCTCTTGCGACTTTCGAGCCCGATCGCGCTGTTCAAACAATCGGATTTGCTGCTGACGGCGCCGTTCGGCGCGGGCGCGGCGGCGCTCCGCAGTGCGCGGAAACAGCGTTTCAAAGAGGGAAGACGCCTCAGCCACGTCTGGAAAAACCGGTGGAGCGACTGTCAGCATCGAAGTGGCTGTCAAAACTGCTAGAAAGTGGCGCATGATGGGACTGTTACTCTTAATTACCAATGTTGATGCGCTTACTGCGCAATTAAGGCGTCGAATGGTTTCGACGCCAATCCGTTTCCGTTTCGGGTGATTTTGTGTTCAGACCGTTGCAACGGTGCATCAAATCTGAACGGAAACGGTTAAGTCTCGGTAACATTTCGCGACCGAAATCGATAAAATTCTCGTTATCTCAAAGAAACCGCTTCCCTAATCTACCCTCAAAGACCGCGCCGCGCCTCAAATTGCCCATGCTTGCGGAACCGCACCAGATACGTTGGTAAGATTGCAGACAATGCCGTCGGAGTCACCCCCATACCCTCTAGGGTGCGACCAGCCGCCTCCATTTCCGTAGAAACCACATTGTCACTTTTCAGCATTTCCACTTGGCCGGGCGTGATTGGCGCACCAGGCAAATACTGGGCAAACGCGCCCATTGCAGAGGCAATTGGAAAGGGCAGCGACACCAGCAAACGCTTGCGCTCAATAACTTCCAGCATCTGCTCCAGACACTCGCGAAAAGTCAGCTTTTCCGGACCACCCAGTTCCCAAATCGAACCCGGCTCCAGCTCTCCCTCGGCCGCTTTCACGATCGCCTTGGCTACATCGACCACGTAAACGGGTTGAAACATCGTGCTACCGCCGCCGATCAACGGAAGAGCCGGTGCCATCGTTGCCATGCCTGCGAAGCGGTTGAAGAAGTCGTCTTCCGGTCCGAAAATAATTGAAGGGCGCAGAATAATCGCATCTGGCAGCACTTCGTGTACAAGCCTTTCTCCAGCGGCTTTGGTCCGCGCATAATCGGCCCTAGAATTATCATCCGCACCAATGGCGGAAATTTGCACCATCTTCGCCCCCTCGGCCTTGGCAGCTTGCGCAACCCACTGCGCGCCCCGCGCTTGCAGCGATTGGAAAGTCTGCTTGCCGCTTTCAGCCAAGATAGCCACAAGATTCACCACCACGTCCGCGCCTTCAACAGCGCTGTCGATGGAATCCTTAAACCGCAGATTAGCCTGCACCAGTTGGATCTGCCCCACATTTCCCAACGGCTGCAAATGCCCTGCCAAATCAGGGCGCCGACAGGCCACACGAACCCTCCATCCGCGCTTGGCAAATTCGCGCACCGCATAGCGGCCTACAAAACCGGAGCCGCCAAATATGGTAACCAGCTTTTCGCGTGATAGGGGTTTGTTGTCTTCGATTGTCATATAGAGGGCTCCGCAATTATCCCGGTCACACACGAGCGTTATTAAACCGCACTCCATGCTCCCCTTTGGCCTTCTATCTAAGGCTTCAAGGCCAACAGGGAAAGAGCCCAAACGCGCTATTGCGACGCGCAAACACCAAGCGCGATATTCCTTCGAAAAGGTCGCCAGCATGAGCGTTGAAATGAAATCCGAAGCCAGGCTCCAGCAACTTCGCGATTGGTCCAAAAGCGCCAGCGCGATTCTGATTGACACCATGTTTGAACGCTCCTAAACACGGCTCGCTTCCTGATGCCCAGGTGGCGGAACTGGTAGACGCGCTGGCTTCAGGTGCCAGTGGCCTTACGGCCGTGGAGGTTCGAGTCCTCTCCTGGGCACCAATAACCGCAGTCGCTTATTTTCATTACTTGTGTTCGGGTACCGAATACGCCCGCATTCAACACGGCTGATAGGTAGAACACGAAACCGCTGCATAAAATTTTGTGGCAGGTTGGGAGACATCTCTCCTTAAAGCGATTAGCGTCGTTTTTGTAGCTCCATAAATTTTTAGGCCCAATTTTTAATGAGTTCGACGGTAGCCGTAAAATACCGGCCGGAAATCGACGGCATGCGGGCGATCGCGGTCGTTGCGGTGGTTCTGTATCACGCCGATTTGACGTTTTCGCAGGGCCGCCTGTTCTCGGGTGGCTTTCTGGGTGTCGATATTTTCTTCGTTATCTCTGGCTATCTCATCAGCATGATTTTGCTGAAGGAAACGGCTGAAAACCGTTTCAGCTTCCTCCGCTTTTACGAGCGTCGCGCAAGACGGATATTGCCCGCCCTGTTTGCGGTTATGCTTTTCACAATCGTCCCGGCGTGGTTTTTGCTGATCCCGGAATCCATGAAGGAATTTGCCGGTTCTGGCATGTCGGCTCTTCTGTTCGGTTCCAACTTCTGGTTCCGCTATGAAGACTCCTACATCGCGGAGGCCAGTGCATTAAAGCCACTGCTGCATACGTGGAGCCTTTCGGTTGAAGAACAATATTACATACTTGCACCCATCTCTCTTTTGATCGTTCGGCGCTTTTTCAACGATTGGTTGATGCCGCTGATGATCGTCGGGTTTTGGGGCTCGCTTGGATTGGCAATTGGAATTGTTCGATCAGAGCCTGAATTCGCATTCTTCTTGCTGCCAACAAGAGCATGGGAAATTCTGGCCGGTGCCATCCTCGCTAAACTAGAACTCGACTGGCGCGATGGAAAAACGGGTAACGCCCTTCAACAATTCCTTGGCGGGCGCTCCGGAAACGGCTGGCTGACAGGTCTGGGTTTGGTGATGATCCTCGGTCCCATGGTGTTGATGAATGAGGAGATGGCGCATCCCTCATATCTTACGATCATCCCCGTTTTGGGAACGGTTTTGGTGATCCGGTTTGCTCGCGAAAACGTATGGTCAGCGCAGCTCCTATCAAACCGCCCGATGGTCGCGGTCGGTCTGATTTCCTATTCGCTCTATCTTTGGCACTGGCCAATATTGGTCTACGCGCGGATCGCCTACGATGAGATTGGCTTAGCGCAAAAAATCATCTGCATTGCTTTCGCTGTAGCGCTTTCCATAGCGAGCTATTTCATGATCGAACGACCCTTTCGGGGAACTCGTTTCGGGCGCAGATTCTTCACTGCCGCAAGCCTCGGCGTTTTTGCGGTACTCATGTTCCTGTTCTCTAATTTCTACGCAACGAGCGGCGCTCTCTATCGCCTCGATGCGAAGGCGCGTGACTACTATCGCGCGGCAAATTTCACCCATTGGCACACCCTGAAAGATGGCAAGAACCTCGGAAAAAGCCTGCAGAACTCGCGCGAAAGCGCGCGCTGCTATATGCGTGATCCGCGCACCGCCTGTCAGTTCGGCAATGGAAAATGGATAACGGTTGGGGACAGTTATGCGGGCAGTTACAACATCGCCTTGCGCGAGCTTATGAAGCCGCGCGGCGACGGGATAACAGATTTCAGCTACAGTCGGTGTTCGTTTGTTAGCGAAATTTGGTTCTCGAACACAATTTGCGTCATCGTCAATCGCCTTCGCTGGGAGGTCATTCGCGAAATGAAGCAGCCAAGGGTATTCGTCATTACCATGAACGACGACTACCTTACCCGCGGCAAGGAAGCGACGGCCGATCCCCGAGCTGATTTCAAACGCAAGCTAAGACGCGGCAAAAAAGTACCAATCGTCGACGTTGTTGCGTCCTATCACAACAACGTCCGCGAATTGCTCAAGCTCGGTCACCGGGTCGTGTTGATCAAAGCCATGCCGAAACCCAGAGAAAGCGTGAGAGACGTCTATTTCCGCGAGCTCATTCGTCGTTCTGCCGGAAGCGCGCTGGGTAAACTCGATTATCTATTCAACAAGAACCCAGAGGAATATGCGCGCCTGAAGAAGATTGACGCCCTTCTGACAATGGAAGATCACCCCAATCTGATTCAAGTGTCACCGAGCGAAATCTTCTGCCCTGAAAAGTTCAATCGTCGTTGCATCAATGTGAATCCTGACGGCCCAATCTATTCCCAAGCCGGCCACCCATCAGTGCTGGGGGCCAAGATCGTCCTGCAAAAGGTGCTCGAAGAATACGACCGCCGGTTTAGCCAATGAGACGTTGATTACCCTTTCAATAATTATCGACGCTGTCACCAGCGCAGACCGCATCTGCGACGAAAGATTTGTGAACCGGATAAATAGCTGAACGCGTATTGAGCGGCTCAGTAGAAAAGGAAATCGCCAGCATCAATTGTGACGTTGGCGCCGCCCGATCCTTGAACGGTGATGGTGTTTTCCCCTGTACCGTCATTAAGCGTCAACAGCACCGACGAGGTTCCATTTCCAGTGATGGTGAAATCCGAGACTTCGTCTGCGACGTTGGAAAAGACGCGAAAATAATCGAGCCCATCTTCGAAGTCTGTAATCGTGTCATGGTCGAAGCCGGCGAAGACATATTGGAAATAATCCCGGTCTGCACCGCCGGTCAGAATGTCGTCACCAGTAAACCCGCGCAGCCCATCGCGTGCTCCCATGCCAGACAGAACGTCATTGCCAATTCCACCGTCAAGATAGTCCACCGAAGCGCCACCAGTCAGAGTGTCATTACCGCTAAAGCCATAAAACTTTGCACGGGCTGCCCCTGTCAGCATTGTATCAGCAGCGCTGTTAGACCCCCAAAAGACCTCGACTGACGCAAACAGATCGCCTGCCGCGTCACCACCATGAGTTCCAGTGGACAAATTGATATCAATACCGTTTGCGCCAAGGCGTGCATCAAAAGTGTCTTGCCCCTGCCCGCCGGAGAAAATGTCTGCACCGCCCTCATCGAGAACGAAAGTATCGTTACCCGAATTACCAGCGAAACGATTGTTCAGTTCATTTCCCTTGCCGGTGTGATTGCCGCTATCGGTAAAATTCAATCGCTCCACATTCGCAGGCAATGTATAGACCGACAGTTCGGTGAACACCTCATCATATCCTGCGCCAATACCCTCCACTATGGTGTCCCCAGCATCGTCGATGAAATAGTCGTCGTTTCCGATGCCGCCCTCCATGACATCCGCATCCAGCCCGCCATCAAGGCTATCAGCTCCAGCACCACCTTTGAGGATTTGCTCGCCTTCTTCACCGGTTAGCGTATCTGCGAAGTCACTGCCCAGCGCCGTTGCAAAGCCACCTCCAGCCTCAAAAGTCACAGCAGCGACGGAATCCGATGCATCATAGGTGCCCATCAGGTTTCGAAACAAAGCATCGTGTTGTTCCGGATCACCGTTCTGCAATTGATCTATCGAGAGCTGATAATACGCCGCACCAAACGTAAGCCCGAAAACAGCGCCTACATAAGTGGAGCCATCATAAAGCTCGATTGAAGTGATCTCACCAGAAACAAGCCCTCCCGAAACCGGATCAACGGACAGGCCGGTTCCAACCAGTTTTGCAGACAGCGTTGGATCAGTAGTGCCGTTAAGGGTCACAACAGTCGCCGTCGACGCTGTGACCTCACCATTAAGGATGGCCTCGTCATAGATCGTTTTGACATCGCCCATATCAAACTGTTTCAGCGTCACCGGGTTGACCGTTGAAACAACATCAAAGCTAGCTGTGATGACATCGAAACCATTTGTGTCACTTGGCCCGTCACTTTGGCCCCAACTCACGGACAAATCGCCATTCGCCAACTCATAAGCAGTGATCAAGAATTCCTCACCGCCAGTCACACCAAGACTGACTGGCGCACCCAAAGGAATTCCCGCACTCGAAATGTGTTGAAGGAAACCCTGTCCGGAAAGTAAGCCATCGGGCGTTTCGTTCCAGCCCACAACAAATGTGCCATCCGACAGCGCAACAATCGTTTCCGCCCCAATGAATGCCCCTTCAACAAATTTCAAAGTCGTTGTGTCAACAAGAATTGAACTGCCAGGCGGCTGGCTAGGATCCATTATTGCGAAGGAAACGCTGCCCTCTGTTGCGGGATCATCTTCTCCATTCGCAATTATCAAGAAGGCCAGATTTCCGTTAGCGAGTTCAACAGCAGACACTACGTCCAAGAATTCTGTCTGACCCAGTGTGAGGGATGCGGGGGCTAAAAGATGCTCGGGATAATCAAACGGATTTGTTCCCAAGCTACCATCCACTATCCTTATATCGACAGCCTTACCCGTGGCACCACCGAATCCATATATCGCCGCAAACTCGTTACCGTTGACGCTCAACAAGACTTCGGGGTCAGAACTCAAGATAGTTGGCGCAGTTGAAAGTGTGTTGAGTGAAGCACCGTTACCATCAAAAGCGAGAGCAACAGTTTCGCCGTTGATCTCGCCGTTGCCGTTAGCAAATTCAACAAACGTCGTATAACCGACGGCTACCTGAACTCCGCCGCCGGCAGTATCAATCAGCAACAGCGATTCAATAAAGCTATCCACTACGGTACCGGAGCTTGGCAATGGAATACCGAACGTTTCTGACGAAAGTAAAGAGCCGTAAGTTGCGCCCGGCGTGATGCTGAAACGAGACATGGTTATGGACGAAGCGAGCGGATCATTTTCATCCGCATTGCTCGAAATAATGCCAATGCTTCCATCACCAAATTCGTGAATGAACTCGGGAAAAAGCGCCGTATCGAACCCGCTGAAAGCCCCAACTTCAAAGCCGCTTCCTGCGATCACGTTGCCTTGCGCGTCAAAGCGCTGCGCATAGGTTGAAAAGCCGGGAACAGAGGAATCGATGCTTAAATATGTGCGTAGAGTTTGACCATTGGCAAGCTCTAGAGAGGCAGTTGGCACTTCGTCTTCGGCGGTGATGTGATTGGTCAGTGCAGCGTTGTTGTTACTAATCAGCATATTAGATCTTCAATCTTCAAATATTTTTGTTGATGAATGAACGCCGAGAATCAACTCGAGCATCTCTTGGAGAGACTAACGCTTTTACAAAGCGCTTCAACTTAATCACTGACAAGCGAGACAGACCAGACTTGGCAGAAACAGCATTTATTCTACTAAAGTTTTTCAAAGCCCTACCAAAAATACAACTGTTCCGCACGGCGTTGAATTCGGCGCACGGAACAGTAATGAATAGCCCCTAGATTTGTAGACACCTTCTTCCCTAATTTTGAGGCAAGGAGGCCATTATGGGCAAAGCCAATTTCAGTGACGATTTCAAGCGTGATGCGGTGC
>NZ_JBHTJV010000024.1:0-18629 GCF_042676045.1 Pseudahrensia aquimaris | reverse complement strand
GCTGGACAGACCATCAACGAACACGCGGTCGTAGCCTTCCTCGGACAGTTCAACCACAACATCGCCTGCGTCTTCGACATGGTATTGATCGTTACCAGAGCCGCCGATGAGTTTGTCTCGTCCTGCCCCGCCATCGAGCATATCATTGCCGTCAAATCCGTAGACATAATCATTGCCTGCAAGCGCAGAGAAGCTGTCGTTTGCGCTGTCTCCAACCAATCGGTCATCGTCGGGGGTTGCAATGGAACTGATGTTCGACGTCACCCGCAACTCATAAGCACCAGGGTCGATTCCGTTTTCAAATTCCACGAAATAATCGCCGGTGCGTGATGCTTTATGAGCAAAAGCGTTGGCAATTCCCTGTTCGAAATCTAACTCACCGCTTCTCTTTATGAAGGCGCCACTCGCGTCCCGCAGTGACATGAAGGAGCCAAATTCAATACTGAAGTCGCCCGTTGAGGCGGTGAAAGTGTAAGAAACGCCTTCAAGCATCGAAATCTTGAACCAATCGCTGTCGAGAACCGCTTGGATGACGCCCGTAGCGGAAGCACTTTCCGATAGGGTACCCGTAGTTTCGATTGAATCATCGAAATCATCAAATTTCGACATGCCAATCACTTTAACCTCAACCTCGTAGTCACCGGTTTGACCGCTATTAGATAAAACCGACACTGTAGGCATATCGAAGAAGGAGCCGGAATAGCGAAAACTCGAAAGAGCCCCGTTATCGGGCGCTTCATCAACGGCATATGGGGTGCCGAAAAAATCGACCAGCGTTATGCTCGCGTCGCCCAAGGCTCCGAACGATCCGTCACGAGCGAACACCGAAATTTCATACTCTTTGAATTCACTAGCGAAGACGGCAATCCAATCTTCATCGCCCACGGTCTCAAGACTGCCTGCCTGTCGCCGCCCCGGGCTGACGCTTCCACGTGTGAATCCATCAGCTGAGAAGTCATCTGGCACCAGTATTTCTGCGCTTAGCGCATATGCGCCGGTGCTTGATCCGTCGCTTCGGACCTCTAAAAAAATATTTCTGTCGATGTCGCTGGAATAGTCGAGTACAGTTTCGCCGCCCGATCCAAAAGCAACTTCACTGCTGCCGATCAAATTTCCGTTTGAATCGCGCAGTCTTATCACAGGGTCAGAAAACTGCGCGCTTTGGGCTGTATCGAGCGTGAACCGATAGTTGTTGTAGCTTTCAACCTGAAAGAAAACCCAATCAGCATCTCCCACCACATCAATCTCACCTGTGGTGGCAGAAGCAACATCCAATGACCCGCTCGTGTTAATACCGGCCAGGTAGTCATCATCAAAATCGGCGTTGTCACTCCGGCCGTAAATTTCCCGCACGGCAGTTCGATCAGCAGCGGTCAGGTTTGTGAGAAGTGATTCCACGGTGCCGTACATAACGGTGTTCGGGTCTAACGAGTGAAGCAAACCAATTGAGTGGCCAATTTCGTGCAGAATGACGGAGTAGAACGTGTCGTAGTCCCAGTCCTCGTCCTTATCCATGACGATATCACCGGCATAAGCGGGCATTTCCGCACCCGTGTTTCCAGCTACTGGAAAAAAGGCCTGTCCGTAAACGCTGGGCCAGAGGTACGATGTTTCGCCATCTATATAGGCGGTAACAATTCGGATATCGGCGCTTTGACCTCTTCCGATGCTTCCGCCGCCGTCTTCCACCTGCTGGAACCGAATGTTTGCAACAGATTCCCATTGGTCGAAGGCGTCTTGGATTATGCCCTCATAGTCGAACGAAACTACTGAGTCGAAGCTGACAGTTCTTCCATTGAAGAAATTTTCGGGCGTGCCATAGTCTGATAAGCCGGCATCGGGCAGGCTCCATGTTACGACCCCACCTGACGTTCCCAAGGCACGGTCAGGCCCCCATTTACCCCCAGCATATAAGGCGCCTGAAGCTGAGCCACCCTCACCGTCTGCGTGTCCGATGTGGTCGTGATCCATTGAATGGTCATGATGCATTGATTGCCGCGCCTAATGCCTGCGATCCGTCTTGTTGCCGGATTGTTGCACGATCTCCGTGCACGAATTTCCGCTTCCCGATCTTCGCGTTAGTTACAAAAGGCGAGAAATCTTGTCCACATCATGATGATAGATAAATCATTTCAAAATACTGTTTTGGCGAGCTTGATTATTGGTATGGTTGATTGAATATTTCGATTTCCAATTCAGTTTGGATGCATATTCGAAACAATTATCTGATTTTATTGAGAAGCATTTCAGGCTTCCCACATCCTCAGTAGCACCAAAGACAGCTACAATGAACGACCTGTCAGAGACAGTCTGTTTTCTAGCGTTCTGCGCACTGATCGGGCAGCAACGCTAGGCCATATTTCGTTGATGGATTGCTGCCAACGCTTGCCTCCATGAACCAGCTTAACGTTTGTAAATCGACACATCACATCTCGTGAAGATGGTGCCGCAGCGCGACGACCAAAGAAGCTACAATCGCTGTAGGAAGCTGCGAGATGGTTTAGGAACGGCAGCGATTTGGCTTTTTCTTGCGGTGTCGTTGTTAACTGGGCCTTCAATTGCGCTGTCCCATCAAATGGAAATGCACCGGGTGCGTTTTGGTAGAATGCGTTGCCAAAAAAGCAAACGGGTTTGCCCAAAACCATTGCCAGAATGCCAACGCCGGAAGAAAACGTGACCACGGCATCACAGGTCCGTAGAGCATTGATGATGTCTGTTCTGGCAAGCGATTGCGCGCCCGCAATACGCGTATCGGGCTCTCTCGGATGGGGTTTGAAATAGAACTCGAACTGCGAACTATGCGCACTGATGAACGCTTCTACTGTGCGCAGGAAAGCTGGATAATCTGCCGAGGGAGTGCGCTGAAATTGCACTGCCGTGTCACTTGAATCCTGCAAAGCAAAAAGCACTTTGAATGCTCCGCTCGAAGACAGATTAACCGGCCCATTTTTCTGTGGTTCAAGAGCAGGCCGTCCAAGATAGCGGGTCTGCAATTCTTCCAGCGATGACGCATCGTCCGGTCCGCTGGTTATCGCGTTGCTCTGATATGTGTCGCTGTCCGCCAGGAATCCATCTTCATCAAGAAAGACCGTGCCTGGCAGTGCGCCGCGTTCGATGATGAGACGGGGGAAGCCGCTGTCACGTGCTTGTCTGTAGAGCGCTTTTGCGTCCAGGGCAGAATAGGGATTTCCGAAAACAATTCGGTCGAAGCCAGCGTTCTTTACGGTTTCAAGTTTTATCGAAGCCAAGTCTGTTGGTCGTAGATATTGAGTGTGCGAAAACAAGGCGTGGACCGGGCTGGCATCTGTGAACAGATTTCGCTGAACGAACAGTGCGCGTTCGTTTGCAAAGGGCGATGATTGGATTTTGCGGGCCATCAAACTTTCTTGCCCGATAGCGCTCGCATCGTATCTTCAATAGAGCAGGCTTTTCCCGTCATCGGATCGAAATACCGCGGATAGCTGATGTAGGCGGCGTGGAATACATCAATCAGAGATCGTGTCACTCCACGTCGCTCAAATTGAAGGTGATCTACGGTAAGCCCCCATCCGGCATAAAAGGGCGCTCCATAACAGTGCACTTCCAGCCCGTGCATTAGAGCCTCAAAGCCGCCCAGAGATGAGATCGTGTAAACCACAGGGCGCTGTTTGAAGATTTCCGTGATGCCGATGTCGGTCGGCACAATGTTTTCAGGTGGCAAAAGCGATGCCGGATGTGAGAGGGCAGGCCGCGCTCCGGCCGCAACATCGGGATGAGCGCGATACATTACACGCTTTGCGGGATAGTCCTGCAGCGCGTGCTCGACAAGCTGCTGGTTGGTTTGCAAGCCATCTGGATTGGATAGGATTGAGGCATCGTCTTCTACTTGGCCGAGCACCAAAATCGCTCCTTCAGGCAATGAATAGCCGGTGCCTTTGCCACCGTATTTTGTTAGCCCCGTTTCGGCCAATGCGGCCATAACCCGGGAAGCCCTGGCCTGTTCGGCCTGAGAGCCTGTTGGATTGTTGCGGATCAATGTCTCAAGGTCGCTTGGACGCGTGCCGTCGAAGTGCAGGCCCGTTTCGTCAATGCAAAATGAGTGGGGCAATGCACCTGAGACTGCAAGTCCCCGCGATCGCAGAAATCCGTCCTCAAAACGAATGGCAGCGGAAAGGCGACCTTTTACGCAGTCGCTGTATTGAGCATCTCGTTTAGACCAGACGAACAGCTCTCTTTGCTCGACGCTGGGCGTGCATAGCCAAGAAAGCACGGTATTGAACTGGGTTGTGGTAACCCCGTCTGGTACAAAAAGAAAATGATGATCAGGGTATAAGGCGCGAAGGATCGGTCGCTTCTGATAGTCAAAACCGAGGGCTACTGTGTAGGTATTGTCATCCAAAGCGCGTGACGGTGCACCTGAAGCAAAAACCTGACGCGTCTTTCGATCGCGCCAGCGTTCAAGAAGCATTGATACGGGCTTGGGTTCGCGGGCGATGCGCAACAGCGTGCTGGCTGGTGACGGCTTAGGCATTTTTTGCGCATCGGTGGTCATCTTGGGCCGCGTCCCTCTCGGTAACAGCCCAAGATGAAGCAAGTCAGGCGCGCTTGTCCATTGTGAGGATTTCTTCAACGGTCAAGAAGTGGTCGTTCGTTCCCGAATTGTATTCAAAGCCCGCTTCCACCGGCTTCCCCTGTTCGCCCAAGGCATTCACCGAGAAGTCGTTTTGGGTGTTTGTGAATCGGATTGTTGGGCCAAGCACAAAATGGTCTTCAAATTCCAACGTCAGATGGCTGTCATCAGCGGGACACATGATCTCGTGCAATTTTTCGCCGGGGCGAATGCCGATGATGTCAGCTTTGCGTGTTCCGCTATAGGCTTCCACCAGATCCATGATCTGAACAGAAGGAATTTTAGGAACAAAGATTTCGCCGCCATACATCCGCTCGAAATTTTTCAAAACGAAATCGACGCCTTCCTGCAAAGTGATCCAGAACCGCGTCATGCGCTCATCCGTGACGGGGAGCGGAACCTGACCTTCGTCGATCAATTTTTTGAAGAACGGAACAACCGATCCCCGCGAGCCGACAACATTGCCGTAGCGTACTACCGAAAATCTTGGTCCGTCGGACCCAACCATATTGTTTGCAGCAACAAACAGTTTGTCCGAAGCGAGTTTTGACGCGCCATACAAGTTGATGGGATTAGCTGCCTTGTCGGTGGACAAAGCCATTACCCGCGTCACATCGTTGTTGATGGCAGCCGTAATAACGTTCTGGGCGCCGTCAATGTTGGTTTTGATGCACTCCATCGGATTGTATTCTGCAACGGGCACATGTTTCAAAGCGGCGGCGTGAATAACGTAGTCAACGCCTTTCATCGCCTGGTCAAGGCGCTCTGCATCCCGCACATCACCGATGAAATAGCGCATTTCGGGTTGCGTGAACGTTTGCGCCATTTCGTATTGCTTCAACTCGTCACGGGAAAAAATGATAATCTTTTCCGGCTTGTAACGGCTGAGCAGGGTTTCGGTATATTTCTTACCGAATGATCCGGTGCCGCCAGTGATCAGAATTGTTTTTCCGTCGAACATTCAAGTCCCCCATCAATGCGGTTTGCGCAAGTTTGACAGCACGCAACCGCCAGAATCGATGTTTTCGTGTTTCGAGTAGTCGTTTCGATGGGTGCAATATGCAATTGAGTGTCTATAGGCAAGTCGGTGGCGGCCATTTCGCCCCTAATTCATATTGTTAGCCGTCGCAGTGTGACAAATGTCACAGAAGCCTCAAGCAAACGCCCGGTTAGCCAGATCGGGCTTTTATTGGTTCGCCAAACTGTCTAATAAGGCGCCTAAATATTGGATTACAGAGCCCCCTCAATGTCGATGTTCATTCCCTATGGCCGCCAAGAGATTTTGCAGGAAGACATCGACGCGGTTGTCGCTGTTCTCCAATCAGATTTTTTGACGCAAGGCCCAGCTGTCACCCGGTTTGAAAAACTGATCGCCGAGGCAACCAAAGCCCGCCATGCAATTGCGATGAATTCGGCAACTTCAGCCTTGCACGCGGCTTGTGCGGCCTTGGGAGTTTCTCAAGGCGACTTGGTTTGGACATCGCCGATCTCGTTTGTAGCATCTTCCAACTGCGCTCTTTATTGCGGAGCGGAAGTGGATTTTGTTGATATTGATCCGGCTACGTTCAATATGTGTCCCAAGGCATTGGCGGCCAAACTAGAAGAGGCAAAAGCAGCCGGCCGTCTGCCCAAGGTGGTGATACCGGTCCATCTTTGCGGTCAGCCTTGCGATATGGCTGCGATCGGGGAGCTTGCCAAGAAATACGGATTCAAGGTCATTGAAGATGCAAGTCACGCCATCGGCGGACGCTATCGTGATGAGCCTGTTGGCGCATGTGCCCACAGCGACATCGCTGTGTTCTCATTCCACCCGGTGAAGATTGTTACCACAGCGGAAGGCGGTTGCGCGACCACACAAGACGACGAACTGGCCGCTGCGCTAGAGCGCTTTCGCACTCACGGCATCACACGCGATCCGAATTTGATGGAGAACGCGAGCGACGGTCCTTGGTATTACGAGCAAATTGACTTGGGCTACAATTATCGGATGACCGATCTGCAAGCCGCTTTAGGGTGCTCCCAAATGCAAAGGCTTGATGGCATGGTCGCACGCCGTCACGAATTGGCAGAGCGGTACGACACGTTGCTTGCAGACCTGCCGCTTGATCTGCCATTCCGCCACAGCGATGGCTATTCTGGCTTTCATCTTTATGTGGTCCAGTTGAAACTCAATGAAATCGAGAAGAGCCATTTGGAAGTCTTTGAACAATGGCGCGCCGCTGGCTTGGGCGTGAACCTTCACTATATTCCGATCTATCGCCAGCCGCATTACGCGAAAATGGGCTTTGACAAAGCAGGGTTCCCCAATGCGGAAGACTACTATTCTCGCTCCATCAGCATTCCGCTTTACCACGGCATGAGCGATGCCCAGCAGGAAGTCGTGGTCGACACTCTGCACGAGACCCTAAGATGAAGCTGGCCATTATTCCCGCAAGGGGAGGGTCCAAACGCATCCCGCGCAAGAATCTGAAAGACTTCCACGGTCGGCCTATTATTGGCTATTCAATCGATGCTGCGCTTGCAGCGCAAAACATCGACAGAGTTATCGTTTCAACTGACGATCAGGAGATCGCAGAGGTTGCCAAGCGGTTGGGGGCCGAAGTTCCGTTCATCAGGCCCGATCATTTGTCAGATGATCATGCAACGACGATGGACGTGCTCCACCATGCCGTCGAGTGGGCGCGTGCTGAAGGCGATTTGCAGGCATTGTGTTGTCTATATGCCACCGCGCCGATGGTCAGCGCAGCGGATCTTGATGCGGCGTTTGAGCTGTTTGAGGTCGACGACTGCGAATACGCATTTTCTGCCACGGAATACGCTTTCCCCATTCAGCGTGCCTTTCATCTGCAAGGTGAAGCGGTGACGATGTTTGAGCCTGAGCATCTTTCCACCCGCTCTCAAGACCTTACACCAGCTTATCACGACGCGGGGCAGTTCTACTGGTGCAAGCCGCAGGCAATTGCAGAACGGAAGCCAATATTTGCACCGCATTCGCGCGCCTATCTGATGGACCGCAAACGGGTTCAGGATATCGATACGCCCGAAGACTGGGAGTTTGCTGAAGCTCTTCACGCCCTCGCCAACGAGCCGAAGCAGTGATTGTCCGGCCTTGGGTTGCCATCCGCGCCGATGGAACACATTTGACGGGCTCCGGACACATTATGCGCTGTCGTACCATAGCGCTGGCCTTGAAACGCCGTTCAGTCGATTGTTGTTTCATTACCCGCAACCTCGATCCTGCTCTGGCAGATCTTCTGCGCCGCGACGTTATCGAGGTGCTGAAACTGCCCACCGATGGGCCGGTGCCCGACGACTCGCAAGGCGATTATGGAAAATGGCTGGGCACAACGATGGCCCACGATGCTGCAGAAACAACGCAAGCATTGGAAACCCACATTGAGAAACGGGGCACAAAGCCGCTCACCGTTCTTGTCGATCACTACGGCTTGGATCGTGAGTGGGAACAAGCCGTCAACTCTGCAACTCGTCTTCGCATAGGTGCATTCGACGATTTGAATCGGCCGCACGAAAGCGCCTTCGTCGTTGATCCAACGTTTGGCAAAACCACAGACGCATACGCTCATCAAACAAATGATGATTGTGAGTTGATGATTGGCACCAATTATGCCGTCTTGCGCCCGGATTTTGCGAGAGAACGTGCTGCACTTTCCAACGAGTCCCATCCGAGCGAGCAACTCGTGCGCGATTTGCTGATTTCGATGGGTGGCGTGGACGAACGCAACTTAACTCAGTGGGTTTTGGAAGCGCTGTTGGCGCACTTACCCGATAAAGCGATGCGGTTTCATGCATTGGTAGGTGGCTCTTACCGCCACCGCGAGAAGCTCGAAGAATTTGCAAACCGGTCGAACGGGCTCATCCAGGTTCATTCCGGCATTGACGATATGGCTGCTTTCTTGACCCGTTTTGACCTTTGTATTGGTGCGGCGGGTTCGTCTACATGGGAGCGCTGCTGTGTTGGTTTGCCAACGCTGACGGTTGTGCAGGCGGACAATCAACGCCAGATAGCGGCCAATTTGAGCCAAGCTGGAACCACGGCCTTCGGGGGAGACTTTGTCAATGAGGCTCAGATGCCAGAGCCACGAGAGTGGGTCCATGAAACTGTCTTGCCGCTGATTGAAGATGCTTCAAAGCGGAATGCGATGGCGAAAGCGGCTCGAGAGCTTGTTGATGGGCATGGATTGGCTCGAGTGCTACGCGCTCTGATTGCTGAAGGATTGGCAGATCAAGAGGTTGCCATCCGCGCCGCCGTAGAAGGCGACATCGGTCTCATCCATGAATGGCAGTGTTTTCCTGACACCCGTGCCCATGCTGTGAACTCCAAAGTACCCACGTTAAGCGGTCACACGCAGTATATGCGGACTAAAATTGCCGATGAAAATTCGCATTATATGATAGTGGAGCGCACCGGCGTGCCAGTGGGTGTTGTTCGTCTTGACCCTGTAAGCGATGAACCCATGCCGGGAAGCGTTGAGCCTTCCGCTCAGAACGTGGGCCTGGTTTCAATTTTCACAGCGCCCGAACATTATCGAACAGGGGTTGGCTTGATAGCCTTGAAGATGCTTCAGCAGCACTTCCCGAAGCACGTTCAAATAGCACAAGTTTTAAAGGACAATGGGGCTTCGCATCGGCTGTTCACAAAAGCGGGGTTTGTCGGCTACACAGACGAATATTATTTCTGGCAGGCCAAACCGCCAAGCCACGCATGACGGGAAATCATCATGAAGGATACAATCACAGTCGGCGACCGCAAGATCGGCCCTGGCCACGAGCCTTTCATTATCGCAGAAATGTCGGGCAACCATAACGGCTCTAAGGAGCGCGCGCTGGAAATTGTTCGTGAAGCGGCCCGTACCGGCGCTGATTGTCTGAAATTCCAGACATACACGGCAGACACGCTAACGCTTGATTGTCGCAAAGAAGACTTTGTCATCAACGACCCCAAGAGCCTTTGGGACGGGCGACAGCTGCATGAATTATATGGCGAGGCCTACACTCCTTGGGAATGGCACGAAGAACTGTTTAAGGCTGCCAACGATCTGGGTGTCATAGCGTTTTCAACGCCCTTTGATGAGTCTGCCGTCGATTTTCTCGATGACTTAGGCGTGCCTATGTTCAAGGTCGCGTCGTTTGAGGTGAATCACCTGCCGCTGATTAAGAAAATTGCCCAAACCGGCAAGCCGATGATTGTCTCTACCGGTATGGCCAGCGCAGACGAAATCGAGATGGCCATCCGCACGGCAAGAGACGCTGGTTGCGACGATATTATCATTTTGAAATGCACCAGCCAGTATCCCGCCAACGCCTCGGATGCGAATTTGAAAACCATTGAAGATATGCGCCAGCGCTTTGATGTGCAGGTTGGATTGTCCGACCACACGCTTGGCACAGGCGTGGCCGTTGCCAGCATTGTTCATGGTGCGACTGTTGTAGAGAAGCACTTCACGCTCAACCGCGCGGACGGCGGTGTGGATTCTGATTTTTCACTGGAACCTTGGGAAATGAAACTGCTGAAGGAAGAAACCAGCCGCGCATGGCATTCCTTGGGTGAGGTTCATTACTCAGGCACGCAAAACGAACAGAAATCGAAGCAATTCCGTCAATCAATCTATCCTTCGCGTGATATTGCAAAAGGTGAGCTTTTCAGCCGTGATAACCTGAAGATATGCCGCCCCGGTCTTAGCCTGGAGCCGCGATACCTTGAGCAATTGATTGGCAAAACAGCTGGTCGAGACATCGAATTTGGCGAAAGGCTATCCCTCGATGATGCTGGTTAAACTCAAGCGAGCGGCTTAACGGTTCAAGTCTGTTTTCGTGCGCTTGTGTGACTAAAGTCACTGTTCGGATGTTGTTAGTATTTCAAGTTATAAATTCACGTGAGCCCAGTTCATAGAATTGGAGCCGCACGCCTTTGCGCGTCTCAACGTCTATCGGAAATACCTGATGGGCGCTCCCGGTCGACAACATTGAAAGCGAATGCCCCATGACGGTTCTCACAGTAACAACAGCTGCTGATACTGGCGCAGGCAGTTTGCGCGATGCGCTTGCGATTGCTGCTGGAGACCCAAGCGTTGATCGCATTGTATTTGACATTTCGCTGATGGATGAGTTCATCGAACTGAACTCCCAACTCAACGTTCAGTCTTCGGTTATCATTGACGGAGACATAAATGGGGATGGAGTGGCGGACATAACTCTGTCAGGCGCTCAAACCAACCGAATAATGTCCGCAACAACGAGTGGCACCCAAGTCACGCTCAATGGTTTGTATTTTCTTGACGGAGCATCCTCTTTTCAAGGTGGTGCCGTGCTCGCTGATAGCATCGACCGGTTAACTGTTACCAACTCCACTTTCATCAATAACACGTCTAGCAGCGCAGGCGGCGCGATTGCCGCTTTATCGTCCGATCTAACCATCGCCGGATCGTATTTTAGCGCCAACGACGCGGCATCGGGCGGCGCGGTTCACGTCATTGATGGGCACCTTGATTTGATCAATGCGACGGTATTTGCGAATGCGTCAAACTCGGGCGAGGGTGCAATTGACCTGTCGACCTTGGCCACTGCGTCCATTCATTCCTCGACCATCGCTGACAACACAGGCAGCGGGCTTGTTGTGGAAAGTGGAGGGTCAACCTCTGCCGAAATCTTCAATACCGTTTTTGCCCGCAACAGCGATAGCGGCAGCGCCCCTTATGCCGATGTTGTTGGAACGGTTGATACAGCCGGTTCTAGCTATTTCACCTCGTCGGTAAGCATCACAAGCGATCAAGGCGGGATTACCCAGAACGGAACAAACAGTGGCCTGGATACTGCAATCACGGTGACGGACGGTGGTCGCAGCTATCTGGCTTTCAGCCCAACAAGCGATCTTGAAGGCGCGGGCAATGCCAACTTGCTTCCGCTAGACGCGCTTGATCTTGATGGCGATGGCAACACCACTGAGCAACTCTCCGTTGACGCAATTGGCATTAATCGGGTTTCTAATGGGCTGGACATTGGCGCGTATCAAAGCCGCGATTTCCTTACCGTCGACAGCTTGGATGATACCGATGACTTCGATTACTCGGCCGGCAATCTGTCACTTCGTGAGGCGCTAAACCTTATTGAAACAGGCGGCACAATCAATTTCGATGCTTCTCTTGCAGGCCAAACGATTACCCTGGCAGGCAATGCGCTGGAGCCGGGCAAATCTGTCACGATTGATGGCGATATCGATGGCGATGAACGCGCAGACATCACCCTTTCCGGCAGCAACACAAGTCGCATCTTCGACGTGCAGACGAATGGTGTCGCGCTGACGCTTCGATCGTTGAACATAGAAGACGGTTACGGCGCTCAGTTCGGCGGGGCAATCCGCATGTCGGTTCTGGCGTCCAATCTGTCTTTGAATGTTTTCGGAACAACATTTGAAAACAACGAATCTGTTGGTGGCGGTGGTGCCATTTCTTCACGCAGCGGAACCGTGTTTGTCGATAAATCTTTATTCTTGGACAATATGGCCACTGGAAATGGTGGCGCGATTTCCGTGTTCAACGATGCATCTTTGGAAGTCCAGCAATCGACATTTAGCGGCAATTCCACCATTGGCGTTGGTGGAGCGATCCAGTTTTTCCGCAGCTCAAGCGACTCCTCCGCATTGGAATTGTATTCCAATACATTCGTTGGCAACTCGGCCGCTATCAACAGCGCCATAACAGATGCGGGGGCCGCAGTTTCGATAGCGGCCAGCTCTGGCAACCGCACAGTTTCGAATAATGCGTTTGTCGACAACGTATCTGGAACCTCCGCAACGCCGGATTCTATCTCGGGGTCGCCCAGCTTTGCCCGGGGCAATTACACCGACAACGACGAGTCGCCTCTGTTCTCTTCTACAAATAACTATGTCGGATCCAACGCGCTCTTTGGTGCACTGGCGGACAATGGCGGTCCGGTGGACACTTATCTTCAGCAAGCAGGCAGTGAATTGATTAATGCCGCGTTTGGGCTCTCTTTTAGCACTCCCACAGATGCCAATGGCAACGATAGATTCGTCGGGCAACGTGCCGATATCGGGGCATCGGAATTTCAAATGGTCGTCAACACGACGGTCGATGGGGCGGTATCCGGCTCACTTGCTGTCGACAGCATAGATGGCGGCGGTCTTTCTTTGCGCGAGGCGCTGTTCCACTCTGGCTTAGACCCTATTACTTTCGATCAATCCCTGATTGGGGAAACGTTTTTTCTATCGTTGGGCCGCATAGACGCTTCGTCGCTCAACTTGGATGGCGATATCAATGGTGATGGCATTGGGGACATCACGATCGACGCTGGCAACGCTTCCGGCATCTTCGGCATCTCCAACAGCGCCACACTGTCCAATCTGACACTGCAAAACGGCAGTGCAGCATCCGGCGGTGCGCTGATGAAGACGACAGCCACCGGTAGTGGAGCATTCACTTTCGATAACGTTGCCTTTCTCGACAACGAAGCTACAACGCAAAGCGGTGGCGCGGTGTTTATCGAAAGCGCTGGTTCTACGGTCACCGTTACCAATTCTGTGTTTGAAGGTAACGGTTCCGCTCTAGGCGGGTCAGCGATACAAGTTGAAGGCGGTTCGCTCACGGTTGAGGACTCTGTGATTGCCAACCAATTGCTGGGTAACGCGGCAGTTGAAGACGCAGCAATATCCTCAAATCAAGCTGATCTCATTTTGCGAGGCAATCTTTTTGCTGCCAATGGGTCAAAGGCTGTCCATGCTACTGGGGGTGATGTTGATGTTTACGAAAGTGACTTTTTAGGAAATTTTGGCGTTTCTGTCAGTCAACGCGCAGGCTCCCTTAAGATTGTATCTTCGGTTTTTGAAAACAATCATGATTCATCAGTCAGTGCGTTTAGCAATGGCTCAGTCGACATCTACAATTCTTTGTTCGCGAACAATGATATCAGCGACGACTACGTCCTTCGATTCAGTAATAGCGGTGCTTCTCGTCCCGAAATTTCCATCGTGAACACCACTGTCTCAGGCAACACCACGGGCTCTGCATCAACCACAATCAGGGCATTCGGATCTGATCTGAATTTTTACAATTCAACAATCACTGGGAATGTCAGCTCAAATGTTAGTCTTGGGTTCACGGCTGTTCTCCTCAATACAGCAGGCGCCACCAACGGTAGTCTCAATTTCTACAACACCGTTGTTGAGGGCAATACAAGCGCGGGCGGTGTCGGTGACAACATTCGAGTTAGTGGAGGTGCCGGAACCTTCACCACATCGGCAACGAACAGCTATTTCGGCGGCAGCTTTTCGCCGCAAACCGATGGCGGGGGCAACACGTTCAATGGGCCAGACGCCATGCTGGGCGAGCTGTTGTTCAACGATGGCCCCATACGCACGCATTCGCCTCTGGATGGTAGCCCCTTGCTGGAAGCGGGCGATGCCACCAACCTGCCAAGAGACGAATTTGATTTCGATGACGATGGCAACGTAACGGAAGACATTCCCCTTGATGGCCGCTTCCTGAACCGTGTTGAAGGCGTGATTGATATTGGCGCTGTCGAAAAGATTGAAGACGAGACCATTCTTGGCACCGAAGGAGATAACGTAATCTACGGCGGCGCGGGCAGCGACACCCTGCGTGGTCTGGCAGGTCAAGACGATCTCGACGGTGGCTCTGGCGCTGACGTTATGGAGGGCGGTGCAGGAAACGACGAATACTGGATCGACACCACGTCAGATACGGTGGTCGAACTCGCCGGAGAAGGGTACGACCGCATCTACGCGGACGGTATCGCCACATATTTTATACCTGACGAAGTCGAACGCCTAACATTCCTCGACCCGATCAACCATGTCGCCCGTGGCAATGCGGGTAACAATCGCCTTGAAGGCAATGCAGGCAATGATCGCTTCATTGTTGATGAGGGCGGTGCGGACATTTTCTCTGGTGGCAATGGTCAAGACCTGTTTGATGCGCGCACGTCTTCCGAAGGCATGCGTCTGTATCTGAACAATCCCTCCATCCACGGTGGCGTTGTCGAAGGCGACATTTTTGCTTCAATTGAGGTGTTCGCTGGCTCAAACACAGCGCGCGATATTATGAGAGCAGGCGATGGCCGCGCACGTTTCCAAGGCGGAGGCGGGGATGATGCACTTTATGGAGGAAATCAGCACGATTACCTGCGCGGGGATGCAGGGAACGACGATCTGCGCGGTGGCAATCTGCGAGACACCTTGATCGGGGGTATCGGCAATGATGATCTGCGCGGCGGCAAGGATCGTGACAACTTCCGTTTTATTGAATCCAACTTTGGTCAAGACACAATCCATGACTATCAAGATGGTCTAGACTACCTGCGTTTCTTTTCTGCCGTCGCCACGTCAATGTCCGATTTCACCATTTCCAACAATGGCACTTCCCTAGTGCGTGTTACATTGAATTCAGACACAAACAATTTCATTGATATCCATGGCAATGCCGGTACCGATGTCACCCTTTCCGTAAACGATTTCCAGTTTTATTGATCTTTTTCGGCTATCCACAGACGTGACGTCTTCAAATGGTTAATGGCGGTCAATACCAAAGATTTTGTCATGAAAACAATGAGCAACGAATCAGATCAGCTACGCGATTTTTCCCGTTGGTTAATTTTTTGCTAATTTTTGCCCGAAAGGGTTTGACGTTCGCCAGTTATATTGCTTCCTTGTTGCGGGGTTACCGGCCTTTAGGCCGTATTTTTGGGAAGTAACGGTGGGCACAGGGCACCGTCAGAGGGCATAGCGGCGTTCATCAAATTTGTGTTGATTTCTGTTTTCGTAACCGCAGATCTATCGTGCGGGTTATTGAGTCTCTGACTGCGACCTACGTCCACCAAACATTGGTGGATTGTATAAAATGGCTGACTCAAACATCACTTCCGGCATCGACAACATCGATGGCGTAGAAGGCGAAAACAACACCGTTCGTGGTGGAGCGGAATTCCTTACAAGCGATGACACTGTCGAAGGTTCGACACTCGCTGGAGATGTGGACTCGCTCCGCCTGGATGAGGCAGGTACGGTCGATTCAAGCGATCTTACCAATGTTCGCCACTTCGAGCGGCTTTATCTCGAAGTAGGGGGGATCAGCTTTACGCTGACCAACGCCTTTGTAGCTTCTGCAGATTCCAACGTATTTTTCATCTTCGGCAGTAGCGGTGATGACACGATCGATGCTTCCGCAGTTACCGCAGCCGCCCCACAAGTCCGCGTAATTTTGGGCCTTGGTTCCGACAGCTATATCGGCTCAGACAACGACGAATTGTTCATTTTCTCAAGCGGCCAACTCGACGGCGACACAATCAGTGCCGGTGGTGGCATCGACGTTATGGATCTCGCGGCAGGTACAGCCATTTCTGCCACCGATCTCGCAAACGTCACAGGTATCGAGAAAGTTGTTTTCCGGGGCGACGGGTCAGTCACCGTTGTCGACAACTTCATCACTGGCGGACGAGTCGATTTCCTCGTCTCAGGTGCTGCTTCCACCACAAACCAGACTATTGATGCCAGTGGCGTAACCACGGCTGCCGTGGGCGCAAAAGGCCTGATCTATCAAACCAGCGGCGGAACAGACACAATCCTCGGCAGCGAAGGTCGGGACAACGTCTACTTTGACGTTGGAAAGGGCGAGTTGGATGCAACCGACACAGTCGACACAGGCGACGGTTTCGATACTTTCACGCTTACCAACACAAGCGGCGGAGCAGCAACGGTGGCTGCCTCCGCATTTACCGGCGTTTCCAATCTTGAATACGTGGCCCTTGTTTCTCAAGACGCGATCACAGTCGAACTGACCGACATTAGCAGCGATGGCGTCATCCGCGTTGTGGCGAAGAACGGCGATCACACGATCGATACTCAAGCCGTGACCGCAACCACGGTGTTTACCGCTGGCGACGGCGATCAGACACTTATTGGCGGCGCTGGCCGGGACAACTTGCAAATTGCGGCAGATCAGCTCGACGGTTCGGACACGTTTGATGGCGGCGACGGCTTCGATTCTCTGACATTCTTTGCAAGTGGCACAGTCGATGCCGCGGATTTTGCCAATGTCACAAATTTCGAACAAATCATCCTGCGTAAAGGCGGCACGGTCGAAATCGCTGATAGTGTTGCAAACGGGAGCACATTCCGCGTTATCAACAGCAGCAGTGTTGATATTGTAGACGCCTCTGCAGAAACCAGCGCCAAGTTCTTTTTCCGCCTGATCGGCACCGACGATGAAATGATCGGTGGTGCTGCGGACGACCGTTTTGAAGTGTCCGAGACTGATTTTGCGTCGATTGATGGTGGCGATGGTGGCTTGAACCGCATCTACACCAATTCCGGCGTAACAGCCCTAGATCTGACTGATCCGGCATTGGTTTCCAACATTGCAAACATCCAAGTCGTCGAGCTGGGTGGCGACGATGCTACGCTGAGCATTGATGCGGCTGGAGTAACCGCCATTAGCGGAACCGCCAATGCCCTTTATGTGCTCGGGAACGTCAATGATTCCGTGATCGTTTCAGACCAGTGGACCGAAGTCGGTCCCCACTCCAACGCCTTTGTGTCACGCACGGAGTCGTTCACTGAATACACGCACAGTTCTGGTGCAACGCTATATATCGCAGACAACGCCGCTACCACGATTGAGATCGTTGCGGCTCCAACTGACCTGGCCTTGGATGTTTCTTCGGTTGATGAAAATGCGGACGGAGCGATCATTGGCAATCTGACGGTTGTGGATTCCAACACGAACGAAACCTTCACATTCGCCACAGACGATTCACGCTTTGAGGTCGTTGACAACGGGCTAGGCGGTTTTGCTCTCAAACTCGTCAGTGGCGTGACGCTGGACCGTGAAACGGAAGCCAGCGCAGATGTTGAGGTCACCGTGACCGATTCCGAGGGCATGACGTATAGCGAGACGTTCACCATTGACGTCAACGACTTGGATGACAATCCGGCCACAGACCCTGTTGATACTGACTTGGTGCAGCCGGATGCGGTCGCTGAAAATGCGGCGGTTGGCACATATACTGGACTATTGGTCTCCTCAACCGACGCTGATGCCACCGCAGGCGCTCTGACATATCAGATAACGGGCGGTACGGGTTTGGGCCTGTTCTCGGTCGATGCTGGCGGTTTGGTGCGTGTTGACGGTTCGATCGATTACGAAACCGCAGCAAGCTATACGCTGGAAATTACCGCAACTCCTGCAAGCGGTTCGCCTAGCCAGGTTTCCACATTCACAATTGCTGTGACGGATGTGAATGAGTTCACCGTTACGCCGGTCATTGACAGCGATACAGCGTCCAACACTGTTGCCGAGAATTCTGCTGTTGGAACCGCTGTTGGGATTACCGCATCTGCATCGGATGCCGACGGCACCAACAACACTGTAAGCTACGCCATCGTCGGCGGCACAGGCGCAGCTTTCTTCGCAATCGACCCAACCTCCGGTGTTGTCACCGTCGCAGGCGCAATCGACCGTGAAGTGGATGGCAACAGCCTCTATATTGATGTGGAAGCCACGTCTGCGGATGGCTCGACGTCGGTTAAGACGTTCACCATCAATGTTGTTGACGAGAACGACACGGCGCCGGTGTTCACCAGCCCTAACACGGCCGATGTTGATGAGAACACGACAGCCGTGGCGACTTTGACGGCCACGGATGCTGATACAGTTGGCGGGCCTGCTAGCTTTGCGATCACGGCTGGTGCCGGCGATGGCGCTTTATTCAAGATCGTGAACGGGAACGAGCTTGAGTTCATCGACGCGCCTGACTTTGAGGTGCCGGATGATGACGACACCAATGGTGTCTACGAGGTTACGGTTGAGGCCAACGATGGCGCGAACACTTCGAGCCAGACGATCACTGTGACAGTCACGGACGCCAACGAGGCGCCGACTGCGGTTGCTTTGGACAATTCTGTGACGACGGTTGCCGAGAACACGGTGATTGGTTCCGGCATCAAGGTTGCCGATATCACGATCACAGA
>NZ_JBHTJV010000023.1:0-11106 GCF_042676045.1 Pseudahrensia aquimaris | reverse complement strand
AACCCAGCCGATGGCGGCGGGGATGACGACCCGACGGTGACGCCGCTGGGCTCCAGCCCGTTGATTGCAATCACCAAGAGCGCGGATACGTCCGGTCTGTTGTCGCCTGTGCAGGTTGGTGATGCGATCAACTACACGTTCACGGTGACGAACACGGGCAATGTGACGTTGTCCGGTATCACGGTGACCGACCCGGGTGCGACGGTATCGGGCGGCCCGATCACGCTGGCACCGGGGGCGAGCGATACGGCGACGTTCACGGCGAGCTATGCGATCCAGCAGGCTGACATAGACGCTGGCACCTATTCCAACCAGGCGACGGTCGCTGGCAATCCACCGACTGGCCCGCCGGTCAACGCGGTCTCCGACGACCCGGTCACGGGCGATCCGAGCGATCCAACAATTGCGGTTATTCCTCAGACATCCGAGCTGAAGCTAACCAAGCAAATTGCTTCAGTGCGTCAGCTGTTCCCCTACACATATGAGATTACCTACCGTGTTGAAGCAATCAATACGGGCAATACGCAGTTGACTGGAATTCGGGTTACGGACGATTTGGCTGCCGCTTTCCAACCTGGACGCATGATTGAGCGGCCAACGATTTCGTTGGCTGGGTTTGGTGGCTCCCCGCAAGTAAATGCTGCGTTTGATGGAGTGTCTGATTTTGCGCTTCTTTCCGGCGACCCAACGCTCCAGCCGGGCGAAACGGGGACGGTGACGATCGTTGCGCGTGTGCAATTTGCGCGCGGTTATCCTCAACAGGGCAATATTGCGCGGGGGTCTTCTGATCAAACACCCGGCCCCATCCTTTCCGACGATCCAACGGTCACGCCAGGGGATGACACAGATCTGAATCCAACACCTAGGCCGGTGGACGATGCGGATGGTGATGGAATTCCCGACAGCAAGGAATCGGCAACCGCGGACCGTGATGGCGATGGTATCCCGGACTCGGATGATTACGATCCTACCGGCACATTCTACTGCGAAGAAACTGGTGCAATACAGCCGGGTGGATTGATTTCGGTCATAGGTCCGCTGGGCACACAGACCGGCGCTGGTTCTTCCAATAACATCACGATTGTCAGCGATGGCACGACGGGGCGCTTCCAGTTCTTTGTCTCTGCCGCTGGGCGCTACACGTTGGCTTACACCCTACCTGCATCGGGCACCGCCAGTGTTGATCGCTTGAGTTCGGGCACGCTTGATCTTTCTACGCGCGCAGCAACTGACCCGATTGTTCTGGGTGCGGGCGAGCTTCGTTCGACGCGTCAATTGCCGGATTTCTCACAGGCTGCCAACACGTTCTTTACGGTATTTGATATTGAAGAGGGTGATCCAAATGTGATCAACAACAATATTCCGCTACGGTTCTGCGGCACGCCGCAATTGACTGCTGAAAAGCGCGTGATTGGCAATCCGTTCTTGCTTGCCAGTGGCAGCACTCAGGTTACCTTCCGCCTCAGCCTGAAGAATGACGGAACCACGCGAGCTGAGAATATTGAGTTGAATGACGATTTGGATGCTGCTTTTGGCGCAGGGCAGTATTCTGTGACGTCAACCAAATTGGTGCTGAGAAACGATGTGTCCAACATCGATATCAATGGCGGCTTTGACGGTTCCAGCGATGTGAACGTGCTAACGACAGGGGGCAGTCTTGATCCTGGCGGAGAAGTTGTTGCGGATATTGTCGTGGTGGTCGCACCACAGAGTTCGGGCGAAAAAACAAACTCTGTTGTTGGGCGTGGAACGTCGCCGCTTACAGGCGACCCCATAACATCCAACGTTGCTACGGCTGCTGTGAATATTGCTGCGCCGGCTGCGTTGAGCGGATTGCGGGTCGAGAAGGTGTCTGTGCGCTCCACCGCGCGCATCGGTGACGTCGTTCCTTATACGGTCACGGTCACCAATCTGGATCCGCTGGCGCGCACCAACGTCAATCTGGTCGATCTCATCCCGGTTGGTTTCACATATCGACCTGGCAGCGGCACCGTTGATGGTGTCGCGCAGGAGCCTGTTCAGAACGGGCGTCGCCTTGTTTGGGGTGGGCGCACCGTTCCGGCTTTGGGCAGCGTTGTGTTGAAGCTCAATCTTGGTGTGGGTGCCGGGGCCACAGGCACGGAATTCATCAACCAAGCGTGGGTGGAAGACCCGGTCACGGGTAATCGGATTTCGACGATTGGACGGGCGAAAGTGACCCGTGAGATCGAGCATGTGTTTGATTGCGGCGAGATTATTGGCAAAGTCTTCGACGATAAAAACCAGAACGGTTATCAAAACAAAGGCGAGCCGGGCTTGCCGGGTGTGCGCATAGCTACCGTAAAGGGTTTGCTTGTTACGACCGACAAGAAGGGCCGCTTCCATGTCGCTTGCGCCGATCTCCCTGATGAGCGCATCGGCTCCAATTTCATCATGAAGCTGGATACGCGAACGTTGCCCAGCGGTTATCGCGTTACCACCGAGAATCCACGGGTCGTTCGCCTGACACGGGGTAAGATCACGAAGTTGAACTTTGGCGCTGCGATTTCCCGTGTTGTTCGCATTGATTTGAATGCTTCTGCCTTTAGCGGCAATTCAAACAAGCCTGTTAAAGAACTGAGCCACGGCATCGACAAGCTCCTACGGAAATTGGCTGGTGCGAAGCCTGCCACTCTGCGGCTGACCTATCACGCGACGCGCAGCGATCGGAAGCTGGCGCGCCAGCGCCTGAAAGCTGTTCGGAAGATGATCGACAAGAAGTGGCGGGCGTCCAATGGGCGTTATCGCTTGCCCACCGAAGTTCGGATTATCGGAGGCGGGAAATAATGCGAGCCCCCATGACATTGAAGCAACTCACGATAATTGCGCTTTCAACGACCGCGTTGATGGTGCCATCCAAATTGGTCTGGGCACAGGATTCAGATGGCGGCACCACAAAGCTGACTGTGGGTGAGAACACCGAGAAGGGGGCAGGTTCAGCCAATCCGGGTGCGGCCGGGTTCTCAATTTCTTATGACGGTGAGACGGTTGCTGGTGCTGAAGCCCCAGTGGATTTTCAACGTGAGGCGGATATCGACCTCAGTGCGGCTGATGTTCAGGTGAAGTTTGATGGCTTGGGCGTGGAGCCAACATTGAATGTTGCCACCAGCGACTTGCGACACAGCTATCAAAGTGGCGACGAAATTGAGTTTCGACTGTCTACCAATTATCCGGCTTGGATTTCGCAAGCGGAGGTTCGTATTTTCGAAGCTGAAAGCGGTAGCAGTGTTCCTGTGGCTGTGCTGCCTGCCGAAAACCCTAATGGCTTTGTCTCATGGGTGATGCCGAGCGATGATGCAAAGCTATATGAATACGTCTATCGCGTTTACGATGCTGAAGGGCGCTTTGATGAGACGCAGCCGCTTGGTCTGCGTCGCACGTCGCAGGCTTTCGATACCCATGAAACAGGACCGCAGGAAGAGGCGGTTGCCGCAGGCGAGGGCGATGACCGAACAGCAACGCGCAGCATTCCAGTCTATGGTGGTGCAGTGACAGTCTTTGGCCGTTCCGTGCCGGAGGGTGCGCGTGTCACAACAATTGGTGGGGACGTTCCGATTGATGCAGACGGGAATTTCGTCGTGCAGCGCATTTTGCCGCCGGGCGATCACGTCATTGATGTGGCAATTTCCGGCGACGGAGACCAGCAGCTCTCGTTCGAGCGCGAGCTGACCATACCGGAAAACGAGTGGTTCTATGTTGGGCTTGCCGATTTGACCGTTGGGCGACGGTTGAAGACAGATAATCTGGTTGCCGACTCCAGTGGCGAATTTGACAAGACTTACACCAAAGGACGTCTGGCTTTTTATCTGAAAGGCAAGATCAAGGGCCGCTATCTGCTCACCGCTGCCGCTGATACGGGCGAAGAGCGCATCGAAGATTTGCTCAAAAACCTGGATGCCAAAGATCCAAGAGCCGTATTGCGCCGCATCGATCCGGACAAATTCTATCCTGTGTATGGCGATGATTCTACGGCAGTCGAAGACGCGCCGACCGAAGGCAAGTTCTATGTTCGCCTTCAAAAAGACGACAGTCACGTTATGTGGGGCACATACCGCACGACAATCAAAAACACCGAATTCGTTCGAAACGACCGCACACTTTACGGTGCTCATGCACGCTACAAGTCTCCCCGTGTAACTGTCTCGGGTGACGCCAAGGTGGAGGCCGAGGCATACGTCTCGCAGCCGAGCACATTGCCGCAGCGTGATAACCTGCTGGGCACCGGTGGCTCTGTCTATTTCCTGTCTCGCAGCGACATCAATCGGGCTTCAGAAACGCTTGTTATTGAGACACGTGATGCTGTGACCGATGTAGTCGTTCGCCGCCGTGTGCTTCGGTATCGTGAGGATTACGATATCAACTACACACAGGGTGTGGTTATTCTCAAACAGCCGCTCGCGTCCACTGCACCATCCAGCACACTGGTGCGATCTGGCGCTTTGGGCGGCGACCGTCAGTATCTTGTTGCGCAGTACGAATTCACCCCGGCTTTGGGGGAGATTGACGGCTATTCATACGGCGGCCGCGCCCAGGGTTGGGTGTCGGACCGTCTGCGTGTTGGCGTTTCTGGCCTTTCGGAGAAAACCGGTGAAGCCGATCAGCAGGTGATTGCAGCTGATATATTGGTTAAGCTCGGCGAAAACTCGCATCTGCGTGGCGAGATTGCGGGTTCCCGTGGGCCGGGCTTTTCGCAATCCAATTCGATCAATGGAGGGCTGACGATCAACAGTAGCTCGATTTCTGGAGATGCTGACCGCACCAACTACGCTTACCGTGCAGACCTTCACATAGATCTGTCGGATTTTGACCCGGATTATAAAGGTTTCATCACCGCCTATTATCAAAAGCGGGACAAGGGTTTTTCATCTCCCAACCATGATGTTGCTGAGGACGAACGCGCTTTTGGGGTGCGAGCCAAGGTAGAGCTGACTGACACACTGCGTGCGCGCATTGAGCTTGAAGACTTCGAAGACAGAGCTGGTAAATCGAAGCGCGAGGCGGATGCTGAGGTTGAATTCGATATCGATGACTATTGGACGATTGGTCTGGGCATCAAGCATACCCATTTGGGCTCCGCTATCGCGAACGATCAAAACGGCGACCGCACCGATATCGGCGCACGGCTTACATATAACATCGACGATGATCAATCCTACTTCCTATACGGGCAGGGCACTGTGCACCGCAGCGGAAATCTGCGGCGCAACAACCGCATTGGCGTAGGGTTGGAGCGGCAATTGACCGAGAAACTCGGTGTGTTGGCAGAGGTTTCATATGGCAACACAGGTGTCGGCGGTCTTGCTCAGCTGAACTACAGCCCTACGCCGGATGACACTTATTACATCGGTTACCGGCTCGACCCAGACCGCGAATACAGTGGCACCAAGTCTCTACGTGGCGTGGATAGAGGCGGGATAGTTATTGGCGCGAGGCGCAAATACAGCGATGAGCTCTCTGCGTTCATGGAGAACAATTACGATATGTTCGGGCAAGAGCGTTCGCTCACCAGCACATATGGCGTCACTTACACCCCATCCGCTTTGTGGACGTTTAACGGCGGGGTTGAGATCGGCCAGTTGGATAATTCGCTTGCCTCTGACCTCGACCGCACAGCGATCTCGGCTTCCGTCTCGTACAAGGAGAAAGACCTGATTAGCTGGCGGATGAAAGGGGAAGTTCGTTTTGAAGATTCGCAGGATGATGGTCTCGACCGCACAACCTACCTCGCATCGGCTGGCATATCGGTAAAGCAAAGCGACGATTGGCGTTTTCTTGGCAACATCGATGCCGCTATATCGGACTCAAATCAGGCGGATTATTTGGATGGTGACTTTATAGAAGCCAGTATCGGCTATGCCTATCGCCCCGCGGATAACGATAAGCTGAACGCTCTTTTCAAATATTCCTATCTGTACGATTTTCCGGGTCCGGACCAAGTCAATCGGCAGGGCGAAGATCTTGGCCCTGCGCAGCGCAGCCATGTGTTGACTGCTGACGTGATTTACGACGTCAATGAGAAGTTGAGCGTGGGCGCAAAGTATGGCTTCCGCATTGGTGAGGTTTCTCAAGATCGTTCGGAAACGGGTTTTGTGAAGTCTTCAGCGCATCTTGGTGTGGTGCGCGGTGACTATCATATCGTGAAGAAATGGGATGTCTTTGCTGAGGCGCGTATTCTCCACACGCCGGAAATAGATACGACCTACACTGGCTTTGTTGTTGGCGCATATCGTCATTTTGGCGAAAACCTCAAAGTGGGGGCCGGTTACAATTTTGGGCAATTTTCTGACGATGTAACCGACCTGACTCTTGATGATGAGGGTGTGTTTTTGAATGTGATTGGCAAGTTTTAGTCTGTTTGTTCTTGTTATCTAAATTCCCTTAGAGCTTACCGGACGACCATCAGAAATTCGCTGTCGCTCAAAAGTTACTGTTGTATGTGGGCCTTTTCACTCTTTCGCCGAATTGTTATCAACATGGCGCAGCCAGTTGATCTGTTTTCCTGAACCGTCGCGTCTTCGACCGTGATGATAGCTGCAACGTGGAACAGTGCAGGGCGGAATCGAAATGAAAAAATGCATTAAATATCTTCCGCAACATGCAGATATTACGGAAAAAGACGAGCAGTTTGATGCGCCGCGCTTCGCCGTTGCTCCGATGATGGATTGGACGGATCGGCATTGTCGTTTTTTTCATCGTCAACTAACGCAACATGCTTTGCTCTATACCGAGATGGTGGTCGCCGATGCTTTGGTGCATGGGGATGTGGATCGGCATTTGATGTTTGATCGGGATGTTGAGCAACCTGTGGCTTTGCAGATTGGTGGGTCGGAGCCGGAGAAGTTAGCGCATTCGGCTCGGCTCGGTGCGCAATATGGATATGACGAGATCAACCTGAATGTCGGGTGTCCGTCAGATCGTGTTCAGTCCGGCGCCTTTGGCGCATGCTTGATGCGAGAGCCCGAACTCGTGGCGCGGTGCGTGGAGGCCATGAAAGGCGCGGTGGATATTCCCGTCACGGTCAAGTGCCGGATCGGAGTGGACGATCAAGATTCGCAGGTCGCGCTGGATGATTTTGTTGGTCGTGTGTTTGAGGCGGGCTGCGACGGGCTTTGGGTTCATGCTCGCAAGGCTTGGCTCAAAGGGCTAAGCCCCAAAGAAAACCGAGACGTACCGCCTCTCGATTATGATCGTGTGGTTCGATTGAAAGCGGATTGGCCAAACAGGTTTATTGGGATCAATGGAGGAATTGTTGATCTGGAGACCGCTGCTAGGCTTGCCCAACAGCTCGACGGGGTGATGCTGGGTAGAACAGCCTATCAAAATCCGGCACTGCTGGCCGATGTTGACACCGTGTTTTACGGTGAGAAGCCAAGTCTTCCGAATATGGACAAAGTGCGCGATGCCATGATTGGCTATGCGCATCAGCACATGGATGGCGGTGGGCGCTTGCATCATGTGACGCGACACATGATCGGGCTTTTTCAGGGGCAGCCGGGAGCGCGTCGGTTTCGCCAGATTATGACCGTCGATGCATCGAAGCCTGGCGCTGGCCCGCAAGTCATTGCTGATGCTTTTGCTGCGATTACGCAAGCCAAACGCAGGGATGCAGCCTGAGCGCCATTAACTTTACTCTTTGAAAACCATGTTTGGCAGAGTTGGTATGCTTGAAGATAGCAGGCAAATCTCCGATAATAGAAGCACAACAAAGACATTGAGTGTGTCGGGAGGGCAGCCTCCACCGACTCCATGTCATCTGAAACAGATGATCGAGCCTCACCGGCTCAGGAGACGGACTTATGCTCAAGACACTATTTCTTGCTGGCGCACTCACCACATCCTTGGTGGCGCTACCGACGCCCCACGCCCACGCCGATGATCGTCCGAATACCGGGCCGTCATTCAAGGTGGACAACAAGCATTCGAAAAAACACAATCGCTCGCGCTATCGCAATGACGACCGTTACAATCGCAGAAACAACGGAAACGGCTCGTTGTTGCGTCCTTCCGTTGTGGTGGTTGGTGGCAACACTGCGCGTTCCAGCGCATCTGCGAACGGCAACACCGTCACAATTAGCCCGGGCGAGGGCGAGCCCAGCCCGCTGAACCGCGTGTCTGAAGTTGTTGAGGTCAATGAGCTTCAGCAGGAATTGGCCGCCGCTCGCGCCGCATTGCGCGAAGCACGTGGTGGTGTCCGCGCAGGGAAATCCTTCACAATTATCGCTGGCGCCAATTTTGATGGTGAGCGCGTGCCATCTCCAGTCTATATGCCGGAGACGTATAGCGAAAGCATTGATGGTGACGGCAAGGTTATCTATTTCGACGAATAGATCGCCGCCCTCACGACATACAGCGAAAGAGCAGCTGCATTCGACACGTTGAGCGATTTGATTTCGCCGGGCATATCGAGCCGCGCGAGGTGTTTACACGTCTCGCGCGTCTGTTGGCGTAAACCCTTGCCTTCGGAGCCAAGCACGAGCACGGCTCTTTCAGGGTTGGCAGCGCTCAGCGCGGCTTCGAGAACCGCTGGACCCTCGCTGTCCAACCCGAAGCTCTCAAAGCCCATGTCGTTTAATTCATCCAGCGCTTTGGAAAAATTTCGCACTTCGATGATTGGCACTATGTCGAGGGCACCGGATGCAGCTTTTGCGAGTGCGCCGGTTTCCATCGCGGTGTTTCGGTGAGTAACGATAACGGCGTCCACGCCGAAGGCTGACGCGCTGCGCAAGATCGCACCAACGTTATGCGGATCAGTGATCTGATCCAGCATCAGCACCATTTTCTTATCTGCGAGATGAAAGAGCTCCGATGCGTCGCCATGACTGAGCGGCGCACAGATGAGAACCACCCCTTGATGCACTGCATCTGGTGCTACCATAGCATCCAATTCTTGCGGGCCGGTGATCGTGATCTCTAACGATGTGGTTTGTGGAATGTCGCCCAAACGTTTGAGCGCGTTTTCGGTGACGCACAATCTAACGAACGAACGGGCAGGGTTTGCCAAGGCTGCCCGCACCGCATGGAGGCCGTAAAGACGCACATGGTCGTTCGATGCGGACGGCCCGCCGCGTTTCCGTGGCGCAGAACCTTTGCGGTTGGGCCTGCTATTTGTTGTTTTTGCCGCATCGGGCTTCGCGCGGTCTTTTTTATGAGAGGTACGATGTTTCATGCCTTCCCATAACGTTCGTGGGCGATATGGCCAACCGCTGTTGGAAGAAAAGGCGTGTTGGATGCATAATTGTGCTGCGCAAACTGGCAATTCAGTTGACAGAAAAATGCCGCTTCGCCATAACCCGCGCTGACTGGTTTGGAGGAGTGTCCGAGTGGTTAAAGGAGACGGACTGTAAATCCGTTCGCTTAGCGTACGCTGGTTCGAATCCAGCCTCCTCCACCAGCCAGCTACTTTCGCCATCCTTTGGCGGAACCGGCAAGCGGGTATAGCTCAATGGTAGAGCAGTAGCCTTCCAAGCTAAATATGCGGGTTCGATTCCCGCTACCCGCTCCGCTAAGTCTCACTCCAAAATTATAACGTCAGCTTCAGCTTCGCTTCTTTGTCTTCGTATTCACGCTGCGTGTCGGTGATGTAGTCGCGCTGAAGAGGTGCGGCATCGCGCTGGCGGCTTAGCTGCATGTGGAAGACGAGTTGTGAGCCAGTGCGGAACATGGCCTCAGCGCTGATGAGATAGAATTCCCACATGCGGGCAAAACGCTCGTCATACATTTCCTCAACCTTGTCGCGGTTGTTCTGAAAGCGCTGCTCCCAGTGTTTCAGGGTCTCGGCATAGTGGACCCGCAGAAATTCCAGATCGAGACACCATAATGAATTGCGTTCGACGCTTTCGAACACCTCGGACAGAGCAGGGGAGTAGGCACCGGGGAAGATGTATTTGCGCATGAACTTGCTGGCCATTCCCGGCGGCGACATGTGGCCGATGGAATGGATGACCGCGAGGCCATGATCGGGCATCAGATCGTTCAGCTTGGCGAAAAATTCGTCGTAGTGAGACACGCCGACATGTTCAAACATTCCGACCGACACGATGCGGTCGAAGGTTTCTGGCACTTCACGGTAGTCTTGCAAGCGGAACTCCACTCGGTCTGCCAGCCCCATATCGTCGGCCCGCTTTGATGCCAGAGCCTGTTGCTCTTTCGACAGCGTGACACCGACGACGTGAACGTCTTCCATGCTGGCCAGATAAAGCGCCAAGTCACCCCAGCCGCAGCCGATGTCTAAGATGCGCTGACCGGGCTTGAGGTCCAGCTTCGAAGCCAGCAGGCGTAGCTTGTTGCGCTGGGCCTGTTCGAGGCTTTCGTTGGCGTTTCGAAAATAGGCGCAAGAATAGAGCATGTTGTCGTCGAGGAAGAGTTTGTAAAAGTCGTTCCCCAGATCGTAGTGGTGGGCGACGTTGCGTTGCGCCTCGCCCTTGCGGTTGCTCTGTTGTTTGCGCCGCGTGAGCATTGTGATCTTGCGGATCGCTTTTTGCAGCGGATAGTCCGCTAGCGACAGCCGATTGATAGAGAACAAATGCAAGAAGTCGCGAAGTGTTGAGCCTTCCTCGAACGTCATCGTGCCGTCCATGTAGCCTTCAGCAGCCGCGATTTCAGATTTGAATACAAGATCGCGATACAGTTTCTTATCGCTCAAGCGCATCACCACGTGCGGCCCATCGGACTTGCCCCCAAAAGTGTGGCGTTGCCCATCGGCGTCAATCACATCAAGTTGGCCTTTTTGAACAAAGGATTTCATCATATGGGACAAGGGAAACATGGGCGCACTGTGTTTCGAGGTCGGTGATTTTCAGCGTTACCACACCAGCCGTCGTCGTTGTAGTGCTTCGCCTCTTTCACAGTGCCCGACGTTTCGCGGGCTTCAATCACTGCCCAAGCGGCTGTGGCACTTGCAGCAAAGTCGGTATCGCCTTATATGCGCGCGCAAGCGGCGTTCTGCCGTTTGATTCAACACCCCACCGCCTGACGAGGATTGACATGGCTAAGGAAAAATTTGAACGCACCAAGCCGCATTGTAACATCGGCACGATTGGTCACGTTGACCATGGCAAGACGACGCTGACGGCGGCGATTACGAAATAT
>NZ_JBHTJV010000022.1:0-2377 GCF_042676045.1 Pseudahrensia aquimaris | reverse complement strand
TGTCCGCCACTTTTGTGATCTCTATGCCGGGTGCGGGTGCGATGGGGATTGAGAAGGCGGCGGGTGCTGGGGCCAGCGTGCCGCGGGCGGGCGTGCCTGTGGCTTGCGCGGTGTTGTCGACCGTGCCGGCATCTACCTCGGCCTGCGTCACCGTGTGGTCGCAGGTATAGCGCCATACCTCGCCGACGTTCAGCTCGCCCGTCGGAGCGAGATCGCCACCGATCAGTGCGGGCGGCACATCGCACTGCGCGTCAGCCAGCGCAACGTTCGTGATCGTCACGTTGCCGGTGTTCTCCAGCGTGAACGCGTAGTTCGCAATGTCGTCCTCAGCCGTCGGTGTCGAAGCGGACGTCTTGCCCAGTGTCCAGCTTGGTGCAGCCGTCGGGCCGGGCGTGGTGATGTTGCCACTGTTGGTAACCGGCTGGCCCTGCGGGTTGGAACCCGTGGCTGTCGCCGTGTTGACGATTGCGCCCGCGTCAATATCCGATTGCAAAACCGTATAAGAGCCAACGCACGAGGCATCCGTCGCCCCCACGGCCAGCGTTGGGATCGTGCACGACAGGCTTGGGATCAGCGGATCGCTCACCGCAATGTTGCTCAGCGTCTGGTTGCCGTCATTGCGCACCGAGATCGTATAGCTGACCGACGAACCAACCGCGCCAAACGGCGATGGCGTGGCCTGCTTCGTCACTTCAAGGCTTGGGTCAGTATCGGCGTTCACCGTCGCTGTGGCGGGCGGTGATGTAACAGTGGTTGTCGTCTGATAGATCGTCGAAGCCGTCGCCTCGTTCGTCACAAAGCCAGCATCGAGATCGGCCTGCGTTATCGCATAGGTGCCCGAACACGTGGCCGTATCGCCCGGCGAGAACGTGTTCGCTCCCGTCTGCTGATAGCAAACCAGCGGGCTGTTGGAGATCTTGTCATCGGTAATCACAACATCGCGTGCAAACGGCACCGTGCCGGAATTCGTCACTTCAAACTCGAACGTCACCAATTGATCAACTGCGTTGAAGCTTGCCGTTGGGCTGGACTTCGTCAGCGACAGCGCGGGCGTGCCACCGGCGGGGATCGTCTCAGACGTCTGCGGCGTGGTCACGCTGCCGTTCGTCGCTGTCGCGATGTTCGTCACCGTACCAAGATCAACATCGTTGACCGTAACCGTATACGTGCCGACGCAGTTCAATGTTCCGCCCGGAGGCAAACCACCAGCGGGCGCAGGGTCACAGGTGATGGCGCTGGCCGGAATGAGATTGTCGTTGACCGTAAACGGCCCCGGCTGGCGCACATTGCCATCGTTGGTGATGACAAAATCATACGTCGCAACCGAGTTAAAATCGAAAGGCGGAACCACCGAACGGGCCGTCTTCACCATCGCAATCGACGGGTCCTGAACCGCAAGAACCGTCACAACATCGCTGTTCGATGTGATCGTGCCATCGGTTGCCGTCGCCGTGTTCACCACCTGCCCCGCATCCAGATCGTCCTGATCGGGCGTATAGCTGGCCGTACACGTCAGCGATTGCGTCGGCGCAAGACCACCGGCAGACAGCGGTGGGCACGTGACCGAAGCGCCGGAACCGTCCACAACATCATCCGCCACCGTGATCGGCGCGGTAATGCGCGTGTTGCCGTTATTGGTGACCACATACTCGTAGAGCAGCGTCGTGGCCGTATCGGCAAAGCTCGTGGGCGAAGCCGCAGCCAAGCGCTTGTCGAGCGTCAGCGCAGGCGTTTGCGTGCCGTTGACCGTCACACTGTCCGGCGCGGAAGTCGTCGTGCCATCGGTCGCTGTCGCCGTGTTCGTCACAAAACCAGCGTCCAGATCGTCTTGGTCGACGGCATAAGTCGCCGTACAGATGATCGTCGCATTCGGGGCCAGACCATTGGCTCCCAGTGGCGGACACACGACCGCGCCGCCAGCCCCGTCCACCTGATCGTCAGCAACCGTGATCGGATCGGTAACACTCACATTGCCCGTGTTGCGCACCTCGTAGGTGTAGTTCAGCAGATCGCCAACGCTGTCGAAGTCCGTTGAAGTCGTCTGCTTGTCCAACGCCAAACCGCGAACCGCCGCCACAACACCCACCGATGCCGGGGCCGTTGGCGGTGTCAGCGTTCCACGGCGCGGCGTGCCATTGGCCGTCACCGTGTTCGTAATCGCAGCCTGCGCATCAACATCCGCCTGCTCAACAACATAAGTCGCCGTGAACGTCTGAGACTGCCCCGGCCCAAGCGTCACACCAGCAGCCGGAGACATAGCGGACAAAGCCCCCGCCCCATTATGAGCATCAACCGGAAGCACATCATCAATCGTGATGTTCCCAGTGTTCACAACCTCATACGTATACGTCACCGTATCCCCAACATCAGCATCAGA
>NZ_JBHTJV010000021.1:0-954 GCF_042676045.1 Pseudahrensia aquimaris | reverse complement strand
TTCGCTCGTCGAACGCGACTCGTCATGCCAATAACCAACAAATGCCGTAGATACTGATCGCCCATTCTGGTGATACGTCCCAGCGTCTCCTTGCCACCACTCGACTTGTTGATGGGCGTCAGACCGATCCAGGCTGCGAAGTCCCGTCCACTCCTAAACTGTTGTCCGCTGCCGATTGTGGCGACCATAGCTGAGGCCGTGATCGGGCCGATGCCCGGGATCGAACGCAGCAGATCGATACGTGCGTCCGTCTTTGCAGTCGCGAAGATCGCCTTCTCCAGAACGTCGATGCGACCGTCGAGCGCAAGAAACTGATCGCAGAGCGAAGCAATAACGTCTTCAGCCATCTCAGGTATATCCAGCAGTTCGCCGACCTGCATGCTCGCTGCGAACTCCCGCAGATGCTGGACCCCAGTTGGCATGACAATCCCGAACTCCGACAACAGCCCACGGATCATGTTGGCCAACTGGGTGCGCTGGCTGACCAACGCCTGCCGAACGCGATGCTGGCACAGCATGGCCTGCTGCTCTTCCGACTTGATTGCCACGAAACGCATGGTCGGTCGCGTGACAGCCTCGCAAACCGCCGCTGCATCAATAGCGTCCGATTTACCCCGCTTTACATAAGGCTTCACGTAGCTGGGTGGCATGAGCTTCACCTCATGCCCAAGCCGGGTCAGCTCTCGTGCCCAGTGGTGGGACGATCCACACGCCTCCATGCCGATCAGACATGGCTCCAACATCGCGAAGAACGGCAGCATCTGTGCTCGGCGAAGCGGCTTATTGAACGCGACCGATCCGTCAGCGCAAACGCCGTGAACCTGAAAGACTGTCTTGGCCAGATCGATACCAATCGTGATAATCTGCATGAGGTGGCTCCTTCATAACAGTGATGAAAACTGCACTATGGCGAATTAGACGCCGCGGTGGAGGAGCCATCCACACCATCCGCTT
>NZ_JBHTJV010000020.1:0-887 GCF_042676045.1 Pseudahrensia aquimaris | reverse complement strand
ATGGCTAAGGAAAAATTTGAACGCACCAAGCCGCATTGTAACATCGGCACGATTGGTCACGTTGACCATGGCAAGACGACGCTGACGGCGGCGATTACGAAATATTTTGGCGACTTTAAAGCGTATGACGAGATTGATGGTGCGCCGGAAGAGAAAGCCCGCGGCATCACCATTTCGACCGCTCACGTTGAGTATGAGACGGATGCCCGTCACTACGCCCACGTCGATTGCCCCGGCCACGCTGACTATGTGAAAAACATGATCACCGGTGCTGCGCAAATGGATGGTGGTATTCTGGTTTGCTCCGCAGCCGATGGCCCGATGCCCCAGACCCGCGAGCACATCCTGCTTGCCCGTCAGGTCGGCGTGCCGGCACTTGTCGTGTTCTTGAACAAGGTTGATCAGGTTGACGATGAAGAGCTTCTGGAACTGGTGGAAATGGAAGTGCGCGAGCTGCTCGACACCTACGAATTCCCCGGCGACGAAATTCCAATCGTCAAAGGCTCGGCTCTTGCAGCCGTTGAAGGCCGCGATCCAGAAATCGGCGAGAACGCCATTCGCGAGTTGATGGCTGCTGTTGATAGCTACATCCCGCAGCCAGAGCGTCCGGTTGATCTTTCGTTCCTGATGCCAATCGAGGACGTGTTCTCGATTTCCGGTCGCGGTACGGTTGTGACGGGTCGCGTTGAGCGCGGTGTGATCAATGTTGGTGACGAGATTGAAATCGTTGGCATCAAAGACACGCAGAAAACGACCTGCACGGGCGTTGAAATGTTCCGCAAGCTCCTCGACCGTGGGGAAGCAGGCGACAACATCGGCGCACTGATCCGTGGTATCGACCGTGAAAACGTCGAGCGCGGTCAGGTTCTGTGTAAGCCTGGTTCGGT
>NZ_JBHTJV010000019.1:0-769 GCF_042676045.1 Pseudahrensia aquimaris | reverse complement strand
GGAAGACGGCTTCACGGGCGATGCTACGTTCGACTACACGGTTGAGGACGAAGACGGCCTGACGGACACAGGTTCTGTGACGGTTGCTGTCTCTGACAACACGGTTGATGCGGTCGATGATGATATTGGTACGCGTCAGGATACGCCTGTCACGATCCCGGTATTGGACAACGATGTCGATCCGGATGGTGACACGTTTGAAGTCACCGACTTCGATACGACGACCGCCAATGGTGGCACGGTCACGCAGAACGCCGATGGTGAATTGGTTTACACGCCAGCTCCAGGCTTCTCTGGTTCAGACACATTCGAATACACAATCACGGATGCCAAAGGTAACACCGATACGGCGACTGTTTCCGTCCACGTTGACGAAAACACGACGAATGCGGTGGATGATGCTCGAAACGCGGAATTCGAAACACCGCTCGTGATTGATGTTCTGGCGAACGACAACGATCCGGAGGGTGACACGTTCACGGTGACCGACTTCGATTCTACGTCTGCCAACGGTGGTACGATCACCGAGAATGCTGACGGTACGCTGACTTACACGCCTGCTGCCGGCTTTGAAGGTGAAGACACGTTCGAATACACAATCACGGACGAGTTTGGTGCGACAGATACTGCAACGGTGACAATCTGCGTGCTCGAGTCCGCCTTGCCTCCGGTTGCCGAGGACGACACGGGTACGACCGACAACGATACGCCGGTTGTGCTTGATCTTCTGGGCAATGACGATGATCCGGACGGTGACAATGCGAACCTG
>NZ_JBHTJV010000018.1:0-748 GCF_042676045.1 Pseudahrensia aquimaris | reverse complement strand
GGTCTTGATATAGGTTATGTCCGTCACCCAAGCGGTGTCTGGCGCAGCAACATCGAATTGGCGCGCCAGCGTATTATCGACAACCACAGACGGCTTTCCGCCATACGATCCGGGACGGCGCTTGTAGCCAATCTGGGCCTTGATACCGGCAAGAGAAGCCAGTCGCGCTACACGGTTGGGACAGCACGTCTCGCCCCGATCCAGTAGATCATCATGCAGCTTGCGGTAGCCGTAGACCTTGCCGCTATCATTCCATGCAGACTTGATAAGCTTTGTCTGACGCTCGTCTTCCTGCGCCCGATTGCTCAGTGGGCTCTTCAACCAAGCATAGAACCCGCTGGGATGGATGCGAAGACAACGGCACATCGCACGTACCGAAAACGACGGACGATGCTGGACCACAAACGCGTACTTCACTTTGCATCTCGCGCGAAGTACGCGGTGGCCTTTTTTAAAATGTCGCGCTCCTCGGTGACGCGCAGCAGCTCATTCTTCAATCGCCGTATCTCGGCTGACTGTTCGTCGCTCGAATGAGGTTGATCTGGCTTCGAGAACTTCTTCACCCAGTTGTAAAGCGAGTGCGGGCTGACACCCAGCCGCTTCGAAACCTCCGCAACCGGATACCCCCGATCAACAATCTGGTGCACCGCATCACGCTTGAAATCGTCACTGAAATTGGCTTTGCCCATAATGGCCTCCTTGCCTCAAAATTAGGGAAGAAGGTGTCTACAAATCTAGGGGCTATTCA
>NZ_JBHTJV010000017.1:0-746 GCF_042676045.1 Pseudahrensia aquimaris | reverse complement strand
GGCGGCTCTGGTAACGATCAATACCATGTCGAAGACGCAGGCGATGTTGTGGTTGAACTGTCCGAGGAAGGCTACGACCGCGTGTTCGTTGATGGTCTGTCCAGCTACACGCTGCCCGACCATGTGGAGCGTCTGACATTTGTCGATGCGGGCAACCATGTCGGCAAGGGCAATGCGGGCGATAATCGCCTGGAGGGCAATGTCGGCAAAGATCGCTTTCTCATCGATGAGGGCGGGGCCGATACATATTCCGGCGGCAACAATTTCGATGTCTTCGATGCCCGTGGAACCAGCGAGCAGGTCCGGCTCTATCTCAACGACCAAGACCTCAACGGATACGCCATAGAGGGCGACTTTTTCGCCTCCATCGAAACCTTCATCGGCTCGTCCAGCGCAGGCGATATCATGAAGGCCGATCCGAACGGTCGCGCACGCTTTGCAGGCGATGGCGGTGACGATCGGTTATGGGGTTCCAACAACACCGACTACATGCGCGGTGATGCGGGCAACGATGATCTGCGCGGCGGGTCAGGCCGTGATACGATCCACGGCGGCACGGGCAACGACGATCTGCGTGGTGGTTCCGGCCGCGATCAGTTCCGCTTCACCGAAGCCGAGTTCGGACAGGACACGATCCACGATTATCAGGATGGTTTGGATTATCTGCGCTTCTATTCGGATATCGCCACGGCGTTCAGCGACTTCTCCGTCAGCGGCAACGGCAGCAATCAGGTGCGGGTTACGCT
>NZ_JBHTJV010000016.1:0-655 GCF_042676045.1 Pseudahrensia aquimaris | reverse complement strand
GGTCACCGTCAGCGTGTCACCATCGGCATCCATGTCGTTGTTGAGCACGTCAATGATCACAGGCGTGTTTACCGGCGTATCGGCAAAGTCGGAATCCGCGTCCGGCGGCGTGTTCGGGTCTTCACCCACTGTCACCGTAACCGTCGCCGTGTCGGTGTTACCGTTGGCGTCCGTGATCGTGTATTCGAACGTGTCCGTGCCTTCAAAGCCGTCAGCTGGCGTGTAGTTCAGCGTGCCATCGGCGTTCTCGGTGATCGTGCCGCCGTTGGCAGACGTACCATCGAAGTCCGTGACCTCGAACGTATCGCCTTCCGGATCCGTGTCATTGCCCAGAACATCAATCGCCACAGGCGTGTTGAAGTCTGTCGTTGCGTCGTCATCGACCGCATCAACCGTGTTGTCAGACACCGCAACCGTCACAGTGCCTGTGTCCGTCAGGCCGTCTTCGTCCTCAACCGTGTACTCAAACACCGCATCGCCCGTGAAGCCGTCTTCCGGCGTGAACGTTACCGTTCCGTCGTCGTTCAGCGTCACCGTGCCGTTGGCAACATCAACCGTCTCGCCCGGCTGGATCGGCTGACCGTCGATCTCCGTGATCGTCAGGTTCGCATTGTCACCGTCCGGATCATCGTCATTGCCCAGAAGATCAAGCACA
>NZ_JBHTJV010000015.1:0-560 GCF_042676045.1 Pseudahrensia aquimaris | reverse complement strand
CGCCCCATTATGAGCATCAACCGGAAGCACATCATCAATCGTGATGTTCCCAGTGTTCACAACCTCATACGTATACGTCACCGTATCCCCAACATCAGCATCAGACAAAACAGACGGCGTCTTCGTGATGGTCAGCGTGGGGGTCGATGCACTTACCGAAACCTGTGCGTCGGCGGTTGGTGGAGTCAGTGTTCCATTGCGCGGGGTGGCGTTGGCGGTTGCCGTGTTTGTGATCGCGGTTCCAGCGTCGATATCCGCCTGAAGAACCGTGTAGCTGGCAGTGAAGACCTGCTCGTCACCCGGTTCCAATGTCACCGCCGCCGGGGTGATCGGGCCGAGCGTTCCAGCGGCAACATGGTTGTCGGTGGGTGCCACACTGTCGAGCGTTACATTGCCCGTATTGCGCAGCGTGTAGGTATAGGTGATCACATCGCCTTCAATCGCATCGACGGTTTTGTCCGCCACTTTTGTGATCTCTATGCCGGGTGCGGGTGCGATGGGGATTGAGAAGGCGGCGGGTGCTGGGGCCAGCGTGCCGCGGGCGGGCGTGCCTGTGGCTT
>NZ_JBHTJV010000014.1:0-505 GCF_042676045.1 Pseudahrensia aquimaris | reverse complement strand
GGTGACGGACATAACCTATATCAAGACCAACGAGGGGTTTGCCTACCTAGCAGTCGTCATTGATCTATTCTCGCGGCGTGTGGTCGGTTGGTCAGTTCAGAGCAGACAGACAACCGACGTCGTATTGCAAGCGCTGCTGATGGCCGTGTGGCGGCGCAAACCAACACAACGAGTGCTGATTCACTCGGACCAAGGCTCACAGTTCACCAGCATTGATTGGGCATCATTCCTTCGCCAGCACAATCTGCAGCACTCGATGAGCCGACGTGGAAACTGCCACGATAATGCGGTCGCAGAGAGCTTCTTCAACCTGCTCAAACGCGAACGTATCAGGCGGCGAACCTACAGCAGCCGCGAAGAAGCAAGGCGCGATGTGTTCGATTACATCGAGATGTTCTACAACCCGAAAAGGAAACATGCGAGAAACGGGATGCTGTCACCCGTCGACTTCGAACGACAGCAGAAAATGAACGCCGAGGGTGTCTAAGAAACTCGGGGCTATTCA